>NZ_JARPQB010000026.1 GCF_029478665.1 Pseudomonas entomophila
AGGTGCAGGTGTCGGCGGACGGCGAAGTGGTGGTGGAGGGCGGTGCCAGTATCACCCTCAAGGTTGGCGGGCAGCACCTGGTGATCAATGGCGCGGGCATCTTCTGCAGCAGCCCGATCCAGATCGGCGGGGCGCCGGCGGCCAGCGTCCTGGCGCAGCCCCTGCTGCCGGGCGACGGTCAGGGCCTGTCCGACGCGTTGCCGCTGCCCGTGACGGCGGGGCCGGTGCAATGGGCGTTGTGGGCGGGAAGCCAGGCGTTCGACAGCGCGCTGTGTCCGGTCTGTGACAGTTGTTGCGACGCGCCTTTGGGAGGTGCGGTATGAGCGAGTTAACCCCGTGGCAATGGATGGCGCGCGAGCGTGCTTGTGGCCGTGACATCGTGCTGATGCTCGACGCCGGTTTCGATGCCCGCCAGGCCCTGATGGCCCGCTTGGGCTCCGAGCGCTGGTGCGCGTTGTACCAGCAGACCGACGTCGCCCACCTCGCGGCGCAAGGGCCGGCCTGCTTTCTGATCGGTGAGGGCGAGGTGCGCTTGCTGCAGGGCTTGTTCGAGGCGCCGCAAGGCAACTGGGGGTGGTTGGCCAGCCTGGCGCCGGGCGCCTTGCCGGACTGGGTCGAGCATTGGCGCGCACGGCTGCTGCTGGGCCAGCGGCCGCAGCGGGCGCTGTACCGGTTCCACGACAACCGTGTACTGGCGCGGGCGATGGCGGTCGCGGATCGCAGGGCTGCCTGGCTCGGCCAGGCCATCAGCGTGTGCTACTGGCAGGCCACGGCCTGGCGGGTGGTGGATAACCCGGTGCCCCGTGCCTACCCCGTGCCGCCCGTTCCGGTCTGGTTACCGACTCCGGCCGAAGTCGAAGGCAATGGGGTCGCCTTGGCCAATGCCCATCGAGGACTCTGCAGCCAGCATTTGGATGCCTACTGCACGCTTGCCCAAAGCCAGATGCCCCTTGAGTGGTTGCAACGCCAACTGCGCCAGGCTCGGGTCTGGGGCTGGCATACAGGGGAGGAGATCGAGTTCCTGCTGATGTTGAGCCTGCGCTCGCCGGGGTACGAAGTGCCGCGGGAATGTGCACCGTTGGTTGATGAAAACCCACAGGCGCATCTAGAGCGGTTGCGACTTCGTACGGTGTTTTGAACAGGGAGAAAGAAAGATGAATGGGATGTTGGTGAAGTGTCTGGTGATGTTGGGTCTGGCTTCATTGGTGGGATGTGCGGAAGAGCAAACGAATACCTTCAAGTTGGTGGGAGAGCTGCCGCCAGATTTTGCGTACGCGGCGGTTGCGCACTATCGGCCGGAACCTGGTACGAAATGCGCAATAGCTGATTGGGGGAAGACCATGCATCACTTCAATAGACATTGGCGAAACGAGTACAAGCCAACCTCGATTATCGAAATTAGAAAAGTCATTGAAGGGTGTGAAATGGTTGTACGTAGTATAAAAATCAGAATTCTCGCCAAGTATGGAAAATCTTTCCAAGATATGGCCGAGGATAATGCGGGTATTGGAATTCATACGGTGCTTAAAGAGGGCGGCAGGCGGAAAATGAATATGCCTGACGGTGATGCTTTTTATGGCGTGTGTGAATGGTTGTTCAGAACCTATGGTCCTGATCGAAAACTTATAAAAGGCCTGTATTGCAAAAAAGATAATGAGCGTGGCGAGAAATCCGTGGGGAAACCATCGGGTGTCTATACGGTAGATCAGTTGCCTGGGAGTACGATCAGAATGAATATAAGGGTTGCTGATAAAGAAAGGCCCTCCATACGGAATACTTGGATAGAGTTTCCAAATGGTTGGAAGCGCTGTTTGGGTGAGGGAGAGGATGATGTTTATGGTTTTTGTGATGATAATCCGGGTCGCTTCAGTGAATTTAGAATGCATACGGGTGAAATGTGTACTATTTATCCTGGGTGTAGGGAGTGACAAATGAAATCAGTAGAGGAGTTTCAAAAGGAAACCAATCACCCATTCAATAACGTTATGCTCATATGTCCAAAGCGAGGAGGGGTAACCAACTTTCAACTGGTCGATGAATTCGGGAGTGGTGAACCGTATGCGGGCATGTTTTTTGAGATTTGCGACTGTGAGGGGCAACTATATCGTGGGGCTTTGGATACTCAAGGGGTAGGGAAAGTTGAGGGTTGTTATCAAGGTCCAATATCACTTAGGTTGGACAGCGATTATGCTGGGGGCGATAAGTGGTACCGGCATCTGCTGCGTAGAGAGCATTACCCACTAAAAATCACCGAGCTTCAAGTCAGGGCCGAACAGACTGTATATAGTAATCGAGACGGTGCACGAACAACGTCAAATCCGGCAAGCCGGAATGCCGACTACTACTGCCAAGTAGAAGTTCGTGAACTTGTCCGCTTCGGTTGCCACCTTCCCCCTTTGTCCGCGCAATCTTTCCCGCCTGACAAGGGGCTTCAGCGAATTATGGGCAAGCACTGTGAGTGGGGTGTGGCCCTCATGCCTGAAAAGCACACGGTACTCGAAGTCCGTCCATTGCGAGCACTGCGCCCCGCACTATCGATGGACCCCGCGTTTTGTGCCCTGAACCTCTATCAGCTGGCCCTCATGGCCACACTCAGTTACTCCCCGTTCGGTCAAGAGCCTCCGGGCCATCCTGTTCAGGCCTTTTCGGTCAGTTTTCCTCGTACCCCTACCGTCGGTAATTGGTTTGGCGAAGCACTGGCGTGCGGACGGGAGCTCTGGTGTGTGGATGCGTCCCAGCAAAGTGAGTACTTTCCGCTCTACGAGGATGTGCCTTACTCCCAGCGATGGGAGATTGCGCCGTTCGATCCTGAGCTCTATGAGGAGAACAATCCTTCACTTGAAGATGAACAGGAAAATCCAGCCAGCCTTCACTTTCTAGATGACAGAGAAACCCCTGACAGTACGGATACACAAGCCTTTGCTACCCATAACGCCGAGGTGATGCTCATTGCCATTCGTGGCACCAGCGAAAAGATTCCGGATTTACTGCGTGATATCGAGATCGTGTCCCAGGAAGTGGTGTAACTCATCGTGGCTCTGGCCACTGAGTTTGCCGTTTAGTTGATCACGGCCGACAGCTTGGCCTGTGGATTATCGCTGACCGCCTCGAAGGCCTCCAACTGCATGTATCGCCGTTGCAGGCACCACTCGTCGTTCTGCTCCAGTAGCATCGCGCCTACCAGCCGTGTGATTGCAGGGTCGTTGGGAAAGATGCCCACGACGTCGGTGCGACGTTTGATCTCGGCGTTGAGCCGCTCCAGTGGATTGGTGCTGTGCAACTGCTGTCGGTGCGCCTTGGGAAACGCCATGTGCGCCAGCACTTCGTCCTCGCAGCCGTCCATGAGCGTCGCGATCTTGGGGTACTTTTCGCGCAGCTGATCGGCGACCAGGCGCCATTGCTGGTGGCATTCGGTACGGCTGTCCTGGGCGAAAACCGTGCGCAGGAGCGCCGCCACCATGGTGCGCTGGCCCTTGCCGACATGGGCCATGGCGTTGCGCATGAAGTGCACGCGGCAACGCTGCCAGGTCGCGTTGAAGACCTTGGAAACCGCTGCCTTGAGACCTTCGTGGGCGTCAGAAATGACCAGCTTCACGCCACGAAGGCCACGCCGCATCAGGCTTCGCAGGAAGTCCGTCCAGAACGGCTCGGCTTCCGAAGGCCCAACCCGCATGCCCAGGACTTCGCGGCCACCATCGGTGTTCACGGCCACGGCGATTATGACGGCGACCGAGACGATGCGCCCGGCCTCCCGCACTTTGACGTAGGTGGCATCGATCCAGAGATAGGGCCAGTCGCCTTCAAGCGGGCGATCAAGGAAGGCATGGACACGTTCATCGATCTCGCCGGCCAGCCGTGACACCTGACTCTTGGAGATGCCGGTCATGCCCATGGCTTTGACCAGCTCGTCCACCGAACGCGTTGAAACGCCCTGAATGTAAGCTTCCTGGATCACCGCTGCCATGGCCTTCTCGGCGGTACGTCGAGGCTCGAGAAAGCCAGGAAAGTAGCTGCCTTGGCGCAGCTTCGGGATTTTCAGGTCAACATCGCCGGCGCGGGTTTGCCAGAGGCGATCCCGGTAGCCGTTGCGGCTGTTTGTCCGGTCTGGGCTTTTGACATCGAAGCCGGCGCCGCACAGGCCTTCGACATCGAACTCCATCATGCGCTGGGCAACGAACTGGATCATTTGCTTGAGCAGATCAGCGTCTGCCCCTTTCTCAACCAACTCGGTCAATGCGATAGTGGGCTTGGTCATCGTGGTTTCTCTGGTGAAGGTTAAGTCCGCAAACTCAACGTTAGCCAAGAACCACGATGACCATCCTCTTTCGCCCACAGGGCGCCTTCGGCTGGTTCAGTTACACCACTTCCTGGGACACGATCGATATCGACGCGCTGCAGGTTCCGTTCGTAGAGGGAGAGGGGAAGGTTCATAGGGGCTTTTATCTCGCTGCGCAGCGTGCATACGATTTTGTGAAAGCCTACATGTTCAAGTTTTACCAGTCCCAGCAACTCATCATCTGCGGCCACAGCCTCGGCGGCGCGATAGCACTACTGCTGGCCCAAATGCTGCGCGCAGGCGGTCACGGTGGCCCCCTCCAGCTCTACACCTACGGCGCCCCCCGAGCCGGCGACAGCACGTTCCTCGCCAGCGCCACCGACCTGCGCCACCATCGCATCGTCAACAATGACGACATGGTCCCCAACCTGCCACTGCCGTGGATGAACACCCGTTACGAGGTGATCGCAACAGGCGCTGTTCTGACGCAGATAAACTTCCTGCTCGGCGCAATCGTCATACAAACAGGCCTGGTCAACCAGGACGGCGAGCCCTACGGGCACCATGGCGAGCTGCAGCATTTCATGCCGATCCAGCTCAGCAACCAGGAATCCTCGGCCATTCTCTGGCGCCCGGGCTGCACCACCATCACCGCCCAGCCCGCCTGCAATTACTACCTGGAAAAGGTCGAAGGCCTGCCGCAGCACAGGTCTGTCAGCCTGGCGGATCATTCCATGGTGTCCAGCTACATCCCGGCCTGCTGGGCCATGCTGCGTCGTCACCAGCAGGCGCTGGCCAACCGCACGCCAGCGGTGACCGTGCGGGAACTGGAGGCGGTGGACGCGGCGCTGGCGTCGATCAGCCAGCAACTGCGCGAGCGTCGCACCCGGCTGAGTCGAGGCGACTACTACCCGCGTTCCCGCGAGCCCAGCCTGACCGCCATCGAAAAAGAACTGGAACGCCTACAGGCAACCCGCGAGCGGCTTGCCAGCCTGCGTCGCGCCCCGGTCAGCGAAGCCGACGTCTATGGCAGCCTCGCCGGCCAGCCGCAGCTGGCCGAGGCCCTGGAGCGCTGGCAGGCCCACGCCGCCAGCACCCAGGCCGCGCCGCTGGCCATGGCGCCCAAGGAACAAGACATCAACGTGGTGACGTTCGACGAGCTGTTCGCCAGCCTCGACGACCCGCTCGACCTCATATAAAAAAAGGGCCCGGAGCGTGCGCTCGGGCCCTTGAAAGGTTGAGAGGTGTCTAGTCCCTCGACCTGGTGAGACGTTTTGCAGCGGTCTGGGTTACGCCTTCAGCGGAACCAGACGGGGAGCGATCATGTTTTCCGGACGCAGGATGTCGTTGAGCATCGCTTCGTCCAGCAGCTTCTCTTCGCGCACCAGTTCCAGCACGCCGCGGCCGGTTTCCAGGGCGACGCGGGCGATACGGGTGGCGTTTTCGTAGCCGATGTACGGGTTCAGGGCGGTGACCAGGCCGATCGAGTGCTCGACCAGTTCACGGCAGCGCTGTTCGTTGGCGGTGATACCCACGATGCAGTGCTCGCGCAGCATGTCCATGGCGCGTTGCAGCAGGCGGATCGAGTCGAAGATCTTGTAGGCGATCAGCGGTTCCATCACGTTCAGCTGCAGCTGGCCACCTTCGGCGGCGACGGTCAGGGCCAGGTCGTTGCCCATGATGGCGAAGGCGACTTGGTTGACGGCTTCCGGGATCACCGGGTTGACCTTGCCTGGCATGATCGAGCTGCCTGGCTGGCGCGCCGGCAGGTTGATCTCGTTGATGCCGGTGCGTGGGCCGCTGGACAGCAGGCGTAGGTCGTTGCAGATCTTCGACAGCTTGACCGCGGTGCGCTTGAGCATGCCGGAGAACAGCACGAAGGCGCCCATGTCGGAGGTGGCTTCGATCAGGTCGGCGGCGGGCACCAGCGGCTGGCCGCTGATGATCGCCAGGCGCTGAACGGCCAGCATCTGGTAGCCCGGGTCGGCGTTGATGCCGGTACCGATGGCGGTACCGCCCAGGTTGATTTCGGTCAGCAGTTCCGGGGCCAGCGAGCGCAGGCGCTGCAGGTCTTCGGTCATGGTGGTGGCGAAGGCGCGGAATTCCTGGCCCAGGGTCATCGGCACGGCGTCCTGCAGCTGGGTACGGCCCATCTTCAGTACGTGGTCGAACTCTTTACCCTTGGCGGCGAAAGCCTGGATCAGGCTGTCGAGGCTGGCCAGCAGGGCGTCGTGACCCAGCAGCAAGCCCAGACGGATCGCGGTCGGGTAGGCGTCGTTGGTCGACTGCGCCATGTTCACGTCGTTGTTCGGGTGCAGGTACTGGTACTCACCTTTCTGGTGGCCCATGTGCTCCAGCGCAACGTTGGCGATGACTTCGTTGGCGTTCATGTTGGTGGAGGTGCCAGCACCGCCTTGAATCATGTCCACGACGAACTGATCGTGGAAGTCACCCTTGATCAGTCGGGCGCAGGCTGCGCTGATGGCAGCGTGCTTGGCATCGCTCAGGTGCCCCAGCTCACGGTTGGCGTCAGCAGCAGCCTGCTTGACCATCGCCAGGCCGACTACCAGTTTCGGGTAGTGCGACAGCGGAACGCCGGAGAGGTGGAAGTTGTTGGCAGCGCGCAGGGTCTGGATGCCGTAGTAGGCATCGGCAGGGACTTCAAGGGTACCAAGCAGATCTTTTTCGACGCGGAACGATGCAGCGGAGGACATGATGGATATCATCTCGATTTTGACCCGGCACCTGCCGGAATGGCGCCAATCCTAGGGCTGCCCGGATTTTGCGGCCAATGCTGTTGCACGCTAACCTATGCGCAAACGGCATACGGTTTGATGTGACGCCGATTGACAATCGAGCGTGTTCCATTTTGGTGCACGCGTTGCGGAGTAGTCGATGAACCTCGAAAGCAAATGGCTGGAGGACTTCAGTGCCCTGGCCTCCACCCGCAGTTTCTCGCAGGCGGCCGAGCGCCGTTTCGTCACCCAGCCGGCGTTCAGCCGACGCATAAGAAGCCTGGAAGCGGCGCTGGGGCTGACCTTGGTGAATCGTTCCCGCACCCCCATCGAACTGACCGAGGCCGGGCAGCTGTTTCTCGTCACCGCGCGCACCGTTGTCGACCAGTTGAGCGAAGTTCTTCGCCATTTGCATCACCTCGAAGGCGGGCAGGGCGAGGTCATCCAGGTGGCGGCGGCACACTCCCTGGCCTCGGGCTTCTTCCCCCGTTGGGTGGCCCAGTTGCGCAACGACGGCTTGAACATCGCCACGCGCCTGGTGGCCACCAACGTTGGTGACGCGGTGCATGCCCTGCGTGAAGGGGGTTGCGACCTGATGCTGGCCTTCTATGACCCGGATGCGGCGTTGCAGATGGATGCCGAAATCTTCCCGTCGCTGCACATGGGCGACACAGAGATGCTGCCGGTGTGCGCCGTTGGGCCGGACGGCAAGCCGTTGTTCGACCTGGAAGGCGAGGGCAGCGTGCCGTTGCTGGCCTACAGCGCCGGCGCCTTCCTCGGCCGTTCGGTCAACCTGCTGCTGCGCCAGCGCAACCTGCGCTATACCACGGTCTATGAAACCGCGATGGCCGACAGTCTCAAGAGCATGGCGCTCGAAGGCATGGGCATCGCCTGGGTGCCGAAGCTGTCGATGCGCGGCGAGCTGGAGCGTGGCGAACTGGTGATCTGTGGCGGCAGCCAGTGGCATGTGCCGCTGGAAATCCGCCTCTATCGTTGCGCCTTGGTGCGCAAGGCCAACGTGCGGTTGCTGTGGCGCAAGCTGGAGGGGGGTTCAGTTGACCCGAAAGTCAGCCAAACCCCCGAAAAATAAGGGCGACAGTTGGTCGCCGGGGTGCCTTAAACGCACTCCCTTGCGGTATACTGCGCGGCCTTTCGACCGGACAGCTCCGGTCCAGATCAGCAAACAAGCCACGCCGGTCGTCCCGCGTGGCTTGTTGTTTTTTGACGCGCCTGCGGGCGCACAAGCGAAGAGGCTCGACGATGAGTGCACTGGTTGGCGTGATCATGGGCTCCAAGTCCGATTGGTCCACCCTTAGCCACACCGCCGATATGCTGGAAAAACTCGGCATTCCCTACGAGGTGAAGGTGGTTTCCGCCCACCGTACCCCGGACCTGCTGTTCCAGTACGCCGAGGAGGCCGACGGCCGCGGCATCGAGGTGATCATCGCCGGTGCCGGTGGCGCCGCCCATCTGCCAGGCATGTGCGCCGCCAAGACCCACCTGCCGGTGCTGGGCGTGCCGGTGCAGTCGTCGATGCTGTCGGGCGTCGACTCGCTGCTGTCGATCGTGCAGATGCCGGCCGGCGTGCCGGTTGCCACCCTGGCCATCGGCAAGGCCGGCGCGATCAACGCCGCGCTGCTGTCGGCGAGCATCCTGGGGGCCAAGTACCCGCAGTTCCACGCGGCGCTCAAGCAGTTCCGCACGGAGCAGACCGACACCGTGCTGGACAATCCAGACCCGCGCCAGGCTTGAGGCTGAAGATATGAAGATCGGTGTAATCGGTGGTGGCCAGCTGGGCCGCATGCTGGCCCTGGCGGGCACCCCGCTGGGCATGAACTTCGCTTTCCTCGACCCGGCACCGGACGCCTGCGCCGCGCCGCTGGGCGAGCACCTGCGCGCCGACTACGGCGACCAGGACCACCTGCGCCAGCTGGCCGACGAAGTCGACCTGGTAACGTTCGAGTTCGAGAGCGTGCCGGCTGAGACGGTCGCCTTCCTCTCGCAGTTCGTGCCGGTCTACCCGAGCGCCGAAGCGCTGCGCATTGCCCGCGACCGCCTGTTCGAGAAGAGCATGTTCCGCGACCTGGGGATTCCGACCCCGGCTTTCGCCGACATTCTTTCGCAGGCGGACCTGGACGCCGCCGTCGCCAGCATCGGCCTGCCGGCCGTGCTCAAGACCCGCACCCTGGGTTATGACGGCAAGGGCCAGAAGGTCCTGCGCAAGCCCGAAGACGTGGTCGATACCTTCGCCGAGCTGGGCAGCGTGCCGTGCCTGCTGGAAGGCTTCGTGCCATTCACCGGCGAAGTGTCGCTGGTGGCCGTGCGCGCCCGCGATGGCGAAACCCGCTTCTACCCGCTGGTGCACAACACCCATGAGAGCGGCATCCTGAAGTTGTCGGTGGCCAGTGATGCACATCCGCTGCAAGCCCTGGCCGAAGACTACGTCGGCCGCGTCCTGCAGAAGCTGGACTATGTCGGTGTGATGGCGTTCGAGTTCTTCGAGGTTGGCGGTGGCCTGAAGGCCAACGAGATCGCCCCGCGCGTGCACAACTCCGGGCACTGGACCATCGAAGGCTCTGAGTGCAGCCAGTTCGAGAACCACCTGCGCGCCGTGGCCGGCCTGCCGCTGGGTTCGACCGCCAAGGTGGGTGAGAGCGCCATGCTCAACTTCATCGGCGAAGTGCCGGCGGTGGACAAGGTCATCGCCATCGACGACTGCCACCTGCACCACTACGGCAAGGCCTTCAAGGCCGGGCGCAAGGTTGGTCACGCCACCCTGCGTTGCGACGACATGGCCACGCTGCAGGCCAAGATCGCTGAAGTAGAGGCGTTGATCGCCGGCTGAGCGAACTTCTGCGGGGCAACACTGCTCTGAAATGGCGACAAGCCAAAGCGCTGTCTAGGCTTTGGCTTGTTCCATCTTTCTTATCAGAGGGTTTGCCATGGGCATCATTGGAACCATTTTCATCGGCCTGATCGTCGGCCTGCTGGCGCGTTTCCTGAAACCGGGCGACGACAGCATGGGCTGGATCATGACCATCCTCCTCGGCATCGCCGGCTCCCTGGCCGCCACCTATGGCGGGCAAGCCCTTGGCATCTACCAAGCCGGCCAGGCCGCGGGCTTCTTCGGGGCCCTGGTGGGCGCGATCATCCTCCTGGTGATCTACGGCTTCATCAAGAAAAGCTGAACACACGTTAGAATGCCCGGCAATTCAATCCCCGAGTTGCCGAGCATTCCCATGCGTGCGTTATTCCTCGTTCCCTTGCTGCTGGCCAGCGCCCTGGCCCATGCCGAACTGCCCGAGACCGACTGGCTGGAACTGATGCCCAAGTCGGACCAGAAAGCCCTCGAGCGGATGCCCGAGATCGACCACGACTCCCCGGAAGCCCAAGGGACCTTCACCGCTAAAGGCGGCCTGAAGCAGAGCAAGGGCTTGCCGGCGGTGATGTACTCGACCAAGACCGTGGCGGCGATGAATGGCAAGCAGATCCGCCTGGGCGGCTATCCGGTGCCGTTGGAGAGCGATGCCAAGAGCAACAGCACGCTGTTCTTCCTGGTGCCGTACCCGGGCGCCTGCATCCACGTGCCGCCGCCGCCGCCGAACCAGCTGGTGCTGGTGCGTTATCCGAAAGGGTTGAAGATCGACGATATCTACACGCCGTTGTGGGTGACCGGCCTGTTGAAGGTGGAGAAGGTCAGCAATGACCTGGCGGATGCGGCGTATGCGCTGGATGCGGGGCAGGTGAGGGTGGTGGAAGACGCCGACCTGTAACGCATTCCGGGGCTGCTTTGCAGCCCATCGCGACACAAGGCCGCTCCCACCGGGATCACGCGAATCCTGTGGGAGCGGCCTTGTGTCGCGAAAGGACCGCGTAGCGGTCCCGGAAACCTCAGAGCACTTCGCTACCGATCGCCACGCTCATCTCATGGCTCGCCCCCGGCTTGAGCGTCACCACATCATCCATCACATTCGCCGTTTCGATGCACAGCATGCGCTGCCAGCCATCGTCCGCCATGTCCGGCAGGTCGCGGGCGCGGTCGGTCCAAGGGTTCCAGATCACCGCAGTGCGTGAACCACTGGCCTGCAGGGTGATGCGCCGGTTCCAGTGCGGGTCGACGATGGCCAGGCGCTCGGGAGCATTCAGGTAGATGCGGTCGGTCTCGCCCGCGAACCCCAGGTTGCCCTGCTGCTGGCGCTGTTCCCAGTTGGCCAGGG
This sequence comes from Pseudomonas entomophila, assembly GCF_029478665.1. GTDB lineage: Bacteria > Pseudomonadota > Gammaproteobacteria > Pseudomonadales > Pseudomonadaceae > Aquipseudomonas > Aquipseudomonas entomophila_F. The sequence continues at coordinate 11,229 of NZ_JARPQB010000026.1, forward strand.
TTTCGATATACGCCAACCCATCCACACCTTCCACCTGCACCTGGCGCACGTCGCTCACGGCAAAGTAGCTGTGCAGGGCCTGGCTCAAGGTGACATCGGTGTTGCCGAGGTTATAGCTGGTGAGGGTCAGCTTCAGTTGCTGGCCCAGCTCCACCACAAGCTTGAGCTCCACTTCGTGCGGCCAGCCCGGCAGATCGCCCTGAGCTTCGGGCAGTGCGAACTCGATGCGCAAGGTGTCGCCGGCTTCCTCGACGCCCAGCAACTGCCAGTCGCGGCCACGCACCAGGCCGTGGGCCGGAGGTTGCTCGCCCTTGTACATGGCTTTGACCGAAGCGGGGTTGCGTTCGAAGATGCCGAACCACGGCCAGCACACCGGTGCACCGGCGCGCACCGACTTGCCCTGGCGGAAGATGGCCTGGTCGCTCAGCCACAGCAGCGGCGGCTCGCCGATCCGCTGGTAGCTGAGGACCTGCGCGCCCTGTTGAGCGATCAGCAGTTCGGCGTGTTTGCTGGTGATGCGCCAGCAGTGGAGTTCGCCGTGTTGCTCGGTGTCGACCTGGAAGTTAGCCATTGCACTCGTCTCATTGGTTGCCTGTCGGGCCGTTGGACCCGGTGACCTGCCATGAGTTTAACGCCCGCGTGGCTCAGCGACGAGGCACGGAGCGGGTACGACCGCTGCCGTCGATGGCGACGAACACGAACTCCGCTTCGGTCACCTTGCGCCATTCGCCAGACAGCGGATCGTCGTTCCACACTTCGACCCTCATCTGGATCGAGCTGCGACCGATCTTCAAGGTCTGGGTATAGAAGGACAGTTGCGCGCCCACGGCCACCGGCACCAGGAACGCCATGCGATCGATCGATACGGTGGCCACCCGGCCACCGGCGACGCGGCTGGCCATGGCGGTGCCGGCCAGGTCCATCTGGGCGACCAGCCAGCCGCCGAAGATATCGCCGAAACCGTTGGTTTCGCGCGGCAGCGCGGTGATCTGCAGGGCCAGGTCGCCTTGCGGGATAGGATCTTCTTGTTCGAGCTCAATCATGCCGTGGGGCCTCTGACCCGTGACGCTTCGTGGGTGGCGCAGTGAAGGACGCCATAAAAACGATTCAGCAACACACATACTACGCTGATTTCGCTTAAGGGGCGGCCAAAGGGAGACTCTGCGAAACAGTCCGACGCTTCTGACCGACGTTTTCGCACAATATCCCTTGATGCAAGCAACCTTTTCCTACGAGCGGGCAGTATATATACCCACACAGCCAGCGACGACCGCACATTGATGAATATCTGTACGGATTTTGTACCGCTATGAGTGCGGCTCGGCAATTTGCTATCTTCGCTGCCTGACCTACCCAGAAGCCGCATGCCAAGCGGTCCGCAGACCAATAAGAGAAACCACAGCGATGACCTCCGTGCAGAGCAGTATCGAGCAGCCGTCCCGGCCGTTGTCCCGCAGTGACTACAAGACCCTTTCGCTGTCCGCCCTGGGCGGTGCGCTGGAGTTCTACGATTTCATCATCTTCGTGTTCTTCGCCACCGTGGTCGGCAAGCTGTTCTTCCCTGCCGACATGCCCGAATGGCTGCGCCTGATGCAGACCTTCGGCATCTTCGCCGCCGGCTACCTGGCGCGGCCCCTGGGCGGCATCGTCATGGCCCACTTCGGCGACCTGCTCGGGCGCAAGAAGATGTTCACCCTGAGCATTTTCCTGATGGCGGTGCCGACCCTGGTGATGGGCCTGCTGCCGACTTATGCACAGATCGGCCTGTGGGCGCCGATCCTGCTGCTGTTGATGCGGGTGATCCAGGGCGCAGCCATCGGTGGCGAGGTGCCGGGTGCCTGGGTGTTCGTCTCCGAGCACGTGCCGGCGCGCAACACCGGCTATGCCTGCGGCACGCTCACCGCCGGCCTGACTTCGGGCATCCTGCTCGGCTCGCTGGTGGCGACATTGATCAACACGATCTATACCCCGTACGAAGTGGCGGACTTTGCCTGGCGTATTCCGTTCCTGCTGGGTGGGGTGTTCGGTTTCTTCGCGGTCTACCTGCGCCGCTGGCTGCATGAAACCCCGGTGTTCGCCGAGATGCAGGCGCGCAAGGCGCTGGCCGAAGAGCTGCCGCTGCGCGCGGTGCTGCGCGACCACCGCGGTGCGATCATCCTGTCGATGCTGCTCACCTGGCTGTTGTCGGCTGGCATCGTGGTGATCATCCTCATGACTCCGGCATTACTGCAAAGCCTCTACCACGTGAGCCCAACGGATTCGCTCAAGGCCAACAGCCTGGCCATCGTGCTGCTCAGCCTGGGCTGCATCGGAGCTGGCAGCCTGGCCGACCGCTTTGGTGCTGGGCGCGTCTTTATCGTTGGGAGCCTGGCGTTACTGGCGTCCTCCTGGGCCTTCTACCACAGCCTGCCAACCCGGCCGGACCTGCTGTTCCCGCTCTATGCCCTGACCGGCCTGTGCGTGGGCATCGTCGGTGCCGTGCCCTACGTGATGGTCAAGGCGTTCCCGCCGGTGGTGCGCTTCAGTGGCCTTTCGTTCTCCTACAACCTGGCCTACGCGATCTTCGGTGGTCTGACGCCAATGGTGGTCACCGCGTTGCTGAAGTTCAGCCCCATGGCGCCGGCTTACTATGTGGCTTGCCTGTGTGCCGTTGGTCTGCTGGTCGGTACCTATCTGCTCGCCAACAAGCGCTGAGCAACTGTAGGAGCCGGCCTTGCCGGCGAACAGCGGCACAGCCGGTGCCAGCCACCGCACCGCCTGGTTCGCCAGCAAGGCTGGCTCCTACGAACCTTCTCCGCAACATCCTGTAAAGGCCATCCCGACACCCGGTAATGGCCTTTCATCCAATTGTCATATTCGAGTCATAGAGTGTTCATGCGGCCTGCAGATACTTGGGCCCGTTCCATCTCACAACCCACGATATTCCTGCTAGGAGCAAGGCATGAAACTGAAGCGTTTGATGGCGGCCCTGACCTTTGCCGCCGCTGGCGTTGCCACCGCCAATGCGGTCGCCGCCGTCGACCCAGCAATCCCGACCTACACCAAGACCACCGGTGTATCGGGCAACCTCTCCAGCGTCGGTTCCGACACCCTCGCGAACCTGATGACCCTGTGGGCCGAGGCCTACAAGAAGGAATATCCGAACGTAAACATCCAGATCCAGGCCGCTGGCTCCTCCACCGCGCCACCCGCGCTGACCGAAGGCACCGCCAACCTGGGCCCGATGAGCCGCAAGATGAAGGACGTCGAGCTGCAGGCCTTCGAGCAGAAGTACGGCTACAAACCGACCGCCATCCCGGTTGCCGTCGACGCCCTGGCCGTGTTCGTGCACAAGGACAACCCGATCAAGGGCCTGACCATGGCTCAGGTCGATGCCATCTTCTCCTCCACCCGCCTGTGCGGTGGCAAGAGCGAGATCAAGACCTGGGGCGACGTCGGTGTGACCGGCGACCTGGCCAACAAGCCAATCCAGCTGTTCGGCCGCAACTCGGTATCGGGCACCTACGGCTACTTCAAGGAAGAAGCCCTGTGCAAAGGCGACTTCAAGCCTAACGTCAACGAACAGCCTGGCTCGGCCTCGGTCGTGCAGTCGATCAGCTCCTCGCTGAACGGCATCGGCTACTCGGGCATCGGCTACAAGACCGCCAGCGTCAAGACCGTGGCCCTGGCCAAGAAAGAAGGCGGCGCCTTCGTCGAAGACAACGAAGCCAACGCCCTGAACGGCACCTACCCGCTGTCGCGCTTCCTGTACGTCTACGTCAACAAGGCGCCGAACAAGCCTCTGGCCCCGCTGGAAGCCGAGTTCGTCAAGCTGGTCCTGTCCCAGGCCGGCCAGCAAGTGGTCGTGAAGGACGGCTACATCCCGCTGCCAGCCAAAGTGGTCGACAAGACCCTGGCCGACCTGGGCCTGTCCCACGCGGGTAACGTTGCAAAGAAGTAAGTAACTGAGGATGAGGCCGGTGACCACAATGCCGGCCTCTTCCACGAATTCCTTAGTCCGAAGCCAGGGCTCCTGAGCGGCGGGCTTTTTTGCGTCACTGCACTGTCATGTTTTTGTCATACGGGACCGCTAGGGTGTGCGCATGAATGATCTGGCCAACTCCACAATGACCCAAAATTCTCCTCCCGTGCGCATTGACTTCAATACGCCCGAGTTGCAACGCAAGCGCCGCATGCGCGCCCTCAAGGACCGCCTGACCCGCTGGTACGTCCTGGTGGGCGGCCTCGCCGTGCTGGCAGCGATCACGCTGATCTTCTTCTACCTGGCCTATGTGGTGCTGCCGCTGTTCCAGGGCGCCGAGCTGACCAGCAAGAAGGCCCTTGAGCCGACCTGGCTGCAACAGGATGCCGGCAAGCCCCTGATGATCGCCCTCGAGGAGCAGAACCTCGTGGGCATGCGTGTTTCCGACAAGGGCCAGGCCCTGTTCTTCGACACCAAGACCGGTGGTGAACTGAAGCGCGTCGACCTGCCGCTGCCCGCTGGCACCCAGGTCAGCTCGATCAGCACCGACCAGCCCGGCAGCCCGCTGGTGGTGCTGGGCCTGTCCAACGGCCAGGCGCTGGTGTTCCACCACACCTACAAGATCACCTACCCGGACAACAAGAAGACCATCGAGCCGGGTATCGACTACCCCTATGGCCAGGACCTGTTCACCCTGGACAGCGAAGGCCGCGCGCTTGAGCACGTGAGCGTCAACGTCAACGGCGACACCCTGCTGCTGGCCGGCTCCACCGGCGCGCACCTGCAGGTGATCGAGCTGTTGCGCACCGAGAACATGATGACCGACGAGGTCACCATCGAGCAGAACCGCATCGAGCTGCCGCAGATGACCGAGGTGGTGAAGAACATCTTCATCGACCCGCGCCAGCAGTGGTTGTACGTGGTCAACGGCCGCGCCACCGCCGACGTGTTCAGCCTGCGCGACAAGAGCCTCAACGGCCGTTACAAGCTGCTGGAGGACGGTAACGCCGAGATCACCGCGACCGCCCAGCTGGTCGGTGGCATCTCGCTGATCTTCGGCGACTCCAAGGGCGGCCTGAGCCAGTGGTTCATGGCCCGCGACCCGGATGGCGAGTCGCGCTTCAAGCTGATCCGCAGCTTCCAGCTGGGCAAGGCCCCGGTGGTGCAGATCGACGCCGAAGAGCGCCGCAAGGGCTTCGTCGCCCTGGACAGCGAAGGCAAGCTGGGTGTGTTCCACAGCACCGCGCACCGCACCCTGCTGGTCGAGCCGGTCGCCGAGGGCGCGGGCATCCTGGCCCTGTCGCCGCGTGCCAACCGCATCGTCATCGAACAAGGCGGCAAGCTGCTGCCCCTGAGCCTGCGCAACCCGCACCCGGAGATCTCCTTCAGCGCGCTGTGGGGCAAGGTCTGGTACGAGAACTATGACGAGCCTAAATATGTCTGGCAGTCGACCGCCTCGAACACCGACTTCGAACCCAAGCTGAGCCTGTCGCCGCTGACCTTCGGTACGCTCAAGGCCGCGTTCTACGCAATGATCCTGGCCGCCCCGCTGGCCATCGCCGCCGCCATCTACACCGCCTACTTCATGGCCCCGGGCATGCGCCGCAAGGTCAAGCCGGTGATCGAGCTGATGGAAGCGATGCCGACGGTGATCCTCGGCTTCTTCGCCGGCCTGTTCCTCGCGCCGTACCTGGAAGGTCACCTGCCGGGCGTGTTCAGCCTGTTCGTGATCATGCCGGTCGGCATCCTGCTCGCGGGCTTCGGCTGGAGCCGCCTGCCGGAGTCGATCCGCCTGCGCATTCCCGATGGCTGGGAAGCGGCGATCCTGATCCCGGTGATCCTGGTGATCGGTTGGTTCGCCCTGTACATGAGCCCGTTCCTGGAGAGCTGGTTCTTCGCCGGCGACATGCGCCTGTGGATCACCAACGACCTTGGCATCACCTACGACCAGCGCAACGCCCTGGTGGTCGGTATCGCCATGGGCTTCGCGGTCATCCCGAACATCTACTCCATCGCCGAAGACGCCGTGTTCAGCGTGCCGCGCAGCCTCACCCTGGGCTCGCTGGCGCTGGGCGCCACACCATGGCAGACCCTGACCCGCGTGGTCATCCTCACCGCCAGCCCGGGTATCTTCTCGGCGCTGATGATCGGCATGGGCCGTGCGGTGGGCGAGACCATGATCGTGCTGATGGCCACCGGCAACACCCCGGTGATGGAGCTGAACCTGTTCGAGGGCATGCGCACCCTGGCCGCCAACGTGGCCGTGGAAATGCCCGAATCGGAAGTCGGCGGCAGCCACTATCGTGTGCTGTTCCTCGCCGCCCTCGTGCTGCTGCTGTTCACCTTCGTGATGAACACCTTGGCCGAGCTGATTCGCCAGCGCCTGCGCAAGAAATACTCGTCGCTTTGATAGAAAGGTAGAGATCCGTGAAAAAGGATTCCCTCAAAGGCTGGTTCAAGAGCGGCGCCCCCGGCGTCTGGATCAGTGGTGGCGCGGTCGCCATGGCGGTCATCATGACCGTCGGGCTGCTGGCCGTGATCGCTGTGCGCGGCCTGGGCCACTTCTGGCCGGCCGACCTGGTCCAGGCCACCTACAAGGTGCCGGGCCAGGCCGACCACGTGGTCATCGGTGAAGTGGTGCAGAAGGAAGAAGTACCGCGCGAACGCCTCAAGGGCGCCGGCCTGCCGGTGCCCGACCAGGGCCCGGAGTTCATGACCCGCGAGCTGATCAAGGTGGGTAACCGCGACCTCAACGGCAGCGACTTCACCTGGGTGGTCGGCGAGTGGCTGGTCGACCAGCAGAAGCCGGTCGACCTGATCGCCCTGGAGCGCCGCGAGTGGGGCAATTTCTATGGCTACCTGGTCAGCGTCAAGGAAGAAGGCCGTGTAGTCGCCCAGGGCCCGGAAGCCTGGAACGAGCTGCAGGCTCGTCTCAAGCGCGCCAGCGAATTCAATGACCAGCTGGTGAAGCTGGAGAAGAAGGATATCGGTGCCATCAACCATGGCCTGGAACGCCTGCGCCTGCACGGTCGCAAGCTGGAACTGGACGGCAAGCTGGACGCCGCCGCCCAGGCCGACATGGACGCCGAGCGCGCCGAGCTGAACAACCGCTACAAGGCCATCGAGGAGCGCCTGACCGGCCTGCACCAGGCCTTCGCCCGCGACAGCCTGGTGGCCCGCGACGGCAACGGCCGCGAGGTGGAGATCAACCTGAGCAAGGTGGTCCACGCCATCCAGCCGAACGCCATGTCCGGCATGACCAAGATGGGCGCCTACTTCGCCAAGGTGTGGGAATTCCTCAGCGACGACCCGCGTGAGGCCAACACTGAGGGCGGTATCTTCCCGGCCATCTTCGGCACCGTGATGATGACCCTGATCATGGCCGTGATCGTCACCCCGTTCGGCGTGCTGGCAGCGGTGTACCTGCGCGAATACGCCAAGCAGGGCCCGGTGACCCGCCTGATCCGTATCGCGGTGAACAACCTGGCCGGTGTCCCGGCGATCGTCTACGGCGTGTTCGGCCTGGGCTTCTTCGTCTACGTGCTGGGCGGCTCGATCGACCGGCTGTTCTTCCCCGAGTCGCTGCCGGCGCCGACCCTCGGCACCCCCGGCTTGCTGTGGGCTTCGCTGACCCTGGCGCTGCTGGCGGTGCCGGTGGTGATCGTGGCCACCGAGGAAGGCCTGGCGCGCATTCCGCGCACCGTGCGCGAGGGCTCGCTGGCCCTGGGCGCGACCAAGGCCGAGACCCTGTGGAAAATCGTCCTGCCGATGGCCAGCCCGGCCATGATGACCGGCATGATCCTCGCCGTGGCCCGTGCCGCCGGCGAAGTGGCCCCGCTGATGCTGGTGGGTGTGGTGAAGCTGGCACCGTCGCTGCCGGTGGACGGCAACTACCCGTACCTGCACCTGGACCAGAAGATCATGCACCTGGGCTTCCACATCTACGACGTCGGCTTCCAGAGCCCCAACGTCGAGGCCGCGCGGCCGCTGGTGTACGCCACCGCGCTGCTGCTGGTGCTGGTGATCGCCACCCTCAACCTCTCGGCGGTGTGGATCCGTAACCACCTGCGCGAGAAGTACAAGGCCCTGGACCACTGATCCTGATTGCAAGCGTGCCGCCCGAACAACGGGCGGCCCTTTGAAACGAATTGATAGCGTATGGAGTTGACCATGCAGCATGAATCCCACGCCCACGGCATCGACATGTCGGCCCTGGGCCGCGACAAGCAGAGCCTGCGCCTGGCCGAAGAGACCGTGGCCATCGAAGTACCCGGGTTGTCCCTGTTCTACGGCGACAAGCAAGCGCTGTTCGACGTCAGCATGAACATCCCCAAGCAGCGCGTGACCGCCTTCATCGGCCCGTCCGGCTGCGGCAAGTCCACCCTGCTGCGCACCTTCAACCGCATGAACGACCTGGTCGATGGCTGCCGCGTCGAAGGTGCCATCAACCTGTACGGCAACAACATCTACCGCAAGGGCGAGGACGTGGCCGAACTGCGTCGCCGCGTGGGCATGGTGTTCCAGAAGCCCAACCCGTTCCCCAAGACCATCTACGAGAACGTGGTCTACGGCCTGCGCATCCAGGGCATCAACAAGAAGCGCGTGCTCGACGAAGCGGTGGAGTGGGCGCTGAAGGGCGCAGCGCTGTGGGATGAGGTCAAGGACCGCCTGCACGACTCGGCACTGGGCCTGTCCGGTGGCCAGCAGCAGCGTCTGGTGATCGCCCGTACCATCGCCGTCGAGCCGGAAGTGCTGCTGCTCGACGAACCGTGCTCGGCGCTGGACCCGATCTCGACGCTGAAGGTCGAGGAGCTGATCTACGAACTGAAATCCAAGTACACCATCGTCATCGTGACCCACAACATGCAGCAGGCGGCCCGTGTTTCGGACTACACCGCGTTCATGTACATGGGCAAACTGGTCGAATTCGGTGACACCGACACCCTGTTCACCAACCCGGCGAAGAAGCAGACCGAAGACTACATTACCGGTCGCTACGGCTAACTATTGGCCAAAGGGTGCTTGTGTAGGAGCGGCCTTGTGTCGCGAAAGGGCTGCAAAGCAGCCCCGGCGATGGTTGCCTCAGGGCTGAAACCTTGGGGCCGCTTCGCGGCCCTTTCGCGGCACAAGGCCGCTCCTACAGGCCAAGGAACGACACGAACCACTTGAAGCTTGCAGCTGCTTCGCGGAGCGAAACGATGATCAACAAAGAAAGCCTTACCCACCACATCTCCCAGCAGTTCAACGCCGAGCTCGAGGAGGTGCGCAGCCACCTGCTGGCCATGGGCGGCCTGGTCGAGAAGCAGGTGAACGACGCCGTCACCGCGCTGATCGAGGCCGACTCGGGCCTGGCCCAGCAGGTGCGCGAGGTCGATGAACAGATCAACCAGATGGAGCGCAACATCGACGAGGAGTGCGTGCGCATCCTCGCCCGTCGCCAGCCGGCGGCCTCCGACCTGCGCCTGATCATCAGCATCTCCAAGTCGGTGATCGACCTGGAGCGCATTGGCGACGAATCGACCAAGATCGCCCGCCGCGCCATCCAGTTGTGCGAGGAAGGCGAGTCGCCGCGGGGTTACGTCGAGGTGCGCCACATCGGCGACCAGGTGCGCAACATGGTCCGCGACGCGCTGGACGCCTTCGCCCGCTTCGACGCCGACCTGGCGCTGTCGGTGGCCCAGTACGACAAGACCATCGACCGCGAGTACAAGACTGCGCTGCGCGAGTTGGTCACCTACATGATGGAAGATCCGCGCTCGATCTCTCGCGTGTTGAGCGTGATCTGGGCCCTGCGTTCGCTGGAGCGCATCGGCGACCACGCGCGCAACATCTCGGAGCTGGTGATCTACCTGGTGCGGGGTACCGACGTGCGCCACATGGGTCTCAAGCGCATGAAAGCCGAAGTGCAAGGCGAGGCCTTCGATGAGGGTGAAATCGCTAATGTTCCGGCTGAACCGGACGATAAATAGAATTGCTCCCGAGCATGAACGCCCGGCAATCGCCGGGCGTTTTCGTTTGCGGTCGAGCACCAGCAGGCACCCGCGAACCGTGTGAGAAGTCCCGGCGTGACCAGTGGTTTGGCAAATGGCCATCAGTCGGCGGTATGCTAGCCGGGATTCAAGAGGAGTATCGATGAGTAAAGTGAATGTGCTGGTCGTGGATGATGCCCCGTTCATCCGCGACCTGGTGAGGAAGTGCCTGCGCAACGCCTTCCCCGGTGTGGTAATCGAGGACGCGGTCAATGGTCGCAAGGCCATGGCGATGCTCACCAAGGAACGTTTCGACCTGGTCCTGTGCGACTGGGAGATGCCCGAGATGTCGGGCCTCGAACTGCTGACCTGGTGCCGCCAGCAGGAAGAAATGAAGACCATGCAGTTCATCATGGTGACCAGCCGTGGCGACAAGGAGAACGTGATCCAGGCCATCCAGGCCGGCGTTTCCGATTTTGTCGGCAAACCGTTCACCAACGAGCAGCTGCTGACCAAGGTGAAGAAGTCGCTGACCAAGATCGGCAAGCTCGATGCCCTGATGTCCAGCGCGCCGGCTCGGGTCAACTCGGCGTTCGCCAACGACTCGCTCAGCGCGCTGACCGGCGGTCGTCCGGAGGCGGCCAAGGTGGCTGCGCCTGCCGCTGCCCCGGTGGCAGCAGCGGCCAAGCCGCTGATCAATGCGCCCACGCCGAAGACAGCCGCTGCCGCGGCCCAGGCGGGCCGTGGCCAGGGCCAGCTGCGCCTGTCCAGTGGCACCCAGCCGTGCGTGATCAAGGCCTTGAGCCTGAAGGAAGCCCTGCTGGTGGTGCGCCGCAGCGCCAACCTACCACAGGTGCTCGAAGGCGCGGTGCTGGACCTGGAGCAGGGCGAGAACGCCGAGGTGGCACGTTTGAACGGCTACCTGCACGCCATCGCCGCGCTGGAGCCCAAGCCCGAGAGCGACTGGCTGCAGCTGACCTTCAAGTTCGTCGACCAGGATGCGCAAAAGCTCGACTACCTGTCGCGCCTGATTGCCCGTGGCACCACGCAGAAGCACTTCACGCCGGGCGCTTGATCGCCGGGCTGCACACTCTGTAGGAGCGGCTTTAGCCGCGATCACCCGCGAAGCGGGTGCCAACCGCGTTGTCTGCATCGCGGCTGAAGCCGCTCCTACAGAGGGCTCTAAAAACTTCCGACCAGCTGTCACAACTTGTCTTTATTCGGGCTGCTAGGCTTCGACAGACCATACCTGTCAAAAAGCCACCATCATGCCCGCCCGCCTGCTGCTGTTCTGTGCCTTGCTCATGGCCTCGGCGTCGAGCCTGGGCATGACCATCTACAAGACCACCGACAACTTCGGCGTGGTCTCCTACTCCGACCGACCAAGCCCGGGCGCCAAGCCGTTCATCTTCCGTGAGCCGATGGTCGAGCGCCTGGACCGCCAGGTGCGCCTGCAGGCCGAACCTTTCCCCGGTGGCGTGCGCTTCATCGCGCGCAACGAATTGTACGTGCCGCTGGAAGTGGAACTGCGCGTGGACAAGCTGGCCAACGCCTTTGGCGGCAACGCCCCGCGCGTCGTGCGGCGCGTGATCGGGCCGCGCTCGAGCAAGGTGCTCAGCGTGGTGCTGGCCGCCCCGGGTGGGCCATTGAAGTATTCGAGCACGTTCAACTACGCCATGGGTGACCCGATCCAGCGCTCCGAGGGCTATCGCTACCCCTTCCCGTGGAAGGGTGGGCCGTTCCGCCTGACCCAGGGGCCCAACGGTCGCTTCAGCCATTTCGGGCCCAAGGGCCGCTATGCGATGGATATCGCCATGCCCGAGGGCACACCGATCATCGCGGCGCGTGGGGGCGTGGTGGTGAAGATAGAGAACAGCCAGAGCGGGCGGGGCACCAACCCCTCGGGCAATTTCGTGCGCATCCTCCACCCGGACGGCACCATGGGTGTGTACCTGCACCTGATGCGCGGTTCGGTAGTGGTGGCGGAGGGGCAGCGGGTGGTGCTGGGGCAGGCGCTGGCGAAGTCGGGCAACACCGGCAATAGCACCGGGCCGCACCTGCATTTCGTGGTACAGCGCAACGTGGGATTGGCGTTGGAATCGATCCCGTTCCAGTTCGACCGGCCGATCGGCGGGTTGCCGAATTTCACGGCGGGGAATCCGTGAGGTTCACCGGCAAGCCGGCCCCTACGGGAGCCGGCGTTGCCGGTGAATCGGTGCTCAATCGAGCTTGAGCACCTTGGCCAGCACGATCTTCGGCCCTTTCATCTTCTTGATGATGATGCGCAGGCCTTCGACTTCCAGCACTTCCTCTTCCTCGGGCACCCGCTTGAGCGTTTCGTAGATCAGCCCGGCGAGGGTTTCCGCCTCGATGTGGTCCAGGTCGATGCCCAACAGGCGCTCGACCTTGAACAGCGGCGTGTCACCGCGCACCAGCAGCTTGCCTGGCTGATAGGCGAGGATGCCGCGTTCGGTCTTGCGGTGCTCGTCCTGGATATCGCCGACCAGCACTTCCAGCACGTCCTCCATGGTCAGGTAGCCGATGACCTTGCCATCGGCTTCCTCGACCAGCACGAAGTGCGCGCCACCCTTGCGGAACTGCTCCAGCAACTGCGCCAGTGGCATGTGCCGCGACACGCGCTCCAGCGGGCGGGCCAGGTCGTCGAGGTCGACGGTTTCGGGCAGGTGCTCCAGTTCGGCCAGCTCCAGCAGCAGGTCCTTGATGTGCAGCAGGCCGGTGAACTCTTCGCGCTCGGCGTCATACAGCGGGTAGCGGCTGAACTTGTGCCGACGCACCAGCGCGAGGATTTCCTTCAGCGGCGCATGGGCGTCGATGCTGACCATGTCCTCGCGGGAGTTGGCCCAGTCGACCACCTCCAGTTCGCCCATCTCCACGGCCGAGGCCAGCACGCGCATGCCCTGGTCGCTCGGGTCCTGGCCACGGCTGGAGTGCAGGATCAGCTTGAGCTCCTCGCGGCTGTAGTGGTGTTCGTGGTGCGGGCCGGGCTCACCCTGCCCGGCGATGCGCAGGATGGTGTTGGCGCTGGCGTTGAGCAGGTAGATGGCCGGGTACATCGCCCAGTAGAACAGGTACAGCGGCACGGCGGTCCACAGCGACAGCAGCTCGGGCTTGCGGATGGCCCAGGATTTGGGGGCCAGTTCGCCGACCACGATGTGCAGGTACGAGATCACGAAGAAGGCGACGAAGAACGAGATCGCCTTGATCAGCTCGGGCGAGTCCACGCCCACGGCGGCCAGCAACGGCTCGAGCAGGTGGGCGAAAGCCGGCTCGCCGACCCAGCCCAGGCCCAGGGAGGCCAGGGTGATACCTAGCTGGCAGGCCGAGAGATAGGCGTCGAGCTGGTTGTGCACCTTGCGCAGGATGCTGCCACGCCAGCCGTGCAGCTCGGCGATGGATTCGACCCGGGTGGAACGCAGCTTGACCATGGCGAACTCGGCGGCCACGAAGAAGCCGTTGAGCAGTACCAGGAACAAGGCGAAGAGAATCATGCCGAAATCGGCGAACAACGAGGTGAGGCTGATGCCAGGGGAAGGGTCCATGATGGAGTTTTTACGGGGTCCGTCTTTGAGAAAGGGAGAAAAAAAGTGCCAGCGATGGCTGGCACAGGGGATCCAATGTAGCGGCTGAGGCCGTAAAAGCAAAGGGCCGTGGTCTTAATTGAGGCGCTTTGCGCCCATCGCCGGCAAGCCACCTCCTAACGTAGGGGCCGGCTTGCCGGCGATGGGCTGCAAAGCAGCCCCGGCAATCTCAACCTTTGCTCACCGCCAATTGTGCCGGCGCAAAGTGGCAGGTAAAGGTGCTGCCATGCCCCGGCACGCTGCTGATCTCCAGGCGCGCACGATGGCGCATCAGCACATGCTTGACGATTGCCAGGCCCAGCCCGGTGCCACCGGTGTTGGAGGCGCGGCTGGAATCGACCCGGTAGAAGCGTTCTGTGAGGCGCGGCAAGTGCTTGGCCTCGATGCCCACCCCCGAGTCCTGCACCGACAGGTGCGCACCCTGTTCGTCGGCCCACCAGCGGATACGGATATTGCCTTCATCCTGGGTGTACTTGACCGCGTTGAACACCAGGTTGGAAAACGCGCTGCGCAGCTCCGACTCGCTGCCCTTGAGGCGAATACCGGGCGCGGCTTCAAGGGTGATGCGCTGGTTGCGCGGGCCGGACAGGGCCTGGGCATCGTTCTTGATGGCGGTGAGCAGGGTGTCGACCGACACAGGCTGGTTGTCCGACGGATAGTCGGTGGCTTCGAGCTTGGCCAGCAACAGCAGGTCGTTGAGCAGGGTCTGCATGCGCGAACCTTGCGCGCTCATCTGCTGCAGGGCACGGCTCCAGCGCGGATTCACGTCCTCGACGTTGTCCAGCAGCGTCTCCAGGTAGCCGGTGATCACCGTCAGTGGCGTGCGCAGTTCGTGGGACACGTTGGCGACGAAATCCTTGCGCATCTGCTCGAGCTGGTGAATGCGGGTGACGTCGCGCACCAGCATCAGGTGCTCGTTGTTGCCGTAGCGGGTCAGGTGCAGTTGCACCCGCAGGCGGTCGTTGATGGGCGAGGGGATCTCCAGCGGCTCGGCGTAGTTCTCCGACTCGAAGTACTCCTTGAACCGGGGGTGGCGCACCAGGTTGGTCACCGGCTGGCCGCCGTCCTGCGGGGTCTTGAAGCCCAGCAGCGTTTCGGCGGCGCGGTTCCACCATTCCAGGTTGCCATCGCTGTCGAGCATGATCACCGCGTCACGCAGGGCCGCGGTGGACTCCTGGACCCGGTCGATCACCGCCTGCAGGCGGCCACGCACACGCTGGTCGCGGCGTTGCAGGTGGTAGATGCTGTCGAACACCTCGCCCCACAGGCCGTAGCCGTCGGGCGGGGCCTCGTCGGGCTGGTGGTTGCGCAGCCAGTCATGCAGGCGCAGCAACTGCTTGAGCGTCCAGCCCAGGTAGAACGCCAGGCCGATGGCCAGGCTCCAGCCGTAGAAGCCGCTGACCAGCCCGCCGATCAGGCAGGCGGTGATCAGCAGGAGCATGTGGCGAATCAGGGTCGCGTGCCAGTTCGGGTTCAATTGACAGTCCTTGTACAGCGGATGCTCGGGCTCGATCAGCTCTTGGTCGAGAAGCGGTAGCCGGTGCCGCGGACGGTTTGTACCAGATTTTCGTAGGCCTCACCCAGCGCCTTGCGCAGGCGACGGATGTGTACGTCGACGGTGCGCTCCTCGACATAGACGTTGCCGCCCCAGACCTGGTCGAGCAGTTGGCCGCGGGTGTAGGCGCGCTCCTGGTGGGTCATGAAGAACTGCAGCAGGCGGTATTCGGTGGGGCCCATCTCGGCCGGCCGACCGTCGATGGTCACACGGTGGCTGATCGGGTCGAGCAGCAGGCCGCCGACCTCGATCGGCGCTTCGCTGTCGCTGGGGCCGGTGCGGCGTAGCACGGCCTTGAGCCGGGCCACCAGTTCGCGAGGGGAGAACGGCTTGGTGATGTAGTCGTCGGCGCCGACTTCCAGGCCCTGGATCTTGTTGTCCTCTTCGCCCTTGGCGGTGAGCATGATGATCGGGATGTCGCCGGTCAGCTCGTCGCGCTTGAGGCGGCGGGCCAGCTCGATGCCCGAGGTGCCCGGGAGCATCCAGTCGAGCAGGATCAGGTCTGGCTTGCGGTCGACGATGATCGCGTGGGCCTGCTGCGAGTTCTCGGCCTCGAGGCAGTCATAGCCGGCCATTTCCAATGCAACGGCGATCATCTCGCGGATAGGCGCTTCGTCGTCGACGATCAGAATGTTTCTGCCAACCATGCTCAATTACCTCTCCCAGGAACGGTGTCTTGGCCCGCATTAGATAACGGAATTATTGCAGCTGTGTGACAGGGTGTTGGCCGTTCTGGCGACATTGCGTGACTGGACTAGGCTTCAGGGGGCCGCCCGAGCGGCGGCTGAACCCCTCCGAGCCCCCGAAACAATGGTGATTCCAATGACACGACATACGCTGAGCTGGATGGCCCTTTGCGCTGCGCTGGCAGTGCCGGGGGTGGCGTCCGCTCATCACGCCATGGAAAAAGACGGCATGTGGGTCGATCACAACGGTATGACGCTGTACACCTTTGACAAGGACGCGGGTGGCAAGTCGATGTGCAATGGCGACTGCGCCGGCAACTGGCCGCCGCTGAAGGTCCAGGACGGTGAAAAGGCCGAAGGCAAGTGGACACAGATCAAGCGTGACGATGGTTCCATGCAATGGGCCTACGACGGCAAGCCGCTATACACCTTCGTCAAGGACAAGAAAGCCGGGGACATGACCGGCGATGGCATGAAGGACGTCTGGCACGTCGCCAAGCCCTGAGCCAGTGATGCCCTGTTCGCCGGCAAGCCGGCTCCTGCAACGTCACCCTGTAGGAGCCGGCTTGCCGGCGAACGAGGCCGGCGGCGTCACCGCAAGGCGTAATCCAGCACCACCCCGATGAAGATCAGCATCCCCGCCCAATGGTTGTGCAGGAACGCCTTGAAGCACGAATCGCGGTCCAGGTTGCGCGTAGACCAGTACTCCCAGGCAAAGCATGCCGCCGCCGCCAGCAGCCCCAGATGGAACCAGCCGCCCAGATCGAAGCGATTGCCCGCCAGCAGCAGGCAGCCCAGCGACAGCAGCTGCAAGGTCAGGATGATCACCCGGTCGGCCTCGCCGAACAGAATCGCCGTGGACTTCACCCCGATCTTCAGGTCATCGTCGCGATCGACCATGGCGTAGTAGGTGTCATAACCGACGGTCCACAGCAGGTTGGCGATGTACAGCAGCCAGGCGCTGGCCGGCAGTTCGCCGCCGGCGGCGGTAAAGGCCATGGGGATGCCCCAGGAGTAGGCCGCGCCCAGCACCACCTGCGGGTAGTAGGTGAAGCGCTTCATGAACGGGTAGCAGAACGCCAGGGCCACGGCGCCGAACGAAAGCCACACGGTCGTGGCGTTGGTGCACAGCACCAGCAGGAAGCTCAACCCCACCAGCAGGGCGAACAGCATCACGGCTTCCCGAGGCTTGACCCGGCCACTGGCCAGTGGCCGGTCGGCAGTGCGCTTGACGTGGCCGTCCACCTTGCGATCGGCGAAGTCGTTGATGCAGCAGCCGGCGGCGCGCATCAGCACCACGCCAAGGGCGAAGATCAGCACGTTCTTCAGGCTCGGCGAACCGTTGCCGGCGATCCACACCGCCACCAGCGTCGGCCACAACAGCAGGTAGATCCCGATCGGCCGGTCCATGCGGCTCAGCTGGATGAAGTCCCAGGCCCGTGGATGCAGGCGGTTGAGCGACTTGAGCAGTTGCAGGTACATCAGCGGGTTTCCTCCTTGGCCGCTTGCCAGAGCGCTGGCAGGAACACCTCGGCCACCAGCAGGTCGAGGCCGCTGCGCTCGAAGCGCGAGCGCCGCCCCCACAACCCTTCATGGGCCACTTCGGTGGGCAGCCAGCCTTGTGGATAACGGCAGGCCTCGAGGGGGTGGCGGATGAACGCCTGGTCGCAGAACAGTAGCTCGCCCAGCGAGCGACTGCCGAGTGTTTCAAGGTCCAGGCCGCCACGTTCCAGCACGCTGCGCCCGGCCACGCTGCGGGCGAACACCCAAGGTTGGCCGTGGCCACGCAGGTAGACTTCGCGCACCCAGCCTTCCTCGCCGGGCGCCAGGCCCAGGGCGGCGCACTCGTCGTCGCGCAGCGGTTGCCAGCCCTCGAACAGGGGCGTGACGCTGAAGTGGTCGTGGGAGAGGCGGGTCAGGCGGCGGGTCAGGGAGCCCTCGTCGAACAGCCAGTCGAGGGTTGGCTGGTCGAGGGTGGTCGCCAGCTGTGGATACGGCAGCCACGCGACAGCGGCTGCTTGCGGGGTTTCGTACGGCACGTGGGTATGCTTGATACAGGCCAGAGAGGCGGCGAGCTTAGCATGTTTGCCCCGACTGCTTGCATACTGCTGGCAGGGCCAGTACAAAGCCCACACGAATTGCGCGGTGGCGCCTTCGCGGGCAAGCCCGCTTCTACAAGTACAGCGCAGCCTCCGGGGTCTGCGCGTCCCCTGTAGGAGCGGGCTTGCCCGCGAAGAGGCCATCAGCGACAACGCACCAGAAAGGCCTGACCGAGGAAAAGCAGTAAATGAAAAAGTGGCAATGCATTGTCTGTGGCCTGATCTATGACGAAGCCGAAGGTTGGCCGGATGATGGGATCGCCCCAGGCACCCGTTGGGAAGATGTACCGGAAGACTGGTTGTGCCCCGACTGCGGCGTGGGCAAGAGCGACTTCGAAATGATCGCCATCGGCTGATCGAACCCCTGATCTGACTAAGGAAGAAACGACATGACGTCCCCCGTGGTGATCATCGGTACCGGCCTGGCCGGCTACAACCTGGCGCGAGAGTTTCGCAAGCTCGACGGCGAGACGCCGTTGTTGCTGATCACCGCCGACGACGGTCGTTCCTACTCCAAGCCCATGCTCTCGACCGGTTTCGCCAAGCAGAAGGACGCCGACGGCCTGTGCATGGCCGAGCCCGGTGCCATGGCCGAGCAGCTCAAGGCCGAGATCCGCACTCACACCCGCATCAGCGGCATCGACCCGGGCCACAAGCGCCTGTGGATCGGTGAGGAAGCGGTCGAGTACCGTGACCTGGTGCTGGCCTGGGGCGCACAGACCGTGCAGGTGCCGGTCGAAGGCGATGCCGGCGAGTTGATCTTCCCGATCAACGACCTTGAAGACTACGCGCGCTTCCGCGCCGCCGCCGCAGGCAAGCAACGCGTATTGATCCTGGGGGCCGGTTTGATCGGCTGCGAGTTTGCCAACGACCTGACCCTGGGTGGTTTGCAATGCGAAGTAGTCGCCCCGTGTGAGCAGGTCATGCCGACCCTGCTGCACCCCGCTGCCGCCGCTGCCGTGCAGGCCGGCCTGGAAGGGTTGGGCGTACGCTTCCACTTGGGCCCGGTACTGACCCGTCTGCTGCACGCCGGGGTGGGCCTCGAGGCGCACCTGTCCGATGGCCGCGTGATCGCCTGCGACCTGGTGGTCTCGGCCATCGGTCTGCGCCCGCGCACTGACCTGGCCGCCGCTGCGGGCCTGCAGGTCAATCGCGGCGTGGTGGTCGACCGCCAGCTGCGCACCTCCCATGCCAATATTTTCGCCTTGGGGGATTGCGCCGAGGTCGAGGGCATCAACCTGCTGTACGTCATGCCACTGATGACCTGCGCCCGCGCCCTGGCCCAGACCCTGGCCGGCAACCCGACGGCGGTCAGCTACGGGCCGATGCCCGTCACCGTGAAGACACCAGCCTGCCCGCTGGTGGTGTCGCCACCCCCTTATGGCCAAGAGGGAACCTGGCAAGTGGAAGGCCAGGGCGCCGACCTCAAGGTGCTCTGCCACGGTGCCGATGGCCAGTTGCTGGGCTACGCGCTGACCGGCGGTGCGGTGATGGAGAAACTGGCGCTGAACAAGCAGTTGCCAGCCCTGATGGCGTAAATAGCGGGCGTTCTGTCGGATTTATCCTGTTCTTGCCGCGACAATGGCCGCCCAGACACTGGCGCGGCCCCGGACGGCGTGCCATTCTCACTGGCGTCTACCGCAGACTAGAGCCTGCGGTGCCTTGAGCGCTGCTTCCTTCGGCAGCACGGCATAACAACAAGAATTCCGTCAAAGAGGCTTCACTATGCGTAAACCAGAACTCGCCGCCGTCATCGCCGAAAAGGCCGATCTGACCAAGGAAAAGGCCAACACTGTCCTGAACGCGATTCTCGATAGCATCACCGGCGCGCTCGACAAGGACACCGTCACCCTGGTCGGTTTCGGCACCTTCGAAAAACGCCACCGTGGCGCCCGCACTGGCAAGAACCCGCAGACCGGTGAGCCAGTCAAGATCAAGGCCAGCAACACCGTTGCCTTCAAGCCGGGCAAGAACCTGCGCGACAGCGTCAACGCCCCGGCCAAGCCTGCCAAGAAAAAGTGATCCGCAGGTTATCCTGACGGGCGCCGAGAGGCGCCCGTTGCGTTTCTGGTAACCAAATGCGGCGAACTTGCATAAATAGGGCGGGAAACGGATAAACTGCGCGCCTCAGTCATTTTTCATTCGAGGGGCGTTGATGAAGTTTCGTTTTCTTCTCTGGGCCATGGGCTTGCTGATGGCCAAGGCCAGCCGCAACAACCCGGCGTTCCAGCAGCAACTGCAGGACAAGGATCTGGTCTTCCAGATGCAGACGCTCGACGGCAAGGTTGCCCGACACTTCATCGTCAGTGGCCAGCGCATCAGCAGCAAGGGTGGCCTGCACCCGCAGCCAGCCTTCGCCATCGCCTTCAAGGATGCCGCTTACGGCTTCGCCACGCTGCAGGCCGGTAACAAGCAGCTGGCGTTCATGCAGGGGATTCAGGACAAGAGCATCCAGATCAAAGGCAATCCGGCGCTGGTGATCTGGTTCCAGGGCTTGATGAAGTACCTGAAACCGAAGAAGAAAGCGTAGGAGCGGCTTTAGCCGCGAGGCAGGCACCGCGGCTTCCGGTACCCGCTTCGCGGGTGATCGCGGCTGAAGCCGCTCCTACAGGGCGGTCTTAATGCGAATGCGGCACGTGGAACTGCGAAGCCAGCTCACGCAGCAACGCTTCGGCCTCCAGTACCTTGTTCACCACTTCATCGGCTTTTTCGCGGGTCAGCCCGAGGCGCTCGAGCAGCGCTTCAGGAATATCGTCCTGCGGCCCCGAACCGATCCCTCGGGTGCGTAGCAGGCGAATGGCCAGGCACACCAGGTTGGGGAACGCCGAGTGCTCACCGTCGTAGGATGGGTCGTGCTGGAAGCGCAGCGCGGTGGTCAGCTCATCGGGCATGTCCCACAGCTTCATCAACCAGGCACCGATCTGCTCGCGGCTGATCCCCAGCAGGTGCTGCTCCACGTAGCTGTGGCACAGGTGCGGGTTGACCTCCAGATGGCGGCAGATTAGCGAGAAGTGCGGCGGGAACACATGAGCCAGCAGCAAATAACCGAAGTTGTGCAGTAGCCCGGCCAGATAGGTCAGGCCGGCCTCCGGCCGCTCGGCGCGGGGCATGGCCCGGGTCAGGCCTTCGATCACCGCTGCAGTGTAGATCGACTGCTGCCAGTACGGCGTGGCCTGCTGCGGGTGGTCCTTGGGCAGGCTCAGGGTCTTGCCTAGCGCCAGGCCCAGGGCGAGGTTGATCACCAGGTCGAAGCCCAGCACGCGGACGATGGCGTCTTCCACCGAACGGATCTTGCCGGGCGAGGCGTAGTAGGGCGAAGCGGCCCAGCTGACCACTTGGGCGGCCAGGGCCGGGTCGGTTTCCACCACGCCAGTGATGTCGTCGATGCTCGCATCGGGGTCGACGCGCAGCTTGATGATCTTCTGCGCGGTGTCGGCCAGTGGCGGGATCTCGATGGTTTCTTCCAGGCGCTTCTGGATGCGTCGGGCGGTGAACTCTTGCACCGCCTTGGTGATTTCCTGGGAGTCGTCATGCGGACGGTCGAGGTTCGGGCGGATGTCCTTGACCTCCTGGCCGAAGGTGCTGGCACTGGCCTTGGCGAGCAGCTTGCGGAAGGCGGCCCGTTCGATCTCCAGCAACACGCCGGTTTCGCCAGACTGGATCAGCAGCTTGTCGTTGCCGAGCAGGCTTTTTTCATACTGGCAGGGCGAACTGGTCAGGGCAGGGATGGCCGGCAGGGTCTTGAGGTGGTGTTTGTCGAGCATCTGGTTCAGACGCTTCAATGGCACCGCCGTGAGGTTGCGGCCTGTCAGCTCTTCGAAGCGTTTGAGGTCCAGTAGCTGGCTTTGCGGGAACAGCACCAGCATGGCGCCGATCTCATCGTCGAGCAGGGCTGCCTGCACCCGCGAGGCGGCAGGCTGTTGCGGGTGATCGGGCACCTCGCGGTAGGTGACGCCGAGTTTGTCGAGCAACAGCCGGATGACAGACGGTGCGGTTGGGGTTGCGGTATCCAGGGCAACTTCAGTCATGGTCTGTATCCAATCATTCTTTTAAACGCGAAGTATAACCAGCCTGACCGACAAGCTGGATCCATATTGGGACGAGCGTCACACCTGGCCATATTGCTGGCCGTGGCGCAGCCAACGGTCGAGCAGCGGGCTGACGTGGCCCGGCCAGCGCGCCAGCAGCGCCTGGGCGGCATCGCGCACGGCGGGCAGCAGGTCGGCGTCGCGCATCAGGTCGGCGACCTTGAACTGCAGCAGGCCGGTCTGGCGGGTGCCGAGCATCTCGCCGGGGCCTCGCAACTCCAGGTCCTTCTCTGCTATGACGAATCCGTCGTTGGTTTCCCGCATTATGCCCAGGCGTTCCCGGCCGATTTGCGACAGCGGTGGGTGATACAGCAGCACGCAGTGGCTGACCGCGCTGCCCCGGCCAACCCGGCCACGCAGCTGGTGCAACTGGGCCAGGCCCAGGCGCTCGGGGTTTTCGATGATCATCAGGCTGGCGTTGGGGACGTCCACGCCGACCTCGATCACAGTGGTGGCAACCAGCAGTTGCAGTTCACCAGCCTTGAACTCGGCCATCACCGCAGCCTTCTCCGTGGGTTTCATGCGCCCGTGGATCAGCCCCACGCGCAGTTCGCCCAGCGCACTGCCGAGCTCCTCGAAGGTGCTCTCGGCGGCCTGGCAGGTCAGTTCCTCGGACTCTTCGATCAGGGTGCACACCCAATAGGCCTGGCGCCCTTCGGCGCAGGCGGCGCGAACCCGCTCGACCACTTCGAAGCGACGGCTGTCGGCGACCAGCACGGTGTTGACCGGCGTACGGCCGGGTGGCAGCTCGTCGAGGATCGAGGTGTCCAGGTCGGCGTAGGCGCTCATGGCCAGGGTGCGCGGGATCGGGGTGGCGGTCATGATCAGCTGGTGCGGGCACAATTGGCCCATCACGCCTTTCTTGCGCAGGGCCAGGCGCTGCTGCACGCCGAAGCGGTGCTGTTCGTCGATGATCGCCAACGCCAGGTGCTTGAACTGCACTTCGTCCTGGAACAGCGCATGGGTGCCGACCACCATCGGTGTGCCGCTGGCAATCTGCTCCAGGGCGCTGGCGCGGGCCTTGCCCTTGAGCTTGCCGGCCAGCCAGGCGACTTCGATGCCCAGCGGCTCGAGCCAGCGCTTGAAGGTGATGTAGTGCTGTTCGGCGAGGATCTCGGTGGGTGCCATCAAGGCGACCTGGTAACCAGCTTCCAGCGCCTGCAGGGCGGCCAGCGCGGCGACCACGGTCTTGCCTGCGCCCACGTCGCCCTGTACCAGGCGCATCATCGGTTCGGGCTGGCTGAGGTCGTAGGCGATTTCGTTGCCCACGCGCTGCTGGGCGCCGGTCGGGCTGAAACCGAGATTGGCCAGGTACTGCGCGGGCAGGCGGCTGGCCTTGGGCAGCACCGGTGCGCGCAGGCTGCGCAGGCTCTCGCGCAGGCGCTGTTGCGACAGCTGGTGGGTGAGCAGCTCCTCGAAGGCCAGGCGGTGCTGGGCCCAGTGATGGCCTTCGGCAAGTTCATCGAGGTCGGCGTCGGACGGCGGGTTGTGCAGGTAGCGAATCGCGTCGCTGAGCGGCGCCAGCTGGTAGTCGCGGGCCAGCTCGTCGGGCAGCCAGTCGGGCAGGCTGCGCGGGCCGAGCTGGCCCAGGCTCTGCTGGCACAGCAGGCGCAGGCGCTGTTGCGTGAGCCCTTCGGTGGTCGGGTAGATCGGCGTGAGCGTCTGCTCGACCGGCGGCGCCGGTTCGCTGCCATTGAGCGCGCGGTACTCGGGGTGGTAGATCTCCAACCCCGAGGCCCCGGGACGGGCTTCGCCATAGCAACGCAGATGGGTGCCGCGCTTGAGGCCCTCTTTCTGCGCATTGCTGAAGTGGTAGAAGCGCAGGCTCAACACACCCGTGCCATCACCCAGGCGCACCACCAGGCTGCGGCGCTTGCCCATGGTCACGTCGGCGCCGCTGACCACGCCTTCGATGACCGCGTCCTGGCCGGGCCGCAACTGGCCGATGGGGACCACGCGGGTACGGTCCTGGTAGCGCAGCGGCAGGTGGAACAGCAGGTCCTGCAGGTTCTCCAGGCCGACCTTGGCGAGTTTTTCCGCCATGGCATCGCCAACGCCCTTGAGCGCCGTGACCGGGACGTTCGACAGCTCGGTCATGGGCTCAGGCCGGTTGTTCCACGGGCGCCTTGGCCACCGAGCAGAGGCGGATCGAGTCGGCGAGGATCTCGATGGCCTTCGGCCGCGGGAAGCTGGCGCGCCAGGCGATGGCCACGGTGCGGAACGGTGCCGGCGCGGTCAGCGGGCGAACCTCGATGACACCGGGCGCGTAGTGGTGGCTGTGCACCGCCGACAGCGGAAGAATGGATACGCCCAGGCCGGAGGCGACCATGTGGCGGATGGTTTCCAGCGAGCTGGATTCGACCGTGGTGTGTTTCGAGCCTTCACCGCCCTTGTTGAGCGTTGGGCAGGCTTCCAGTACCTGGTCGCGGAAACAGTGGCCTTCGCCCAGCAGCAGCAGGCTCTTGTCGTTGAGCATGGCTGTGTCGATGGTGTCTTTCTGCGTCCAGGGGTGGTCTGCGGGCATCAGTGCGCAGAACGGCTCGTCGTACAGCGGCAGCGTCAACACGTCGGCTTCGTTGAACGGCAAGGCGATGATCACTGCGTCCAGTTCGCCGTTGCGCAGTTTCTCGCGCAGCACATGGGTGAAGTTTTCTTCGATGTACAGCGGCATCTGCGGTGCCACGCGGTGCAGTTGCGGGATCAGGTGCGGGAACAGATAGGGGCCGACGGTGTAGATGGCGCCGACCTTGAGCGGGGCGGTGAGCTGGTTCTTGCCGGCCTGGGCCAGTTCGCGAATGCCCTGGGCCTGCTCCAGCACCTTCTGCGCCTGGGCGACGATGCTCTCGCCGACCGGCGTGAGACGCACCGCGCTCTTGCTGCGTTCGAAGATCAGCACGCCCAGCTCGTCCTCGAGCTTCTTCACGCCGACCGACAGCGTGGGCTGGCTGACGTGGCAACGCTCGGCCGCGTGGCCGAAGTGCTGCTCCTGGGCGAGGGTGACGATGTAGCGAAGTTCGGTGAGGGTCATAACGTGCGTCCATGAAGTTGCGGCCCCAGCATAGCGGCTGCAATCGATAGACGCACGTTATCAGACTTGCCGTTTTGTGACAGAAACAAAAGTGTCAGCGTCGGTCCAGGGAATAGACGAACGGCGCCACGACTTCGATCGTGCCATTGTTCAGCAGCTCCGCCGGTGGCTTCGGTACCGTGCCGGCGCGGCGGATCATCTCCAGGGTCGCCCGGTCCAGTGCCGCGCTGCCCGAGCCTCCGGCCAGCGAGTACGAGACCACCTTGCCCTCGGCGTCGACCACGAAGCGCAGGCGGTTGATGCCCTGCAGGCCACGACGGCGAGCGTCTTCCGGGTACTTCTTGTACTTGGCCAGGTGGCGCAGCAGGTCGCTCTGCCAGCTGGGCAGGGCATTGCTGTTGGAGGCGATGCTCGGTGCCGGTGCGGCCGATTTCTGCGGCTGTGCGTTGCTGGGCGGTGTGTCCGCCACGTCATCCTTGGCCGGAGGCTCATCCTTCGGCGGCTCAGGCTTTTTCTCCGGCTTGGGCGGCTGTGGCTTGGCCTTGGGCTTGGGCGGCTTGGGGATGGCGATCTTCGGCTTGGGCGCCTCCACCAGCTTGGGCAGTGGCGGCTCCTCGACCGGCGTCGGCGGCTTGGGCGCAGCCTTGGGCGGTGGTGGTGGCGCCGGCTCCGGCAGCGGTGCCAGTTCGACCATCATCGCTGCCGGGGGCAGCTCGATGGCCTGGGGCACCGACCAGTTGAGCGTCAGCACCACGGCGGCCACGTGCACGCCCAGCACGATGGCCAGGCCGATGCCATAGCGCGCCATGTTCGAGCGCGTTTTCGTCATTTCTTGGCTGCCGTCTCGAGTCCGACCAGACCGACCTTGAGGTAGCCGGCCGCGCGCATGGTGTTCATCACTTCCATCAGGTCGCCGTAGTCGACGCCCTTGTCAGCCTGGAAGAAGATGGTGGTTTCCTTGTCGCCCTTGGTCTTGGCGTCGAGCATCGCGCCGAGTTGGTCGGGCTGGGCCACCTGGTCATCACCGACGTACAGCTTCTTGTCGGCCTTGACGCTGACGAACACCGGTTTCTCGGGCCTGGGCGCGGGTTTCGCGGTCGAGGCGGGCAGGTCGACCTTGATGTCGACCGTGGCCAGGGGCGCCGCGACCATGAAGATGATCAGCAGCACCAGCATCACGTCGATGAACGGCGTGACGTTGATTTCGTGGTTCTCGGCGAGGTCGTCGCCACCTTCGTTGAGATGCAGGCCCATGGCTTACCCCACTTTCACCATGTGCGGGGCGGCGCGCTCGCTGCCCTGGTGGTCCAGGTCGCGGCTGACCAGCAGCAGCACCTGGGCGGAGGCGTCGGAGACCTGCGCCTTGTAGCCGGCAATGGAGCGGGCGAAGACGTTGTAGATGACCACGGCCGGGATCGCCGCGACCAGGCCCAGCGCGGTGGCCAGCAGGGCCTCGGCGATGCCCGGGGCAACCACGGCCAGGTTGGTGGTCTGGGTCTTGGCGATGCCGATGAAGCTGTTCATGATGCCCCACACGGTACCGAACAGGCCGACGAACGGCGCGGTGGAACCAATGGTGGCCAGCACGCCGGTGCCGCTGCTCATGTTGCGGCCGCTGGCGGCGACCAGGCGCTCCAGGCGGAAGCTGACGCGCTCCTTGATGCCTTCCTTCTCGCGGGCGTTGGCCGACAGGCGCATCTCTTCGAGGGCGTCGTGGACCAGGGTGTGGGCCAGGGTGCCTTCCTTGTTCGAGACGTCGCTGGCTTCTTTCAGGCTCACGGAGCGCTTCAGCGCTGCGATTTCGCCACGCAGGCGACGCTTGGCGCCCATCAGCTCGAAGCCCTTGGCGATCCAGATGGTCCAGGTGATGATCGAGGCGAGGGCCAGGCCGATCATCACGGCCTTCACCACCACGTCGGCGTTCTTGTACATGCCCCATGGGGACAGGTCATGGGCCATGCCCAGCGAGGTGTCTTCGGCGATTACGGCTTCAGCGGACTTCTGCAGGTCGTCGACCAGCGCCTGGGCTTCAGGCGTCAGCTCGGGTGCCGGAGCCTGGCCTTCGGCGGCCGGGGCGCTGGCAGCGGCCGGGGTGGTGGCCTGTGCGGTTGGCTCTTCGGCCATGGCTGCCGGGGCCAGCACCAGGCTGAACATCAGCGCGGCGATGGCGCGCCAGGCGCGCGACGGGGTAGGCGAAGCGGAAGGTTGAGTGCGTGTCATGCTGGCCGGACCTGATGAAGAGAAATGGGTTGAGTTCTTCGAGGCCTCGAGGCGGGCCGAGAACAGACAAGGCGGCCATTATTGCAAGTAATTCTTGTTAACAAAAGTAATGTGATTGCTTTTTTTGACCTTGGTATAGCCGTTGATCGCGCTAAACCGATAGCCTGCGTCTTTCGCATTAGGAGATTTGGCATGTCAGACGTTACAGCTTTGATCGTGGGTTGCGGTGACGTGGGCAGTCGCCTTGCCCGTCAACTGCTTGCTCAAGGCTGGCAGGTCAGCGGCTTGCGGCGTTCGGTCGATCAACTGCCCGAAGGCGTGCGGCCCATTGCCGCCGATCTTTCTGATCGCCGCCAACCTGAGGCCTGGCCCGAGTGCGCGCCTGACTACCTGGTGTACTGCGTGGCCGCCAACCAGCATGACGAGGCCGGCTACCAGGCCGCCTATGTCGAGGGGTTACGCCATGTGCTGGGGTGGCTTGAGCGCAACGGCCAGGCGCCGCGCCGCCTGCTGTTCGTTTCCAGCAGCAGTGTCTATGCGCAGCAGGATGGCGAGTGGATCGACGAGACCGCCAGCACCGCGCCTGAAGGCTATTCAGGCAAGGTGATGCTGGAAGCGGAGCGTCTGGCCCTTGAAAGTGGCATCCCTGCCAGCATCGTGCGCCTGACCGGTATCTATGGCCCGGGCCGTGAGTGGCTGCTGAGTCAGGTTCGTCAGGGCTATCGTGTGGCCGAGGAGCCGCCCTTGTATGGCAACCGGATCCATGCCGAGGATGCCGCGAGCCTGCTGGCGCATCTGCTGCAGTCTGATGCCCAGGGTGTAGCGCTCGATGATTGCTATATCGGCGTGGATGACGACCCGGCGCCGCTGGCCGACGTGGTGGCCTGGTTGCGCGGGTATCTTGGGGTGACCGAATGGTCGGATGAGCAACGCGTGCGGCGTACCGGCAGCAAGCGCTGCAGCAATGCGCGGGCACGGGCGCTGGGCTGGGTGCCGCAGTATCCGAGTTATAAAGAGGGGTATGCGGCCATTCTGGCAGGGCGTTGAGTGGCAGTTCGCCGGCGAGCCGGCTCCTACAGGTGAAGCGTAATCTGTAGGAGCCGGCTTGCCGGCGAATGGGCTGCTGGGTCAATCCTTCTCCAGCACCCACTGCCGCGCACCGGGCGTCAGCTGCGGTTTTTCATCGGGCTGGGCAAGATTCACCGCCTGGTAGATTTCCAGGGTGTCGCCGTCACGTTTGAACATCCACGGTGCGCCGCGTTGGTTGCGTTCAAGCCAAAGGCTGTCGTTGCTACCCCCCATATCGGCGCAGTCGCCGGCCAGGCACAGGGCGAAACGATCCGGGCCGGGCAGGCCGGTCACGCTGCCAGTGTCGCTGAAACGCACCACGGCGCCTTTACCCTGGCCTTCGACGATCTTCCAATCGCCGCCCAGGTAGGCCTTGTAGAGCGCTCTTTCGAAGGTGCCGCCCAAGGGGGCGTTGCTATCGGCCGCCTTGGCGCGGGCAAAGACTTGCTCGTGGCCAGAAGGGTCGATGGCCTGCAGTTCAGCGCCATCAAGCTTGAGCTGTTCGTTCAGGCCGCCTTCGAAGCTGGCCTGCCAGTCTTTCTCGTTGGCGCTCAGGCGGCCATCGGCCGCTTCGAAACCGTTGCTGAAGCTGGCTTGCTGGTTCTTGACGTCGATCTTCCATTCGAGCACCGGCCCGTGATCGCTCAGGGCCTGGCGCAGGCTGGTGCCTTTGGCGGCGGCGTCGATAGCGGCCTGGTTGATCCAGGTGCCGTTGAAATCTTCGGGTTTGTGGCTGGCGCAGCCGCCCAGGAGCAGGGCTGCCAGCGCGAGAGGCAATGCGTGGCGCATGGTGGAAACCTTGGGGCAGGAAGGGGCGGTGACGGGCGAGGGGCCCGTCACCGGAGTGTCACTCGAGGACCAGGATGGCGTCCATCTCGACCTGGGCGCCCTTGGGCAGGGCTGCCACGCCGATGGCGGCGCGGGCCGGGTAGGGCTGCTCGAAGTAGCGGCCCATGATCTCGTTGACCTTGGCGAAGTGGCTCAGGTCGGTGAGGAAGATGTTCAGCTTGACGATGTCCTTGAACGAACCGCCAGCAGCCTCTGCAACTGACTTCAGGTTCTCGAACACCTGCACGGTCTGGGCTTCGAAGCCTTCGACCAGCTCCATGGTTTTCGGGTCCAGCGGGATCTGGCCCGACATGTACACGGTGTTGCCGGCCTTGATCGCCTGCGAGTAGGTGCCGATGGCGGCAGGGGCCTTGTCGCTGTTGATGACAGTCTTGCTCATGATGACTCCTTGCGGTTGGCGGACTACGCACGCATCCGGGTGATGCGGACCACGCCGGTCAAGGTACGCAGTTTCTTGATCACGCGGGCCAGGTGCACGCGGTCGTGCACGCTGACCACCAGTTGGACCACGCTGATACGGCCGTCGCGTTCGTCCATGCTGATTTTCTCGATGTTGCCGTCGGCGGCGTTGACGCTGCTGGCCAGCAGGGCGATCAGGCCGCGCTGGTGTTCCAGTTCGACGCGCAGTTCGACATTGAACTCGCCGGTGACGTCCTTGGCCCAGGAGAGTTGCAGGCACTTCTCCGGGTTGTGGCGGACTTCACTGATGTTTCGGCAGTCTTCCAGGTGCACGACCATGCCCTTGCCTGCCGACAGGTGGCCGACGATCGGGTCGCCCGGGATCGGGGTGCAGCACTTGGCGTAGCTGAGCACCAGGCCCTCGGTGCCACGGATCGCCAGCGGGCCTTCCGGGGCCGGCAGTTGTTCACCTTCGGCCGACAGCAGGCGGCGAGCGACCACATAGGCCATGCGGTTGCCCAGGCCAATGTCCTCGAGCAGGTCTTCGACCAGTTCCAGGCGATACTCGGTGAGGATGCCCTGGATGCGCTCCTGGGGGATCTGTTCCAGGCTGCTGTCGAAGCCGGTCAGTACCTTGTTCAGCAGGCGCTCGCCGAGGCTGATCGACTCGGAGCGGCGCTGTTGCTTGAGGGCGTGGCGGATGTGCGTGCGCGCCTTGCCGGTGACCACGAAGTTGAGCCAGGCCGGGTTGGGGCGCGCGCCCGGGGCGCTGACGATCTCGACGGTCGAGCCGCTCTGCAGCGGTTCGGACAACGGCGCCAGGCGGCGGTTGATGCGGCAGGCGATGCAGCTGTTGCCAACGTCGGTGTGCACCGCGTAGGCGAAGTCGACGGCGGTGGAGCCTTTGGGCAGCTCCATGATCCGGCCTTTGGGGGTGAACACGTAGACCTCGTCCGGGAACAGGTCGATCTTCACGCTCTCGATGAATTCCAGCGAGTTGCCGGCGCGTTGCTGCAGTTCGAGGATGCCCTTGACCCACTGGCGGGCACGGGCGTGGCTGCCCTTGGGCTGCTCTTCCTCGTTCGACTTGTACAGCCAGTGCGCGGCGATGCCATTGTTGGCCATCTCTTCCATTTCGCGGGTGCGGATCTGGATCTCGATGGGTACGCCGTGCATGCCGAACAGCGTGGTGTGCAACGACTGGTAGCCGTTGGCCTTGGGGATCGCGATGTAGTCCTTGAACCGGCCTGGCAGCGGCTTGTACAGGTTGTGCACGGCGCCGAGCACGCGGTAGCAGGTGTCGACCTTGTCGACGATGATGCGGAAGGCATACACGTCCATGATCTCGGTGAAGGCACGGCGCTTGCCGCGCATCTTCTTGTAGATGCCATAGAGGTGTTTCTGCCGGCCGCTGACTTCGCCCTCGATACCGTCGGCGGCCAGGCAGTTGGCCAGCGAGGTCTCGATCTTGGCGACGATTTCCTTGCGGTTGCCACGCGCGCTCTTGACCGCCCGGTGGATCAGCGACGAACGCATCGGGTGCATGGCCTTGAAACCCAGGTCCTCGAACTCCACGCGCACGGTGTGCATGCCCAGGCGATTGGCGATGGGGGCGTAGATCTCGAGGGTTTCCTTGGCGATACGCCGGCGCTTTTCGCCGGACAGTACTTCCAGGGTGCGCATGTTGTGCAGGCGGTCGGCCAGCTTGACCAGGATCACGCGGATGTCGCGGGCCATGGCCATGGCCATCTTCTGGAAGTTTTCGGCTTGCGCCTCGGCTTTCGTCTCGAAGTTCATCTGGGTCAGCTTGCTGACCCCGTCGACCAGCTCGGCGACGGTCTCGCCGAATTGCTGGCTCAAGGCTTCCTTGGCGATGCCGGTGTCTTCGATCACGTCGTGCAGCATGGCCGCCATCAGGCTTTGATGGTCCATGTGCATGTCGGCGAGGATGCTGGCGACCGCCAGCGGGTGGGTCACGTAGGGTTCGCCGCTGCGGCGGCGCTGGCCATCGTGGGCCTGTTCGGCGTAGAAGTAGGCGCGCCGGACCAGGTTGACCTGTTCGGGGCCCAGATACGTCGACAGCCGTTCGGCGAGGGCTTCTATACCCGGCATGGTTTCACCTCTTGCTGAAGAAGAGGGCCTTGCGCCGCACGGTGTCGACTGGGCATCAATCAGACGGCCTCGTTGTTCTCGTCCTCGAACGCGGCGAATACCGGATCTTCGGTGACGATCTCTTCGGCGGCGATGAACTCTGGAGTGACGATGCCTTCGGCGATTTCACGCAGGGCGACGACGGTTGGCTTGTCGTTTTCCCACGCAACGCGTGGTTCTTTGCCGCCGGTAGCGAGCTGGCGGGCGCGCTTGGTCGAGAGCATGACCAGCTCGAAGCGGTTATCCACGTGTTCCAGGCAGTCTTCAACAGTTACGCGGGCCATGGTCTTCCTCAGTAGCAAATGCGGTAGGCGTGCGCCCAGAATGGGCAGGCGGACTCGATAGTTTAAAAAATCACCAGCCAATAGGGAAGGGCTGTTTTATCGGGTGCTCTTCCGGCCGGTGCTGTTCGCGGGCTAGCCTGACTCGGACGATAACGGTTCCTGTTACCTGAAAACAACCGGCCTTGGCGCGTTAACGCAACATTGCGTCGCGTAGGCGTGGGGTCAGTTCCTCGAACAGCGTCTGCACCGAGCGCAACGCCCGGCAATCCGGCCGGGTCAGCAGCCACAGTTGCGTGTCGCAGCCGGGCAACGGGCCGCTCAAGGCTTCCACGTCCGGCAGGTCGTGAACCATGTAGTCGGGCAGCGCCGCCACACCCAGACCGGTGGTCACCAGTTGGGCGATGGTCGACATGCCGCTGCATTGGTAGCGCGGTACCAGCCCAGGGTGGTGCTGGTTGCGCCAGACCACGGTGGCATGGTCCTGCATGGAATCGTCGGGGGCGATCCACGGCACGCTGGTGGCGGACGCCTGGAGCCGTTCGCGCAGCTCCGGGCGGCCACAGATCACGTAGGAAGTCGAGCCCAGGCAGCGGCCAACCAGGTGCTCCGGTGGGGTGTTGGTCAGGCGCAGGGCGATGTCGGCATCGCGCCGGCTGAGGTTGGCGAACGTGTTGGAAGTGCCCATCTCCAGCGACAGCGCGGGGTAGTTGGGCATGAACTCGGCGAGCGCCGGCAGCAGCAGGCTGTGCAGGACCGCTTCGGTGCAGGTCACGCGGACCGTGCCGCTGACCACCTGCTCGCCGCTGGTCAGGGCGATGCGCGCCGCATCCAGCGCCTGTTCGGCGCGTTCGGCCTGCTCGGCGAGTGCCTGGGCGGTATCTGTGGGCAGGTAGCCCTTGCGGCTCTTGACGAACAAGGCCGTACCCAGCGCCGACTCCAATCTCCGGATCGAGCGGAACACCGTGGAAACGTCGACCTTGAGCAGTTCGGCGGCCTTTGCCAGCGAGCGGCCGCGCTCCAGTGCCAGGACCAGGGAGAGGTCGGCGTGGTTGATCTGATATTGCATTGATGCACGCTCTGCTTGCCGAAATGCCAATGTCTGTTGCGTGGAGGCCATTTTATAGTGGAACGGCCCCCGGGAATCAATGCAGCCGGTCGGCAACCAGCCCCCACGATGGGTCAGTGAAAAGAACAACAGCAATTCCATCGTCGCCCTTCGAGGCGTCAGCCGTAGCCCCCCACATCGCCGCTCCGAATCAAAGGATGTACAGCCATGACGTCGGTCTCTCCGTGCGCCAGTTCTTCCCGCGAGATGAATGAATTCCTGGATGCCCATCCGGATACCCAATACGTCGACCTGCTGATCTCCGACATGAACGGCGTGGTGCGCGGCAAGCGCATCGAGCGCGCCAGCCTGCACAAGGTGTACGAGAAGGGCATCAACCTGCCGGCCTCGCTGTTCGCCCTGGACATCAATGGCTCGACTGTCGAGAGCACCGGCCTGGGCCTGGACATCGGCGA
The DNA here is from genome assembly GCF_029478665.1 of Pseudomonas entomophila. Lineage (GTDB taxonomy): Bacteria > Pseudomonadota > Gammaproteobacteria > Pseudomonadales > Pseudomonadaceae > Aquipseudomonas > Aquipseudomonas entomophila_F. The sequence goes on from NZ_JARPQB010000026.1 coordinate 44,706, forward strand.
CGCCGACCGCATCTGCTACCCGATCCCCGGCACACTGTCGGACGAGCCGTGGCAGAAACGCCCGACCGCACAGCTGCTGATGACCATGCACGAGCTGGACGGCGCGCCGTTCTTCGCCGACCCGCGGGAAGTGCTGCGCCAGGTGGTGAGCAAGTTCGACGACCTGGGCCTGGATATCTGCGCCGCGTTCGAGCTGGAGTTCTACCTGATCGACCAGGACAACCTCAACGGCCGCCCGCAGCCGCCGCGCTCGCCGATCTCGGGCAAGCGCCCGCAGTCCACCCAGGTGTACCTGATCGACGACCTCGACGAATACGCCGACTGCCTGCAGGACATGCTAGAAGCGGCCAAGGAGCAGGGCCTGCCGGCCGATGCCATCGTCAAGGAAAGCGCCCCGGCGCAGTTCGAAGTGAACCTGCACCACGTCGCCGACCCGCTGAAGGCCTGCGACTACGCGATCCTGCTCAAGCGCCTGATCAAGAACGTCGCCTACGACCATGAGATGGACACCACGTTCATGGCCAAGCCCTACCCGGGCCAGGCGGGCAATGGCCTGCACGTGCACATCTCGCTGCTGGACAAGAAGACCGGCAAGAACATCTTCGCCCAGGAAGACCCGCTGCAGAGTGACACCCTGCGCCACGCCATCGGTGGCGTGCTGGAAACCATGCCGGCATCGATGGCCTTCCTGTGCCCGAACATCAACTCCTACCGCCGCTTCGGCGCCCAGTTCTATGTGCCCAACGCGCCGAGCTGGGGCCTGGACAACCGTACCGTGGCGGTGCGCGTGCCGACCGACAGCAGTGAGAACGTGCGCATCGAGCACCGCGTGGCCGGCGCCGACGCCAACCCGTACCTGATGCTCGCGGCGATCCTCGCCGGTATCCATCACGGCCTGACCAACCAGGTCGAGCCGGATGCGCCGATCGAAGGCAACTCGTACGAACAGTTGGAACAGAGCCTGCCGAACAACCTGCGCGACGCCCTGCGCGCGCTGGACGACAGCGAAGTCCTCAACCAATACATCAGCCCGGACTACATCGATATCTTCGTGGCCTGCAAGGAGAGCGAGCTGGCCGAGTTCGAAGTGTCGATCTCCGACCTCGAGTACAACTGGTACCTGCACACGGTGTAAGCCCATGAGCGCAATTGCGGTCCCCTTGATCGGTGTCAGCGCCTGCCGCCAGCAGGTGGGGAAGAACTCGTCGCACACGGTGGGCGACAAGTATGTCGAGGCCGCAGGCTTTGCCGGGCTGCCGCTGATCCTGCCGGCGCGTGATCGCGGCAGCGACACGCAGGCGCTGCTGGCGCACCTGGATGGCATTCTTTTTACCGGTTCGCCTTCAAATGTCGAGCCGCATCATTACAATGGCGCGCCCAGCGCGGAAGGCACCCGGCACGATCTTGCCCGTGACCGCCTGACCTTGCCGCTGCTGCAGGCGGCGATTGCCGCCGGCGTGCCGGTGTTCTGCGTCTGTCGTGGCTTCCAGGAACTGAACGTGGCCCTTGGCGGCAGCCTGCACCAGCGCGTGCAGGAATTGCCCGGCTACCTGGACCACCGCGAACCTGAGGATGCACCCCTGGAGGTGCAGTACGGCCCTCGTCATCCCGTCGGTATCGAGCCGGGCGGGATGTTCGAGCGCCTGGGCCTGGCTGCGCGGTTCGAGGTCAACTCGCTGCACAGCCAGGGCATCGACCGCCTGGCCCCGGGCCTGCGCGTCGAGGCACGGGCCCCGGATGGCCTGATTGAAGCGGTGTCGATGCCTGATGCGCCGGGCTTTGTACTCGGTGTGCAGTGGCACCCTGAATGGCGTTTCGCCGAAAACCCGGTTTCGCTGCGCCTGTTCGAGGCGTTCCGCGAGGCCTGCATTGCCCATGCTGCACGGGAAGGTGTGCGTCCGAAAACAGTGTGACGTTAGCCGAAGGTCCTGGATGACCGTGCCCCCATTGCAAGCTTTCAATGAGTGAAAGTGGGCCCTCTACGGCGGGCCTGTGAGAACAATTCCAATAGTTACGGCACAGACTCATGAACGAATACACAGAAGCCGGCCGTCCACCCGACGCGGCCGACTCGGGCAGCACCCAGCGTGGCAAAGGCCTGGCCAAAGGCCGGCTCGGCCTGCTGGCCAGCGTGGTGCTGGGCATTTCCACCATCGCCCCGGTCTATACCCTGACCGGCGCGCTCGGCCCGACCGTGCGCGAGGTCGGCGCTCACCTGCCGGCGGTGTTCATCGTCGGCTTCCTGCCGATGCTGCTGGTCGCCCTCGGCTACCGCGAGCTGAACTCGGCGGAGCCTGACAGCGGCACGTCCTTCACCTGGTCGGCCCGTGCCTTCGGCCCGATGATCGGCTGGATCGGCGGCTGGGGATTGGTGGTCGCCACCACCATCGTGCTGTCCAACCTCGCAGGGGTGGCGGTCGACTTCTTCTATCTGTTCATCGCCCAGATCACCGGCAACCAGGAGCTGGCAGCCCTGGCGGACAACTTGTTGATCAACGTCGTCACGTGTTGCGTGTTCATCGCCCTGGCGGTGTGGATCTGTTGCCGGGGCATGGCCACCACCATGACCGTGCAGTACGGTTTGGTGGCGTTGCAACTGGTGGTGCTGATCGGGTTTGCTTTCGCCGCCTTCAGCGAGACCACGGCGCCGCCGCCGCTGGCATTCGATCTTGCCTGGTTCAACCCGTTCGGCGTCGAGTCGTTCTCGGCGTTCGCTGCGGGCCTTTCGCTGTCGATCTTCATCTTCTGGGGCTGGGACGTGTGCCTGACCGTCAGCGAAGAGTCGGTTGGCAGTGAAGAAGTACCGGGCAAGGCCGCCACCTGGACGGTGTTGCTGATTCTGGGCCTGTACCTGCTGACCGCCATTGCCACCCTGCAATTCGCCGGGATCAGCGAGGATGGCCTGGGCCTGAACAACCCGCGCATCCAGGAGAACGTCTTCGCCCACCTGGCCGGGCCGGTCATGGGGCCACTGGCGATCCTGATGTCGATCGCGGTGTTGGCCAGCACTGCGGCGTCGCTGCAATCGACCTTCGTCTCGCCTGCGCGCACCTTGCTGGCCATGGGTTACTACGGTGCCGTGCCGCAGCGCTTCGCCAAGGTCTGCCCGCGTTCTCAGACCCCGCGCTATGCGACCATCTGCGCCGGTGTCGCCGCTGGTCTGTTCTACGTGACCATGCGCACCCTGAGCGAGAACGTGCTGGCCGATACCATCACCGCCCTGGGCATGATGATCTGCTTCTACTACTCGCTGACCGCGTTCGCCTGCGTGTGGTACTTCCGCCACAGCCTGTTCGACAGCCTGCGCCACTTCTTCATGCGCGGCGCGTGCCCGCTGGTGGGTGGGGTGATCCTGTCGGTGATCTTCGTGCGCACGGCGATCGACAGCGCCTCGCCGGATTTCGGCAGCGGCTCGCATGTGGGCGGGCTGGGGTTGGTGTTCGTGATCGCGGCGATCATCTCGGCGCTGGGGATCGTGTTGATGATGCTCTCGCGGCTGCGGGCGCCGGCGTATTTCCTGGGGGCTACTCTGCGTCAGCAGGCGACCATTCAGTTGCAGGAATGAAGCTGGGGCGCTTTGCGCCCCTTTCGCGGCACAAGGCCGCTCCTACAGGCGACGCGATCCTCTGTAGGAGCGGCCTTGCCGGGGCGCCGGACCGGCCGGAAAGGGCCTCGCAGAGGCCCCGGCAATCATCAGCCGACCAATTGTTCCAGCAGCGCCCCATGGCGCTGTTGCTGTTTCTTCAGCAGCAGGCGGTTGGCCTTGAACACGGCCTTCAACTCGTCCAGCGCCACGCCGAAGTCATCATTGATGATGACGTAGTCATATTCGTCGTAGTGCACCATCTCGCTGACCGCTTCCTTCATGCGCCCGGCGATGATCTCCTCGCTGTCCTGGCCGCGGCCATCAAGGCGCTGGCGCAGGGCCTCCTGGCTCGGTGGCAGGATGAACACCGACAGTGCCTCGGGCATCAGCTTGCGCACCTGCTGGGCGCCTTGCCAGTCGATCTCCAGGATCAGGTCGTAGCCCTGGTCGAGGGTTTCCTGCAGGGTGCTGCGCGAAGTGCCGTAGAAGTTGCCGAATACCTCGGCATGCTCCAGGAAGTCGCCCTTGGCAATCAGCGCCTTGAATTCTTCATGGATGACGAAGTGATAGTTCACGCCGTGCTCTTCGCCCGGGCGCATGGCGCGGGTGGTGTGCGAGACCGAAACGCGGACGTGCTGGTCGTCCTTGATCAGCGCCGTGACCAGGCTGGTCTTGCCGGCGCCGGAGGGGGCGGAAACGATGTAGAGGGTGCCGCTGCTGTGGTTCATGGTAGGGGTGGCCTTACTCGATGTTCTGTACTTGTTCACGCATCTGTTCGATCAGCACCTTCAGGTTGACCGCCGCTTGCGTGCTGCGCGGGTCGAAGGCCTTGGAGCCCAGGGTGTTGGCTTCGCGGTTGAGTTCCTGCATCAGGAAGTCCAGGCGCCGGCCGGCGGCGCCGCCGGACTTGAGCACCCGGCGCACCTCGGTGACATGGGTACTGAGGCGGTCCAGCTCTTCGGCCACGTCGCTCTTCTGGGCCAGCAGGACCATCTCCTGCTCCAGGCGCTGCGGGTCGAGCTCGGCCTTCATGTCGCCGAAGCGGTCGAGGATCTTCTGTCGTTGCACGGCCAGCATCTGCGGCACCAGGGTGCGCAGGGTGGCGACTTCGGTGGCCATGCTGTCCAGGCGCTCGTTGATCAGGCGGGCCAGTTCGACGCCTTCACGTTGACGACCCGCCTTGAGTTCGGTTAGGGCTTCATCGAACAGGGCGATGGCTTCGGCGTTGAGTGCCTGGGGGTCGGTGGCATCCGCCACCAGCACGCCAGGCCAGGCCAGTACTTCCAGCGGGTTGAGCGGGGCTGGCTGCTTGATCAGGCTGGCCACGGTCTCGGCGGCGGCGACCAGTTGCGCGGCGCGCTCGCGGTCGACCTGCAGCGGCTTGCCGGTGCTGTCCTCGTTCAACCGCAACGTGCATTCGACCTTGCCGCGCGACAAGCCCTGGCGCAGGCCTTCACGCACCGCGCCCTCGAGGTCGCGCAGGGCCTCGGGCAGGCGCAGGTGGGGTTCGAGATAGCGGTGGTTGACCGAGCGGAGCTCCCAGACCAGGGTGCCTTGGCTGCCAGCGCGCTCGACACGAGCAAAAGCGGTCATGCTATGCACCATGGGGAGTACCTCGCGTAATTCGGGTGAACGGGGGAAGCCTTCCGGCTGCAAGGCGCAGGATTGTAGCGCAGTGCGGCCCGGGCGCCCAATCCAGCCATGCTACAGGTGCACCGGGGTGGCGACGGGAAAAGTCGACAAGCTGCCCGGGGCGCGACGATAGGCGTGTCCTCGCCGGGCGTCGCGCCCTATAATGCTCGGCAGATTCAAAGTCCCGGTACAGGTATCCCAGATGAAACGTCCAAGTGGTCGCGCCGCCGATCAGCTCCGCTCGATCCGCATCACCCGCAACTACACCAAGCACGCCGAGGGGTCGGTACTGGTCGAGTTCGGTGACACCAAGGTCATCTGCACGGTCAGCGTCGAAAATGGTGTTCCCCGCTTCCTCAAAGGCCAGGGCCAAGGCTGGCTGACCGCCGAGTACGGCATGCTGCCGCGCTCCACCGGCGAGCGTAACCAGCGCGAGGCCAGCCGCGGCAAGCAAGGCGGCCGCACCCTCGAGATCCAGCGCCTGATTGGCCGCTCCCTGCGCGCCGCGCTGGACATGAGCAAGCTGGGTGACATCACGCTGTACGTCGACTGCGACGTGATCCAGGCCGACGGCGGCACCCGCACCGCGTCGATCACTGGCGCCATGGTCGCCCTGTGCGACGCCCTGGCGGTGATCAAGAAGCGTGGTGGTCTCAAGGGCGGCAACCCGCTCAAGCACATGATCGCCGCGGTGTCGGTGGGCATGTATCAGGGCGAGGCCGTGCTCGACCTCGACTACCTCGAGGACTCCGCCGCCGAGACCGACCTGAACGTGGTCATGACCAGCGCCGGTGGCTTCATCGAAGTGCAGGGCACCGCCGAAGGCGCGCCGTTCCAGCCTGAAGACTTCAACGCCATGCTGGCGCTGGCGCAGAAGGGCATGGGCGAGATCTTCGAACTGCAGCAGGCTGCGTTGGCTGACTGATACGTTCGTCAAATGACATCGGGGCCGCTTCGCGGCCCTTCGCCGGCAAGGCCGGCTCCTACAGTGTGTACGGCACAAATCCTGTAGGAGCCGGCCTTGCCGGCGAAGGGCGCAAGGCGGCCTCGATGCGTTTAGATGGTCAGCGTCCAGTCGTAGTCCACGATCAGCGGCGCATGGCGCGAGAAGCGTGGCTGGCGCGGCAGGCGGGCATTGCGCACGAAACGGCGCAGGCCTGGGGTGAGGATCTGGTAGTCGAACCGGTAACCCAGGTTGAGCATCTCTGCCTGTTCGTTGTCCGGCCACCAGCTGTACTGGTCGCCTTCGCGGCTGACTTCACGCAAGGCATCGACATAGCCCATGTCGCCGGTGATGGCGTCCATCCAGGCGCGCTCCGGCGGCAGGAAGCCGACCGACTGCTGGCTGTCGCGCCAGTTCTTGATGTCGAGCTTCTGCTGCGCCACGTAGAACGAGCCGCAATAGATGTATTCGCGACGCTTGCGACGCTGCTTGTCCAGGTACTTGGCGAAGTCGTCCATCAACTTGAATTTCTGGTTCAAGTCGTCGTCGCCGTTCATGCCCGAAGGCAGCAGCAGGGTGGCAATACTGACTTTGTCGAAATCTGCTTGCAGATAACGCCCGTAGCGGTCGGCTGTCTCGAAGCCCAGGCCGGTGATGACTGCCTTGGGCTGCATGCGCGAGTAGAGTGCCACGCCACCTTGGGTGGGCACCTCCGCGTCGCAGGCGTAAAGGAAATAGCCATCGAGCTGGAAAGCTGGGTCGTCGAGTTCAAAGGCCGAGGCGCGGGTATCCTGAAGGCAGATGACGTCGGCATTCTGGGCTTGCAACCAGCTGAGCAATCCACGCTCGGCCGCAGCCTGAATGCCATTTACGTTCACACTGATGATCCGCATAAATGGCCCCAAAAATCTCGTGCGTGTATGATACCCGAGCTCAACACATTTAGCTAAATCCGTGGTGTCCGGGACCTTTCATGCAGCCGTATCAGCGCGACTTCATCCGTTTTGCCATCGATCGCGGCGTTCTGCGCTTCGGTGAGTTCACCCTGAAATCGGGGCGTACCAGCCCGTACTTCTTCAATGCCGGCCTGTTCAACACAGGTTCCGCGCTCGCCCAGCTGGGGCGTTGCTACGCGGCGGCCATCGTCGACAGCAAGATCCCGTTCGATGTGCTGTTTGGCCCCGCGTACAAAGGCATCCCGCTGGCTGCAGCCACGGCGGTGGCCCTGGCAGACCAGCACCAGCTTGACGTGCCATGGTGCTTCAACCGCAAGGAAGCCAAGGATCACGGCGAAGGTGGCAGCCTGGTGGGCGCACCGCTGGCCGGTGACGTGCTGATCATTGACGACGTGATCACCGCCGGCACCGCCATCCGCGAAGTGATGCAGATCATCAGCAATCAACAGGCCAAGGCCGCTGGCGTGCTGATCGCCTTGAACCGCGAAGAGCGCGGCAACGGCGAGCTGTCGGCGATCCAGGAAGTCGAGCGCGATTTCGGCATCCCGGTGGTCAGCATCGTGTCGCTGACGCAAGTGCTGGAGTTCCTGGCGGATGATCCACAGCTCAAGCAGCACCTGCCGGCAGTCGAGGCGTATCGCGCGCAGTACGGGATCTGATTCCGGCTCGACAATGAAAAAGGCGACCCAAGCGGTCGCCTTTTTTTGTCGTTTCGGATCTCTTCGCCGGTAAGCCGGCTCCTACAAGAGCCGGCTGCTGGCGAAGAGGCCCGAAAGGCTGATCAGTGCCGCTTGCGGTTGGTGATCAGGGTGCCCACGCCGCTGTCGGTGAAGATCTCCAGCAATACAGCGTTGGGTACGCGGCCGTCGATGATGTGCGAGCTGTTGACGCCACCCTGGACCGCGTCCAATGCGCACTTGATCTTCGGCAGCATGCCGCCGTAGATGGTGCCGTCGGCGATCAGCTCGTTGACCTGCTCGGTGGTCAGGCCGGTCAGCACCTGGCCCTGCTTGTCCATCAGGCCGGCGATGTTGGTCAGCAGCATCAGCTTCTCGGCTTTCAGCGCCTCGGCCACCTTGCCGGCCACCAGGTCGGCGTTGATGTTGTACGACTCGCCGTTGGCGCCCACGCCGATTGGTGCGATCACCGGGATGAAGTCGCCTTTGACCAGCATGTTCAGCAGGTCGGTGTTGACGCTCACCACTTCGCCCACGTGGCCGATGTCGATGATTTCCGGGGTGGTCATCTCCGGGGTCTGGCGGGTGACGGTCAGCTTCTTGGCGCGGATCAGCTCCGCGTCCTTGCCGGTCAGGCCGATGGCGCTGCCGCCGTGGCGGTTGATCAGGTTGACGATATCCTTGTTGACCTGGCCACCCAGGACCATCTCCACCACGTCCATGGTTGCCGCGTCGGTGACGCGCATGCCGTCGATGAAGTGGCTCTCGATCGACAGGCGCTTGAGCAGGTCGCCGATCTGCGGGCCGCCACCGTGCACGACCACCGGGTTGATGCCCACGGCCTTCATCAGCACGATGTCACGGGCGAAGCCGGTCTTGAGCTCCTCGCTCTCCATCGCGTTGCCGCCGTACTTGATCACCAGGGTCTTGCCGACGAAACGGCGGATGTAAGGCAGTGCTTCGGACAAAACCTCGGCTACATGGGAAGCGGCATCGCGATCGAGGGTCATGCAGGGCTCCAGGTAAGGAACGGATAGTCGTCAGAACGGCAGTTGCAGGTCTGGTTGGACTCGCAGCAACTGCGTGCGGAATACAGCCTTGATTCGGTCGAGTTCTGCCTCGCTGTCGGCCTCGAAGCGCAGCACCAGCACCGGTGTGGTGTTGGAGGCGCGGACCAGGCCCCAGCCGTGTGGGTAGTCGACCCGCACACCGTCGATGGTGGTCAGGTTGGCCACGCCCCAGTCGGCGTCGCGTTGCAGTGCATCAATGATGCTGAATTTACCCTCGTCGGTCACATCAATGTTGATTTCCGGCGTGGAAATATCATTGGGGAACGCGGCGAACAGGGTTTCGGCGTCCTGGCCGGCCTTGCTGAGGATTTCCAGCAGGCGCGCGGCGCTGTAGATGCCGTCGTCGAAGCCGTACCAGCGTTCCTTGATGAAGATGTGCCCGCTCATCTCGCCGGCCAGCAGCGAACCGGTCTGCTTCATCTTCTTCTTGATCAACGAGTGGCCGGTCTTCCACATTAGCGCGCGGCCGCCGTGCTGCTCGATCAGTGGGGTGAGGCGGCGAGTGCACTTCACGTCGAAGATGATCTCGGCGCCCGGGTTGCGCGACAGCACGTCCTGAGCGAACAGCATCAGCAGGCGGTCGGGGTAGACGATGCTGCCGGTGTTGGTCACCACGCCCACGCGGTCACCGTCGCCGTCGAAGGCCAGGCCGATATCGGCGCCAATTTCTTTCACCTTGGCGATCAGGTCCTCGAGGTTCTCGGGCTTGCCCGGGTCCGGGTGGTGGTTGGGGAAGTTGCCGTCGACCTCGCAGAACAACGGGATCACGTCACAGCCCAGGGCTTCGATCAGTTGCGGTGCGACCACGCCGGCGGCGCCGTTGCCGCAGTCGACCACCACCTTCAGGCGCTTGGCCAGTTTCACGTCGCCAGTGATCTGCTGGAAGTAACGGTCGAGGATTTCGACCTTCTGCACCCGGCCTTCGCCGCGGGTCAGGTCGTTGGTCTTCAGGCGCGTCAGCAGGGCCTGGATCTGCTCGTTGGCCAGGGTGTCGCCGGCGATGACGATCTTGAAACCGTTGTAGTCCGACGGGTTGTGGCTGCCGGTGAGCATCACCCCCGACTTGCCGGCCAGCACGTTGGCGGCGTAGTACAGCGCTGGCGTCGGTACCAGGCCGACGTCGCTGACCTGGCAACCGGCGTCGGCCAGGCCCTTGATCAGTTGCTCGACCAGCATCGGGCCGGACAGGCGGCCGTCGCGGCCGACCGAGATCTGCGGCTCGCCCTGGGCGAGGGTCTGGGCGCCGATGGCGCGGCCGATCCAATAGGCGGTTTCGGCGTGCAGGTTCTTGCCGACCACGCCGCGGATGTCATAGGCGCGGAAGATGCTGTCGGGCAGTGCGGGTACCAGGTGGGCCATGTCGTTCATCTCTGGGGACTCCATAGGTCAAGGGCTTCTGGGCAGGCACAAACTGAACGCTTGGACGGTGGAATCACCAGAGAGTTCGCCATCCATGGCGCGAACGGTCAGCGGGTGCCGGAGTGGCCGAAGCCGCCGGTGCCGCGCTGGGTCTCGTCGAACTGCTCGACGATATCGAAGTGCGCCTGCACCACCGGCACCAGGATCAGCTGCGCGATGCGCTCGCCGATGGTGATGGTGAATGGGGTGTTGCCGCGGTTCCAGCAGGAGACCATCAGCTCGCCCTGGTAGTCCGAGTCGATCAGGCCGACCAGGTTGCCCAGCACCACGCCGTGCTTATGGCCCAGGCCCGAGCGTGGCAGGATCATGGCTGCCAGGCCCGGGTCGCCGATGTACACCGACAGGCCGGTGGGGATCAGCAGGGTCTGGCCCGGCTCGAGGACGGTGTCCTCCTTGAGCAGGGCGCGCAGGTCCAGGCCGGCGGAGCCGGGGGTGGCGTACTGCGGCAGGGGGAATTCGGTGCCCAGGCGTGGGTCGAGGATCTTGGCTTGAAGAGCGTGCATGTAACTTATTGAACCTGGTTGAGCCGTTCGGCGATGAAGGCAACCAGCTGGCGGGCGATCTTGCCCTTGCTGGTCTGCGCGAAGAGGGTCTGGTGCTGCTGGCGGTCGATCACGGTCAAGGCGTTCTCCTCGCTGTTGAAGCCGATGCTGGGGTTGGCCACATCATTGGCGACGATCAGGTCGAGGTTCTTGTCCTTGAGCTTGCGCGTGGCGTAGTCGAGCAGGTGCTCGGTCTCGGCGGCGAAGCCCACGCTGAACGGGCGATCAGGCCGGCCGGCAATGGTCGCAAGGATATCGGGATTGCGCACCATCTGCAGCAGCATGCCGTCGCCTGTGGTGGGATCTTTCTTGAGCTTCTGTGGGGCGACGACTTCCGGACGGTAGTCCGCGACCGCGGCCGAGGCGATGAACAGGTCGCAGGGCATGGCCGCTTCGCAGGCCGCGAGCATGTCTCGCGCGCTGACCACGTCGATGCGGTTGACCCGGTCGGGGGTCGGCAGGTGTACCGGGCCGGTGACGAGGGTCACCCGGGCCCCGGCTTCGGCGGCGGCTTCGGCCAGGGCGAAGCCCATCTTCCCTGAACTATGGTTGGTGATGTAGCGCACCGGGTCGATGTTTTCCTGCGTCGGGCCTGCGGTGATCAGCACGTGCTTGCCGGTCAGGGCCTCGCGCTTGAAGCTTTCGGCGGCGCACCAGGCGAGGTCCGTGGCTTCGAGCATGCGGCCCAGGCCCACGTCGCCACAGGCCTGGCTGCCGGAAGCCGGGCCGAACACCTGGATGCCGCGACGCTTGAGCAGGTCGAGGTTGTCTTGTGTCGCCGGGTCGCGCCACATGGCCTGGTTCATCGCCGGGGCGACGGCCACGGTGGCGTCGGTGGCCAGCACCAGGGTGGTCAGCAGGTCGTCGGCCATGCCCTGGGCCATGCGCGCCAGCAGGTCGGCGGTGGCCGGGGCGATCAGCACCAGGTCGGCCCACTTGGCCAGTTCGATATGGCCCATGGCCGCTTCGGCGGCGGGGTCGAGCAGGTCCAGGTGCACCGGGTGGCCGGACAGCGCCTGCAGCGTGAGCGGGGTGATGAACTCGGCGCCACCCCGGGTCATGACCACGCGCACCTGCGCGCCGTGTTCCAGGAGTCGGCGAATCAGCTCGGCGCTCTTGTAGGCGGCGATGCCGCCACCGACGCCGAGAACGATGCGCTTGCGATACAACCGCTGCATAGGCCTTGCCTTATTCCAGTGAAAGCGGGCGACGACGACAGCTGCCTGCGGCAGATCGTCGCATTTTCGAAGCGAACTAGATTAACACAGCGCCCAAAAGGGCCGTAGTGGCAGGCGAGGAGGGGGGATGAACATCAGGGAATGGCCGGTGGAAGAGCGGCCCAGGGAGAAATTGTTGAACCGCGGGGCGGCGGTCCTTTCCGATGCGGAATTGCTGGCTGTGCTGTTGGGGTCGGGCGTTGCCGGGCGCAATGTGCTGGACCTGGCGCGTGGGTTGCTGGCGAAGTTTGGTGGGCTCAGGCAGTTCCTCGAGGCGGATCGTGCCAAGGTCCTCGGTGAGCCGGGTGTGGGGCCAGTGAAATATGCCCAGTTGCAGGCATTGTTGGAGATCGGCAGGCGTTACCTGAACGAGCACATCGAGCGTGCGCCGGTCCTGGAGAATCCGGCCTCGGTGAGGCGTTATCTCAAGTCCATGTTGCGGCACGAGTCCAGTGAGGTATTCGGTTGCCTGTTCCTCGATACCAAGCATCGACCGTTGGCGTTCGAGATCCTTTTTCGCGGCACCATTGACCGCGCGAGCATCTATCCCCGCGAGGTTGTGCGCCGATCATTGCTGCATAACGCCGCGGCCCTGATCCTTTGCCACAACCATCCGTCGGGCAATTGCGAGCCAAGCCAGGATGATGTGCACCTGACGCTGATGCTCAAGCGCTCGCTGGCGTTGATCGATGTGCGGGTGATGGATCACGTCATCGTCGGTGACGGTGAGCCGCTGTCGATGCTTGAGCATGGGTGGTTGGCAGGTTAGGCATGAGCAGGCTGTACTGGCCCTTTCGCCGGCAAGCCGGCTCCTACAGGTATTGTGCAGAACCCGTAGGAGCCGGCTTGCCGGCGAAAGGGCCGGCCCTGCCAGCCAGGTTTCAGCGACTCACCGAAACCTTGCTGAAATCCTGCCGCCCAAACGGGCTCACCTGATAACCCTCGACCCCTTGGCGCAGCAACGCGGCTGCGGTCGGGTGCGCCAGCGGCAGCCATAGCGCCTGCTGCTGGATCAGCGTCTGCGCCTGCTGGTACAGGCGGCTGCGCACGCTCTGGTCGTTGGTGGTGCGGCCGGCGTTGATCAGCTGGTCCAGGCGGTTGTCGCAGAACCGCGCGAAGTTGGTCCCGGACTTGACCGCCGCGCAGGCAAACTGCGGGCTGAGGAAGTTGTCCGGGTCGCCGTTGTCGCCAGCCCAGCCCATGAACAGCAGGTCGTGCTCGCCGGCCTTGGCGCGGCGGATCAGCTCGCCCCACTCGATGGTGCGGATCTCGGCCTTGATACCGACTTTCGCCAGGTCCGCCTGGAGCATCTGCGCCCCCAGGCTGGGGTTGGGGTTGAGCAGGCTGCCCGCTGGACGGGTCCAGATAGTGGTTTCGAAGCCGTTGGGCAAACCGACCTTGGCCAGCAGTGCCTTGGCTTTCTTCGGGTCCTGGGTGTAGCCGGGCAAGTCCTTGGCATAGCTCCAGGTGTTCGGCGGATACGGGCCGTTGGCGGCGGTGGCGGTGTCCTCGAATACCGCCTTCAGGTAGGCGGCCTTGTCGAAGGCGAGGTTGATCGCCTGGCGCACCTCGGGCTTGTCCAGCGGCGGATGCTGGCTGTTGATGGCGACGAAGGCGGTCATGAACGCCGGCGTCGTGACTACCTTGAGGTTGCCGTCCTTGCCGGCCTCGGCGACGTCCAGCGGCTTGGGCGACAGGGCGACCTGGCACTCGCCGCGCTTGATCTTCTGCAGGCGCACGTTGGCGTCCGGGGTGATGGCGAAGACCAGTGGGTCGACGGACGGCTTGCCGGCGAAGTAGTCGGGGTTGGCGCGGTAGCGCACCACGGCATCTTTCTGGAAACGCTGGAAGACGAACGGGCCGGTGCCCACTGGCTGGCTGTTGAGTTTTTCCGGGGTGTCGGCCTTGAGCAGGGTATCGGCGTATTCGGCGGAGTAGATCGAGGCGAAGCCCATGCTCAGGGTGGCCAGGAAGGTGGCGTCCGGGTGGGTGAGGGTGAAGCGCACGGTGTGCGGCTCGGGGGCTTCGATCAGCTTGATCAGGCTGCCCAGTTGCAGCGACTGGGCATGTGGGTAGCCGCCTGGGGCTGTCTTGTGCCAGGCGTGGGCCGGGTACAGCATGCGCTGGAAGCTGAACAGCACGTCATCGGCATCCAGCTCGCGGCTCGGCTTGAAGTACTGCGTGGTGTGGAACTTCACGCCTGGGCGCAGCCTGAAGTCGTAGATCAGGCCGTCCGGCGACACCGTCCAGCTTTCGGCCAGGCTCGGCACCACCTTGCCAGATTCTGCATCGAACTCGACCAGGCGGTTCATCAGCACGTCGGCCGAGGCGTTGGTGGTGGTCAGCGAGTTGTACTGCACCACGTCGAAGCCTTCGGGGCTGGCCTCGGTGCACACCGACAACGGCGCGGCCTGGGCCAAGCCTGCGGCGCACAGGGTGGTGAACAGAAGGGAGAGAGCGGCGGCACGCATGGTGACTCCTTGGCTGGTCGATGTCCCATCTGCCGGTGCAGTCTGGAAAACTCAGGAAATGTCCTACCCTAGTGCGGACATGGGCAAATGACCACACCCTTTCGTATTAATTCGGCGACGGGCGGTCGACAGCTTGCCGCCCCAGTCGTTATGCTGCCCCGGCGCGCTCGGCCCGACCAGAATACTCATCTTCTGTTGTTGTGGCGGAGTCTTTCTGGTATAAAGCAGCGCTCTTTTCTAGGGGCTCGGTCTGTCGCGAAAGCGCACAAGGCTGATAAGACCCCCGGGAACACGGCGCCTTGGCGCCATTGACTGAGAGATTAAGCGGCCAACCCATGCCGGGTTGGGCATGTGGTTTTAGAGGGCTGAGGCATGTCGAGAGTCTGTCAAGTTACTGGTAAGGGTCCAGTAACCGGGAACAACATTTCCCACGCAAACAACAAAACCCGTCGTCGTTTCCTGCCAAACCTGCAGCACCACCGTTTCTGGGTTGAATCCGAGAATCGTTTCGTGCGTCTGCGCGTTTCCGCCAAAGGCATGCGTATCATCGACAAGCGCGGCATCGATGCCGTTCTGGTCGACATCCGCAAAGCTGGCGCCAAGGTTTAAGGGAGAACATCATGCGTGAATTGATCCGTCTGGTATCGAGTGCTGGCACTGGCCACTTCTACACCACCGACAAGAACAAGCGCACCACTCCGGACAAGATCGAGATCAAGAAATATGATCCGGTCGTCCGCAAGCACGTGGTCTACAAGGAAGCCAAGATCAAGTAATTGATCGGCAACCTGTGAAAAAACCCGCAACCGCAAGGTGGCGGGTTTTTTTATGCCTGTGAATCGGCAGTCGCGGGGCAAGCCCGCGCCCACACGGTTACTTCTGCTCGAACATCACATAGATCTTGCGGCATGGCTCCAGCACCTCCCAGGTACCCTTGAAGCCAGCGGGGATGACGAAGCGATCGCCGGCGCGCAGGGTCTTGGCGTTGCTGTCCTGGTCGCGCAGCACCGACACGCCCTGGACGATCTCGCAGTACTCATGCTCGGTGTAGTTCACCGTCCACTGGCCCACCTCGCCCTCCCAGACACCGGCGGCGAACTGCCCGCAAGGGCTGGAGTAATGGTTGTAGACAGCCTGGTCAGGCTCGCCCTTGAGGATTTTTTCCGCTGCGGGGCGATAGCGTTCGGCCTCAGTCAGGACCTGGGCGAAGTCGACGATGCTGGCGATGCTCATGGTGGTTACCCTGTTGTTGTTTAATAAAATGCACATCAGTAGGCTTTTAGGCCATTCGTGTCAAATATATTGATAGTTTCCCCGCCCTGGTTTAGGGTGTCGGATGCCGGTGTGCGTTCCTCACCCGGCCAGAATTTCTGACAGCGCCCGTGAGTCCTCAGTGCGGCGTTGCACCTTAACAAGAGAGGAGTTTCCTATGACCACCCTGACTCGTGCGGACTGGGAACAGCGTGCCCAGCAACTGAAGATCGAAGGCCGCGCCTTCATCAACGGCGAATACACCGATGCCGCATCCGGTGAAACCTTCGACTGCCTGAGCCCGGTGGACGGACGCTTCCTGGCCAAGGTCGCCAGCTGCGACCTGGCCGACGCCAACCGCGCTGTCGAGAATGCCCGTGCCGTGTTCGAATCCGGCGCCTGGTCGCGCCTGGCCCCGGCCAAGCGCAAGGCAACCCTGATCCGCTTCGCAGGCCTGCTGCGCCAGCACGTCGAAGAGCTGGCCCTGCTCGAAACCCTCGACATGGGCAAGCCGATCGGTGACTCCTCCTCCATCGACATTCCAGGCGCGGCCAACGCCATCCACTGGACTGCCGAAGCCATCGACAAAGTCTACGACGAAGTCGCCCCGACCCCGCATGACCAACTGGGCCTGGTGACCCGCGAGCCAGTGGGCGTGGTGGGTGCCATCGTGCCGTGGAACTTCCCGCTGCTGATGGCCTGCTGGAAACTCGGCCCGGCTCTGGCCACCGGCAACTCCATCGTGCTCAAGCCGTCCGAGAAGTCGCCGCTGACCGCCATCCGCATTGCCCAGCTGGCCATCGAGGCCGGCATTCCGAAAGGCGTGCTGAACGTGCTGCCAGGCTACGGCCACACCGTGGGCAAGGCCCTGGCCCTGCACATGGACGTCGACACCCTGGTGTTCACCGGTTCCACCAAGATCGCCAAGCAACTGATGGTCTATGCCGGCGAGTCGAACATGAAGCGTGTCTGGCTGGAAGCCGGTGGCAAGAGCCCGAACATCGTCTTCGCCGACGCCCCTGACTTGCAGGCCGCCGCCGAAGCTGCCGCCAGCGCCATCGCCTTCAACCAGGGCGAAGTCTGCACCGCCGGTTCGCGCCTGCTGGTCGAGCGCTCGATCAAGGACAAGTTCCTGCCCATGGTGGTCGAGGCCCTCAAGGCCTGGAAACCGGGCAACCCGCTGGACCCGGCGACCACTGTCGGTGCGCTGGTCGACACTCAACAGATGAACACCGTGCTGTCGTACATCGACGCCGGTCACCAAGACGGCGCCAAGCTGCTGGCCGGTGGCAAGCGCACGCTTGAGGAGACCGGTGGCACCTACGTCGAGCCGACCATCTTCGACGGCGTGACCAACGCCATGCGTATCGCCAAGGAAGAGATCTTCGGCCCGGTGCTGTCGGTGATCACCTTCGACACCGCCGAAGAAGCCATCGCCATCGCCAACGACACCCCGTATGGCCTGGCGGCCGGCATCTGGACCTCGGATATCTCCAAGGCCCACAAGACCGCTCGCGCCGTGCGTGCCGGCAGCGTCTGGGTCAACCAGTACGATGGCGGCGACATGACCGCGCCGTTCGGTGGCTTCAAGCAGTCGGGCAATGGCCGTGACAAGTCGCTGCATGCGCTGGAGAAATACACCGAGCTGAAGGCGACCTGGATCAAGCTGTAATCGCCGGGGCCGCTTTGCGGCCCTTTCACGGCACAAGGCCGCTCCTACAGGGGTTACGCGATTCCTGTAGGAGCGGCCTTGTGCCGCGATAGCAGACCCAAAAATCTGGAGACCAAGATGCGTTGGGGAACCTACTTTGCCGTGCTGGCGGCGGTGCTCAGTGTCGGGCTGGCGCTCGGCGTGAGCATGCCGCTGGTGTCCTTGCGCTTGGAGGCCTGGGGCTACGGCGGGTTCGCCATTGGGGTGATGGCGGCGATGCCGGCGTTGGGTGTGCTGGTTGGCGCCGCCGTGGCCAGCCGCCTGGCGGGCTGGGTTGGCGTTCCGGCAGCGATGCGCCTGTGTTTGTGGGGGGGCGCGCTGTCCATTGGACTGGTGGCGCTGCTGCCGAGCTACCCGTTGTGGTTGCTGCTGCGCCTGATGATCGGCATGTCGCTGACCGTGGTGTTCATTCTGGGTGAAAGCTGGATCAACCAGTTGGTGGTCGAGCAGTGGCGCGGGCGGCTGGTGGCGTTGTACGGCAGCAGCTATGCCCTGAGCCAGCTGGCCGGGCCCATGGTCCTGGGCTTTCTCGGTTCGGACGACGACTTCGGTTTCTGGGCCGCGACTGGCTTGCTGCTGGTCGCCCCTTTGATCCTGTTTGGACGAGGCGGAGCACCGAGTACCGAGGCATGCAGCGTCACCTTCCGCGACCTGTTCGGCTTCTGCCGGCGCTTGCCGGTGATCGCCTGGGCCATTGCGCTGTTCGCAGCCTTCGAGGCGATGATCCTCACGTTGTTGCCGGTGTACTGCCTGCAGCAGGGCTTTACCACGGAGGTGGCGCTGTTCATGGTCAGCACCGTGGTGGTGGGCGATGCGGTGCTGCAGTTGCCGATTGGCGCGCTGGCTGATCGCATGTCGCGTCGCTCGCTGTTCGGTGGATGCGCGCTGACCTTGCTGGTCAGCAGCCTTGCGATTCCGCTGCTGCTGCACACACCCGTGATCTGGCCGTTGTGGGTGCTGTTCGGTGCCAGTGCGGGCGGGTTGTTTACCCTGTCGCTGGTGCTGATCGGCGAGCGGTACCGGGATGACGAACTGGTGCGGGCCAATGCCCATGTGGCTCAGCTGTGGGGTATCGGTTGCCTGATCGGGCCGTTGCTGGCCGGGGCGGGCAGCCAGTGGATCAGTGGGCATGCGTTGCCGTTGCTGATGGCGGCGGGGGCTGCCGGGTTGGTGGTGTTGATCCGTAGGCGGGGAGCCTTGGAGCCGGTGTCCGCCTGATCGGTTCGCCGGCAAGGCCGGCTCCTACATGGCAAACGCTGTGCCCTGTAGGAGCCGGCTTTGCCGGCGAATGGGCCGGTAGCTACAACATCTTCTCCAACCCGACCGCCTTGCTGATCCACGCATTGAACCGCCGCCAGATCCCCCCAGGCTCGGTCACCAGCATATGCCGCTGGCCATTGTCCTCGGTGGCCCAGACCATCTTCCCGCCCACCAGCATCGGCTGGTAGCTCAAGGCTGGCGCCATGCCCTGCACCGCCAGGTCGCGGGTGTATTCGGCCAGCTCCGGGCTGTCCACCAGCACCCCCACCTCGGTGTTCCACAACACCGAGCGCGGGTCGAAGTTGAACGATCCAATGAAGGTCTTGCGCCGGTCGAACACCATCGCCTTGCTGTGCAGGCTCGAATCGGAACTGCCATGGAAACCCAAGCCATGCCGGGGCCGCTTCTCGCCCGGTTGGCGACGCAGTTCGTACAGTTGCACGCCATGTTCGAGCAGGGCGCGCCGGTAGGGCGCATAGCCACCGTGCACGGCCGGCACGTCGGTGGCTTCCAGCGAATTGGTCAGCAGCTTGACCGAGGTGCCGGCGTCGGCGCGGCCGGTCAGGTACAGCAAGCCTGTCTCACCTGGCACGAAGTAGGCCGAGACCAGGATCAGTTCGCGATGGACGCTGTTCAGGTCCGGCGCCAACTGTCGGCTCAACAGCAGCTGCGGGTCGGGCTCATCGTCGGCCAGGACCTTGCTCGGCGCATCCCACAGTGCCTGGCTGTGGGCCCAGACCAGCTCGTTGCGCCACTGCCCCAGACGCGGTTGGTACTGGTAGTCCATCAGCCGGTCATACAAGGCCTTGCGCTCGACACGAGCCTTGGCCAGCCAGGTTTCCAGGCGCTGGCGGCTGGCGTGCAGGTCGTCGGCGCCGGGCTGGCGCCAGAGGAAGTCGCCGATGGGGCGGCTCAGGGCGCTGTTCCAGTACTGGTCGAAGCTGTGACCGAGTTGCTCGGCCACCGGGCCCACCCCCAGCAGGTCGATGTCGGTGAAGTTGAGGTTGGGCTCGGCGTCGAAGTACTCGTCGCCCAGGTTGCGCCCGCCGACGATGGCCATGCTGCTATCCGCCAGGAACAGCTTGTTGTGCATGCGCCGGTGCTGGCGCGACAGGTTGAACAGCCGGCCCATGGCGCGGGTGGCGCCGGTTTCGCGCCCCAGGTGCAGCGGGTTGAACACGCGGATGTGGATATTCGGGTGGGCGGCGAGGGTGCCGATCAGGTTGTCGAGGCCGTCGCTGGTGGTGTCGTCGAGCAGGATGCGCACGCGCACGCCGCGGTCAGCGGCGCGCAGCAGCTCATGGACCAGGGCGCGGGTGCTGAGGCCGTCGTGGACGATGTAGTACTGCAGGTCGATGCTCGCCTGGGCGTTGCGGATCAGCTCGGCGCGGGCGCGGAACGCCTCGTTGCTGTTGGGCAGCAGGCGAAAGCCCGAGCGCCCGCCGTAGGGCGCCGCCTGGCGCAGCACCGAGCGGCCGAACGCCGAGTCGGCGGCGGGCAGGGCCTGGCTGACTTCGCGAGGTGTGTCGCGGCTGGCGCAGCCGGCAAGGCCGAGCAGCAGTGCCAGCAGCAGAGGCAGGGCTCGCTGGAATCTCAAGGGTCGATCATCCTGTACGGCGGGTGAGCGGTGCGGGGCGGCGCAACGTTACCTGTCGGCGCTTTGCGGATCCAGTAGACGAAGGGCGGTTTCACCCACCTTGCGCACGGCGGCTTCGATCTGCGGCGTTGGTTGCGCGGCGAAGTTCATGCGCAGGCAATGGCGATACTTGCCCGAGGCCGAGAAGATACTGCCGACGGCGATCTGCACCCCCTGCTCCAGTAAAGCGCGGTTCAGGCGCAGCGTGTCGAAACTTTTCGGCAACTCCACCCACAGCATGAAGCCGCCTTGAGGGCGGCTGGCGCGGGTGCCGGGTGGGAAGTAGCGGGCCACCCAGTCGCACATCTGGTCGCGCCCGCGCTGGTATTGGCTGCGCATGCGCCGCAGGTGCGGCTGGTAATGGCCTTCGGCGATGAAATCGGCGACGGCCAGTTGCGGTTGGCAGGCGGTGCTGCCGGTGCTGATGTACTTCATGTGCAGCACCCGCTCCAGGTAGCGCCCCGGCGCCACCCAGCCGACCCGCAGGCCCGGGGCGAGGGTCTTGGAGAACGAGCTGCAGAGCAGCACGCGACCGTCGTCGTCGAACGACTTGATGGTGCGTGGGCGTGGGTAGTTGTAGGCCAGGTCGCCGTACACGTCGTCCTCGAGAATAGCCACGTCGTAGCGTTGGGCGAGGGTCAGCAGGGCCTGCTTGCGCGCCTCGGGCATGATGTAGCCGAGGGGGTTGTTGCAGTTGGGGGTGATCTGGATGAGCTTGATCGGCCACTGCTCGAGGGCCAGTTCCAGGGCCTCCAGGCTGATGCCGGTGATCGGGTCGGTGGGGATCTCCAGGGCTTTCATGCCCAGGCCCTTGAGCGTCTGCATGGCGCCGTGAAAGCTGGGCGAGTCGACCGCGACGATGTCCCCGGGCTGGCAGACGGCGCGGATGCTGCACGACAGCGCCTCGTGGCAGCCGGTGGTCACCACCAGGTCGGCCGGCCCCAGGCGGCAGCCGGAATCGAGCATCAGGCGGGCGATCTGTTCGCGCAGGTGAGCGTTGCCGTGGATGTTGTCGTAGTACAGGCCGGGCATGTCCATGCGCCGGCTGATCTGCGCCAGGCTGCGCAGCAGTGGCTTGAGTGTGGGGCTGGCGACATCGGGCATGCCGCGGCCGAGTTGGATCACGTCGGGGCGCGGTGTGGCGCGTACCAGTTCCAGCACCTGTTCCCACTGGGAGATATCCACAGGTCGCTGGACGGGGCGGCTGATGTCGGGCAGGGCCGGGAGGTTACGGTCCTCGGCGACGAAGTAGCCGGACTTGGGCCGTGGCGACACCAGGCCGTTGTCCTCCAGCAGGCGGTAGGCCTGCTGCACGGTGCTCAGGCTTACGCCGTGCTCGACGCTCAGGGAGCGCACCGAGGGCAGGCGCTGGCCGGGGCGATACAGGCCCTGTTCGATGCGGGCGCCGAGCAGTTCGGCCAGGTTGAGGTAGAGGGTCACGGCATACTCCTGGGATTCTGTGTGGTTCCGACCAGTACAGATCGCGCAAAAATACGCCATTCAGCCCGCTTTTCGCCAATTCTGTATGGGAATAATAAGCTGGTTTTGAGTCTGTATTGTCGAGGGTGTGAACGCGCATGCTGTCTCCATGGTAACCACTGATCGGGAGATCGCAGCGATGAGCGGCTTGAGTGATGTGCGCGTGCAACTGTTGGCCAAGGAACTGGAGGAGGGGGGGCGAACCAAAGTCTACAACCCGTCCACTGGTCTGAGTCGCTGGGGCCTGATGCTACATCGCTGGCGCACCCGCAAGGCCCTGTTGGAGCTGGATGCCCGCCAATTGCGTGACATCGGGCTGACCTGGGAGGAGGCCCGGGAGGAGGGTTGCAAGCCGTTCTGGCGGGAGTGAGTTTGCTGTTGATCTCGGACCTTTCGCCGGCTTGCCCAGATGTTTCAAACCGGCACGATCTCTGTAGGAGCGGCTTCAGCCGCGATCACCCGCGGAGCGGGTGCCAGACCCCGCATTGCCTGCATCGCGGCTAAAGCCGCTCCTACAGACGGCGAAAGACCCGCGCTGCAGTTCTCGACTCAAGCCAGCTCTTTGAGCCGATACCAGAGCATCCCCAGCGCCAGCAACGGTGAACGCAGCAGCTTGCCACCCGGGAAGGTGGTGTGCGGCACCTTGGCGAACAGGTCGAAGCGCCCGCTGTGCTGGCCGCAGATAGCCTCGCCGAGCAGGCGCCCGGCCAGATGGGTGGCGTTGACGCCATGGCCGGCGTAGGCCTGGGCGTAATAGACGTTGGGATGGCCGGTGAGGCGGCCGATCTGCGGCAGGCGGTTGGCGCCGATGCCGATCATGCCGCCCCACTGGTAGTCGATGTGCACATCGGCCAACTGGGGGAACACCTTGAGCATCTTCGGCCGCATATAGGCGGCGATGTCCTTCGGGTCACGCCCGGAATAGTGGCAGGCACCGCCGAACAACAGGCGGTGGTCGGCGGACAGGCGGTAGTAATCCAGGGCCACGCGCTGGTCGCACACCGCCATGTTCTGCGGCAGCAGCTGGCGCGCGCGCTCCTCGCCCAGCGGCTCGGTGGCGATGATGTAGCTGCCGGCAGGCAGCACCTTGCCGCCCAACTCGCGATTGAGGTCGTTGTGATAGGCATTGCAGCACAGCACCAGGGTCTTGGCGCGCACCCGGCCTTGCGTGGTGTGCACCTTCACTTCGGGGCCGTACTCGATGCGGGTGACTTCCGACTGCTCGAACAGGCGCACGCCCAGGCGGCTGGCCACGGCGGCCTCGCCCAGCGCCAGGTTGAGCGGGTGCAGGTGGCCCGAGCCCATGTCGACCAGGCCGCCGACATAGCGGTCTGAACCCACCACCGAATGCATGTCATCAGGCTGTACCAGGCGCAGCTCGTGGCGGTAGCCCAGGTTGCGCAGGGTCTCGGCTTCCTCGGCGAAGCCTTCCAGCTCGCCGGGCTTGTTGGCCAGGTCGCAGTAACCCCAGGCCAGGTCGCAGTCGATGCCGTGGCGCTCGACACGGTCGCGGACGATTTCCACCGCTTCCAGGCCCATCAGCTTGAGGCTGCGCACACCGTCCTCGCCGATCACCGGGAGGAATTGCTCCAGGCCATGGCCGACACCGCGGATCAGTTGCCCGCCGTTGCGCCCGCTGGCGCCCCAGCCGAGCTTGCGGGCTTCGAGGAGGATCACCGACAGGCCGCGCTCAGCCAGTTCTATAGCGGTGTTCAGGCCCGAGTAGCCGCCACCGACGATGCACACGTCGGCGTTGTGCTCACCTTGCAGGAAGGCGTGGTCGGGGTGTGGCGCGCTGCTGGCGGCGTAATAGGAGGCGGCGTGCTGCGCGCTGTGGACCATGGGTCGATTCCTGGGTTGAGGCGAAAGGGGGAGGATAGGCAAATGGCCGGTTCGCCGGCAAGCCGGCTCCTACAGGGGGATGAGCTGTCGGCGAATGGGCCTATAATCCAGCCAATTCCTTCTGATACGCCGCCATGTCCTGCAACCGCCACAAGATCCACTTCCTGCGTGAACTCATTCCCTCCTTCGAGTGCGAGCCCGGCTGCCACGACTGCTGTGGCCCGGTTACCACTTCAACTGAAGAAATGGCCCGCCTGCCGCGCAAGACCCAGGTTGAACAGGAGGCCGCCCTGGAGCGCCTGGACTGCGTGCACCTGGGCCCGAACGGCTGCACGGTCTATGAAGAACGCCCGATGATCTGCCGTCTGTTCGGCACCACCCCGCGCCTGGCTTGCCCTCGCGGTCGCGGCCCGGCGCAGCCGATCGAGTCCGAGGCCGAGCAACTGGTCCACCAGTTCATCGCCACGACCCGTCAGGTGCTGGTCTGACGCCTCAGTCCGGAATCGGCAGGCACAGGCTTTCCTTCACCTCTTCCATCACGATGTAGCTCTTCGACTCGCGCACGTGCGGCAGTTTGAGCAGGATGTCGCCGAGCAGCTTGCGGTACGACGCCATCTCCGAAATTCGCGCCTTCACCAGGTAGTCGAAGTCACCCGACACCAGGTGGCACTCCAGCACATGGGGCAGCTTGAGCACCGCGCGGCGGAACTCCTCGAACGTGTCGCCGGACTTGTAGTCCAGGCTGATCTCGACGAACACCAGCAGGCTGCCCTTGAGATGCTGCGGGTTGAGGCGGGCGTTGTAGCCCATGATGATCC
This sequence comes from Pseudomonas entomophila, assembly GCF_029478665.1. Lineage (GTDB taxonomy): Bacteria > Pseudomonadota > Gammaproteobacteria > Pseudomonadales > Pseudomonadaceae > Aquipseudomonas > Aquipseudomonas entomophila_F. The sequence goes on from NZ_JARPQB010000026.1 coordinate 69,216, forward strand.
CCTCGCGCTCCAGGCGGCGCACGCGCTCGGTGCAGGGGGTGGTGGACAGCCCGACTTTCTCGCCCAGTTCGGTGAAGGAGATGCGGCCGTCATTCTGCAGGATCCGCAGGATGTTGCGGTCGATCTTGTCCAGTTCACGTTTGCTCTGGTGCTGGGTTCTCATAGGGGATGCCCCTCCGTCAAAGGCGATCTTGCCGAGAATTCTCGCCAAATATAGGCGCTTATATAGTGAATAGCACTGGTCGGAGATTCTTATACTGCGCGCATCCATGCCATATCAACAAAAGTCTGCGGCAAGCCGCGTGCGAGGGATAAACAATGCGAGTTCTGGTACTTGGTAGCGGTGTGATTGGTACCGCCAGTGCCTACTATCTGGCCCGGCAAGGTTTCGAGGTCACGGTGGTCGATCGTCAACCGGCGGTGGCCATGGAAACCAGCTTCGCCAACGCAGGCCAGATCTCGCCTGGCTATGCCTCGCCCTGGGCCGCCCCGGGCGTGCCGCTGAAGGCCATCAAGTGGCTGCTCGAGCGCCATGCCCCCCTTGCCATCAAGCTGACCGGCGACGTCGACCAGTACCTGTGGATGGCGCAGATGCTGCGCAACTGCACCGCCAGCCGCTACGCGGTGAACAAGGAGCGCATGGTGCGCCTGTCCGAGTACAGCCGCGACTGCCTCGACGAACTGCGCGCCGAAACCGGCATCGCCTACGAAAGCCGTAGCCTGGGCACCACCCAGCTGTTCCGCACCCAGGCGCAACTGGATGCCGCGGCCAAGGACATCGCCGTGCTGGAGCAGTCCGGCGTACCTTACGAGTTGCTCGACCGCGACGGCATCGCCCGCGTCGAACCGGCCCTGGACAGCGTGAAAGGTATCCTCGCCGGTGCCCTGCGCCTGCCCAACGACCAGACCGGCGACTGCCAGCTGTTCACCACCAAGCTCGCCGACATGGCCATCAAGCTGGGCGTCGAGTTCCGCTTCGGCCAGGACATCCAGCGCCTGGACTTCGCCGGCGACCGCATCAACGGCGTGTGGATCGACGGCAAGCTGGAAACCGCCGACCGCTACGTGCTGGCCCTGGGCAGCTACTCGCCGCAAATGCTCAAGCCGCTGGGCATCAAGGCCCCGGTGTACCCGCTCAAGGGTTACTCGCTGACCGTGCCGATCACCAACGGCGACATGGCGCCGACCTCGACCATCCTGGACGAAACCTACAAAGTCGCCATCACCCGTTTCGACAACCGCATCCGTGTTGGCGGCATGGCTGAAATCGCCGGTTTTGACCTGTCGCTGAACCCGCGTCGGCGCGAAACGCTGGAGATGATCGTCAACGACCTTTATCCTCGCGGCGGCGACCTGAGCCAAGCCAGCTTCTGGACCGGCCTGCGCCCGGCCACCCCGGACGGTACCCCGATCGTCGGTGCCACCGCGTTCCGTAACCTGTTCCTCAACACCGGTCACGGCACCCTGGGTTGGACCATGGCCTGCGGTTCCGGCCGCCTGCTGGCCGACCTGATCGCGCGCAAGAAGCCGCAGATCAGCGCCGAAGGCCTGGACATCTCGCGTTATGGCAACAGCCGCGAGATTGCCAAGCACGGGCAGAGCGCGCCGGTTCANGTATCAGCACAAAACCCTGTAGGAGCGGCTTCAGCCGCGAAGCAATCAACACTGTTCCCTCACCCCGGCGCGGTGGGTACTTACCCCCATCCGCCGTGCCGGGGCTTTACCGATAACCAGAACTGCCAGAAGGCTGCCGCCATGCGTCCCGCCCGTGCCCTGATCGACCTCCAAGCCCTCCGTCACAACTACCGCCTGGCCCGTGAACTGACCGGCGCCAAGGCCCTGGCCGTGGTCAAGGCCGACGCCTACGGCCATGGCGCGGTGCGTTGCGCCCTGGCCCTGGAGAGCGAAGCCGACGGCTTCGCCGTGGCCTGCATCGAGGAGGCGCTGGAGCTGCGCGCGGCGGGCATCAAGGCGCCAGTACTGTTGCTCGAGGGCTTCTTCGAGGCCAGCGAGCTGGCGCTGATCGCCGAGCACGACCTGTGGTGCGTGGTGCATTCGCTGTGGCAGCTGGAAGCAATCGAGAAAACCCCGGTGCGCAAGCCACTGAGCATCTGGCTGAAGATGGACACTGGCATGCACCGGGTCGGCGTGCACCCGAAGGACTACCAGGACGCCTATCAGCGCCTGCTGGCCAGCGGCAAGGTGTCGCGCATCGTGCTGATGAGCCACTTCGCCCGCGCCGATGAACTCGACGACGCCGCCACCGAGCAACAGGTGGCGGTGTTCGAGGCGGCCCGCCAGGGCCTGAGCGCCGAGTGCAGCCTGCGCAACTCGCCGGCGGTGCTGGGTTGGCCGAGCATCAAGAGCGACTGGGTGCGCCCGGGCATCATGCTGTACGGCGCCACGCCCTTCGAGGTGGAGCAGGCCGAGGCGGCGCGCCTGCAGCCGGTGATGACCCTGCAATCGCGCATCATCAGCGTGCGTGAACTGCCAGCCGGCGAGCCGGTGGGCTACGGCGCCAGGTTCATCAGCCCGCGTCCGACCCGGGTCGGCGTGGTCGCCATGGGCTATGCCGATGGCTATCCGCGCCAGGCACCCACCGGCACCCCGGTGGTGGTGGCCGGCAAGCGCACCCAGCTGATCGGCCGGGTGTCGATGGACATGCTCTGCGTCGACCTCACCGAAGTGCCCGAGGCCTCCGTCGGCAGCCCGGTCGAGCTGTGGGGCAAGCAGGTGCTGGCCAGCGACGTGGCGATGCAGGCCGGCACCATTCCTTACCAGATCTTCTGCAATCTCAAGCGCGTGCCGCTGGACTATATCGGCGAATAAGGCGCTGAAGCGGACAGGCTGCGGGGTGGTGTGTTGTAAATACTGAACGGCATTGCCATCATATCGTTCACACTTCCCCCACCTCGACCGTTTCTGGAGGCGCACGCTTTGGACGTCGGTGAACGACTGCAAGCCATCCGCAAGCTCAAGGGCCTGTCCCAGCGCGAACTCGCCAAGCGCGCGGGCGTGACCAACAGCACCATCTCGATGATCGAGAAGAACAGCGTGAGCCCGTCGATCAGCTCCCTGCGCAAGGTGCTCAGCGGTATCCCCATGTCCATGGTCGAGTTCTTCTCGGTCGAGCTGGCGCCCGAGAGCCCGACCCAGATCGTCTACAAGGCCCATGAGCTGATCGACATCTCCGACGGCGCGGTGACCATGAAGCTGGTGGGCAAGTCGCACCCCAACCGGGCCATCGCCTTTCTCAACGAGGTGTATCCGCCCGGGGCCGACACCGGTGAGGAGATGCTCACCCACGACGGCGAGGAAACCGGCATCCTGCTCGAAGGCCGCCTGGAACTGGTGGTCGGTACCGAGACGTTCATTCTCGAGGCCGGCGACAGCTACTACTTCGAAAGCACCCGCCCGCACCGTTTCCGCAACCCGTTCGAGGAACCGGCGCGGCTGATCAGCGCGGCGACCCCGTCGAACTTTTGATCCAGCGCAGTGCATTGATTCGCCAATACCCTTTCCCCGAGTGTGGTCGTTCCACGCTTTCCGGAGTGCCGCTATACTTTTCAACGCTCGCAATTCCGTGGCCGCGGGCGTGATTAGCCACCATGAGGGTGTTCGCGTGAACCAAATCAAGAAGATGCTGGCCATACCAGCAGCCGTTTTCGCCCTTTGGGCAATCAATGCAAACGCTACGACCAACGATGAAATCGCCAAGCGCCTGGCACCGGTAGGCCAGGTGTGCGTCCAGGGCCAGGAGTGCAAGGGCATGGAAGTGGCCGCCGCAGCGGGCGGCGGTGGTGCCAAGACACCAGATGACATCATCGCCAAGCACTGCAATGCATGCCATGGCAGCGGCCTGCTGGGCGCGCCGAAGATTGGCGATACCGCAGCCTGGAAAGAGCGCGCCGACCACCAGGGCGGCCTCGACGGCATCCTGGCCAAGGCCATTACCGGGATCAACGCCATGCCACCCAAAGGCACCTGCGCGGACTGCTCGGACGATGACCTGAAGGGTGCGATCAAGAAAATGTCCGGCCTGTGAGCCAAGCCTGATTCCAGCAAAGCCCGCCTTTCATGGCGGGCTTTGTTTTTTGGGCTGCCACAGGTAGGAGCCGGCTTGCCGGCGAAAGGGCCGGCACAGGCAACCAATGGTCTAAGGTTCATGTCCAACCCCTGAACCCGCAGATCTCCCTGGAGGCCCCGATGCAGCGCTGTCCCATCGACCAGGCAGTGGACGAGGTCCTGAGTCGCCTGCCTACCCATATCCACATGGGCCTGCCCCTGGGCCTGGGCAAACCCAACGCCTTCGTCAACGCCCTCTACGCACGGGTGCGCGAGCTGCCCGAGCGGCATCTGACGATCTACACCGCCCTGTCCCTCGGCCGTCCGCCCCTTGGCGACGGCTTGCAACGGCGTTTCCTCGAACCCTTCGTCGAGCGCGTGTTCGCCGACTACGAGGAGCTCACCTACCTCGCCGACCTGCGCAATGACCAACTGCCGCCGAACATCCGCGTCGAGCAGTTCTTCATGCAGCCCGGCAGCTTGCTGCACAGCGAAACCGCGCAGCAGGACTACATCAGCAGCAACTACAGCCATGCCGCTCGCGACATCAATGCCAAGGGCCTGAACCTGATTGCCCAGCTGGTGGCAGCCACGCCCGAGCGTCCTGACCACCTGAGCCTGGCCTGCAACCCCGACATCACCCTTGACCTGCTGCCGATGATCGCCCGGCGCCGGGCTGCGGGCGAAACCCTCCTGGTGCTGGGGCAAGTCCACGACGAACTGCCCTACATGCCCGGCGATTCGGAACTGGGCCTGGAGCAGTTCGACCTGTTGATCGACCAGCCCGAACGACGCCGCCTGTTCTCCACGCCGAACATGCCGGTGAACACCCAGGACCATTGCATCGGCCTGCACGCCAGCACCCTGGTGCGCGACGGCGGCACCCTGCAGATCGGCATCGGCGCCATGGGCGATGCAGTGACCGCCGCGTTGCTGGCGCGCCAGGGTGACAACGAAGGCTATCGTGCGCTGCTCGACGAACTGGATGTCGGCGCGTGGCAGGCGCTGATCGAGCGGGAAGGGGGCCTGGATACGTTCGCCCAGGGTCTGTACGGCTGCAGCGAGATGTTCGTCAACGGCCTGCTGGCCCTGGCCGAGGCCGGCGTGGTGCGCCGCCCGGCCGACGAGCAGGGCGTGCTGATCCATGGCGGCTTCTTCCTCGGCCCTCGGGCTTTCTACCAGCGTTTGCGCGAGATGCCGCTGGAGCACCGCGCGCGTTTCGCCATGACCGCCATCAGCTTCATCAACGAGCTCTACGGCCAGGAAGATCTCAAGCGCCGCCAGCGCCGTGACGCCCGCTTCATCAACACAGTGTTCGGCATGACCCTGCTCGGTGCCGGGGTGGCCGACCAGCTGGAGGACGGGCGGGTGCTCAGCGGTGTCGGTGGGCAGTACAACTTCGTCGCCCAGGGCCATGCGTTGGAAGGCGGGCGCTCGATCCTGCTGCTGCGCAGCTGGCGCGAGGCGGGCGGCGAGGTCACGTCGAACCTGGTCTGGAGCTACGGCCACTGCACTATCCCGCGCCATCTGCGCGATATCGTGGTGACCGAGTACGGCATCGCCGACTTGCGCGGGCAGACCGACAGCGAGGTGATTGCGCGGTTGCTGGCGGTCAGCGATTCGCGGTTCCAGGGTGACTTGATCGAGCAGGCCAAGGCGGCGGGCAAGCTGGCCAAGGATTTCATGCTGGATGCGCGCTACACCGACAACACGCCCGAGCGCCTGGAGGCGATTCGCGCGCGGCATCCACGGTTGTTCCCGGAGTATCCGCTGGGCAGCGACTTCACGGCTGAAGAGCGCGACCTGCTACGGGCGCTGAACTGGCTCAAGCGCAAGTTCAAGTTGAGCGAGGTGCTGGAGCTGGGCAAGGCGGCGCTGGACGCACCGGAGCCCGAGGCCTATGCGGCGCAGTTGGCGCGCATGGGGCTGGGTGAGCCGCAGGGGCTGAAGGAGGAGCTGTACCAGCGGTTGTTGCTGGCAGGATTGCAGGCGACCCGATGAAACGGGGCTGTCCTGGCCCCTGTAGGAGCGGCCTTGTGCCGCGAAAGGGCCGCAAAGCGGCCCCGGCGATCGTTGCTCAACGCTGAGATCCTGGGGCTGCTACGCAGCCCTTTCGCGGCACAAGGCCGCTCCTACAGGGTACGCGCAAGGCGTTTTAATCGATGAAGGTCACCACGCCGCCTTCCAGCGACTTGACCCGGGCCAGCGATTCGACGCGGTAACCCTGGCTGTCCAGCTCGGCGCGGCCGCCCTGGAACGACTTCTCGATGACGATGCCCAGGCCGGCCACGGTGGCGCCGGCCTGCTTGATGATCGAGATCAGCGCCTGCGAGGCCTTGCCGTTGGCCAGGAAGTCGTCGATCACCAGCACGCGGTCGCTGCTGTTGAGATGGCGCGGCGAGATCGCCACGGTGTTCTCGGTCTGCTTGGTGAAGGAGTACACCGAGGCAGTCAGCAGGTTCTCGGTCAGGGTCAGCGACTGGTGCTTGCGGGCGAAGATCACTGGCACGCCGAGCTTCAGGCCGGTCATCACCGCCGGGGCGATGCCCGAGGCTTCGATGGTGACGATCTTGGTCACACCGGAGTCGGCGAACAGGCGGGCGAACTCGTCACCGATCAGCTGCATCAGCGCCGGGTCGATCTGGTGGTTGAGAAACGCATCGACTTTCAGGACCTGATCGGAAAGCACGATGCCTTCTTCGCGAATCTTCTGCTGCAGTGCTTCCACTGTGTATCTCCGATGTAACAAAGGTGGCCGCAAACAGCGGCAAAGTTAAAGAGTAATGGTTGGTCAGCGTTTGAGCATTGCCCGGATATCGGCCAGGGCGTTGTTGCCGCGCGCGGCTTTCACTTCCACGGGGGCATCGTCCAGGCCTTCCCAGGCCAGGTCGTCCGGCGGCAGTTCGTCGAGGAACCGGCTGGGCGTGCAGTCGATGATTTCGCCGTACTGCTTGCGCTTGGCGGCGAAGGTGAAGGCCAGGGTCTGGCGTGCGCGGGTAATGCCCACGTAGGCCAGGCGGCGTTCCTCTTCGATGGTATCGGCCTCGATGCTCGAGCGGTGGGGGAGGATCTCCTCCTCCATGCCCATGATGAACACGTAGGGGAACTCCAGGCCCTTGGAGGCGTGCAGGGTCATCATCTGCACGCCCTCGGCGTTCTCTTCCTCTTCCTGCTGGCGCTCGAGCATGTCGCGCAGCACCAGCTTGCCGATGGCGTCCTCGATGGTCATGTCACCCTCTTCGTCCTTCTCGAGGGTGTTCTTCAGCGCTTCGACGAGGAACCAGACGTTGCTGATGCGGAATTCCGCGCCCTTGTCGCTGGCGGTCTGCTGGCGGATCCAGTTCTCGTAGTCGATGTCGCGGATCATCTCGTGCAGCGCGGCGATCGGGTCGTCCAGGGCGACCTTGTGGCGCACCCCGTCGAGCCAGTGCTTGAAGCGTTGCAGGCGCTCGGTGTAGCGGGCGTCCAGGTGCTCGCCCAGGCCCATCTCCTCGCTGGCGGCGTACATCGAGATGCCGCGCTCGGTGGAATAGTTGCCGAGCTTTTCCAGGGTGGTCGAGCCGATCTCGCGGCGCGGCACGTTGATCACCCGCAGGTAGGCGTTGTCGTCGTCCGGGTTCACCAACAGGCGCAGGTAGGCCATCAGGTCCTTGACCTCCTGGCGGCCGAAGAAGCTGTTGCCGCCCGACAGGCGATACGGCACCTGGTGGTGCTGCAGCTTCAGTTCGATCAGCTTGGCCTGGTAGTTGCCCCGGTAGAGGATGGCGAAGTCGCTGTAAGGGCGGTTGGTGCGCAGGTGCAGGGTGAGGATCTCCATGGCCACGCGTTCGGCCTCGGCTTCCTCGTTCTTGCAACGGATCACACGGATCTCGTCGCCCACGCCCATCTCGCTCCACAGCTGCTTTTCGAAGGCATGCGGGTTGTTGGCGATCAGCACGTTGGCGCAGCGCAGGATGCGGCTGGTGGAGCGGTAGTTCTGCTCGAGCATGACGATCTTCAGGGAGGGGTAGTCCTCCTTGAGCAGCATCAGGTTCTCCGGGCGGGCACCGCGCCAGGCGTAGATCGACTGGTCGTCGTCGCCCACCACGGTGAACTGGTTGCGCATGCCGATCAGCATCTTCACCAGCAGGTACTGGCTGGCGTTGGTGTCCTGGTATTCGTCCACCAGCAGGTAGCGCACGCGGTTCTGCCAGCGTTCGAGCACCTCGGGGTGCTCCTGGAACAGCTTGACCGGCTGCAGGATCAGGTCGTCGAAGTCCACCGCGTTGAACGCCTTGAGCGTGCGCTGGTAGTGGGTGTAGACGATCGCCGCGGTCTGCTCGCGCGGGTTGCGCGCCTTTTCCAGGGCTTCAGATGGCAGGATCAGGTCGTTCTTCCAGGCACCGATCATGTTCTTGATCTCGTCGATGCCGTCGTCGCCGGAGTATTCCTTCTGCATGATGTCCGACAGCAGCGCCTTGATGTCGGATTCGTCGAAGATCGAGAAGCCCGGCTTGTAGCCCAGGCGCTCGTGCTCCTTGCGGATGATGTTCAGCCCCAGGTTGTGGAAGGTGCACACCGTCAGGCCCCGGCCTTCCCCCGGGCGCAGCAGGGTGCCGACCCGCTCCTTCATCTCGCGCGCGGCCTTGTTCGTGAACGTCATCGCCACGATGTACTGGGCGCGGATGCCGCAGTTCTGGATGAGGTGGGCAATCTTGCGCGTGATCACGCTGGTCTTGCCCGAGCCTGCACCGGCAAGCACCAAAAGAGGGCCGCCGACGTAGTCACGGGCTTCCTGTTGCCGGGGATTGAGTCGGGACATGCTAGAAACCGGGGGTCGCCAGAAAATAGCCGCGCATTCTAACAGGCCTCGCGCGGTTGTGGCGCGACCGTCTGACGCGTGAGTCAATGTTTTCTCGCGGCCTGTTCGCTGCCAGTGGCTGCCGATCCTTTCGCAAATCCCCGAAATCCTGTTTGCCGGTTGCGCGGGTTTCGCGCAGGATGCACGTCAAAATACGTCGGGTTCGCGGCCAGGGGATGGCCATGACTAAAAGTGAAAATCATTTTCACTTGGATGTTGTAGGATACGCCGCGCCCGTCGATCCACCGCCACGTCTAAGGAGCCCGCTTGTCCACGCCTGCCGAACCTCTGCGTTTGCTGCTGTTGGCCGATGAGCCGGAATGGGCCGCGCGTCTGCGCGAGTGCCTGCAGCCGCTGGGCGGTACAGTGGTGCTGCTGACCGCGCCCAACTGGGCGGCGGTCGACAGCCTGTTCGCCAACGACCGCCAGGCCGTGGTGCTGGCCACCCCCGCGCTGCAACCGGCGCCGGGGCGCTGCGAGTTGCCGACCATCCTGCTGCTGGAGCAGGAACCGGCCACTACGCCGGTGGGGGTCAGCGACTGGCTGGTGCTGGCGCAGCTGAGCAGCGACACCCTGCGCCGCTCCCTGCGCCATGTGCGTGAGCGCGGTGTACTGGTCGCCACCTTGCAACGCCTGGCCGAGCAGGATCCGCTGACCGGCATCGCCAACCGGCAAGGCTTCCAGGCCTTGCTCACGGCGCGGCTGGCGGAGAACGACGGCCGTGGCCTGGCCCTTGGCCACCTCGACCTGGACAACTTCCGCCACGTCAATGATGCCCTGGGCCATCAAGGTGGCGATCGCCTGATCCTGCAGGTGGTGGTGCGGCTGAAGGCGCAGCTGGCCGCCGGTGACCAGCTGGCACGGCTGGGCAGCGACGAGTTCGCCCTGTTGATCGACACCCGTCGCGACTCCAACCGCGCCGAGTGGATGGCCGAGCGTATTGTCGAAGCGCTGACCGAACCCTACTGGATCGACGGTGAGAGCCTGTTGCTCGGCTGCAGCCTGGGCATCGCCCATGCCCGCGCCCAGGCGGGTGCCGACCCGTTGATGTGGCACGCGCACATCGCCATGCGTCAGGCCAAGGGCAGCCAGGGCTGCACCTTCCACGTGTTCAACGAACGCATCAACCGCAACGCCCGCAGCCTCGCCGACCTGGAAAGCGAACTGCGCCGCGCCCTGCGCCGCGACGAACTGGAGCTGCACTACCAGCCGCGCCTGAACCTCACTGACGGGCGCATCGTCGGCCTCGAGGCGCTGGTGCGCTGGAACCACCCGGAACGCGGCCTGCTGGCCCCCAGCGAGTTCGTCCCGCTGGCTGAGCAGAGCGGGCTGATCGTGCCGCTGGGCTACTGGGTGATATCCCGCGCCCTGAGCGACATGCAGGCCCTGCGCGAGCGCGGCCTGGCGCCGCTGCACATGGCGGTCAACCTGAGCTTCCGCCAGTTCCAGGACAGCCAGCTGCTGGCTACCCTGAGCCGGCTGATCGTCGAGCATGGCGTCGATGCGCGCTGGCTGGAGTTCGAACTCACCGAAACCGCAGTGATGCGCCGCAACGAGCTGGTACGCCAGACCATGGACGCCCTCGGTCGCCTGGGCGTGCGCTTCTCGCTGGACGACTTCGGCACCGGCTTCTCTTCGTTCGTGCACCTGAACAGCCTGCCGATCACTCTGCTCAAGGTGGACCGCAGCTTCGTCGGTGGCATGGAGCAGCGCGAAGAGAACCGCAAGCTGGTGCACGCGATGATCAACCTGGCGCACAACCTCAACCTGGAGGTGGTGGCCGAGGGCGTGGAGAGCGAGGAGCAGATGGCGCTGCTGCGCGCGTTCGGCTGTGATCAGGTCCAGGGTTTCCTGGTCAGCCGGCCGTTGCCGGTGGCGGCGTTGATCGAGTACCTGTCGCAGTCACAGCAACCCCGCCTGCTGGACATCCTGTAGGAGCCAGCCTTGCTGGCGATGCAAGGCATAGCCTTGCCATCAGGGAGCGCTCGTTCGCCAGCAAGGCTGGCTCCTACAGAGTCATGCCGCACTTACACGGCGACAGCTGCTTTCGCGCTAACCCCCGCCTTGCCGATCATCCGCTTCATCCGCCATTCAAAGCCGAACGTCAGCGCCACCGATGCGCACGCCAGCCCCAACGCCAGGCCCCACCAGATACCCGGCGCGCCACCGCCGAGCGTGAAAGCGAACAGCCAGGCGCACGGCGCCCCCACCAGCCAGTAGCACACCGCGCCGATGAGGAAGGTGGTGCGGGCGTCTTTCAATCCTCGGATTGAGCCCATGGCGATGGTCTGCACGCCATCGAACAGCTCGAACCACGCCGCGACCATCACCAGTTGCACCGCCAGTTGGAAAATCGGCGCGAAAGCAGGATCGTGGCGATTCACCAGCAAGGCCACCAGTTCGTTCGGCAGCACCAGGAACAACACGGCGAAGCCGAGCATCAGCGACGCACCGAAACCGATTCCTACCCGCCCGGCGCTGCGTGCCGCGAGCAGGTTACCGGCGCCGTAGTACAGGCCGACGCGCATGGTCACGGCGTAGGAAAGCCCTGTCGGGACCATGAACGCGGTCGAGACGATCTGCAGGGCGATCTGGTGCGCCGCCAACTGCGTGCTGCCGAGCACGCCCATGCACAGGGCGGCGAAGGCGAACAGCCCAACCTCGACCATGTAGGTGCCGCCGATCGGCAGGCCCAGGCGCCACAGCTCGCGCAGCGCCGGCAGCGAAGGCCGCCACAGCCCCTTGCGCAGCGGGTACTGGTCATAGGCCTTGTGCCAGCGGATATACAGCGCCAGGGACACGGCCATGCCCAGCGACACCAGCGCGGTGACCAGGCCGATGCCCATCAGGCCCAGCTTGGGCAGGCCGAACATGCCTTCGATAAGCGCATGGTTGAGCAGGTAGTTGAGCACCGTGCCGGCCAGGCTGATGACCATCACCGGCGTCGAGCGGCCCAGGGCGCTGGTGAAGCCGCGCAGGGCCATGAAGGTCATGTAGCTGGGCAGGGCCAGCGGCAGCAGGGTGAGGAACTGCATGGCCGCGTCGACGTTCTCCGGCTTCTGGCCGAACAGCAGCAGCGCGGGCTTGAGGTTCCACAGCACCAGCGCCGAGACGATGGCCAGGCCCCAGGCCAGCCACAGGCCGCTCTGCGCCAGGCGCGTGGCGCCCTCGATGTCGTTGGCGCCCTTGCGGATCGCCACCAGGGTGCCGACGGCGGCGATCACCCCCAGGCAGAAGATCGACACGAACGAATAGCTTGCCGCGCCCAGGCCGCCGCCGGCCAGGGCCTGCGGGCTGATGCGGGCCATCATCAAGGTGTCGGTCAGCACCATCAGCATGTGCGCCAGCTGCGAGGCGATCAGTGGCCCGGCCAGGCGCAGGAGGGCCTTGAGTTCGGTGGTGGGCGCGACATGCATGGGGCGATCCTTCTTGACGATCCTGTTGAGCGAAGGGTCGATTCTGAGGCTTCGGTCAGCTTTGCACAAAAGGATAAAAGCGATCATTGCCATGAGTCTGACTCATGCCTGTATGATCCGGCATTGCCTTCTCGGCCCCGCATGACAGGTGCGCCATGTCTCGCCAGCTCCCTCCACTCTATGCGCTGCGTGCATTCGAAGCCGCGGCCCGGCTGAGTTCCTTCACCCGCGCAGGTGAAGAGCTGTCGATCACCCAGAGCGCCGTCAGCCGGCATATCCGCACCCTCGAAGAGCACTTTGCCTGCCGCCTGTTCGTGCGCAGCGGCCGCAGCCTGCAACTGACCGAGGCGGCGCGGATGCTGCTGCCCGGCGTGCGCGATGGCTTCGCCGCCCTGGAGCGGGCCTGTGACGCCTTGCGCGGGGAGGACGACATCCTGCGCATGAAGGCGCCGTCCACCCTCACCATGCGCTGGTTGCTGGCGCGCCTGAGCCGTTTCCGGCACCTGCAACCGGGCAACGAAGTGCAACTGACCAGCGCCTGGATGGACGTCGACCATGTGGACTTCAACCAGGAACCGTTCGACTGCGCGGTGCTGCTCAGTGATGGCAACTTCCCGGTGGATTGGGAAGTGCGCCGGCTGTTCTCCGAACTGCTGATCCCGGTAGGGGCGCCGGACCTGCTCGACGAGGCGCCCTGGGACGAGCGGCGCCTGGCCGGCATGGAACTGTTGCACCCGACCCCCGACAAGCGCGATTGGCGCGCCTGGCTGGCGCGCATGGGGCTGACCGACAAGGTGTCGCTCAAGGGCGGGCAGGTGTTCGACACCCTGGAACTGGGCATGATCGCCGCCGCGCGGGGCTATGGCATCTCGATGGGCGACCTGCTGATGGTGGCCGAGGATGTCGCCCAGCGGCGCTTGAGCCTGCCATGGCCGACGGCGGTGGCCAGTGGTATGGATTACTACCTGGTGTGGCCCAGGACCCGGCCGGGCGGCGAGCGGTTGCGGCGGTTGAGTGCTTTCTTGCAGGAAGAGGCAGTGGCGATGGACCTGCCAGCGGTGCATATTCTGCCGGCACAGCGTTGAGCCGTTCGCCAGCAAGGCTGGCTCCTACAGGGGCGTGCGGACGCCGACGGCGCAAAGGTTTGCGAATACCCCGGCCCGACACTCAAGTATTCCCCCGCGACGCCGATCCAATGGCACCAGCGTCCCGGAAGAGGGCGCGATTACCCGTCGATCAGAAAGCGGGCGGTCAGCGTGATCAGGATGATCCCGGCCTCTTGCCAGGAGCTTCCCATGTCCCAACCGCGTGCCCGGATTGCCTCGCAACTCGGTATCGCCCTCGCCGTCGTGCTGGCGTTGGTGATCACCGGCAGTACCCTGTTCGCCCTGCGTTCGCTGGACGACGCCAACCTCACCACCCGCCAGGCGCACCTGGCCAGCGAGGCGCGGCTGCTGGCCGACCAGCTCGACACCTTCCACGGTTCGCTCAAGGACAACACCCAGCGCCTGAGCGGCCTGTTCGAGCGGCGCTTCGCCTCGGGCCTGGCGGTGCATGCGGGCGAGACGGTCAACGTGGCCGGCGCGCAGACACCGGCCCTGTACCTCGGCGACCACCTGCTGAACAACGATTTCCGGCAGGTCGACGAGTTCCAGCAGATGACCGCCGGGGTCGCCACCCTGTTCGTGCGCAGCGGCGACGACTTCGTGCGCATCAGCACCAGCCTGACCAAGCAGGACGGCAGCCGTGCCATTGGCACCCAGCTCGACCGCCAGCACCCGGCCTATTCGAAGCTCATGGCCGGGCAAACTTACGTCGGCCGCGCCGTGCTGTTCGAACGCAACTACATGACCCGCTACGTACCGGTGCGCGACGGCGCCGGTCGGGTGATCGCCGTGCTGTTCGTCGGTTTCGACTACACCGACGCGCAGAACGCCCAGTTCGCCAACCTCAAGCGCTTCCGCATCGGCCAGACCGGCTCGCTGGCGCTGCTCGACGAGCAGGGCAAGTGGTTGGTGCCGCCGGCGGCGGCGGGCAACGCCGACGGCCAGGTGTTCAAGGGCTTCGAGCCAGGCCAGGGACGCTTCTGGGCCAGTGCGGACGAACAACTGTTCAGCGTTGCTGTGCCGTTCGCCGAAGGCCCGTGGACCGTGGTGGCGAGCATGCCCGAAGGGGAAATCCGCGAGGTGACCTGGAGCGTCGGCCTGCGCCTGGCCATCGGCAGCCTGCTGGCCATGCTCCTGGCCGTGGCCGCCACGCTGTGGCTGTTGCGCCGCAAGCTGCGCCCGCTGGGTGACCTGGTGCGTCAGGCCGAAGCCCTCGGCGCGGGCGACCTCAACGCCCGCCTGAGCGTGACCAGCCATGACGAGATCGGCCAGCTGGCGCGCAGCTTCAACCAGATGGGCGAGGCCCTGGCGACCATGGTCGAGCACATCCGCAGTGCCTCCGATCAGGTCAGCGGTCGCGCCCGTTCGCTGTCGGGGCTGTCGTCCGGTGCCTGCGAAGGCATGGATCAGCAATCCGGCGAGATCACCAGCATGGCCGGCGCGGTTGAGGAGTTCAGCGCCACCTCGATGAACATCGCCGACAACATGGCCGGCACCGAACGCATGGCCCGCGACAACGCCCAGCAGACCCGTATCGGCCGCACGGCCATGGACGAAGCCTCGGCCTCGCTCAAGCAGATCGCCGAGGCCCTCGGTGGTACGGCGGCGGTGATGGATACGCTCGGTGCGCGCTCGCAGGAAATCGGCGGCATTGTCGGGGTGATCACCGCGATTGCCGAGCAGACCAACTTGCTGGCGCTGAACGCCGCCATCGAAGCGGCCCGGGCCGGCGAGCAGGGGCGTGGTTTCGCGGTGGTGGCCGATGAAGTGCGTGGCTTGGCCGCGCGCACCCGCCAGGCCACCGACGAGATCTCCGGCATGATCGCCAGCATCCAGCAGCAGACCGGCCACGCCATCAGCACCCTGGAGCAGGGCAACCAGTTGATGCAGGAAGGGTTGGCGCGCAACGACAAGGTGGCCGAGGCGCTGGCGCGCATCGACGAGCAGAGCCGGGTTGCCGGTGAGCAGTTCACGGTGATCAGCACCGCGACCCAGGAGCAGAGCAGCACGGCGACAGTGCTCAGCCGCAACCTGCAGAGCATCGCCCAGGCCAACAGCGAGCAGCGTGACGTGGCCAATGAGCTGGCAATGACGGCGCGGGAGCTGGAAGGGCTGGCGGGGCAGTTGCGCCAGGAAGTGGATCGGTTCCGGGTCAAGTAACAGGTTTATTGCCTGTGCTGGCCCTTTCGCCGGCAAAGCCGGCTCCTACAGGTACCGCGTGAACCCTCTGTAGGAGCCGGCTTGCCGGCGAACCCGGGCTTACATCGCCGCCAGGTCCAACGCCTGCGCACACGCCTGCAACGACCTGCGCTCGCTCTGTGCATAAAGCGCCAGCTCATCCTGCACCGTCAGCCCCAGCGCCTGCTCGAAGGCCTCGCGGTTGGCATTGCTGCCGTACTCCGCCTGCCCATCGTCGCCCAGGTTGGACTGGAAGATCCCCGCCGCGCTCACCGGCAGGAAGTCCTCGTACACCAATGCCTCGTAATGCACGTGCCCGGCGTCGATCAACCCTTGCAGGGTGGTCGGGCGATTCGCCTGGCCGCGTGCCGCCAACCCTTTTTCGGTAGCGAAGTAGCGGAAGTACGCCAGCCCTTGCTCGCGCATCTGCGCCAGGTCATCCGGGAACTCGGCGAATTGCTGCGCGAGCAGCGTCATGTAGCGTTCGGCATTGGCCTCGGCCGGCGCGCCGCCCAGGGCTGCGCGGGTCGCGTCGAGCAGGCGGTCGTACAGTTGCCGCCCCTTCGGCGTCAGTGCCGCGCCGCGCTGCTCGATCTCGCCGAAGCGCGCGGTATGGCTGCCCTGGGCATCGCTGAAGGCGACTTTCTCCTGCAACGCCTTGAAGCTGGTCTGGCGCAGCAGGATCGGGTGGCGGCGGGTGGGCGGGCCTTCGACCACCGCCTTGGGCGGGATGCCCTTGGCTGGCATGCCGAGCTGGATCGCATCGATGTCCAGGGTGCGTGGCGTCAGGTGGTTGATGTGTGGGCCCTTGAACGCCACCACATCGGCAATCAGCCGGTGCTGGTCGTGCAGTTGCTGGTACTGCTCGGCGGTGACGGTGGCGTCCTGGTGCCAGCGGAAGGTGTGCAGGGCTTCCTGGACGAAGGTGTCGGCGTCGGATGCGTTGAGGCCGCCGTCACGTTCGCACTGATCGATCAGTTCCAGCACACGTGGGGTGAAGATCTGCCGCTTGGCCAAGATGTCCTGGGCAAGCTCGCGCAGTTTCGGGTTGTCGATCAGCTCCAGGCGCAACAGCGAGGTGAACACGCGGAACGGGCTGATATGCAGCGACTGTTCATGCACCGCGCGAAACGCGGTGGAGTGCACCGGCACGCCGGCTGAACTCAAGTCGTAGTAGCCGACAGGCTCCATGCCCATCACCGCGAACAGGCGGGCGATGGTGGCCAGTTCTTCGGCGGTGCCGACGCGGATGGCGCCGTGGCGCTCCTGGTCGAGGCGCTCGATCTCGCCGGTCCAGCGCAGGGCCTCGGCCACCTTGGGCTGCTCGGCCATGACCTGGCGGTTGATCTCGCTCACCAGCTCGAGCAGGGTGCCGTACAGGGGCACCTCCTGCTTGTACATGAGCGACATGGCGGCTGAGAACCGCGCGCGGATGCTGTCGGGGCTGACGAAATCGTGGGCGGGCATCGCGAGCTTCCTGGGTGAGTGAGGACCCTTACATGAAAGCTGGGAATGGAGTGGCCGTACAAGCGAAAAAAAGTGCGGGTTTCATTCCTTTTTTGATCGATCTTCAGGGCCATGGGGCTGCTGCGCAACCCTTTCGCGGCACAAGGCCGCTCCTACATGGGAACGCGCTCGCCTGTAGGAGCGGCCTTGTGCCGCGAAAGGGCCGCAAAGCGGCCCCGGCGCTCTCAAGCCTGAAGCTGTTCGCGAACCCAATCCACCAATGCCCGCACCTTTGGTACTTCCGCCGCATGCTCGGCAAACGCCAGGTAATGCGCGCCATTGCTCTTCATCGCATGGTCCCAGGCCACCACCAGGCTGCCCTCGGCCAGCTCCTTCGCCACCAGGTAACGTGGCACCAATGCCACGCCACAGCCGGCCTGCGCCGCGCTCAAGGCCATATAGAAGGTATCGAAGCGTGGCCCGTGATAGCTGTTGTCGGTGTGCAGTCCCTGCTCCAGGAACCACTCGTGCCAGGCCTCCGGCCGCGAGGTGCTCTGCAGCAGCACCAGTTCCGCCACCGCGCCCGCGTCAGGCAGCGTGCGGCCTTGCAGCAGTTCCGGCGCGCACACCGGCAGCACCTCTTCACCGAACAACTCCACGCAGGTAGCCCCCGGCCAGGTGCCCTGGCCAAAGAAGAACACCACATCGGCCGAGCCCTGCAACAGGGCGAACGGTTCCATCTCGTTGCGGATGTCCAGGTGGATGTTCGGGTGGCGCTTGCCGAAGCCCTTGAGGTGCGGAATCAGCCAGCGCACGCCGAAACTCGGTTGAGTGGCTACCTTCAATACTTCGGTCTGCGTGCCGTAGCTGAGCACGTAGCGGCTGGACATATCGACCTGGGTGAGGATCTTGTTGACCTCGGCCAGGTACAGCGCGCCGGCGGGCGTGAGCTGCAGGCGCCGGCGAATGCGCAGGAACAGGTGATGGCGCAGCATCTCCTCGAGCTGCGCCACTTGCTTGCTCACCGCGCTCTGCGTCAGGTGCAGCTCCTCGGCGGCGCGGGTGAAGCTCAAGTGGCGGGCTGCAGCCTCGAAGCACTGCAGGGCGGTCATGGAAGGCACCAGGCGTTTGGACATAGCGGTCTCTGCGGCTCGAATCATTACCTGGCGGAATGATATGCGGAATAAAGGTCGTTTGTTGCACCTGTGTAATCGGATTAATACTGACCCACGTCATTTTCCAACCCTTCACCCGATGTAGGAGAAGCACATGGTTGCTGGATTGCTCGAACGCCTCGGCGTTGCCGCCGCGGCTCACACCCAGGGCGACCACCCTGTCCACACCCCGATCGACGGCAGCCAGATCGCCTCGGTGAAACTGCTCGGCAAGGCCGACACCACCGCCCGCATCGACCAGGCGCAGCAGGCCTTCGAAGCCTGGCGCAAGGTGCCGGCGCCACGCCGTGGCGAGCTGGTGCGCCTGTTCGGTGAAGTGCTGCGCGAGCACAAGGCCGACCTGGGTGAACTGGTGTCGATCGAAGCCGGCAAGATCACCCAGGAAGGCCTGGGCGAAGTGCAGGAAATGATCGATATCTGCGACTTCGCCGTGGGCCTGTCGCGCCAGCTGTACGGCCTGACCATCGCCTCCGAGCGCCCGGGCCACCACATGCGTGAAAGCTGGCACCCGCTGGGCGTGGTCGGCGTGATCAGCGCCTTCAACTTCCCGGTGGCGGTGTGGGCGTGGAACGCCGCGCTGGCGCTGGTGGCCGGCAACGCCGTGGTGTGGAAACCGTCCGAGAAGACCCCGCTTACCGCCCTGGCCTGCCAGGCACTGTTCGAAAAAGCCCTGAAAGCCTTCGGTGACGCGCCGGCCGGCCTGAGCCAGCTGGTGATCGGCGGCCGCGAAGCCGGTGAAGCCCTGGTCGACGACCCGCGAGTGCCACTGGTCAGCGCCACCGGCAGCACCCGCATGGGCCGCGAAGTCGGTCCGCGTGTAGCGGCGCGCTTCGGCCGCAGCATCCTCGAACTGGGCGGTAACAACGCCATGATCCTGGCCCCGAGCGCCGACCTGGACCTGGCCGTGCGCGGCATCCTGTTCTCGGCGGTCGGCACCGCCGGCCAGCGCTGCACCACCCTGCGCCGGTTGATCGTCCACCGCTCTATCAAGGACGAAGTGGTGGCCCGGGTCAAAGCCGCCTACGGCAAGGTGCGCATCGGCGACCCGCGCAAGGACAACCTGGTCGGCCCGCTGATCGACAAGCTGTCGT
Organism: Pseudomonas entomophila; assembly: GCF_029478665.1. Classification (GTDB taxonomy): domain Bacteria; phylum Pseudomonadota; class Gammaproteobacteria; order Pseudomonadales; family Pseudomonadaceae; genus Aquipseudomonas; species Aquipseudomonas entomophila_F. The sequence continues at coordinate 88,533 of NZ_JARPQB010000026.1, forward strand.
TCGACGCCATGCAGGGCGCGCTGGCCAAGGCTCGCGACGAAGGTGGCCTGGTGTTCGGTGGCGAGCGTCAGCTGGCTGACCAGTACCCCAACGCCTACTACGTCTCGCCGGCCATTGCCGAGATGCCGGCCCAGAGCGACGTGGTGCGCCACGAGACCTTCGCGCCGATCCTCTACGTGCTGGCCTACGACGACTTCGAAGAGGCGCTGCGCCTGAACAACGAGGTGCCGCAGGGGCTGTCCTCGTGCATCTTCACCACCGACATCCGCGAGGCCGAGCGCTTCCAGAGCGCCTCGGGCAGTGATTGCGGTATCGCCAACGTCAACATCGGCACCAGCGGTGCGGAGATCGGTGGCGCGTTCGGTGGCGAGAAGGAGACCGGGGGCGGGCGTGAGTCCGGGTCGGATGCCTGGAAGGGCTACATGCGTCGCCAGACCAACACCGTGAACTATTCGCGCGAGCTGCCGCTGGCGCAGGGCATCGTGTTCGATTGATGATCGCAGGCGGGGGCCTTGCCCCCGTTTCGCGGCACAAGGCCGCTCCTACAAGAGCAACGCGCTTCCCTGTAGGAGCGGCCTTGCGCCGCGAAAGGGCCGCGCAGCGGCCCCATAGACGAGAAGAACAATAGCTGGAGCCGGGCCATGTCCGAACTGCGTCAAGAATGTCTGTGGGAATTCGTCACCCGGCCGACCGTGGCCGCCCAGGCCCTGGCCGGCGAGCACAAGGCCGATGTCTGCGTGATCGGCGGCGGCATCACCGGCCTGTCCGCGGCGATTCATCTGCTGGAACAGGGCAAGTCGGTGATCCTGCTGGAGGCCTGGAAGATCGGCCATGGCGGCTCCGGGCGCAACGTCGGCCTGGTCAACGCCGGCACCTGGATCCGCCCCGACGACGTCGAGACCACCCTTGGCCACAAGCAGGGCAGCCGCCTGAACAAGGTGCTGGGTGAAGCGCCGGGCGAAGTGTTCGCCATGATCGAGCGCCTGGGGATCGACTGCCAGGCCCAGCACAAAGGCACCTTGCACATGGCGCACAACGCCACCGGCATCGCCGACCTCGAGGCCCGCCACCAGCAATGGACCCGGCGCGGCGCCGACGTCGAGCTGTTGACCGGCGCGCAATGCCAGGAATACTGCGGTACCGACAAGATTTCCGCCGCGCTGCTCGACCGCCGCGCCGGCACCATCAACCCCATGGGGTATACACAAGGCCTGGCCGCCGCCGTGAGCCGGCTGGGCGGCAAGCTGTTCCAGCAATCCTCGGTCGAAGGCCTGGAGCGCGACGGTGACGCCTGGCGGGTGAAGACCGCGCGCGGCGTGGTGCGCGCCGACAAGGTGGTGATTTCCACGGGCGCCTATACCGAAGGCGACTGGAGCAACCTGCAGAAGCACTTCTTCCGTGGCTACTACTACCAGGTTGCCTCCAAACCGTTGCAAGGCGCGGCCGCCGACAAGGTCCTGCCCCATGGCCAGGGTTCCTGGGACACCCGCACCGTGCTCAGCAGCATCCGCCGCGACGACCAGGGCCGCCTGCTGCTCGGCAGCCTCGGCCGGGTCGACAACAAGCCGGCGTGGTTCGTGCGCAGCTGGGCCGATCGCATCCAGAGCCATTACTACCCGGAGCTGGGCAAGGTCGAATGGGAGATGCACTGGACCGGATGCATCGATTTCACCCCCGACCACTTGATGCGCCTGTTCGAGCCGGCACCGGGGCTGGTGGCGGTGACTGGCTACAACGGGCGGGGCAATACCACCGGCACGGTGATCGGCCGCGCCTTTGCCGAGTTTCTGCTCAAGGATGATCCGGATAGCCTGCCGATTCCGTTCTCGCCGATGAAACCGGTGAGCGCGCCTTCGTTGCGCACGGCGTTCTATGAGTCGGGGTTCTCGCTGTACCACGCGGGGCAGTGTTTGCGGGTGGTGTTGTAGGCGGTTCGCCAGCAAGGCTGGCTCCTACAGGGGGCAGTGAGCACCTGTAGGAGCCAGCCTTGCTGGCGAATCACTTGTGCAACCAACTCAGAAACCCGCCCTTCTTCACCACCGTCGGCTTCTGCAACAACAGCGATTCACGCTTCTGTCGACGGAAGCGCTGCAACTTGGTCAATGCCGATTTCACGTCCCCGCTCTGGGTCAGGCAGCCGCGTATCTGCTCCTTGTCGATGCGGTACAGCACACACCCCGTCAAGGCGCGGAATTCGACGGGCGAGGCCTCGTCGTCCACCAGCCCTTCCAGCGCCAGCACTTCCCCCGGCCCCATGCGACCGCCCTCGACTACCCGCTCGCCATCGCGCACCGACGCCGATACCACGCCACGGCTGATCAGCAGCACATGGTCTGAACGCTCGCCGATCGCCAGGATCACCTGGTCGGCCGGGTACTCCACCGTGGTCATGCGCTGGCTCAGGCTGTCACGCTCGTCGCTGGTCAGCGAGCGGAACACCCGCACCTCCTCCAGCAGCTCGCGCTGGCGGCTGCGCGGCGGCACGCCGGTCTCGACGTTCCAGATCACGCCGCTGGCCTCCAGGTGACGGTGGGCCAGGTCGAACAGCTGGTTGCGCACTTCGGTCTTGCGCGTCATGTCGGCGATGAAGCCGCTGGCCTCGTATTCCACCGACTCCAGCGTCGAGGTCTTCACCGTGACCTTGGGCGTCGGCTTGGCCAATAGGATGCTGATACCCTGCAGGGTCTTTTCCAGGGCGTCGAATACCCGTTGCGGGCGCACCTTGGCCGGCACCACCACGCTGATCGACACCCCGTGCACCTCGGCCGGGCGGCTGAAGTTGAGGATCTTGGCCTTGGCCGCCACCGAGTTGGGGATCACCGCCAGGCTGCTGTTGCCGGTGATCAAACGAGTGGCGCGCCAATCGATATCAACGACCTTGCCCTCGGTGCCGTCGATGGCGATCGAGTCGCCGATCTGGTAGGGCCGCGTGGTGTTCAGCACGATCCCCGAGAACACGTCGGCCAGGGTACTCTGCAAGGCCAGGCCGATGACGATGGCCATCACCCCGGAGGTAGCCAGCAGGCCCTTGACTGGCAACTGCATCACGTAGGCCGCCGCCGCCACCGCCGCCACCAGGAAGATCAGCGCCCCGACCACATCCTGCAGCAAGCGCCCGCCATGGCTGCCCCGCGCCACCAGCAACAGGCCGAACACCACCGTCACCGTGCGCGCACCGAACAGCCACCAGCCGATCGCCAGCACCGTGGCCATCAGATTGCGCGAGACATCGTCGGCCCAGGGCGGCGGTTGCAGCGGGCTCATGCCCGCAGCCAGCAGGACCCAGCTGAACAGCAGGAAGATCGACAGCCGCGAAGCGATGCGCCAGGCGCGACGTTCCAGGGGGATCAGGTGCCAGAGCAGCAGGTCGAGGAAGATCAGGGCGGTGCCGAGCAACAAAGGGGAAGACTGGATGAAGGCCAGCATGATGGTCTCGGTGCAAGGGAGGGCTGTGGCTAGTAATAGAGCAGGTTGAAGGGGCAGGCAATCTTGTTGTCGCTGTTCGCCGGCAAGCCGGCTCCTACAAGGGCACGATGTTCTTGCTGCAGGCCGATGAGTTGGAAACAATGGCGCACGGCCGAAACCGTGCATGCTTCGAGTGCACCAGGTCGGCATTGGGATTGCCCGGGCAAGCGGCAGTCGCCAGGGGATTTTCGATTTTTCCAGGAGGTTGCAGTGGCTACAGGGACGTTATCGGCAGAAGCGATTTTCGAGAAGTACCACCGGTTCGACGATGGTTATCTGCTGGCTTTCGAGTATCAGGAAGCCGTGGATGGCACGCTCAGTTTTGCAATGACCTTCAACGGCCGTGACAACTGGGCTGACGGCAATGTCTGGCGGCATGTCAGGGTCGTGGTCGAGGATGTTCGGGAGTTGTCCCTGAGTGTCTTCAGCAGTCGAATCCGACGGATCTATCTCAGCGTCAAACTGCTGAAGTTCGATGGCCTTTGGTGCGTCGATGTAAACGGTATGTATGGCGGCGCCGAAGACCCCCGCTCACTCGACGAGGTGCGCCGTGACGGCGAGTTCTATGTAGTGGGCGGCCATGTCCGGGCAGAGGAGCTCCCCGAGCATGAATAACGAACAGGTTTGCAGACAGTTGGCACCTGGCCGGTTCCGTAACCATGTGTGAAACCCTCAGGTTCATCAATCTCCTGATGCTCGACTGTGCCATGGTGTTCGCATTCGCCCTGGCTATCTACGCCTGGTTCTTCGCCAGGCGGCGCGGCCTGGACATCAATACCTTCGAAGGGGCGGGCGAGGTCCACAGGCTGGCCATGACCTTCGAGCACAAACTGCTCTCGGTGCTGCTCATCCTCGGGCTCTATGTGTTCCCTCTATTGTTTTTCCTGTCATTCGGTCCCTTGATCTGGGGGCTGTTCCAGGGGTGCGAGTACAGGCTCAGTGGTCGAAACGCCCACATTGTCTGGAAATTGGTCCGTTAAGCGGCACGGCGTGAGGGGAGGCCTATCGTTCATAGAATGGAACGCTAAAGCCAATTTTCGCCGTCTACCGACTCAAAGGTGATGATTCTAATCTTTGCCCATCAACGCGAAACACCGATGGCAACGAAAATCACACACCTTTGGGAGCAACGACCATGAGCAAATTCACCTACAACCGCCTGAACAAAGACGATGCCGCCGTATTGCTGGTGGACCACCAGGCTGGCCTGCTGTCGCTGGTGCGCGACATCGAGCCGGACCGCTTCAAGAACAACGTGCTGGCCCTGGCGGACCTTGCCAAGTACTTCAACCTGCCGACCATCCTCACCACCAGCTTCGAGCAAGGCCCCAACGGCCCGCTGGTGCCGGAGCTGAAAGCACTGTTCCCGGATGCCCCGTACATCGCCCGTCCCGGCCAGATCAACGCCTGGGACAACGAAGACTTCGTCAAGGCGGTGAAGGCCACCGGAAAGAAACAGCTGATCATCGCCGGCGTAGTGACCGAGGTGTGCGTGGCCTTCCCGGCGCTGGCGGCCCTGGAAGAGGAGTTCGAGGTGTTCGTGGTCACCGACGCTTCCGGCACCTTCAACCAAATGACCCGTGACGCCGCGCACAACCGCATGAGCCAGGCCGGCGCGCAACTGATGACCTGGTTCGGCGTGGCCTGTGAGCTGCACCGCGACTGGCGCAACGACGTCGAAGGGCTGGCGGCGCTGTTCTCCAATCACATCCCCGACTACCGCAATCTGATCACCAGTTACAACGCCCTGACCGCCGGCAAGTAGGCCACCGCCAGCCTGGCACCCGCGCGGTGCCAGGCAAGGCAGCACACCCATCCAATCCAGCGCCCGTGTGCCGTTGCACAGTAGATGCAGGCCAGCTCATCCCCAGGAAATGTCAGCGATGAACACCGCAACCGAAGGCAACCGCAATGTCGTCACGCTGGTGATCCAGCACAAGGTCCGCGCCCAGGCGCTGGCGCACTACGAAACCTGGCTCAAGCGCGCCGTGACCACCGCTCGCCGACAGCCTGGCCATCTGGACGTCAATGTCATCCGCCCGGACGACGGCGGCCGTCACTTCACCACCGTGGTGCGCTTCGCCGACGCCGGCCTGCTGCAGGCCTGGGTCAACTCCGCCGAGCGCCAGGCGTTGATCAGCGAAGTGCTGCCACTGCTGGAAGATGGCGACCAGACCCAGGTGCACGATGACCCGGAGTTCTGGTTCACCCCGCCCAGCGTGGGCACCGCGCAACCGCCGCGCTGGAAACAGGCCTTGCTGACCTACCTGGTGATCTGCCCGATGACCTTGCTCATTCCGCAGCTGCTGGCGCCGCTGTTTGCCCGCTATCCGCTGCTGGGTGGCCCGATCACCGGCAACTTGATCAGCAACCTGTTCGTCATCCTGCCCGTGGTGTTCTACATCATGCCCTGGGTGACGCGCCGCTGCGCCAGCTGGCTGCGGCGCTGAGCGCCTGCCGTGATCCATTGCTAGCCTTCAACCGCCTGCCGAAACCACCCGGACGGAGAGCACCATGAGCCAGGACCCCACCGACCAGAGCCGCCGCCAGTTCCTCGCCACCAGTACCGTGCTCGGTGCCGCGGGGGCGCTGTGGAGCGCATTGCCGTTCACCTCTTCCGCCCATGCCGCTATTTCAGGAGATCCCATGACCGCCGACCTCATCCTGTTCAATGGCCGACTGCACACCGTCGACCGCGAGAAACCCCAGGCCAGTGCCGTCGCCATCAAGGACGGCAAGTTCATCGCCGTGGGCAGCGACGCCGAGGCCATGGCCCATAAAGGTGCCAGCACGCAGATCATCGACCTCAAGCAGCGCACGGTGATCCCGGGCCTGAACGACTCGCACCTGCACCTGATCCGCGGTGGCCTGAACTACAACCTGGAGCTGCGCTGGGAAGGCGTGCCGTCGCTGGCCGACGCTATGCGCATGCTCAAGGACCAGGCCGAGCGCACGCCGACTCCGCAGTGGGTGCGGGTGGTCGGGGGCTGGAACGAATTCCAGTTCGCCGAAAAGCGCCTGCCGACCCTCGAAGAGATCAACCAGGCCGCGCCCGACACCCCGGTGTTCATCCTCCACCTGTACGATCGCGCGCTGCTCAACCGCGCCGCGCTCCGGGCGGTCGGCTACACCAAGGACACGCCCAACCCACCTGGTGGCGAGATCCAGCGCGACAAGTTCGGCAACCCCACAGGGATGCTCATCGCCCGGCCTAACGCTGCGATCCTCTACGCCACCCTGGCCAAGGGGCCGAAGCTGCCGCTGGAGTACCAGGTCAACTCCACCCGCCAGTTCATGCGTGAGCTCAACCGCCTGGGGCTGACCAGCGCCATCGACGCCGGCGGCGGCTACCAGAACTACCCGGACGACTACCAGGTGATCCAGGAACTGGCCGACAACGGTCAGCTGACCGTGCGCATCGCCTACAACCTGTTCACCCAGAAGCCCAAGGAAGAGCTGGCCGACTTCAAGAACTGGACGCAGAAGGTCAAGCCGGGCGACGGCAGCGACTTCCTGCGCCACAACGGCGCCGGTGAGATGCTGGTGTTCTCCGCCGCTGACTTCGAGGACTTCCTCGAACCGCGCCCGGACTTGCCGCAGACCATGGAGCAGGAGCTGGAACCGGTGGTGCGCCACCTGGTCGAGCAGCGCTGGCCGTTCCGCCTGCACGCCACCTATGACGAGTCCATCTCGCGCATGCTCGACGTGTTCGAGAAGGTCAACCGCGATATCCCGTTCAATGGCCTGCCGTGGTTCTTCGACCATTGCGAGACCATCACGCCGAAGAACATCGAGCGGGTGAGGGCGCTGGGTGGTGGTATCGCCATTCAGGACCGCATGGCGTTCCAGGGCGAATACTTCGTCGAGCGTTATGGCAAAAAGGCCGCCGAGGCGACCCCGCCGATCAAGCGCATGCTGGCCGAAGGCGTGCCGGTGGGCGCGGGCACCGATGCCACCCGGGTGTCCAGTTACAACCCCTGGACCTCGCTGTACTGGATGGTCAGCGGCAAGACCGTTGGTGGGCTGGAGCTTTACCCGGACGGTGGCCTGAGCCGTGACGTCGCGCTGCAGCTGTTCACCCACGGCAGCGCCTGGTTCTCCAGCGAACAGGGCAAGAAAGGGCAGATCAAGGTGGGCCAGCTGGCCGACCTGGCGGCGCTGTCGGCGGACTTCTTCAGCGTCGAGGAAGAGGCGATCAAGTGGATCGAGTCGGTGCTGACCGTGGTCGACGGCAAGGTGGTGTATGGCGCGGGCGACTTCGAGAAGCTGGGGCCGGCGCAGATCCCGGTGGTGCCGGAGTGGTCGCCGGTGGTGAAGGTACCGGGGCACTGGCGGGCCGGCGCGCCACTGGCCGCGGCGGTGCACCAGTGTGTCGGGCCTTGCGGGGTGCATGCGCACAGCCATGAGAAGGCGCGGCATTCCAGTGTACCGGTGAGCGACTTCCAGGGGTTCTGGGGGGCGTTGGGCTGTTCCTGCTTTGCTTTCTGAGTGAAACGGGGGCTGCGTAGCAGCCCCGATTTCTGTCATGCCCCCATCAGAACCTCAAGCCATGTCGCTGATCGCGAACTCCTCCGCCAGGTGATCGATCAACGCCCGCACCGACGGCAGCAACCCACGCCGCGATGGGAAGATCGCATGCACGATCCCGCAGCGCGGCTGCCAGTCCGGCAGCATCTCCACCAGGCGCCCGGCCGCCAGGTCCTCACGTACCGCCACCCGTGGCAGGTGCGCGATTCCCACCCCCGCCACCACGAAGTGACGCAGCGCGAACAGGTCATCGGTGACCATCCGAGGCTTGTGCGGGATCACCAGGCTTTGCGCCCGGTCCTCACCCTGGAACAGCTCCCACTGGTATTCGCGCTGGGCGCTGCCCCAATGCAGGCTGGGCAACGTGCTCAGTTGTTGTGGGTCGAAACCTGCCGGCAGCTGTTCGAGGAACGATGGATGGCCGACCAGGCACTGGGTGCTGTTGCTCAGTACCTTCATCACCATGTCGGTGTTCTCCAGCGGCGGGAAGCGCACCCGCAACGCGATGTCGAAGCCCTCGTGCAGCAGGTCGACCCGGCGATTGGTGCTCTCGATGAACAGTTCAACCTGTGGGTACTTGAGCATGTAGCGGGTCAGCATCGGCCCGACCCAGGAGTTGAGCAGAGTGGTCGGGCAGCTGACGCGTACCAGGCCGCGCGGTTCGCTGCGGTTGCGCTCGATGATCTCGGCGGCGCCTTCGGCCTCCACGCGCATGGCCAGGCAGCGGCTGTAGTAGGCCTGGCCGATTTCGGTCAGCGAGCAGTGCCGGCTGGTGCGGTGCAGCAGGCGCACGCCCAAGCGCTCCTCGAGGTCGGCGATGCGCCGGCTGAGCTTGGACTTGGGCATGTCCAGCGCCCGGCCGGCCGGGGCGAAGCCACCGTGTTCGACCACCTGGGTGAAGTAGTAGAGGGAGTTGAGGTCTTCCATGGGGCGGTCTCCGCGGTTCTGGGTTGCCTGTACCGGCCTCTTCGCCGGCAAAGGTTGCGCCGTACCTGTAGGAGCCGGCTTTGCCGGCGAAGGGGCCCGTAAGCCCACCCACTATCTATCGTTCATAAAACAGAACGCTAAAGCCAATTTTCGCAGTCTACCGGCTCAAAGGTAACGAATCTAATCTTTGCTCATCAACGCGAAACACCCACCCCTTAGGAGCAGCGACCATGAGCAAATTCACTTACAACCGCCTGAACAAAGACGACGCCGCCGTACTGCTGGTGGACCACCAGGCTGGCCTACTGTCGCTGGTGCGCGACATCGAGCCGGACCGCTTCAAGAACAACGTGCTGGCCCTGGCGGACCTTGCCAAGTACTTCAACCTGCCGACCATCCTCACCACCAGCTTCGAGCAAGGCCCCAACGGCCCGCTGGTGCCGGAGCTCAAGGCGCTGTTCCCGGATGCCCCGTACATCGCCCGTCCCGGTCAGATCAACGCCTGGGACAACGAAGACTTCGTCAAGGCGGTGAAGGCTACCGGCAAGAAACAGCTGATCATCGCCGGCGTGGTAACTGAAGTGTGCGTGGCGTTCCCGGCGCTGGCGGCCCTGGAAGAGGAGTTCGAGGTGTTCGTGGTCACCGACGCTTCCGGCACCTTCAACGAAATGACCCGCGACGCCGCGCACAACCGCATGAGCCAGGCCGGTGCGCAACTGATGACCTGGTTCGGCGTGGCCTGTGAGCTGCACCGCGACTGGCGCAACGACGTGGAAGGGCTGGCGGCACTGTTCTCCAACCACATCCCCGACTACCGCAACCTGATCTCCAGCTACAACGCGCTGACTGCTGGCAAGTGATCGAAACCTAGTTGTATGAAAGGCCGGCATTCTCCAAGGATGCCGGCCTTTGGTTTTTATGGGGCGTGTGGATGATGAAAATCAGGGCGAATACATGTATGGAAGCAATGTGAGCACAAAACCCAGCAGCGCGACGAAGGGTAACCAGCTGAAAATGATCCAGAGGCCATTTGCCCAAGTTATCCGTGTATTACTCTGTCCCAACTCATCGCCTTCGCACCTGTTGGCGGCTTGCTGTAACTGTATCATTGCCACCAATGGCAAGCTGGTACAGCATATGGATAACAGAGGTAGGAGGATCATGAGTGAGAGTGCTAACGATGTTTCAGGAGTGTCTGTAAACGAGACGACCCCCGCGACTAACAGTAAACAAGGCAGCCAGAACATTAATGTGACGCTCAGTGCCGAGCAGTCGAGCACATGGCCCATATCCCGGTTCTTGCGTACGATGCGCTTCATTAATGGATATATCATTATGGGGGCAGCTATGGCGCACAGCAAAGGTACCCACTTAAAACCCTGTTGGCCGCGGTAGAGCATCCAGTGGCGATAGTACCAGTAGCTTGTATAGACGCCGAGGGAGAAACTTACCATGATGATGAATTTTGGAATAGATACGACATGGAACTTTCTGAAGGGTTGTGAAGGTGGAGATACGTGTGCTGTTGAGGGTTCGATTGTAGTCGTTGATGCAGTTTGCATGGTGCTCATTGTTCCATAAGGTGTTTTTTTCAGTCAGCAAATGTGATCATGCCAGCGGAAATTAGAATCCCAGTAAACCCGATGGCGATGCAGCAGGCACCGGTGCTGGTGCGGTCGCCGTCCAATCCCTGGCCTTTACCGAAGATGTTGATACGAAAGGTAATCGTGAAACTTTCCTGTAAATGGAAGCCCGCACGCTAGCAGTTGGCGGGCGGTATTTCTCGTGGGTTGAACAGTTAGGGAAACGTCCTACGCGGTTCTAGGATTGGGATTTCAGAAGTGTTAGAAATCTTGTGCTTCAGGCTGTATGCAAAGGCCGACCCGTGAGTAGGTCAGCCTATCTCGCAAGATGTTATCAACAGGGGGGGCCGAGTCAGTTGGCGCTCCCGCACTCGATGCCTTGGAGTATCGCCTCCGTCAGCCCCTCGGCCATCTCGACCGCATGCAGGTTGGCCCACAACAGGCTCTTGCCAGTTTCGTCCATGTGGTCGAGGGCTTTGTAGCCAACGTTATAGGCGCTGCGCAGGTACTGGGCGACATGCACCAGGGCGTCGTGGGCGTTGATGTTGGGGTTGACCGCGAACAGCGGTGGGTGGCCGGCGTCGCATTTGCCGAAGGGGTGGTGGCGGGTGTCGGGGAGGGGTGGGTCGGGGACGATCTTT
>NZ_JARPQB010000027.1:0-64011 GCF_029478665.1 Pseudomonas entomophila
GCCCCTGGTCGATCAGCGCTCCACGATCGCCGTCACCCCCTGCCCTCCCGCCGCACAGATCGAAATCAACCCCCGCCCCTTGCCCCGCCTGGCCAGCAGCTTGGCCATATTGGCCAGAATCCGCCCACCAGTCGCGGCGAACGGATGCCCCGCCGCCAGTGAGCTGCCATGAACATTGAGCTTGCTGCGGTCGATGGCCCCCAACGGCGCCTCAAGCCCCAGGCGGGTGCGGCAGTAGTCGGCATCCTCCCAGGCCTTGAGCGTGCACAGCACCTGGGCGGCGAAGGCTTCATGGATTTCGTAGTAGTCGAAGTCCTGCAGGGTCAGGCCATTGCGTGCCAGCAGGCGTGGCACCGCATACACCGGCGCCATCAGCAGCCCCTCCTGACCATGGACGAAGTCCACCGCGGCGCTCTCGCCATCGACCAGGTAGGCCAGGACCTCCAGATCGTGCTCCTCGGCCCATTGCTCGCTACCCAGCAGCACCAGCGAGGCGCCATCGGTGAGCGGCGTGGAGTTGCCTGGGGTCAGGGTGCCCAGGCCGCTGCGGTCGAACACCGGCTTGAGCCCCGCCAACTGCTCGAGCGTGAGGTCCGGGCGCAAGTTGTTGTCGCGGGTAAGGCCGAGATACGGCGTAAGCAGGTCGTCGTGCCAGCCATCGGTGTAGGACGCCGCCAGCCGCTGATGGCTGCGCAGGGTCAGCTCATCCTGCTCGACACGGTCGATCTGCCAGGTTTGCGCCATCTGCTCGCAGTGCTCGCCCATGGACAACCCGGTGCGCGGCTCGCCGTTGCGCGGCAGCGTAGGGATCAGGTGCCTTGGGCGCAGTTTGAGGAACGGCTTGAGCCGCTCGCCCAGGTTCCGCCCGCGATGGGCCTGCAGCAGGATCTGGCGCAGGCCCTCGTTGACCGCGATCGGCGCGTCGGAGGTGGTGTCGACACCGCCGGCGATACCGCTGTCGATCTGCCCAAGGGCGATCTTGTTGGCCACCAGCAGCGCCGCCTCAAGCCCCGTGCCACAAGCCTGCTGGATGTCATAGGCCGGGGTCTGCGGCGCCAGCCGCGAGCCGAGCACGCATTCGCGGGTCAGGCTCATGTCATGGGAATGCTTGAGCACCGCGCCCGCGGCCACTTCGCCCAGGCACAGGCCATGCAGGCGGTAACGTTCGATCAGCCCTTCCAGGGTGGCGGTGAGCATCGCCTGGTTGCTGGCCTTGGCGTAGGCGCCATTGGAGCGGGCGAAAGGGATCCGGTTTCCACCCAGGATCGCGACCCGGCGAGTTGAACGCATGCCTGTTCCTCCTGAAACAAATTGATCCGTAAGACTAGGTTCTTTTACAGCATTCGAACGCCCCTGCGACAAACTTGGTCCACACTGCATGCTTGCCTTTCAGGGAGAACCCCCATGAGCGATCGCTACATCGGCTTTGCCAACTCCGCCCTCGGCCGCCGCCTGGTCGATGCCCTCGGCCTGCCGCGCCCGGCGCCGCTGGAGCGCTGGCAAGCCGGCCGCCTGCGCCCGGTGGAGGGTGCGCTGGTGCTCGGTGGCGGGCCGCTGGCCAGGCATGTCGAGACGATTGCCCCGCGCCTGACCGCCGATTGCTACAGCTTCAATGACGACAGCCTGGTCTGCGCACCCTGGGTCGCCGGCCTCGGGCCGAAGCTCAAGGCCGTGGTGTTCGATGCCAGTCACCTGTCCGACAGCGACCTGCTCAAGCAATTGCGCGAATTCTTCCAGCCTTTGCTGCGTAGCCTGGCGCCCTGCGCCCACGTGGTGATCCTCGGCCGCCCGCCAGAGGGCCTCGACGATCCACAGGCCAGCGTCACCCAGCGCGCACTCGAAGGTTTCAGCCGCTCGCTGGCCAAGGAGCTGCGCAACGGCGCAACGGCCAACCTGCTGTATGTCGGTGCAGGTGCCGAAGACCAGCTGGACGGCGCCCTGCGCTTCTTCCTGTCGCCCAAGAGCGCGTTCGTTTCCGGCCAGGTGTTGCGCCTGAGCGCCTGCGCCGCCCAGGTCGAGGACTGGACGCGTCCGCTGGCCGGGCGCCGGGCGCTGGTGACCGGTGCCGCCCGCGGCATCGGCGCGGCCATCGCCGAGACCCTGGCCCGTGATGGCGCCGAGGTCACCCTGCTGGACGTACCCCAGGCGCAAAAGGACCTCGACGCCCTGGCCGCACGCCTCGGTGGCCGCGCCCTGGCCCTGGACATCTGCGCCGCCGACGCTGCCGCGCAACTGGTCGAGGCGCTGCCCGACGGTCTGGACATCCTGGTGCACAACGCTGGCATCACCCGCGACAAGACCCTGGCCAACATGACCCCTGAGTACTGGGACGCGGTGCTGGCGGTCAACCTCAAGGCACCCCAGGTGCTGACCCAGGCACTGCTGGAGGCCGGTACGCTGCGCGACGACGCGCGCATCACCCTGCTCGCTTCGGTCAGCGGCATCGCCGGCAACCGTGGCCAATCGAACTACGCCGCCAGCAAGTCCGGGCTGATCGGCTTCGCCCAGGCCTGGGCGCGGCCACTGGCCGAACGCGGCGCCAGCATCAATGCCGTGGCACCGGGCTTCATCGAGACCCACATGACCGCCGCCATGCCCATGGGCCTGCGCGAGGCCGGGCGGCGCCTGAGCTCGCTGGGCCAGGGCGGCTTGCCGCAGGATGTCGCCGAAGCCATCGCCTGGCTCAGCCAACCGGGCTCGGGGGCGGTCAATGGCCAGGCGCTGCGGGTCTGTGGCCAGGCATTGATGGGGGCCTGAACATGAACCGACCCTGGCATGAACTGCACAGTCCCGATTCGAGTGCCAGCCTGTACCTGCGGGCCTTGGCCAAACGCAAGATCCATGGCAGCACATTGCCCGAGCAGGGCCTGCGCTGCTTCCTGCGGGTCGACCCGCAACAGCTGGCGGCGTACCGTCGGCTTTGCCACTTCGTCGACGACGGCCGCTTGCCAGGCACCTACCCCCATGTCCTGGCGTTCGCCCTGCAGATGCAGCTACTGACCGCCCATGAATTCCCCTTCCCGTTGCTGGGCCTGGTGCACCTGCACAACGCCATCCAGGTGCTGCGCCCGCTCGGTGGCATCGACGGCCTGCGTTTTGCGGTGTACGCCGACAACCTGCAACCCCATGAGAAAGGCGGCACCTTCGACCTGGTCACCGAGGCCGAAGACGGCCTGGGCCTGCTCTGGCGCGAAACCAGCCGCATGCTGGTGCGTGGCCTCAAGCTCGATTATCAGGGCGTTGAAACGCCCGAAACCGAGCCCGCCATCCTGCCCGAAGCCACCCGCTGGTATGCCGACAGCGACATCGGCAGGCGCTATGCCCGGGTCTGCGGCGACTACAACCCCATCCACCTGAGCAGCGTCACGGCCCGGCTGTTCGGTTTTCCCAAGGCCATCGCCCATGGGATGTGGAGCAAGGCCATGGCGCTGGCGGCGTTGCATGGGCACTTACCTGCGGCGGGTTATGAGTTCGCGGTGGATTTCCGCAAACCGGTGCGCCTGCCTTCCGAGGTGGTGCTCAGTGCCAGCGAAGCCGGTGAGGCAGGCGAATTGCGGCTGGATGGGCACGGGGGGTTGCTGCACATGGTTGGAGGGTGGAAGCCGCTTTGAATGCTGCCTCGGCCTTCGCTGGCAAAGCCGGTTGCCACTGGCGCTTGCTTTGCGGTGTCCCTCGCCGGAAGCTATGCGCCACGAGGAGACCCCGATGAACCTGCAAGAACTGACCGAGCGCCTGCACCGTATCCGTGACAACAACGACTGGCGCGGCTTCCACAGCCCGAAGAACCTGGCCATGGCCGCCAGCGTCGAGATGGCCGAGCTGGTGGAAATCTTCCAGTGGCTGAGCGAGGACCAATCGCGCCAGCTCCCCGCCGACCAGCTCGCCCACGCAGGCCAGGAGGTCGGCGACATCGTCCTGTACCTGTTGCTGCTGTGCAGCGAACTGGGCCTGGACATGAACGAGGTGGTGCGGGCCAAGCTGGCCGACAGCGAGAGGCGCTTCGCCAAATGAACGACCGTCACTTCGATGAACTGGCCACCCGTTTCGCCGAGAAGATCTACGGCGGCGCCAAGGGCGCCATCCGCCTGGCGGTGCTCCAGGCCGACCTGGCCGAGACGCTGCCTGACCGCCCGCTGCGCATTCTCGACATCGGCGCGGGCCTGGGCCACATGGCCCTGTGGCTGGCCCAGCGCGGCCATCACCTGACCCTCGCCGAACCCGCCGCGCCCATGCTCGAGGGGGCCCGCGAGCGCTTCAAGGAAGCCGGCCAGGCTGCCGAATTCATCCAGGCGCCCTGGCAGGACCTGCTGGGCCAGCTCACCGAACCCTATGACGTGGTGCTGTGCCACGCCGTGCTGGAATGGCTGGCGGAACCTGAGAGCATCCTGCCGGTACTGCACCAACTGACAACGCCGGGGGGCTGGCTGTCGCTGGCCTTCTACAACCGCGATGCGCTGGTCTACCGCAACCTGCTCAAGGGGCATTTCCGCAAGCTGCGCAGCAACCGCATGGCCGGCGAGAAACAGAGCCTGACCCCACAGAAACCACTTGATCCACGGGACCTCAAGGCGCAACTTGAACCTCTGTGGCAGGTCGAAAGCGAGAGTGGCGTGCGCGTGTTCCACGACTATATGCCCAAGGAGTTCCAGGAAAAGGCCGAGCTGCTCGACCTGCTGGAAATGGAACTGGCCCACCGTCGCCACCCAGGCTTTGCCGGGCTGGGCCGTTACCTGCACTGGATCTGCCGCCCCCACTGACACCACGGCCAGGAGATTCCATGCTGTATCGCTCGCTCTGCCTGGCCCTGCTGCCCTTCGCCCTGGCCGCCTGCCAGGGCAGCAACCCTTACGTGGCCAGCAGCAAGCCCCTGCCACCGACACCGCCCCAGGCGGCCAGCACCTTCGACGCCAGCGCCTACCCGGCGCCGCCACGCGACTACGGCCGCTACCGCAGCTGGAGCTGGCGCAACAACCAGTTGCCCAGCGGCATGGCCAGCGCCGACCCCGCGCAGCTCGCCGACGCGGTGAGCAGCGCCCTCGACCAGCATGGCTTGCGGCCGGCCCGCAACGGCCCGGCCGACCTGCTGGTCAGCGCCGACCTGCGCCTGGAGCGGCGCCTGCGCCAGGTGCGCGACTACGACTATTACGATCCCTACTACGGCCCGTACCCCTACGGCAGCATCGGCTACGGTGGCTACCGCAACGGCTATGGCGCCTATGGCAGCGTGCCGATCGTGCGCACCTACGAAGTCGAAGTGCTGGTGGTGCGCATCGACCTGTTCGATGCCCGCAATGGCCAGCCGGTATGGAGCGCCAGCGCCGAGAGTGGCAGTGGCAGTGGCAAGGACTCGCCGCGTGATCGCGAAAGCGCCCTGCGCGAATCGGTGGGCAAGGCGCTGAGCGGCTATCCTCCCAGTTAACTTCGCCCTGGAGAACCATCATGTTGCGCCGCCACCTTCTACTCGCCTTCGCGTTGTTGCTCGCGGCCTGCTCGAGCAACAACGTCCAGCAGGATTTCGACGCCAGTCGCGATTTCGCCGCCTACCGCAGCTGGGCCTGGCAGGAACCCGGTTTGCAGTATCGCCCGGACGATCCGCGCATCAAGAGCGACCTGACCGAGCAACGCATCCGCCAGGCGGTGGCCGAGCAGCTCGACCAGCGTGGCCTGCGCCCCGCCCAGGCCAACGCCAAGCCTGATGTGAGGGTGCGCGTCTACCTGATCGTGGAAGACCGCCAGCAACAGATCACCACCAACTACGGTGGTGCCTGGGGCGGTTACTGGGGAGGCTACTGGGGCGGCCCGATGTACAACGAGACCCGTAGCGTCGACTACAAGGTGGCGACCATCCAGGTCGACCTGTTCGACGGCCGCGACGGCAAGCTGGTGTGGCGCGGCAGTGCCGAGCAGATCATGAACAACTACCCACCCAGCCCCCAGGAGCGCAACGTGGCGATCCAGAAGACCGTGGCGCAGGTGTTGAGCCAGTATCCGCCGCATTGAGGGCATCTGGTCTTGCACGCCCCCTGTAGGAGCGGCTTCAGCCGCGATCACCCGCTGAGCGGGTGCCAGACACCGCGGTGCCCGGATCGCGGCTAAAGCCGCTCCTACAGAGGCAAGACAGTCGTTCCGCGAGCGCCCAGGCCAAGGCAACTTGCCATCACCTTGGCTACACTCCTCTGACCGCCGCCGCGCTGCCGGGCCGAAGGCCGGCAAAGGAGTGCCCGTGGTTCCTCGTTCCGCTGCCCGCCAACAGGGCGCGATTGGCCTGATGGCCGCGCTGACCATGGGCCTGGCCCTGCTGTTCATGCTGCTGTCGGTCGACAGCGGCCGCCTCTACCTCGAACAACGCAAGCTCCAGCGCATCGCCGACATGGCCGCGCTGGAGGCCGCCGAGCACTCGGCCAGTTGCAACGGCAGCGGCCCGCAGGCCTTCGCCCTGGCCCGCAACGCCGCTACCCGCAACGGCCTGGCCGTCACCGACCCGCTGATCGCCAGCTGCGGCTACCTGCGCACCGGCAATGACAACCTGCGCCGCTTCGTCGCCGACAACACCCGCAACGAAGCGATCAAGGTCGAGGTCAGCAATGTGGTGGTCACCAGCGTCGCCGCCGGGGTGTTCGCCATGGTCCAGGGCAACACCGTGCCGCGCACCACCACCCTGCATGCCAGCGCGGTGGCCGCAAGCCCCATGCCACCCCTGGCGATGCTGAGCATTCGCAGCAGCCTGGCCACCGTCAACGCCAACCAAGGCTCGCTGCTCAACGCGCTGACCAAGGCCCTTGGCGGTACGTTGCAGCTCGACCTGCTGGGCTGGCAGGGCATCGCCAACACCCAGCTCAACCTGCTGCATTACCTCGACCAGTTGGCCATCGACCTGAATGTCGAAGTGGGCGACTACCAGAAGCTGCTCAGCCTCGACACCAGCGCCACGACCTTGCTGCAAGCGGCGGTCAAGGTGCTGCAACAGGGCGGTGCCGCCGCCGACGTGGTCACCAACCTGGGCAAGCTTGCCCTCGACCTGCCGATCACCGGACTGCAACTGGGCGACTTGCTGGACCTGCAGAACGGCACGGCCCAGGCCGGCCTGGATGCGAGCATCCAGCTGTTGCAACTGGTGCAGGGGGTGATCCAGCTGTCGGCCAAGGAACGCGCGGTCAACGCCGACCTGCCGATCAACCTGCTGGGCGTGGCCAGTGGCCGGGTGCAGGTGCGGGTGATCGAACCGCAGCAGCTTTCCGCCATCGGCGACCCACGCACCGACGAGCTGCGGGTACACACCGCCCAGGTGCGGGCACTGGTGTCTCTCGACCTGCCCCTGCTCAATGGCATCGCCGGCCTGGCCAACGCCGTGCTGGACCTGGCCGCGCCGCTGACCAACGTGCTCAACAACCTGCTCAGCCTGAACCTGCTGGGCACCGTGCAATCGCTGACCTGCGCCTTGGGTGTGCCATGCAAGGTCAGCGACATCAAACTGCTGGAAGAAAAAGTCCATATCGATATCGGCGTGGAGGTGTCCGAGGCCACCAGCCGCCTGCGCCCGGCGCCGCCGGACAACTACACCTGCTCGCCCAAGAGCCTGACCACCCTCACCCAGCGCTCGGCGGCGAGGATCGCGGTGGGCAAGTTCGACACCCCGGCCGACTTCCTCAACCAGGGCACCACTGTGGTCAAGGCACTGCCGCTGATCGACATCGGCACCAATGTCTGCAGCCGCCTGCTGATCCTGCCACCCTCGTGCGGCACCCGGGTGCCCTTCGCCGGGGGCGGCATCGGCCTGCGGGTGGACAGCAAGCTGCTGGGCAACAACCCCACGGAGAAACCCTTGGTGTTCGCCGGCGCCTTCGCCCCCACCGACATCGGCCAACCGCCCACCTACCAGCCGATGGACAGCGACCAGGCCCAGGTCGTCGCCAGCCTGTCCGACACCCTCGCCGGCATCCGCCTGGAGGCCTATCGGCCGACCGCCAACAGCGGGCTGGGCCAGGTGCTGGTGCTGACCGCCGGGCTGCTGGACGGCGTGAAGAACATCCTCGAACCGCTGATCCGCAACCTGCTCAGCCCGGTGCTCGATCCACTGGTCAATGGCCTGCTCAAGACCCTGGGGGTCGACCTGGCCAATGCCCAGGTCGGCGCCAATCTGAGCTGCTCCAGCGGCCACGCTCAGTTGGTGTTGTAGAGCGGCAGCTCGATACGAAAGCACGCGCCTTCGGCACTGTTGGCCACGGTCAGGCGACCGCCCATCTGGCTGACGATGCCATGGCTGACCGACAATCCCAGGCCGGTGCCGACACCTGCAGGCTTGGTGGTGAAGAACGGTTCGAAGATGCGCTCGTGCAACTGCGGGTCAATGCCGCCGCCGTTGTCTTCGACCAGCAGGCACAGGTGCTCGCCCGCCTGCTGCTGGCGCACCCGGATCCATGCGCCCGCGCGCCCCTGTTCGAGCAAGGCGTCGCGGGCATTGACCAGCAGGTTGATCAGTACCTGCTCAAGCTGGTCCTGCTGGCCGAGCACCTGCGGCTGTTGTGCCGGCGGCTCGAGGCTCAAGTCCACGCCCTTGCCACGCAGGCCCTCGTCCAGCAGCGCACGGGCCCCCTCCACCGCGCTCCAGGCGGTGAATGGCACAGGTTCAAGCGCCGAGCGCCGGCCATACACCCGCATATGCTCGACCAGGCGCGAGGCGCGCTCGACCTGGGCCTCGATGCGGCGCAACTTGTCTTCCAGGTAGGCCGGCTCCGCCGTGCCCATCTGCAGGCGCTTGAGGGCGTTCACCACGGCCATGCGCATCACATTGAGCGGCTGGTTGATCTCGTGCACCAGGCCGGTGGCCAGCTCGCCGAGGGTGGCCATCTTGGCGCCCTGCAACAGCTGTTGCTGGCTACGCCGCAGTTCGGTGTTGTCGCGGCCCACGGCCTGGATCTCCAGCAACTGGCCTTGGGCGTCGAACAGGCCACGGTCGGCCCACACCCACCAGGCATGTTCGCGGCCCGGCAGTTGCAGGCAGATTTCCGCGCTGCTCAGGGGCTGCTCCGGGGTCAATGCCCGCAGGCGCTCGTGGAAGGCTTCACGCTGGGCATCGGACAACCACTGGCCCAGGTTGGCGCCCAACAGCTGTTCCGGCGCGCATTGCAGGTAGTCGGCCAGCGGCCGGTTGCCGAACACCAGGGTCAGGTCCGGGCGATAGCGGCAGATCATCGCCGGCGAGTCCTCCACCAGCACGCGGTAGCGTTCCTCGCTCTGGCGCATGCGCTCGGCGGCCTCGGTCGCCTCGCTGACATCCAGCCACAACCCCACCACTTCCACCGGCTGGCCAAGCTCGTCGCGCAGCAGCCGGGCCTCGTCGAGCATCCAGTGATAGCCACCGAGCTGATCGCGCAGCCGGTAGCGGCAGCGCACCTGGCCGTCGCGCAACAGGCTGCGGGTGCGGGCCAACCACAACGGGCGGTCATCCGGGTGCACGGCCAGGCCCGGTTGGCGCGCCAGCTCGCCGTCTACGTCCCAGCCCAGCAGCGGCGCCAGGCTGGCACTGAAGAAATCGCTGTGCAGCGCGCCTTCGGCGTAGCGCTGCACATAGATCACCGCGGGGGAACTGGCGATCAGGTTTTCCAGGCGTGCGCGGGCCATCCCGGCCTGCTGCTCCTGGGTCTTGAGCGCGCTGATGTCGAGCAGGAAGCCATGCAGCCGCTGCCCCTGCGGCTGGCCCACCCACTGCCACCAGCGCGGGGTTTCCAGGGTTCCGTCGTCCAGCAAGCGCAGGCTCAGGTTCAGCGCGTGCCCTTCGCGGGCCTGCGCCAGCGCAAGCTGCGCGGGTTCGCGGTCGGCCGGGTGCAGGCGGGCCAGCCATTGCCCAAGGCTGGCCTGGTGCGGCAGGGCGAGCGCCTGGGCCAATGCCGGATCCAGTTGCAGGTCCCCCTGCGCCGGCCATTCCCACCACCCCGCCCCCAATTGCCGCTGCAGTTCGTCGAGGTGCGTGGACTGCTGCTGCCACTGCTGGCGCCACAGACGGGCCAGCAGTGGCTCGACCAGGGTCCGGACCAACGCCAGTGCCATGTCGGCCTCCGGCACCTGCGTGGCACCGGCGCACAGCAACCAGGCTTCGGCATCCTGCCCCTGGCGGTAGGGCAGCAGCAGCAATGAAGCGCCGCCACACAACGCCTGGAATTGCGCATCGTCCCTCAGATCCAGCAGAGAGGCCGCTGGCAAGCGGTCCAATCGGGCCTGCAGGCGGCTGTCCTGCGGCCAAGGCCATGTGTTGTCACTGCTGGCGTAATGGCGCCAGCCAGCCGGTTCGCGCAACATCAGGCGCAGCGACGCTGCCTGCCAGTGCTCGGCCAGTACCTGCAATTGCGCGCTGGCGGTCTGCGCCAGGCGCTGTGAGCCGCATTCGCGCAGTGCGTGGCCGATCTCGCCCAGTAGTGGCCGCTGGCGATCCCAGCGCTGTTCACGCAACAAATCGCCGATATCGAACAGTTGCAGCAACCAGGCCTGCCCGTGACGCTGCAGCCAACCGCGGGTGTGCAATGCATGGCCCACCACGGTGTTGAAATCAAGGTCCAGGGGCTGCCCTTGCCAGTCGCCGGGCTCGCCCTCGATCACCAGCCAGCTGTGCCGTTGCAGGTAGTCATGCAGGCGCGCACCCGGCCGCCCCGGCAAGGCCAGCAAGGTGCGCAACGGCCCGGACAGGCGCAGGACCTGCGCCTGATCGTCAAGCAGCAGTTGCAGGCCCACTGCGGGCAAGGATTGTGGTTCAACGGCAGGTGGAGGCGCTGCGCGCCAGCGGTCGAACAGCCCACCACTCATAGCTGGAGGCTCGCCTGGGCCTGCAACCGGTCGGGCAGCTTGGGCACCTCGCCGACCACCGGCAGTACCAGGGTGGGCAGCACACGCGTCAGGCGCGTGCGCGGATAATCGATGACCACGGTCAGCACCTTGTCGGTGCCCACGCTGATTCGTGTGTCGGTGAGCAGGTTGAAGCCCAGGGCACTGGGCATCCACGACAACTGCTGGCCGATCACCTGGCGGGCCAGGCCCTGCACGTCCAGCTCGTAGGTCTGGCTGGTGGGATCCACCGCCACGCAGCGCCGCACTGCCTCGCTGCTGGCCTGGTTGAACGACTGCAGCATCAGCATTGGCAGGGTGTAGCTCACCAAACCGTAGAACACCGCGAAAAACACCATGAATACCGCGACAAACTCGATGGCTGCCGCGCCTTTTTGCCGTCCCGCCGGGCTTGCTTTCATGATCGCGTCTACCCTGACTGTGAGACCTGTCTGACAGCATAGAACCGTTCAACGAATAGGGATGGCATTCTGCCAATGCAAAGCATTGTTCTCCTGATGTGGCTTGCCTTGTGTACTGAACAAGATGTCCGTGAACGGCAGATTTCCAACACCCTCACCCTGGGTGTCGCGGGCTGCGCCCTGGCTTGGCTGTTCGCCACCGGCCACAGCTGGATCGGCGCCGACGCCAGCGAGGCCGGCTGGGCCCTGGCCATCGTCATGCTGCTCACCTTGCCCGGCTACATGCTTGGTCGCTTTGGTGCCGGCGACGTCAAGCTGATGGGCGCCCTGGCCCTGGCCACCAGCCCGCAGTACGTGCTCGGCACCTTCATCGGCGCCGGGCTCACCGTGCTGGCATGGATGTTCGGCAGGCGCCGGTTATGGACCTTGCTCAACCCGAAAGTGAAGAAACGTCTGCAAAAACTCGCCGAAGAAGTCGGTGACAAGCAGCCCTTTGCGCCTTATGTGCTGGCGGGCTTCCTGCTGACCGCCGTGTGGATCCAATAATCGGCCCAGCGGTCGGAACCGGTCTACAGTCCATATACATAATTGCAAAGTGCGACTACTTTTCTTCCTGCCAGAGCGTTTGGCCCGGGAGCAGGGCCGCATTCACAGGGAGTTGAACGTGAGCAAAACCATCAGTGAGGTGAAGATGCTGGTTGTCGATGACCAGCCAATGATCGTCGAAGAGTTATGCGAGTTTCTCGAAAGCGAGGGATATCGCTGCATCGCGGCCCATTCCACGGCCGAAGCCATTGAATGCTACAAGGCCGACGAAGCCATCGGCCTGATTCTGTGCGACTTGCACATGCCTGACCGCGATGGCATCGAGCTGGTGCGTGCACTGAAACAGATGACCGGGCCGCAGCGCATGTTCGAGGCGATCATGCTGACCGGGCGGGCCGACAAGCAGGACGTGATCCGCGCCTTGCGCGAAGGTTTTGCAGATTATTACCAAAAGCCCATGGACCTGGACGAGCTGCTCGAAGGCGTACGCCGCCAGGAGCAGGCGCTGTTGGAGCGGCGCCGCAACTTCCGTGAGCTGGGCAGCCTGAACCAGCGCCTGCAGGAGCTGGCCGAGTCCATCGACGATCTCTACCAGGACCTGGAAAAAGCCCGTGGGCAAGGCACCCACCGCCGTGCCGGCGACACCGACGAGGGCGAGGCGGAGCTGCCACCGGCGTTCGAGAAGCTGTCACCGCGCCAGCTGGAGGTGGCCAAGCTGGTGAGCAAGGGCAAGACCAACTACCAGATCGCCTGCGAACTGGGCATCACCGAGAACACCGTGAAGCTCTATGTCTCGCAGGTGCTGCGCCTGACCCACATGCACAACCGCACGCAATTGGCCCTGGCGCTGACGCCACGGTCGTCACCCGTGCACCAGCGGTTCACCACGCACTGAGTCTCACCCACCACAACACCGCAGCAACGGTTCGCCGGCAAGCCGGCTCCTACAGACGCGAACCTGTAGGAGCCAGCCTTGCTGGCGAACGGTTCCACGCGGTAGTCCGGTGTGAGCCGCGGTTCGCCAGCAAGGCAGGCTCCTACACGTCAGTTGTTGGAAGAATTGACCTTGGTCCAGCGGTAGAAGTCCGGGATCGCGTACTTGTAACTGTCCAGCCAGCGCTGCATCGCCTGGTCGCGCTCCTTGTCGGTCTGCACCTGGGGTATCCGTGACCCCTGACGGTTGCTGGCCTGCACCTGCAACAGCGCTTCGGTGGCGGTCTGCGGGCGGGGCTGCCGGGGCGGTTCCTGCGCCCAACAGATTGGCGAAAGAGCAAGGCAGGCCAGGACGATCCAGGGTTTGCACATGGTCACCTCCGATCAATTGAGCGACGAAGTGGACGGCGCCGTGCTGGCCAGCGGACCGCGCCCGGTGGACCTGATCTGCTGCGCCCGCGCCTGGGCCTCGGCGAATTGCGCGGGCCCCAGGCGCAGCCGATTCACCAGGTCCTCGGCCTGGCGCCAGTTGTCCTGCACCAGCGCCAAGGTCACCAGATTGAGCGCCGGCAGCGGATTGTCATCCTTCAGTTCGATGGCCGTGAGCAGCTCGAAGCGGGCCTCCTCGTGATGCCCCAGGTTCATCTGCACCACACCCAGGTCGTTGCGCACCTTCTCGTCGGTGGGCGCCAGGCGCGCCGCGCGCTGCAAGTGGCGCAGGGCCTGCACATCGTCGCCACGCGCCGAGGCCAGCTGGCCCAGGCCATGCTCGCCCTCGGCCGCCAGGCAACCACCCAGCAGGCTGCGGTACAGCGGCTCGGCGTCACTGCGGCCCAGTTGGCGCAGCACCTTGGCCTTGCGCAGGCGCACCGCTTCCAGCGTGTCGGGCAACTGCTCCAGGTGCGCCAGCCCGGCATGGGGTCGGCCCTCGTCGATCATCTGGTCGGCCATGTCCAGGCTCAGTTGCTGGTCGCCATCGGGCTTGCCGCACACGCCGCCGCCGAACAACCGGGCCAGGCTGTCGGGCTGCTGCCCGGCACACCCGGTCAACAGCAACAGGCCGGTGAACACCATGATCGCTCTCATCCGTCTCCCCCTCAGGACCCCAATGCCCGCGCCAAGGCGGAAAAACCCGGTCCGGCCAGGACGATGAGCAAGGCCGGGAACAGGAACACCATCATCACCGCCGACATCTTCGCCGACATCTTCGACACCCGCTCCTGCAAACCGGTCAGGCGCCGGTCGTCGAGCAGTTCCTTGAGCGCCAGCAGCGACTTCATCGAGCCGCTGCCCTGCACCAGCAATTGCTGGAGGATCACGCAGGTGTCGATCAGTTCGTCCACCGCCAGCAGGCGCGCGCTCTTCTCCAGCTCCGGGCCCAGGGCCAGGCCCGAGTCGACCCGCTGCAGCACCAGGCGCAGCTCGTCGCTGATGTTCGGTACCAGGCTGCGCCCTTCCTGGGCCAGCACACGCAGGGCCTGCTCCACCGCCAGTCCGGTTTCGAAGAGGATGCGCAGCAAGGGGATCAGCACGCTCACCTCCCGGGCAATCCGCCGCTGCCGCCGCGCCGCCGCAGCCGCCAACAGGCGCTTGGGCAGCAGGTAGCCGGCGCCCAGCGCGCACAGCACCAGCACCAGCCCATGCCCGCGCCGCTCCCCCGGCAGGCCATGCACCATCACCAGCACCACGACCATCGCCAGCAACGGCAACCCCAGTTGCACGGCGGCGAACAGCGCGCGCTGCCGGCTGCGCCGCCAGCCGAGGCGGTCGAGCAGCGCCTGGGTTTCACCATCGAGCCGCTGCAGGCGCCGCCCCAGGGGGCTGCTGCCCAGCCATTGCAGCCAGTCACCCAGCCGCTCGTCACGGGCCATGCGCCCTTGCAGACGCCGTGCGACCCGCTGCCGCGCCCGCCACTGCCAGGCCAGTTGCACCGCCAACAGCACGAAACCGGCGAACAGGCACAACGCGCTGAGCATCAAGGCCATGGTCAGAGGCTCCTCATCATGCGCCACAGCACCAGGCAACCGACGGCCTGCAGGGCAAAGGCGAACAGCAGCATCATCTGCCCGTGGCTGTCGCGCCACATGGCCATCAGGTAACCGGGGTTGGCAAACAGGAAGTAGCCAACCATGCCCAAGGGCAAAGCGCCGAGGATCCACGCGGTGATGCGCGTCTCGCCGGTCATCGCCCGCAGTTGGCGGTCGCCCTGCTCGTGCTCGCGGATCAGCTTGATCAGGTTCTCCATCAGCTCGCTGGCATTGCCGCCATGGCGCTGGTTGATGCGCAGGCCCAGGGCGAACATCCGCAACTCATCCTGGCCGTAAAGCTCGGCCAGTTCGCTGACCGCATCGTCCAGTGGCACACCCAGTTGCACGTTGCGGCGCACCCGCAGCATCGCCGAGCGCAGCGGCTCGCGGGTGGCCTCGATGCCGCCGAGCACCGCGTCGCTGAGCGTGCGCCCGGCCTTGAGGCTGCGCACGCTGTAGTCGAGCAGGCCCGGCAGTTGCTCGATGATCTGCCGCAGCTGGCGCCGGCAGCGCCAGCTCAGGTAGAAGTAGCCCAGCAGGGGCAGGCCGACCAGCGCCATCAGCGCCGCCACCCAGCCCGCGGCCAGCGCCGCCAGCAAGGTCAGCCCCACCCAGGCCAACAACCCGCTGCGTGGGGAGAATTCACCATGGGCCAGGCCCGCGCGTTGCAGCAGCGGGTCGAGCCAGTCGCGCCGGGCACTGCCCAGGCGCACCGCGCGGTAGGCTCGCCCCAGGCGCAGGAGGATGCGTTCCTCGCCCCGTTTGTGCAGGCCCAGGCGAAACATCAACAGCGCCATGCCCAGGCACAACGGCGACAGGGCCAGCAACAGCGGGCCCATCAGAGAATCCCCTCGTGGCGCAGCTTGGCCCCCGAGGGGTGCGGCGCGTCGCGCAGGAAACCATCACCACTGCGCCGGTCGAGGCGGAACAGCGTGCTGGTGACGTAGACGTCGTCACGCACCCCGACCACTTCGAGCACCTCGCTCACGCAACGCCGGCCATCGGCCAGGCGGGTCAGCTGGATCACCACGTCCAGCGCCGCGCAGATCATCTGCCGCAAAGTCTTCTCGGCCACCTGGCGGCCGGTCAGGCCGACCAAGGTCTCGAGCCGCAACAGGGCGTCCTGCGCGCTGTTGGCATGCACGGTGCTCATCGAACCATCGTGGCCGGTGTTCATCGCGGTGAGCACATCGACCACTTCGGCGCCGCGGATCTCGCCGAGGATGATCCGGTCGGGGCGCATGCGCAGGGCGTTGCGGATCAGCTCGCTGGCCTTGATCTCGCCGTGGCCCTCGGCGTTCGGCGGGCGGGTCTCCAGGCGTACCACATGGGGGTGGTGCATCTGCAGCTCGGCCACATCCTCGATGGTCACCAGGCGTTCCTGGGGCGCGATCATCTGGCTGAGGATGTTGAGCATGGTGGTCTTGCCGGTGCCGGTGCCACCGCTGACGAGGATGTTGCAGCGCCGGCCAACGGCGCGTTCGAGGAAGTCGAAGATCGCCTGGTCGATGGCCCGGGTGGCCAGCAGGTCGGCGCTCTTGAGCATGTCCTGGCGGAACTTGCGGATCGACAGGCACGGCCCGTCCAGCGCCACCGGGGGAATGATCGCGTTGACCCGACTACCGTCGGGCATGCGCGCGTCGACCATTGGCGAAGATTCGTCCAGGCGCCGCCCCAGCGGCGCGAGGATGCGCTGCATCACCCGCTCCACATGGTGGGCATCGATGAAGCGCAGGTCGGTCTGCTGCAGCAAGCCGCCGCGCTCGACGAACACCCGGTACGGCCCGTTGACCAGGATCTCGGTGACGCTCGGGTCGCGCAGCAACACTTCCAGCGGGCCGTAGCCGGTCAGCTCGTCGACGATCTCTTCGCCCAGGCGCTCCATCTCATAGCGCGACAGAGCCAGACGCAGGCGTGCGACATAGTCGCCGACCTGTTCGAGGACGAACTGCGAAAGCACCGGGCGCGCGCCCTCCAGCAGATTGCGGCCACTGTCCTCGATGGCGTCGATCACATGGCGGTGCAGCGCGCGCTTGAGCACCTGCGGGTCGCTGGCCGCGTGGCGTGGCCCGCCAAAGGGTTCTTCGCTGCTCATCGGCTACCCCATAGGCGACGCAGCCATGGATGGCTGGGCGCGGCCAGGTTCTCGGAGCGCTGCGCCAGGCGTTCGCCGAGCCCGCGCAGGGCCTGGGTCAGGCTTTCCCGCGGGGCCAGTTCGAACAGGCTCAGCCCCTGGTTCTTGGCGTTGAGGCGCACCTCCGGGCTGTAGGGCATGACCTTGAGCAGCGGCAGCCCGTAGCGCTTGGCCAGGGTCTCGGCGTCCGGCGCCACATGGCGCAGGAAGCGATCGACCAGCAGGCTGGCGTGCTCCAGCTTGATGCCCCGGTCCCGCCATTGCTCGAGCACCTCCAGGTTGCGCCGGCAGTCGAGGATGTTCTGGTCGGTGTAGAAGATCAGCTTGTCGCAGTGGCTGACGATGGTACGCAAGGCTTCGCTGTCGGCCTGCCCGGTGAGGTTGACCACGATGTGCTGGAAATGCTGGCGCAGGGCGCTGAGCAGCATGTACAGCTCGGCGGCGCTGGTCTGCTCGAGGGCGTCGTCGCTGTCGGCGTAGGCGAGGATGCGCAGCCCGCCCTTGTCACGGGTGAAGGCGCTGTCGATCAAGGTCGCGTCGAGCCGGCGCAGGTGGCGCAGCGAATCACCGAAGTGAAACGACGCCTCCAGTCCCAGCAGTGCCAGGCTGTCCGCGCGGGGCAAACCGAGGTCGAGCAAGAGCGTCTGCTGGCCGCTGTCCTGCACCACCCGCGCCAGGTGGGTGGTCAGCAGCGCGCCATCGGCGCTGCGCTGCGCCCCGTAGAGCACGGTCAAGCCCCCCAGGCTGGGGTTGCTGGCCACCGCGGGCAGGCGCTTGCCCAGGCGCCGTACCAGCCCGGCCACCTCACTGGCGCGCGAGCCGTAGGCGACGAAGTCGCGGGCACCGGCGCGCATGGCATGCAACACCAGCTGGTTGTCCATGCCATCGCCCAGGGCAACGATGGCCAGCATCGGCTTGGCCTCCAGCATGCCCTCGATCAGCGCGCACTGGCTGACCAACTGCTCACGGTCCAGGCCGATGAACACCAGGTTGCTGAAGGTCATGTCGACCAGCGCCAACAGCTCGTCGAGGCTGCCGTTGCTGGCACCGATCACCTGGCCCAAGGGCGCCAGCGCGCCTTGCAGCCAGTGCAGGTCATCCTCGTTGCGGGTCAGCGCGAGGTAGGTCTGGTTCAGGCTCTCGTTCATCGCGACAACCCGCCACGGCCATCGAAGCTGCCGTTTTCCATGAAGAACAGGTGGCCCCAGCTGGGGTCGTAGGTGCGCAGCCCTTCGCCCGGCAGCTCCGGCAGCTTGGCATTGACCGCCAGCGGCTGGACCAGGTGCGGGGTGACGATCATCAGCAGCTCGGTCTCTTCGCGGTTGAGCGCCGTCTGGCGAAAGAACGCGCCGATGATCGGCAGGTTGCCCAGCCCGGGCATCTTGTCCACGCCCGAACGCACGTTGCTGGTGATCAGGCCGCTGATGATGAAGCTCTCGCCATCGGCGAGGGTGATGCTGGTGTCGGTGCGGCGCACGCTCAGGCCCGGTACCCGGGTGCCGGCGATCACCACCGCATTGTTGTAGTCCAGCTCGCTGACCTCCGGCGCCACCTTCAGGTTGATGCGGTTGCCGCTGACCACCGTGGGGGTCAGCGCCAGGCGCACGCCGAACTCCTTGTACTCGATCGAGACGTTGTCGCTGCCACTGCTGGGCACCGGGATGGGGATCTCGCCGCCGGCCAGGAAGCTGGCGGTCAGGCCGCTGAGCACGGTCAGGCTGGGGCGCGCCAGGGTGTAGGCGAAGCCGCTGTTCTCCAGGGCGTTGATCATCGCCAGGAAGCGGCTGCTGCCGCCGCCCCAGACGATGTTGAAGACATCGTTGTCGAGGGGGATGCCGGGGCGCACGTCGGCGTAGGTCACCGGGTTGCTGCCGGTCTGGATGCCCGGCACATAACCGGGCCGCACCACGGTGTTGGGCACCGTGCCGGGCGAGCCGAACAGGCTGTTGTTGGAGCCTTTGAAGAACAACTTGGCCCCGGCCTCCTTGTACTTGAGCCGGCGTACCTCGACGAAGCGGATATCGGCCTGCACCTGGGTCGGCTGCGGTGCCTGCTCGGTAGCGGGCGATTCCACCTCGGCCATGTCGGCGCTGGCCCGGCCCTTGATGAACACCATGGCCCGATGCGGCTTCGGCGCGCAGTCGGTCCACAGCATCAGGCTGGTGTTGCCCTGCCCCACCCCGGTCAGCAGCACGGCGCGTTCGCCACTGGCCTGGACATCGGCCACCTTCGGCTCGCCCACCGCCACCCGGGTGATGGCCACGGGCAGGCGCAGTTCCTGCTGCAGGCCCTGGTCCATCTCGATCACCGTGGGCATCTGGTCGAACGCCGCACAACCCTTGCCCGTCGCCAGCGCCTGCGGCATCAGCAGCATCAGTGGCACAACCAGGCACAACCATTTGGAAACCTGCACGGAACTACGCATAGCTGCATCCTTGCCTGGTCAGGGGGTCTTGTTCAGGTCGTTGGCCGCCTGGGCGCCACGAATGACCTGCATGCCGGGTGCGCCCCCCGCGGCGGCGGCCGGGTTGGCCAGCGGCACCTGGGACAGCTGGCTGAAGCGGTAGAGGTCGCGGTTGGCCGCGGCCAGCTGGGGGCTGGCGTCTTCGCCGGACCAGTAGCGCGCAAGCAATTGCTCGTCGGCGCTGCGCACGGCCAGGCGCAACGTGCCGGCCTGGGCGGCGAGCATCAGGCGGCTGGCCAGGGCCTCGGGCACAGCCAGGCCGACGGTGCGGGTGGCGTTGCTGTTCAGGGCCTGCTGGTCGCGGCGGGCCCTCTGTTCTTCGGCGGTCTGTGCCGGGCGACCATCGTTGGCCAGGCCGGTCTGCTGGTCGACGCTGAGCACGCGCAGGGCCGGCAGCACCACCTGCGCCGAAGACTGCGGGTTGTTGTTCTCCTCGCGCAGGAACAACAGCACATCGACGAAATCCCCTGGCCGCAGCTGCCCAGCGGCGCCACTCACGTCATCCACCGCCACCGCGACGGCACGCTCGTTGGCACGGATCATCCGCGCCAACGGGCCTCCGGCCTGGAAACTCGACTCATCGAGCCAACTGCCGGCCGCCAACGGCCGCGCGCTGCTGCGCCCGAGCACCTGGTCAAGCTGCTGGAACGCGCCCGCAGGCACCACCTGCAGGCGCTCGACCAGCACGTCGTCCTCGGTCAGCGGCACATTGGCCGGCACCGCCTTGCGCAGCACCACGATAGGCGAGCGTGGCGGTTCGGGCGGTTGCGCGGGAACGGAGGCAGGAATCGGCGCTGGCAGGGCATCGGCGGCCGGCACCAAGGGTGCCGGCGGCTCGGGCGGGCGGCTCAGGCGCAGCCCCCAGTACCCCGCCAGCAACGCCGCGAGGAGGAACAGGCCAGCCAGGATCATGGTCAAGCGACTGCTCATTCCCGCCCTCCCTGCGCCCGTGATCGATGCTGGCAAAAAGTAATTATTTCGCTATTGCACGGTAGCCGAGCCCTGCCAATTCGCCATTAACTGGTCGGCGTTTTTCGAGCCATGAAATTGACGCACAGGCAAAACAGAAACTTAGCCTCGCCGATTGCGATCAATACTTTTGGATTAATGCTTTCTTACATTTGCAGTCGGCCATGGCTTGACGATTCTGTGATGGCAAAGGGGTGTCACTTTTCAAGCCCCGCGACCGGCGCCATACGAGCGCAAGGAGACATGCCATGCTGCTGCAACTGATCCTTCTTCACTGCAAGCACTTCCTCCAGCGCAAGGATGGCGCCTCCGGTATCGAGTACGCGGTGATCGCCGCCATGGTCGCGGTGGTGCTGGCGGGCTTCGTCACGCCCATCGGCACCGAAGTCAGCGCCATCATGACCAGCATCAAGACCGCCATCACCCAGTGATCGCAGGCCAGGACGTCTGACCGACAGCCCGGGAGCCGAGCATGCCGACCTCTGCATTGCGTGAGCAGATTCTCTTGGTGGACGACGACGAGCACGCCCTGCTGGAACTGGCCGAGTTGTTGGAAAACGAAGGCTTCGCCTGCCACACCGCCAGCTCCGTGAAGGCCGCCCTGCAACAACTCACCCGCCACCCGGACGTGGCACTGGTCATCACCGACCTGCGTATGCCCGAGGAGAGCGGCATTGGTCTGATCCAGCGCCTGCGCGACCACACCGCCCGCCAGCACCTGCCGGTGATCGTGATGTCCGGGCATGCCGACATGAACGACGTCAGCGACCTGCTGCGCCTGCAAGTGCTCGACCTGTTCCGTAAGCCCATCTACCATGCACGCTTGCTGGAAACCCTGGAGAACCTGTTCCCCAAGCCGCTGTTGCAAGCGGTGAACTAGCAAGGTGTTCAGGATTTACCCATGCCCCTGTAGGAGCGGCCTTGCGCCGCGAAAGGGCCGCAAAGCGGCCCCGGCGGTTCTGCCCAAGGCCGAAATCCTGGGGCTGCTACGCAACCCTTTCGCGGCACAAGGCCGCTCCTACAGGGATCGCGGACCAGTGCGGCCCCCTCATAGCTGGAAACTGAAACTCAGCGTAAACCTGGGCCGCCGATCGAGACTGTCCAGGGCGATATCCGCCAGCGGCTTGGCAAGCTCCACGGCGATGTTGAAATCGCGCCTATCCCCCAAGCGCAGCCCCAGCGCGGCGGACGCCAGTTTCGCCTCGCGCACGTCCACTTCGTTGAACCAGGTCCTGGCGGCATCAACCACGACGTAGGGCTGCACCACCTTCAACCATTCGCCACCGCGCCGGAAGCTGTAGTTGACCTCGTAGGCCACTCCCCAACCCTTGTCGCCGCTCGCCTGATCACGGGGGTAACCCCGACCGAAGCCCTGGCCACCGAACAGCACCCGCTCGCTATCAGGCAGGTTGTCGCCGCTCCAGTACAAGGCGGCTGACGCCACGCCCTGCCAGTGCTCGGTGAAATCGTCGCTCTGCAGGCCGGACAACCGCAGGCGCAAGAAGTCCAGGTCATAACCGGCATTGCTGCGCGCCCCAAGGTAGTCCATGCCCTGGTATACCCCCGCACCGAGAATCCGCAGGCGCCCGCCCTCGACCTTGCGCCAGTCGCCTTCGAAGGACAACGCTCGAACATCGGTGGCGGTGTGCGCCTGCTGCGCCGCGCCCTGATAGTCGACCCGGTCCTTGACCACGTAGAAGCGCCCCACCACCTCCAGCCACTCGTCGGGCGCAGCGATCAGCGGCTGGCCGAGACCGATCGCATAACGGTCGCTGTCACGCTGCTGATGCAGGTCGGTGCCATCGTCCAGCCGCACGCGCGTGCGTGGCTCGCTGCGGTAGCGCGAAGCCGAGAGTTGCAACTGCAACCCTTGGTCATCGATGAACTGGCTGTAGTCGAGGCGGGCGTAATGCGCGTCGTCACCGCCGGGCGGCACCAGCACACTGGCGCGCACCAGCTCGGCATGGCGGGTCTGGGCGTTGCTGGCGACACTGACCAAGGCCTGCGGGTCAGCGCGGCTGCCATCGTTCACGATGACGTTGCCGCCAAAGCGCCTGCGCGATATCTGGACGACCAGCCGGGCGGCGCCATCATCGGCGGCAGCGGCTTCGACCCTGGCCTGCAAGGTCGCACCCGGTATACGCCCCATCAGGCTGACATAGCGGTCGAGGGTCTGCCGGGTCAGCGGGCGTTCAGCCTTGAGGCGTTCCAGCAGCCTGACCAGGTAGGCGCGCGCCGGGCCGATCTCACCCTCGATCCGATAGTCGTGTACATGGCCCTCGACCAGGACCACTTGCACTCGGCCGTCGGCGAAGTCCTGTGGAGGCAGATAGGCGTAGGAAAGCAGGTAGCCGTCCTGCCGGTAGCGCCGGGTAAGGCGTTGGGTAAGTTCGCTCAGCTCCGCCAGGCTGAGCGTCTGGCCGATGATGGGCTGGTAGTGATCGCGCAATTCGCTCAACGCATAAACGGTACCGCCCTCGAAACGCACCTTGCGCACCTGCACCTGGGAGTCCATCGCCAAGGGTTGCTGGCGAAGGGTGTCGGGCGTCACCACCTGTACGAAGGGCTCCCCCGGACGGTAGGCATCGACCGGCAGGTTCGCCGTGGGCAGACGGTTTTCGGTTTCATTGCCATCGAGGTAACTGGGCAGGGGCTCGGCGCGAACGCTGGCCCCCCAGGACAACGCCAGCATCGTCAACAGCATCAGGCGCATGCGGACACTCCGTGATCCAGAAGGCCACCGCCCCGTGCAGGCATGCGGCGCACTTGAGAATCAGCGTAGGTGCAGCCCCCCGAAGGGTCAAAGCCCGCCCGTGGCGTTGAAGCCCACCCCCGCCGCAGTAAGCAATGACAGGGGCAGCAACAACGTGTCCAGCAACGCGCTAGCGGGCAGGTCCAGCCCCGGGTAGGCCGGCGCCACAGCCCCGAAACGGTCTTCGGGGCAACAGCCGCCGTTCATCACGTACAGGTCCAGCCGCGTGCCGGCGTACACCACCGGTGCCCCGGGTTTGTTGGCGTCCAGGGTACGCACGGTGGCGCAGCCCCCCACTTGCATCAGCACCAGCAAGCCCAGTAACGCCCGCCTCAATCGTCGACCCCGTGGTGGTGCTCGCCCCAGCGCGGCAGCATGTCCTGGGGAATGTTCAGCAGGTTGAGAATGCGCGCAACGACGAAGTCGACCAGGTCGTCGATGGTCTGCGGCTGGTGGTAGAAGCCCGGTGCCGCCGGCAGGATCACCGCGCCCATCTGCGACAGCTTGAGCATGTTCTCCAGGTGGATGGTCGAAAATGGCGCCTCGCGCGGTACCAGGATCAACTGCCGACGCTCCTTCAACGTCACGTCTGCGGCGCGCTCGATCAGGTTGTTGCAGGCACCGCTGGCGATGGCCGACAACGTGCCGGTGGAGCATGGCACCACCACCATCGCCGCCGGCGCGCCGGAGCCCGAGGCCACGGGTGACATCCAGTCCTCCTTGCCATACACGCGGATCTGCCCGTCGGCGGCCCCGGTATATTCGGTGAGGAAGGCTTGCATCGCCTGGGGCTTGGCCGGCAGCACCACGTCGGTCTCGGTGGCCATCACCAGTTGCGCGGCCTTGGAGACGAGGAAGTGCACCTCGCGGTCCTCACGCACCAGGCAATCGAGCAGGCGCAGGCCGTACTGCGCCCCCGACGCCCCGGTCATGGCCAGGGTGATGCGCTCCGGCCCGCTCACTTTAGGGCCTCGGCCAGCTTGCCGTGCAGGCCGCCGAAGCCGCCGTTGCTCATGATCACCACGTGGGTGCCCGGGCGGGCCTGGCCCTTGACCCGGTCGATGATCGCCTCGAGGCTGTCGGCCACCACGCTGGGGACCTTGCACTGGGCGGCGGTAGCGGCCAGGTCCCAGCCCAGGTTGGACGGCGCGTACCAGATGACCTGGTCGGCATCGTTGACGCTTTCCGGCAGGCCATCGCGGTGGGCGCCGAGCTTCATGGAATTGGAGCGTGGCTCGATCACCGCGATCACTGGCGCCTCGCCCACGCGCTTGCGCAGGCCGTCGAGGGTGGTGGCGATGGCAGTCGGGTGGTGGGCGAAGTCGTCATAGATGGTCACGCCTTGGACTTCGGCGACCTTCTCCATGCGCCGCTTGACGCTCTTGAACGCGCTCAGGCCTTCGATGCCCATGGCCGGGGCCACGCCCACGTGGCGGGCGGCGGCCAGGGTGGCCAGGGCGTTGGCAACGTTGTGCTGGCCAGTCAGGGCCCAGTCCACCACACCTTGCGCCTCGCCCTCGAACAGCACCTCGAAGCGCGAACCGTCGGGGCTGAGCAGCCGCGCCTGCCACTGGCCACCAACGCCGGTGGTCTGCACCGGGGTCCAGCAGCCCATGCCGATCACCCGCTCCAGCGCCTGCTCGGTGGTCGGGTGGATGACCAGGCCTTCGCTCGGGATGGTTCGCACGAGGTGGTGGAACTGCCGCTCGATGGACGCCAGGTCCGGGAAGATGTCCGCGTGATCGAACTCAAGGTTGTTGAGAATCGCGGTGCGTGGGTGGTAGTGCACGAACTTCGAGCGCTTGTCGAAGAAGGCGCTGTCGTATTCGTCAGCCTCGACCACGAAGAACGGCGTGCCACCCAGGCGCGCCGACACCGAGAAGTTCTGCGGCACGCCGCCGATCAGAAAGCCCGGGCTCATGCCGGCATGCTCCAGGACCCAGGCCAGCATGCTGCTGGTGGTGGTCTTGCCGTGGGTACCGGCCACTGCCAGCACCCAGCGCCCCTGCAGCACGTGGTCGGCCAGCCACTGCGGGCCGGACACATAGGGCAGGCCCTTGTTCAGCACGTGTTCCACCGCCGGGTTGCCCCGCGACATGGCGTTGCCGATCACCACCAGGTCCGGTGCCGGCTCCAGCTGGGCCGGGTCATAGCCTTGGGTGAGCTCGATGCCCTGGGCTTCGAGCTGGGTGCTCATCGGGGGGTAGACATTGGCGTCGGAGCCGGTGACGCGGTGGCCAAGTTCCTTGGCCAGCACGGCCAGCGAACCCATGAAAGTGCCGCAAATACCGAGAATGTGAATGTGCATGGTCGACCTCGCAAAACGTCGAGGCAGGGTAGCCCACGGCGAGGGAAATCGCACCCGCTGTTTCGCTCAGCCGGCCCGGGCGATGCCGTGCTTGCGCAGTTTTCGATAGAGGGTGTTGCGGCTGATGCCCAGGTGCTCGGCGACATGGGTCAGGTGCCAGCGGTTTGCCTCCAGTACCGCAAGCAATGCATCGCGCTCGGCGTGTAGGAGCGGCCTTGTGCCGCGAATGGGCTGCAAAGCAGCCCCGACTGGATCAGCAGCGCTGGTGGAATCCTGGGGCCGCGCTGCGGCCCTTTCGCGGCGCAAGGCCGCTCCTACAGAGGGCACGCCATTTTGGACGATTGCGGGGAGATCCAAAAAATCGATATGCGGGCCTTCGCACAACGCGACCAAGGTCCGCAGCACATTGCGCATCTGCCGCACGTTACCCGGCCAGGTGAAGTCCAGCAGCGCCTGGCGGGCGATGGGCTCGAGGCCGATCGCCTGGCCCTCGGCCTCCTGCGCCAGCAGGAAGTCGAGCAACTGCCCCTTGTCGCTGCGCTCACGCAGCGCCGGCAACGCCACCTCCAGGCCATTGAGGCGGTAATAGAGGTCCTCACGGAAACCGCCCTGCTCCACCCGCTCCAGCAGGTCACGGTGGGTGGCACTGATGATCCGCACATCCACCGCCTGTGGCTCGCCGCCGATCGGTACCACCTGGCGCTCTTCAAGCACCCGCAGCAGGCGGGTCTGCAAGGCCAGCGGCATGTCGCCGATCTCATCGAGCAACAGGGTGCCGCCGTCGGCCTGCAGCAGCTTGCCGCGCATGCCCTCCTTGCGCGCACCCGTGAAACTGCCACCTCGATAACCAAACAGCTCGCTCTCGATCAGGCTTTCCGGAATCGAGGCGCAGTTGATCGCCACGAACGGCTTGTGCCGACGGGCACTTGCCTGGTGCACAGCCTGGGCGAAGGCCTCCTTGCCGCACCCGGTCTCGCCGCGCAGCAGCAGGGGTACGTCGCGCTCGAAGACGCGCACGGCACGGCGAAAATCGTTCTGCAGGGCCGGGTCGAGCAGGCAGATGCCGGGCTCGCTGGCCTGGGCCGACGCCACCGGCACCGACCAGGCCGGCGTGCGCGCCTGGCCACGCAGGCTGGCGAACACCTGCCGGCCATCACGGGTATGCAGCGGCCAGACGGTGCTGCCTTGCGGCGTGGCGCGGCTGAACAGCTCGTCATGACGGCAGGCAAAGAAGGTTTCCACCGATTTGCCCAGCACGCCGCCACGGATGCTGCCCAACAGGTTCAGCGCGCTCTGGTTGGCCGCGCAGATCTGTCCGTCGCCATCGAACGCAAGCAGGCCTTCGCTGAACAGCCCGACCGACTCGGCCTGCAGGTGGAAGCGCAGCAACCATTGCTGTTCGAAGTGGCGCAGGAAATAGCAGCTCTCGATCATCTTCGCCGAGAGGTTGACCAGGGCCATGGTGTGGAACTGGCTCTGCCGTGACACGTCCGGCCGCGCCGACGAGACGTCGAGCACCGCCAGCAATTCACCGTGGGGGTCGAACACCGGGCTGGCCGAACAGGTCAGGCCCGTGTGCCGGCCGCGAAAGTGTTCGTCCTGGTGGATGGTCAGGGCCTGGCGCTCGACCAGGCAGGTGCCGATGCCGTTGGTGCCCTCGCGGGCCTCGCTCCAGTCGGCGCCCAGCCACAGCCCGGCGCGCTCGAAGATGCGCCGCTCGCTGGGCGTGGTGACGCAGTTGAGGATGACGCCACGGGCGTCGGTGAGCAGCACGGCATGGCCGGCGCCGGACAGTTGCTGGTGCAGGCTGTTCATCTCGTTGTCGGCGATCTGCAGCACCTGCTGCAGGCGCTCGCGGCTCTCCAGCAGGCGGCCGTGTTCAAGCACGACGGGCGCCTGGGCGCGTGCGGGGTCGAGGTGGTAATCCTCCAGGCAGCGCAGCCAGGAACGGGCGATGGACGGGTCGCTGCCCGGCCCGCTGGCCTGCCCGCGGGCAATGGTGAGCACCTGCTGGGCATGGCGGCTGAACGAGTTGCTCTGCATGTGTTGTTGTTCTCCGCAGATCGGTCGTCCCGCCAGCATCCTCCAGGCGCGAACGCATTGCAATGCCGCGCTGACCACCAGGTCATGAGCGCCCCGGAAACGGCACAAAGTGTCACCCGCCCCGTGCCAGGCCTGGCACAAGGCATCGCCATCCAGCCCCGAACACTGACCCAAGTCACTGATTTGCAAAGGCTCCACGGCACTGGCCCAACCTTTGCTCTACGCTTGGTAACTCCGCAAACAATCACAACGACCAGGAGACACACCATGCGTTACGCACATCCCGGTACCGAGGGCGCGAAGGTTTCCTTCAAGAGCCGCTACGGCAACTACATCGGTGGTGAGTTCGTTCCTCCGGTAAAGGGTGAGTACTTCACCAACACCTCACCGGTGAACGGCCAGCCGATCGCCGAGTTCCCCCGCTCCACCGCCGAAGACATCGACAAGGCCCTCGACGCCGCCCATGCCGCCGCCGACGCCTGGGGCCGCACCTCGGTGCAGGACCGCTCCAACGTCTTGCTGCGCATCGCCGACCGCATCGAGCAGCACCTCGAAGTGCTGGCCATCACCGAAACCTGGGACAACGGCAAGCCGATCCGCGAAACCCTCAACGCCGACATCCCCCTGGCGGTCGATCACTTCCGCTACTTCGCCGGCTGCATCCGCGCCCAGGAAGGTGGCGCCGCCGAGATCAACGAAAACACCGTGGCCTACCACATCCATGAACCGCTGGGCGTGGTCGGCCAGATCATCCCGTGGAACTTCCCGCTGCTGATGGCCGCCTGGAAGCTCGCCCCAGCCCTGGCCGCCGGCAACTGCGTGGTGCTCAAGCCCGCCGAGCAGACCCCGCTGGGCATCACCGTGCTGCTGGAACTGATCGGCGACCTGCTGCCCAAGGGCGTGCTCAACGTGGTGCAAGGCTTCGGCCGCGAGGCCGGCGAGGCCCTGGCCACCAGCAAGCGCATCGCCAAGATCGCGTTCACCGGCTCCACCCCGGTCGGCTCGCACATCATGAAATGCGCCGCCGAGAACATCATCCCATCCACCGTCGAACTGGGCGGCAAGTCGCCCAACGTGTACTTCGAGGACATCATGCAGGCCGAGCCTGCGTTCATCGACAAGGCCGCCGAAGGCATGGTGCTGGCGTTCTTCAACCAAGGCGAGGTGTGCACCTGCCCGTCGCGGGCGCTGGTACAGGAGTCGATCTACCCGCAGTTCATGGAAGTGGTGATGAAGAAGGTGCTGCAGATCAAGCGCGGCGACCCGCTGGACACCGACACCATGGTCGGTGCCCAGGCCTCGCAGCAGCAGTTCGAGAAGATCCAGTCGTACCTCAAGATTGCCCAGGAAGAAGGCGCCGAGCTGCTGACCGGCGGCAAGGTGGAAAAACTGGAAGGCTCGTTGGCCAGCGGCTATTACATCCAGCCGACCCTGCTCAAGGGCAACAACCGCATGCGCGTGTTCCAGGAAGAAATCTTCGGCCCGGTGGTCAGCGTCACCACCTTCAAGGACGAAGCCGAGGCCCTGGCCATCGCCAACGACACCGAGTTCGGCCTCGGCGCCGGTGTGTGGACCCGCGACATCAATCGCGCCTATCGCATGGGCCGCGGCATCAAGGCCGGCCGCGTATGGACCAACTGCTACCACCTGTACCCGGCCCATGCCGCGTTCGGTGGCTACAAGAAGTCCGGCGTTGGTCGTGAAACCCACAAGATGATGCTCGACCACTACCAGCAGACCAAGAACCTGCTGGTGAGCTACGACATCAACCCACTGGGCTTCTTCTAAACAGGCCCCAGGGGCTGCTGCGCAGCCCTTTCGCGGCACAAGGCCGCTCCTACAGAAGCAACGCGATACCGTGTAGGAGCGGCCTTGTGCCGCGAAAGGGCCGCAAAGCGGCCCCAAAGGCTCTGGCTCGCTTCCTGCAGTAAAAATCACCAAGGGCCGGCAGTCCCTCCGGCAACCTAAGAAAAACAACAGGTGAACCCTATGCCAAGCGATCACTCCGCCGGCGCGCCGGCGAGCTCTTCCGTCGACTTCGAAAAAGTCGGCTCGGACTATTTCCAGCAACGTGAACTGAAGAAAGGCGCCGCCGGCTGGGTCCTGCTGGTGGGCCTGGGCGTGGCCTACGTGATCTCCGGCGACTACGCCGGCTGGAACTTCGGCCTGGCCCAGGGCGGCTGGGGCGGCATGTTCCTCGCCACCCTGCTGATGGCCACCATGTACCTGTGCATGTGCTTCTCCCTGGCGGAGCTGTCGTCGATGATCCCCACCGCCGGCGGTGGCTACGGCTTCGCCCGCAGCGCCTTCGGCCCCTGGGGCGGCTTCCTCACCGGCACGGCGATCCTCATCGAGTACGCCATCGCCCCCGCGGCCATCGCCGTGTTCATCGGCGCCTACTGCCAGTCGCTGTTCGGCATCGGCGGCTGGATGATCTACCTGGCGTTCTACATCGTGTTCATCGGCATCCACATCTTCGGGGTGGGCGAGGCGCTGAAACTGATGTTCATCATCACCGCCATCGCCGCCATCGCCCTGGCGGTGTTCCTGATCGGCATGGTGCCCCATTTCGATGCAGCCAACCTGTTCGACATTGCCAAGACCGACGCCGTGGGTGCAAGCAGCTTCCTGCCGTTCGGCTATGTCGGCGTGTGGGCGGCGATCCCCTACGCGATCTGGTTCTTCCTCGCCGTCGAGGGCGTGCCACTGGCCGCCGAAGAAACCAAGAACCCCAAGCGCGACCTGCCCCGCGGCCTGATCGGCGCGATGCTGGTGCTGCTCGCCTTCGCCCTGCTGATCCTGGTGGTCGGCCCTGGCGGCGCCGGCGCCGACGCACTCAAGGCCTCGGGCAACCCGCTGGTCGAGGCGCTGGCCAAAGCCTACGGCGGCTCCACCTGGATGGGGGGCTTCGTCAACCTGGTCGGCCTGGCCGGCCTGATCGCCAGCTTCTTCTCGATCATCTACGCCTATTCGCGGCAGATCTTCGCCCTTTCCCGTGCCGGCTACCTGCCGCGCAAGCTGTCGGAAACCAACAAGAGCAAGGCGCCGGTGCTGGCCCTGGTGATCCCGGGGATCATCGGTTTCGCCCTGTCGCTGACCGGCCAGGGCGACCTGCTGATCCTGGTGGCGGTGTTCGGCGCCACGCTGTCCTATGTGCTGATGATGGCCGCGCACATCACCCTGCGCATCCGCCGGCCGAAAATGGAGCGCCCCTACCGCACCCCAGGTGGCATCTTCACCTCGGGCGTGGCCCTGGTGCTGGCCTGCATCGCCGTGGTCGCCGGCTTCCTGGTCGATCCGCGGGTGGTGATCGGCGCCGCCTTGATCTATGCCGTATTGATTGCCTACTTTGCTTTCTATAGCCGCCACCACCTGGTGGCCGGCACGCCCGAAGAGGAATTCGCCGCGATCCAGCAGGCCGAAGAGGCCCTGCACTGAGCGCCGACCCACGCCGCAGGCCAGCCCTGCGGCGCCCTGGAGATTCTGTATGGCACGTTTCGTTCACACGGTAGGTCAGCAGATCTACCGTTTCGACAGCCTCAAAGAGGTGATGGCCAAGGCCAGCCCGGCGCGCTCGGGCGACTACCTGGCGGGCGTCGCCGCCAGCAACGATGGCGAGCGGGTCGCGGCGCAGATGGCCCTGGCCGACATCCCGCTCACGCACTTCCTCAACGAAGCGCTGATCCCCTACGAGCAGGACGAAGTCACCCGGCTGATCATCGACACCCACGACAAGCAGGCCTTCGCCCCGGTCAGCCACCTGACCGTCGGCGGCCTGCGCGACTGGCTGCTGGGCGAGCAGGCCGACGAACACAGCCTGCGCGCCCTGGCGCCGGGCCTGACGCCGGAAATGGCGGCGGCGGTATCGAAGATCATGCGCGTGCAGGACTTGGTGCTGGTGGCGCAGAAGATCCGCGTGGTCACGAAGTTCCGCGGCACCATGGGCCTGCGCGGCCGCCTGTCGACCCGCCTGCAGCCCAACCACCCCACCGACGAACCGGCCGGCATTGCCGCCAGCATTCTCGATGGCCTGCTCTACGGCAACGGCGACGCCATGATCGGCATCAACCCGGCCACCGACAGCATCGCCTCGATCTGCGCGCTGCTGGAGATGCTCGACGCCATCATCCAGCGCTACGACATTCCCACCCAGGCCTGCGTGCTCACCCACGTCACCACCTCGATCGAGGCGATCAACCGCGGCGTGCCGCTGGACCTGGTGTTCCAGTCCATCGCCGGCACCGAGGCCGCCAACGCCAGCTTCGGCATCAACCTCAACGTGCTGCGGGAAGGCTACGAGGCCGGCCTGTCGCTCAAGCGCGGCACGGTCGGGCAGAACCTGATGTACTTCGAGACCGGCCAGGGCAGCGCCCTGTCGGCCAACGCCCACCACGGCGTCGACCAGCAAACCTGCGAAACCCGCGCCTACGCCGTGGCCCGCCACTTCAAGCCGTTCCTGGTCAACACCGTGGTCGGCTTCATTGGCCCGGAATACCTGTACAACGGCAAGCAGATCATCCGCGCCGGCCTCGAGGACCACTTCTGCGGCAAGCTGCTGGGCGTGCCGATGGGCTGCGACATCTGCTACACCAACCACGCCGAAGCCGACCAGGACGACATGGACACCCTGCTGACCCTGCTGGGCGTGGCCGGGATCAACTTCATCATGGGCATCCCCGGCTCCGACGACATCATGCTCAACTACCAGACCACTTCGTTCCACGACGCGCTCTACGCCCGCCAGACCCTGGGCCTGAAGCCCGGGCCGGAATTCGAGGCCTGGCTCGAGCGCACCGGCATCTTCACCCAGGCCGATGGCCGCGTGCGCTTCGGCGACAACCTGCCACCGGCCTTCCGCCACGCACTGACGCACCTGGCCTAGAGGTGACCATGGATCGACATACCCCCACCCCGGACAACCCCTGGCTGGCGCTGCGCAACCTCACCCCCGCGCGCATCGCCCTGGGGCGCACCGGCATCAGCCTGCCCACCGGCGCCCAGCTGGACTTCCAGTACGCCCACGCCCAGGCCCGCGACGCCGTGCACCTGCCCTTCGACCACGCCGGCCTGCGCCAGCAGCTCAGCGAGCGCGGCCGCGACAGCCTGCTGCTGCACAGCGCCGCCAGCGACCGCCACCAGTACCTGCAACGCCCCGACCTGGGCCGGCGCCTGCACGAGGACTCCGCCCAGCGCCTGCGCGAACATGCCCAGGCCAACCCGGGCGGGGTGGACCTGGCCATCGTCGTCGCCGACGGGCTCTCCGCCCTGGCCGTGCACCGCCACACGCTGCCCTTCCTGAACCGCTTCGAGGAACAGGCCGCCGCCGACGGCTGGAGCAGCGCCCCGGTGGTGCTGGTGGAGCAGGGCCGCG
The DNA here is from genome assembly GCF_029478665.1 of Pseudomonas entomophila. GTDB lineage: Bacteria > Pseudomonadota > Gammaproteobacteria > Pseudomonadales > Pseudomonadaceae > Aquipseudomonas > Aquipseudomonas entomophila_F. The sequence continues at coordinate 32,785 of NZ_JARPQB010000027.1, forward strand.
TGGCGGTGGCCGACGAAGTGGGCGAACTGCTGGGCGCGCGCATGACCGTGATGCTGATCGGCGAACGCCCGGGCCTGAGCTCCCCCGACAGCCTCGGGCTGTACTTCACCTACGCGCCCAAGGTCGGCCTCACCGACGCCTACCGCAACTGCATCTCCAACGTGCGCCTGGAAGGCCTGAGCTATGGCATGGCCGCCCATCGCCTGCTGTACTTGATGCGGGAAGCCTGTCGGCGCCAGCTTTCGGGGGTGAACCTCAAGGACGAAGCAGAGGTCCATAGCATCGACAGCGATAACGCAGGCACCAAAAGCGGAAATTTCCTACTCAGAGAAGGGTAAGAAACTTGTCATGGAAGGCGGATTGCGCTTCTACCCTGCATTAGGCAGCATGCGATCTGACGCAGCTGGCAATCCGCCGTACCCCCACATGGACTCAGAGGCCCGCACATGCGCATCATCAAGGCAACCCTCGAGCACCTCGACCTGCTCACTCCGCTGTTCGTGAAGTACCGTGAGTTCTATGGGCAATTGCCTTACCCGGACAGCTCGCGCAAGTTCCTGCAAAAACGCCTCATGCGCAGCGAATCGATCATCTACCTGGCCCTGCCGGATGACGCCGACGACCGTCTGCTGGGTTTTTGCCAGCTCTATCCGAGCTACTCGTCGCTATCACTCAAGCGCGTGTGGATCCTCAACGACATCTACGTGGCCGAAGACTCGCGGCGCATGCTGGTGGCCGACCACCTGATGCGCGAAGCCAAGAAGATGGCCAAGGAAACCAACGCCGTGCGCATGCGCGTGGCCACCAGCAGCGACAACGAGGTGGCGAGGAAGACCTACGAATCCATGGGCTTTCGCAAGGACACCGAGTTCGACAACTACATCCTGCCGATCAGCCAGGACTGAAACCCTGCCTCACCTCGGCCCTGTAGGAGCGGCTTCAGCCGCAATCGCCCGCCAAGACCGCGTTGCCTGCATCGCGGCTGAAGCCGCTCCTACACGGTAACCCCCCGCTACAAACTCTCCGGGCATAACCGCGACTTCGCCGTATAATCCCCTGTCTGTCATGTGTGAAAAGTTACCTTCCGCAGGTAAATCCTCCACGCCCAGAACGCTCTCCGTCATCGCGCGCCCGTAGAAGCGGGTCAAGAACACAGGTGCTGTACATGGACTTCAACCCGCTGGACCTCATCCTGCATCTCGATGCCTACCTCGACCTGCTGGTCACCAACTACGGTCCATGGATCTACGCCATCCTCTTCACCGTGATCTTCTGCGAAACCGGCCTGGTGGTGATGCCCTTCCTGCCGGGCGACTCGCTGCTGTTCATCGCCGGCGCCGTGGCCGCGGGCGGCGGCATGGACCCAGTGCTGCTGGCCGGCCTGCTGATGGCGGCAGCCATACTGGGCGACAGCACCAACTACGTGATCGGGCGCACCGCGGGCGAACGCCTGTTCCGCAACCCCAGGTCGAAGATCTTCCGCCAGGACTACCTGCAACGTACCCACGAATTCTATGCACGCCATGGCGGCAAGACCGTCACCCTGGCGCGCTTCCTGCCGATCCTGCGCACCTTCGCGCCGTTCGTCGCCGGCATCGCCCACATGCACTACCCGCGCTTCCTGGCCTTCAGCGTGGCCGGCTCGTTGCTGTGGGTCGGTGGCCTAGTCACGTTGGGCTACTTCTTCGGCAACGTGCCATTCATCAAGCAGCACCTGTCGCTGATGGTGGTCGGCATCATCGTCCTGTCGCTGGTGCCGATGATCCTCGGCCTGCTGCGCGGCCGCTTCAGCCGCGCGGCCAAGGCCCACTGACCGCGGCATGTGGTCGTTCAGCGCCTGGCGGCGGCGCCGCACCCTGGCCCGCTACCCGGTCGACGATCAGCTATGGCAGGTGATCCGCGATCGCCTGCCCCTGCTCGATGGCATCAGCGACGAGGAAGACCGCTGGCTGCGTGAGGCCTGCGTGCTGTTCCTGCACGACAAGCACCTGACCACCCTGCCCGGCGTCGAACTGGACGACGAGCAGCGCCTGTTCCTCGCCGCCCAGGCTCAATTGCCGCTGCTGCACCTGGGCGAGCTGAACTGGTACCAGGGCTTCCACGAGATCATCCTCTACCCCGACGACTTTCTCAGCCCCCAGCGCCATCGCGACGCCAGTGGCGTGGAACACGTGTGGGACGCCGAGCACAGCGGCGAAGCCTGGCAACAGGGGCCGGTGATCCTGGCCTGGCCCGGGGTACTGGCCAGCGGAGGCTGGGAAGCCTACAACCTGGTCATCCACGAACTGGCGCACAAGCTCGACATGCTCAACGGCGACGCCAATGGCCTGCCACCGCTGCACAACGGCATGCGCGTGGAAGACTGGGCCCTGGCCATGCAGCAGGCCTACGACGGCATGAACCGCCAGCTCGACCAGAACCCTGACACGCAGACCGCCATCGACCCCTACGCCGCGGAAAACCCGGCAGAGTTCTTCGCCGTCACCAGCGAGTACTTCTTCAGCGCCCCCGACCTGCTGCACCAGGCCTTTCCGGCGGTCTACCAGCAGTTGGCGCTGTTCTACCGCCAGGACCCACTGACGCGCCTGGCCCGGCTGCAGGCCGAACACCCGGATTACCGTGAGCACCACGCCTGATCGCCCCTCACATCTGGCCGGGCGTGGCACCCACTGTGGGAATGTGCCTATAATCGCCGCCACTTTTTTGATCAAACACGGGGGCATTGCCCAATGAGCTACAGCAAGATTCCAGCCGGCAAAGACCTGCCGAACGACATCTACGTCGCTATCGAGATCCCGGCCAACCACGCGCCGATCAAGTACGAAATCGACAAGGACAGCGACACCCTGTTCGTCGACCGTTTCATGGCCACCCCGATGTTCTACCCGGCCAACTACGGTTTCATCCCCAACACCCTGGCCGACGACGGTGATCCGCTGGACGTGCTGGTCGTCACCCCGTACCCAGTCGCCCCAGGCTCGGTGATCCGTGCCCGTCCGGTCGGCGTGCTGAACATGACCGACGACGGCGGCGGCGACGCCAAAGTCATCGCCGTGCCTCACGACAAGCTGAGCCAGCTGTACGTCGACGTGAAGGAATACACCGACCTGCCGGCCCTGCTGATCCAGCAGATCGAGCACTTCTTCGCGAACTACAAGGATCTCGAGAAGGGCAAGTGGGTCAAGATCGAAGGCTGGCAAGGCGCCGACGCCGCCCGTGCCGCGATCACCAAGTCGGTTGCTGCCTACAAAGGCTGAGGCTGACGGAAAAAGCCCTGCTTCGGCAGGGCTTTTTTGTGTCTGCAAGAAATACCCTACAAGGTCTTAGGCAATCTCCTGCAAATCGAGATTTACCCTACAGATCCCTTCGACATCAGGTTTATTTCCACATATTTATCAGGGCGATAGACTCGCCCCCATGAACACTTCCGGCGACCGCCTCAAAGCTCTCCTGCAGGAGTGCGACCTGACCCCTTCGGACTTTGCCGCCCAACGCAAGGTCACCCCCCAGCACGTCAATAACTGGCTCAAGCGCGGCGTGCCCCAGGCGCGAATCGAGGAAATCGCCGGGTTGTTCTGCGTGCACCCCGGCTGGCTGCGTAGCGGCGAAGGTCCAAAACACCCGGGCCCGTTCACGCCACCCTGCCCGCCCAGGCTCCGCGAGGAACCACCCGCGCCATTGCTGGCGTTGGGCACGGAGCGTGTGCCACTGCCCCTGTATCGCCCCCACGAAAGTGGCCTGGCGGCCGTGCCGGGCCTTCATCAGCCAATCCCCAGGGAAGCGCTCGACTGCGTCCGCGTGGCCATGCAACACGCGTTCTGCATCGGCATGCCGGCAAGCAACATGGCCCCCTACCTGCCACAAGGCACTTTGCTGGCCGTCGACCGCAGCTTCACCCGTGTCGTCGAGGGCGAATGCTATGCACTGCTGCACAATGGCAAGCTGCGCGTGCACCAGCTCACCCTTGGCCGCCACGGTACCCTGTGCCTACACAGCCATGACCGCCTCAACCACCCGACCGAGCGCTATACCGCGTACCAACGCCGGGCACAGCGCCTGGAGATCCTCGGCTGGGTATTCTGGTGGTCGTGCCTGCGCCCCGCCCGCCCAGGCTGAAACACTTCGCGCCATTTTTTGCTGGGCATGGGCCCCGAGCCCTAGTATGCTACGCCGCACATCATGCCCCCTGATGGTGCAAGCCGCATTCCAGAGGGCCTGGCGACGCCTCACACAGCCGTCCGCCATCTTTTTCAGGCCATGTTGCCATCCGTTTAAGGCGATCGCGGCCCATCAAAAATGAGCCAAGACCGTCCCCGAGAAGCCGGCCACAAGCCGGCTTTTTAATGCCTGCTCTTCACGCCACTCAGCTTGCTTCGGCGTGGCGCGCCTCCTGTGTCACGCCAGAAAGCAACGCACGCGCCGTCGGGCAGTGAAGCTGCATCTGGCGACCGGAAAAACCGCGCTGCAACAACCAGTACCATTGCCGCTCGGGCCCCAGTGCAAGCCCCGTGTCGACATAACCTGCCTGATGAAACGCCGACAGCGCCATTGCCAGGTTGGCATCCATCTTCAACCAGAGATGCGTCATCCGGGCCGATGGCAAGCGGGAGGCTTCGATGATCGAGGGATAGGTTGCACACTCGATGATCAAATCCATGCGATCGTCTTGCACGGTGATTTTCGGGGGCACGCCACAATCCCTCGTGGCGCGGGCCGCAACGGCCCCGAAGCGCTCGATCAGCGGAGCGATCCATGCTGGCTGGCCGCCAGGCATCGCGCAAAGCGGTATAGGGTGCGCCTGCAGCGGCAGAACACCCAGAATGGCTGTTTCGCGCGCGGGATGGCTGAACGGCGACTCGACGTAATCCAGCAACAGCCCCGTTGCCTGGAACCCCAGTGCGAGCCCCAATCGCTGTGTCCACACGTGGCTGGCGACCATCTTGATCGTCAGCACCGCCAGGTGCTGCTGACGGGCTCGCCCACACAGGTCCTGGCCCAGCCGGGTAGCGATGCCTTGCCCCCTCACCTGGGGATCGACGACGATCATTGCCAGCTCGGCGCAGCGTTCATCAGCCGAAGAACGCCACAATGAGGCATGGCCGACGATACGATCCCCCTGCAGCGCGACCACGGATTGCCAGCGCTGCGTCCGGTTGTGGTGGCAGATGACGGAGGGCAGATAGATCTCCGGGTAGAAATAGTCCTCGCCATAGACCCTGTAGAACAACGCGCTGACCTGCGCCGCATCACGCTCCTCGAACCCACGAATGATCGTCATTGGCCGACCTCATCAGGAGGGCGCTGATAGTCGCGTCGGTCGACAACACGCAGCAGCTTGCCAGTTCGCTGATTCGTCACCAGATCCGAGGGTTGGCACCAACCGACCGACAGCACCAGCGTCCCCTTCTCCATGAGCTCAAGCACAGCAGCGTCCCCTGCTTGCAGAGACTGCAGCAATGCCTCGGCGCTTCCGTCGTCGCCAGGGTGGGCAATACGAAGCACGATGAAGTCGGTGCCGTTCTTCCGGTCGATCACCAACTGCCACTGGCATTGCCCAAGGCGCGCCTCGATAGCCACCGCCAGTTCGTCCGGGAAGAGCGTTGCATAACCGACCCTTACCCGGTGACCGAGGCTGCTGCGCCCTGCGAGCGTGAACTTGCGGCTGGCGCTCCCTGGTGCTTCGGTCCATTGCGCCAGGTCACCGACGGGGTAGCGAATGACGGGCATCAACGAGCGCGTCAGGTTGGTCACCAGTAACAGGCCGGTACGGTTGGCCTCATGGATTGGCTCGCCCGAGGCTTCATCGACAATCTCGACGAGGGTGTCAGGCTCGAAGACACGATGCTCACCCGGTGCACAGTCGACCGTGCTGGCGCCGATCAGGCCCGCGTCCACGCTGGCACAGCCGATCGATACCACTTTGGCGTTGGGCAGCACCGCCTTGAACAACGCGCGCTGTTCGGCAAACACGCTTTCCCCGCCATACAGGACGGTCCTGACCCCTGGCAGCTGGATGCCGTCCTGTTCAAGACTGGCGATGGCGTGCAGGAGTTTTCCCGGCACGCCCGCCAGAACGTTGATCCCGTGCTGCCCGACCTGCGTCGCCAGCGCCTGCGGATCGACCGTCCCGGTGAAGGGGAACACGCAGATCGGCACCTGAGCCTTGGCCAGCGCCCCTTGAATGAACAGGAAGCTGGCGTACAGGTCACCCGCGAAGAACAGATTGGCCACGCGATCCCCAGGCTCGAGCCAGGCGCAAAGACTGCGCCCGAACGTCGTGACGAACCGATCCCATTCCGCCTGGGTGTAGACCGAGTGCTTGGCCGCGCCGGTCGTGCCACCGGTCTTGTAGACGATCGCGTCCGTGACCGGCCCCGTCAGAACAGGCCAGCCTTCGAGCACCGCCCCGCGTGCCCAATACTGGTGGGGGTCGACCATCGGCAGGTCGGCCAGTGCCCAGCCCGCTTTCGGGAGCTCCCGATACAGTCGGGCGTAGTAAGGGGAATGAGCTCGAGCATGATCGACAAGCCATGCCAGTGCGAGCGAGCATTTGCTGTGGTAATCCATATTGCTGCCTCCTCTACAGGCACCGTGGCTCAGTGACGTTTGTCGATGAGCAACGGAGTCTTCCCAGTCTGCGGATGGTTCTCGAAGTGATGTTGCGCCCGTTGGCACACCTCCAGCTCCAGCAGCCCAAGTGTCAAAGCCTTGTTCAACTCGGCGTCGACACACACCCTGGCCCTGACCACGTCGGGCTCTGCCTCCGCCAACAGGCGAATACGCTCCATGCCATTTTCCGGGTTGTGCTCCAGGTGCAGTTGCACCGGGGCCTCGGCCAGCGCGGCCAGCCGTTGTGGCTGGATGAACAGCGAACCAATGCGCACCCGCGCACCATGACGTCCCAACAGCTCGAAGCGTGGCTCCGGCACGCCGCATGGGCACTGGCCACTCACCCAGCGCCCCAAGTCACCGATGTCGTAGCGGGTGACGTCCTGCCCCTCACGGGCCTTCGAAGTGAACAGCAAGCGCCCCGCCTCACCTGGAGCGACCGGCTCATCGCGCCCAGGGTCGACGATCTCCAGCCATTGGGTATCGCCCATCAGGTGGAAGACCCCATCCGGGCTGGACGCGCAGGTGTAGCCCAGGGGGCCGGCATCGACGGAGCCATAGAGCGCGGAACGGATGGTCTCGACACCAAAGCCCTGGATGAACGAGCGCTGTGCCGGAGCAAGGTGTTCTCCGCCCAGCAGTACCTTGCGGATCCCGCCATAGGTACGCAACGTTGCGGCCTCGCGGAAGAACAACTGATGCACCGTGGTCGGCATGCCGATCACAGTGTCGATACGTTCAGAGACGATGAGCTGGGCTATATCGCGGTAATCGTCACCTTGGGGTCCGGCCATCGGAAAGTGTCGGGCTCCCAGCTTGTCCAGGACCGTGAAGAAACTGAGCAGGCCGCCATACAGGTTGCCGCCATACAGGAGGTTGATGACCCGATCCCTATCGGGCTCCAGGCCAGCGGCAAACAACCCGTCGGCCGCCGCCTGCATCTGCCGGTGATAATCACGGTAGGAATAGCCGGCAAGCTGTGGTGCTCCCGTGGTACCGCCCGTGCGGAAGAACAGCTGTGCCTGCGCACTCATCGAGCCATGCAGAAATGCACTGCGGCTCATGATCGGCTGCCCTTCCATGCCGGCAGGCGCCTGGCCACAGGCATCCAAGGTCGCCTGCCTGGGCAGGCAGCCATCCGCCAGGCTCACGGAAACCCGGCGCGCCAACATGCCCAGGGCATACACACCATCGTGAGGCTCACCGCTGTAACCGTCGTGCATTGCCTGCACCGACGCGACCCGATCGACGCCCGCGGCCAGCAGCAGCTGGCTGAGGTGGGCAATTTCGTGGGCGGCGCAGACCAGGCCGCAGGTCTGCAACCGAGTGCGCCAAGGGCGCAGGGCGTGCATCACCGCCCGGCGTGGCAATGGCCGAAGCAAGACCGTGCGAAACAGCGGCGAGGGCTCAAGCGCCATCACCTGCTCAAGGACAATCTGCCAGCCCTGCCCCCTCCAGACCTGGCCTCTGGTATCGGCGAACGCATGGTCCAGCTCGGCCAATGCGAGCTTGGTGGTGACCTGCGCGGCTTCCTGCACACTGGGCGACAGCGCAGGCCACTGCGCATGGCGACGCTGCATCGCCGCGGCCAGTTGCCCACCCAACGCTCGCAACGTGTCCGCATCGTCGCTGTCGACGAACACCACCTGCGGGCTGGAACATGCCTGCTGGTCGAGGCGGCAGACCTCATCGGCCAGCGCATCGAGCGCAGACTCATCGACAGCCTCCGGCACCAGCCAGGCAAAACTGACCTTGTGCCCCCAGGGAATCCATCGACAGCCATCTGGCAGCTGATCACGAATGGTCTTCAATGCCTCGCTTCCCCCCCAGGCCGAAACACCGTCGGCATAGGGCATCAACTTCGCGAGCTCGGCCTTGGCCACCGGCAATACCGCCACATGGTTGGCCAGTTCGCCGGATCGATCGCATTGCAGGAAGGCCTGCAGCAATCGGGTGTTCAAGCCCTGGTCGCGCGCGCTGGGGCGCAGCCAGTTGACATTGCCCACCAGCAAGCTTTCCAGCACGGCAAAAAATGGTAGCAGCGGCGCATTGCCTGGGGTGATATGCAGGATGAGCCCCAGCGGCCGCCAGCTCTCGAAGCGGGGGACCCGATAATCGCGACGACGTAGGGAGAATGGATTGACACCCAGTTCGTTTTCCAGCTTGGCGCGCAGAACGTCAGGCTGGCAGAACGCTCGGAGCTGCTCCCGTAGAGCAGTGTCGAGCTCGGCCAGGAACTCACCGTCCAGCAGTTGTTCGGCAAACCGACCGGCGCAAGCCAGCACGGTCTCCACACCGCAGGGATGGCTCAGCGTGTGCGCCAGTTCGCCCGTCAACCGTACCAGTGCCTGGTCCAGCGACAGCTGCGCCTGGTACTGCCCTTGAATGAGGTACATATCAGTTCTCCCTTATCAGTTCGGAGGCGGCCAATGCACAGCTGCGGCTCTTGCCGGTACCGGCCCGCCCAAGAATCTCGAACCAGTCGGTGGCAATGCCGCAGCCACACTCGTCACCGCGGTGCAGCACCGCCAGGTCGCTCATCACGATGCTGTGGGCGGGGCTGGAGGTGATGTACGGCGACACGAACTGGATCAGCCCCGGTTGCCCGTAACCCTGCAAGGCGAACGTCCCGGTGTGGCGGGTGTAGGCGCGGGAATAGGTGGGCACGTGGTGGCGGTGGTTCTCGCACTCGACATAGGGCACGCAATGCTCGACGGAGCCGTAACCGTCGCGGCAGCGCGAGGTCGGTATGCCCAACTGTTCGTTCATCCGTGCATACAACTGGGCCTTGGGGATCTGCTGGTCGGCATGGGTTTTCCAGCCACCGCCGAACATGGCCAACGATTCGGCGGCAAACTTCAGCGGCGCAATCTTCATTTCACGCATTCGTTCGAGGACGAACCACATGAACGCCGGGAAACCCTGGATGCGCAGAGGCGCATCATCCTGCGCGAACCGCTGCAATGCCTCGATGACACCAAAGGGGTCGAACTCTGTTTGCCGGCCGTTGTGACGAAGGGCATGGAAGGCCTGTTTGACCGGCGCGTACTTGCACAGGAAGTCGTCGGTATAGGCGGTGCCAAGCGCGCTGTGCCTGACGGGCTCGTAGCCCAGCATCAGGTAGTTGCAGGGCACTTGCGGCGTGTCCCAGCCATACCGCCGATAGATCCGGTCGACCATGCCTTGCGCGGCACCGAGGCTGCGAACGTCATAGCGCATTCGGCTTTTCTGGCCCGTGGTGCCTGACGAGGTCAGCTCTAGGGCATCCAACCCTGTCTCGCTGAGCAGCAGGTGCTTCTTCAGATAGTTGGCGAATATCGGCGGCAGGTGCCCCCAGGTCTCGAAACCCGGGGCGCTAGGATCGAACTGCTGTTGGCGCAACCATCCGGCATAGCCTGGTGAATGCTGTTGGTGGTAAGCCGTGATTTCACGCATCGCGGCATCAAACAGATGATCGGCGTGCTCGCCGACCAGGTAGGGATCATCAAGCGCACAGAGTGCTTCAACGTGTACAAGATTCATCGATCGAGCTCCGAGCCATGAACTGAGAAACAACCGTGGTCAGCCCGGCAGCGCTGGACTGCGACACGGTTGAAACATCGGGATGCGCCTGAAGCTCCGTTGACTGCCAGCGGTTCACTCAGGCGATCCGAGCGTTGCGGCGGAGAACTCTATGAGGATGCGTACTGAAAGTTAGTAGGAAAAGCCCTCACTAAATATGTGTGTTTTCGGCAGGCGATATGAGACAGGCGCAAAGATTGGTGTCAGCGCGACCTTCAAGACATGTGGGATATCAAAGGAGGGGTCGCAGGCCCGGATGCTTGCGCAGCATCGGGCCTGCTGGAGGCTTTTCAGTTAACGGAGGGAACGGGGTTGGCCTAGAACCGCGTTTGCACCCCCATTCGCACGGTCCGCCCCGGAGCCGGCATGAAGCTCTGCGCCAGCGGGTCCAGGTAATAGCGGTCCGTCAGGTTCTGCACCGACAGGTTCAGCTCGGTATGCTCCAGCACCTTGTACTTGAGGAACAGGTCGAACAACGCCACCGAGCGGTAGTCGATCTGCGGCGTGGTGGCGCCGGTCTGCCACGGCTTGTCCATCTGCGCGGTGGGCCCGGAGGTGTAGGTCATGCGCCCGCCCACGGTCAGCGCCTCGTCGAAGAAACGCAGGCCGGTGGTGAGGTTGGCCGAAAACTTCGGCGGGTTCTGGGTGTTGGTGTACGAACCCATGTAGCTGCCCGACGTGCAGTCCGGGGTGTCGTGGGTGGGCTGGTAGCGATTGGCGCTGGCGCGCAGCTTGGCGGCGAAGGCCGCGTCGCAGGTCTCGGTCTTCAGGTAGTAGGTGGCCGACAAATCGGCGAACACGCGCCCGGCATCATAGTGCGACTGCAACTCCAGGCCACGGGTGCGGAAGCGGTCGGTGTTGCTGAAGGTCATCTGCCCCCACTTGCCCGGGCTCGGGTCGTAGTAGCGGGTGATGTAGTTTTTGATGTCGTTGTCGAAGAACGCCAGCTTCGCCGACGCCTCGTCGCCCGCGGTCAGCAGGTTGCTGCGCAAGGCACTGACCCCGACTTCCCAGCTGCGCGAACGCTCGGGCTCGAGGTGCTTGCCTGGGGTGACCTGCTGGGTGCCCTGGCTGGTCTCGAACAACGAAGGCAGGCGCAGGCCCTGGGTGTACGAGGCATAGACGAAGGTGTCGGGCAGGAACTCGACGTTGATGCCGAAGGCCGGCGCGAAGCCACCACCGCTGCTCTTGCCCTGCGGGGTGTAGTCGTAGCCGGTGACCACGCGGCTGATGTCTTCCGGATACACCGTCACGTCGACCGCGCCGGACTCGTTGAACAGCACGCCATTGAACGGCTCGTTGCTGTTCTCGAAGACGATGCCGTTGTTCAGGCGCGGGTCGGTGGCGTCGGTGTACTGGCCGTTCTGGTCGGGGAACCACATCATGCTGCCCCAGTGCCCCGGGCTGCTCGCGGTGATCCAGCGCATCTCGCGTTCCTCGCGGCGGGCCTCGGCCAGCACGGTGTTGTCCTTGGTGCGGTAGTGGGCGTAGCGGCCGCCGCCCCACAGCGTCACCTGTTCGATGGGCTGGTACTCCAGCTTGCCGTTGAAGCTGAACTCCTGGCGTGATGCATCGCGCAGCATGCGGTTGGCGTTGATGTCGTGCTGGGTGGCGACCACGCTTTTCTGCGGTTGCAGGTCTTCGAGCTGGAAGGCGCCGCCCAGGTCGAGCTTGAAGTCGCCGTAGCCGGTGGTGAAGCGCGACACGTTGTTCAGGTCGCCACCGATGCGCCGGTCATCCTGGCGTGACCAGCTGCGGTCGGTGCGAAACAGCTGCGACTTGGGCGCCATCCAGGCCGCGCTCAGGGTGCTGGTCTTCGAGTCGGTCATCCACAGGTTGCTGGTCAGGTCCACCCACGGGTTGCCTTCGGGCAAATAGTGGTAGCGGGCGGTGTAGGTGTCGATATCGATTTCGGACTGGGGATATTGATAGATGCCGGCCGTGCCGAAGCGGAAGATGTCCGACGGCATGATCTCGCCCATGCGCCCTTCGAAACGACGGTAGCCCAGCTCCAGGGTATGGTCGTCCGCCAGCCGCCAGGTGCTCTTGAGCAGGTAGGAATCGGTCTGCGACGACGAGTTGAGCACTTCCTCGCCGGCGTTGTAGGTGCTGGCCACGCTGGACTGCTCGTCGCCATCACGGTCGTAGAGGCGGTAGCGGTCCTGCCCATGCTTGCCGGAAAAATAGTTGCCTTGGTTGCGGTGCGCGTAGGCCGCGACGAGGTCGACCCGCTCATTGCTGTAGGCGAAGGCTGCGCTGCCGGATTCGGCCTTGGAGCCGAAGAGACCATTGCGCTTGTCACGGGGCGCGGCGCTCAGGTCCTCGTCCCGGGAATGGCTGTTGCGATGGTCGGGGTCGACACCGTTGTTCCAGAGGTTGCCAGTCAGGCGCAAACCCACGTTCTTGCCGTCCACCAGGATGTCGTCGACACCCAGGGTCTTCATCTCCACCGAGCCACCGATCGCCCCCGAGCGGGTGCTGGGGCCCTTGTTCACGGTGACGCTGCTGAGCAGGTCCGGGTCGATGTAGCTGCGCTGCTGGGTACCGCCGTAACCGCGATAGACATCCAGCGCCTGCTCCGAGCCATCGACCCGCACGGCCACCCGGCTCTGCCCCTGGATGCCGCGGATATTGACGTCCAGCGCGCCGCCGTTACGGCTATCGCCCACCTGCACACCCGCCACGCCCTTGAGCATGTCGCCCACCGACACCGTGCCGAAACGGTCGAGGTCTTCCCGCGACAGGTGCACCGTGGAGCGCGGCGCACGGTAGGTGTCCCGCTGCGGATCGAGCAGTTCGGTGGAGTCGACCACGGTCGCGCTCAACTCGGTGGCGGTGGACGGCGCGCGAGTCTGCGGTGCCAGGATGTAGGTGCCCGATGCGCTCGGCAGCAGTTGCAGCCCGGTATTCGCCAGCAAGCGCCGCGCACCGTCCAGCACTGTGTAACGACCTTTGAGCGAGGGCGCCGCACGGCCCCGGGTCAGCTCGGGGTCATAGGACAGCAGCAGGCCGGACTGGTTGGCGAACACGCCCAGCGAAGTCCCCAAGGGGCCTTGGCCGATGTCGTAGTCGCGCAGTGTGGCGTCGTCCAGGCGCGTGGCCACGCTGGTCGTCGCGCCAGCAGCCTGGGCCAGGGAAGCGCCGCCTGCCATCAGGCAGCCGAGCATCGCGCAGCGCACGGCAAAACTGATCGGGGACGGGCGCTGCAAAGGGCGCGAAACAGGGGGAAGCCGACGTACTGCGGGCATGCTTTTCTCGCTCGTAGGGTTTGCGCCCGGCACTCGATGCGGGCTTCTACCCCTTCTGTCGCACGAGATCGGAAAAGGTATATGCACTCGATTCGTATTTTCATCGGGCGCTTGTGCTTCGAAAGAAACCAGTGATAATGGTTTTCATTTGCGCAATTACGACCCCGATTCAACCCACCATGACCGCCTTCGAAACCCCTCCCCTGCGTACCGCCCCCTGCGCCGTCACGACGCTGTACCTCGAGAACCACGCCTGGTTGCGCGGCTGGCTGGCGTATCGGCTGCGCTCGTGGGGGCATGGCGTGGCCGACGACCTGGCCCAGGACATCTTCCTGCGCGTGCTCAGCAACCGCGACGCCACGCAGCCGGACACCCTGCGCCAACCCCGCGCCTACCTGGCCCGCATCGCCAACTGCGTGCTGGTCAGCTGGCGCCGTCGCCATTCACTCGAACAAGCCTGGCTCGAAGCGCTGGCGCAGGTCCCGCAGCCTGAGCATCCCTCCCCGGAGCAGCAAAGCGTGATCCTCGAGACCCTGCACGAGATCGACGCCGTGCTCGATACCCTGCGCCCGCGCGTGCGCCAGGCATTCCTGATGGCCACCCTCGATGGCATGAAGCAGAAAGACATCGCCCAGGCCTTGAACATCGCCCTGCCGACGGTGAAGAAGTACATCCACGAAGGCTACCTGACCTGCTTGAGCCAGATGCCTGATGACTGACACATCGATCGCTCGCCCAGTGCTAGCCCAGGCCGCCTCGTGGTTGCTGCTGATGCAGGAAGGGCCGCTGACCGCAGAACAGGCGGCATGTCTGGCGCAGTGGCGGCAAGCCGATCCGGAACACGAACGGGCATGGAGCCGCGCCCAGCGCCTGCTCGACCGCCTCGGCACCCTGCCCCCGACATTGGCCAGGCACAGCCTGGAACGCCCGACGGGCCATGACCGACGCACCGTGTTGCGGGGGCTGCTGGTGCTGATCGGCGCGGTACCGCTGGGCTGGTGGGCCTGGCGGCGCGGCGCGCCCGACAGCCACTACCAGACCGCCGTGGGCGAGCGCCGGGACGTGCGCCTGGCGGATGGCGGCAGCGCCTCGCTCAACAGCGACACGGCCATGGCTGTGCGTTTCACCAGGGACCTGCGCCTGTTGCAGTTGCAACGCGGTGAGCTGTACATCGTCACCGCCAGCGACCCGCAGGTACCCACGAGACCCTTCAAGGTGCAGACCGAACAAGGCATCCTGCACGCACTGGGCACCCGCTTCAGCGTGCGCCAGCTGCCCGGGGAAACCCTGCTCGCGGTCTACGAAGGCGCCGTTCACGTCGCGCCCCATGAGACCATCGTCCGCGCCGGGCAGCAGCTGCGTTTCAGCCACGACCGCCTGGGGCCCATCGAGGCGACCAGCGAAGCCTTGATTGCATGGCGCAATGGGCTGTTGCTGGCGGACGACATGCCATTGGCGCAGTGGGCACGGGAGATGATGCGTTACACGACAAGGCCATTGGCTTGTGATCCAGGCGTAGGGACGTTGCGCGTCTCCGGCACCTTCCCCATCGATGACTTGCCCCTGGCCTTGGCGATGCTCACCCAGACCCACGGGCTGCAGGTGAACGACGACAAGACGCAGGTGGTCATCAGCCGCTGAACCGGGCAGCCTGCATGGGTTTCGAAAAGATCAGGAACACCGACATGAAGCTTCTTCCCCTTTTCCTGGCCCTGGCGATGAGCACCACGGCCTTCGCCCAGGTCCTGCCCGAGCAGCTGATGGACAGCACCCTGCTGCAACGCCAGGACCTCGCCTACCGCTTCAGCCAGCTTGACCTGGACTCGCAGGACGGCCGGCGCCACTACCGCCTATGGATCGGCGAACCCAAGCGCCCGGCGCCCGCGACCGGTCACCCGGTCCTGTGGATGCTCGACGGCAACGCCGCCGTCGGCGCCCTGCAGGCGCGTCAGCTGGAGCAACTCGCCGCCGGGCAGGCACCCGTGCTGGTCGCCATCGGCTACCAGACCGACCAGCGCATCGAGCGCAACGCCCGCACCTATGACTACACGCCCAACGTGCCCGGCCTGGCCGAACAGCGCGATCCTCTTACCGGTCAGCCCAGTGGTGGCGTCGATGCCTTCCTCGACCTGCTGGAGCAACGCATGCGCCCGATGGTCGCCGACGTCGCCGCCATCGACCCGCACCGGCAGACACTGTGGGGGCACTCCTATGGTGGCCTGGCGGTGCTGCACACACTCTTCACCCGCCCCGGCATGTTCAGCGACTACGCGGCGGCCAGCCCATCGCTGTGGTGGAACGACGGCGCCATCCTGCGCGAGGCAACGGGATTGCAGCAGCGCCTGGGCGAAAGCCGCCCGCGCCTGCTGCTGATGCGTGGCACGGAAGAGCCGGCGAATCCACGGGCACCTGTGGACAGTGACGCCGAACGTCCGATGCGTGAATTGCTCGGTGATCTGGATAAGGTGAAAGGCTTGCAAGTGACCTTCCAGCGCTTCGAGGGGCTGGGGCACGGCCCGATGCTGCCGGCGTCGTTGCAGTACGTGCTGAGCCAGAGCTCTGCGCGCCCCCTGTAGGAGCGGCTTCAGCCGCGAGCCAGGCAACGCGGTGCCTGGCACCCGCTCTGCGGGTGATCGCGGCTGAAGCCGCTCCTACAGTGCTCGCGCCTGATCAAAGCGATACGGGCTGCGAAAACCGCCAAACGGTCTCGCGCAGGAACGCATCCAACCTACCGGTATCCCCCCGCACCACCGGCACCTCCTGCGCCCCGTCGGCCCGTTCGAGCTCTGCCTCGATGAAGGCATGCAGTACGTCATCACGCGGCCCCTGCTCGGCCTCGCCCGAACGCCGCTTCACCTCAAGCAGCGCATCGATCGCCGCCTGCAAGCCCGGCTCGTCGACAGTGCGCGCCATCAACGCCGGGAACGCCGTCGGCGGCATGCCCAACCCTCGGTCGATCCAACGCACCGCCAGCAACGGCCGGATCACATAGAGGTACTTCTTGTAGCGCACCGTCTCGCCCAGCAGATAGCCACGCAGGTTCTTGCGCGCCATCGACAAGTAATGGTGACGCACCGCGCGCGGCGAGTAGCACGCCTCGCCCAGCGCCCGCAAACCTCGCACAGCCTCGGCGTCGGCGCGGTACACCAGCGGCGAGCCCAGCCACTCGAGCAGGCTGGGGTTGGCGCCGCGCATCAGCCGCAGGGCCTTGCGCAGCTCCCAGCCGCTGACGTCCAGCTCGTCGCTCAAGGGCCGTTCGATCACATCGCGCGGCTCATCCACGCGCAGGTACCAGTCGGCACGCGGTACGTAGATGAAACGCACATCGTAGTCGCTGTCCGGCGAGGCGAAGCCCCAGGCCCGGCTGCCGGACTCACAGGCATAGAGCACCGTCACCTGGTGCTCGCGCTCGATACGTTGCAACTCATCCAGCACCCGCTCACGCATGGCGGTGGACAATGGGTGCAGTGCTTCCTGATTCATGGCCCCGATCCTTGTGCAGGGGTTCAACCTTTCACGCACACCACCTGACGCAGGGTGTGCACAACCTCGACCAGCTCGCGCTGGGCGTGCATGACGGCATCGATGTCCTTGTAGGCCATCGGTATCTCGTCGATCACGTCCTTGTCCTTGCGGCACTCCACATGGGCGGTGGCGCGCTGCTGGTCCTCGACGGTGAAGCGGCTCTTGGCCTTGGTGCGGCTCATCACCCGGCCCGCGCCGTGGCTGCACGAGCAGAACGATTCCTCGTTGCCCAAGCCGCGAACGATGAAGCTCTTGGCGCCCATCGAACCCGGAATGATACCCAACTGGCCCTTCTGCGCCGACACCGCGCCCTTGCGGGTCACCAATACCTCGCGGCCGAAATGCTGCTCTTTCTGCACGTAGTTGTGGTGGCAGTTGACCGCTTCGAGGCTGGCCTCGAACGGCCTTCCCAGTACCTTGCGGGTGGCGGCGACCACCGCCAGCATCATCAGCTCGCGGTTATGCCGGGCGAAATCCTGCGCCCATTCCACCGCCTCGACGTAGTCGGCGAAATGGCGGCTGCCTTCCTCGAAGTACGCCAGGTCACGGTCCGGCAGGTTGATCATGTGCTGGCGCATGTCGGCCTGGGCCAGTTCGATGAACAGGTTGCCGATGGCGTTACCCACGCCGCGCGACCCGCTGTGCAACATGAACCAGACGCGGTCGGCCTCGTCCAGGCAGACTTCGATGAAGTGGTTGCCGCCTCCCAGCGTTCCCAGGTGCTGGCGGTTGTTGGTCTTCTCCAGCCGCGGGTACTTCTCGGTGATGGCCTTGAAGCGCCCGGCGAGTCCGCTCCACATCTGGTCGGCCTGGCTCGGTACATTGTCCCAGGCGCCCTGATCGCGGTGGCCGAAGGTCTTGCCATGGGGCACGGCCTTCTCGATGGCCGTGCGCAGGCCATGCAGGTTGTCCGGCAGGTCGCGGGCGTGCAGCGAGGTGCGCGCGGCGATCATGCCGCACCCGATGTCCACGCCCACCGCCGCCGGGATGATCGCGCCCACGGTGGGGATCACGCTGCCGATGGTCGAACCCTTGCCCAGGTGCACATCCGGCATCACCGCCAGGTGCTTGAAGATGAACGGCATCTTCGCCGTGTTCATCAGTTGCTTGCGGGCGTCGTCCTCGACCGGCACACCGTCGGTCCACAGTTTGATCGGCTTGCCGCCCGCCACTTCGAGTATGTTCATTGCCTTGTTCCTTGTTGCGCTACGTCATGTCGCAAAGGGTCAACCCGCCTTGAGGCTGACCATTCCATTCAATACCTGATCCAGGCCACCGAACACCGAAATCCGGTCGATGCGCTCGGCCACCCGCTCCAGGGTTTCCAGCTCCTTCAGGCGCAGGGCCGTCGGGTTGCCTTCCATCACCTTGGCGGTGTTGAGCAGCGAGCGGGTCGCCTGGGTTTCCTCGCGGCGCCGGATCACGTTGGCCTGGGCGGCCTTCTCCGCCTCCACCACCTGCGCCAGCAGGGTTTTCATCTCGCCCGGCAGGATGATGTCGCGCACCCCCAGGCTGCTCACCTCCAGGCCACTGCCCTGCAGGTGCGCCAGCAAGTGCTCGGTGACGCTACCGTCGATGGACTGCTTGTCTTCCAGCAGTTCGTCGAGGGTGCGGGTCCCCACCGCCGCACGCAAGCCGAACTGCAGCTCGCGGTACAGGTGCTCCACCGGCTTGCTCATCTGCCCGTGGGCACCGAGCACATCGGTGTAGCGCCAGTTGGCTACCAGGCTCAGGCGCAGGCTGACCTTGTCGCGGGTGAGGATCTCCTGGCCGTTCACCTCCAGCGCCTGCAGGCGGGTGTCGACCATCTCCACCGCTACCTGGCTGCCGCAGCGCCAGTAGCCATGCCGGCCCGGCTGGAGCAACCCGGCCACCACGCCGTCGATCTTCAACACACCGACATGGAACGCCGGCACCAGCGCCAGCAGGACCAGGTCGGTGCCGGCCACGCCGGGGCGGTTCAGGCGAACCACCAGCTCATCGTCCAGGCGCCGGCCCTGGTTCAGGTCGATGCGCTGCAAGCCATGCTCGACCTGGCCTTTCCAGTACAGTCGGCGGCTATCGGGTGCCAGCAGCTCCACCAGGCGGCCGTCCTCGAAACGCAGGCCAGTCTCGTGCTGCGCCAGGTCCATGGTTTCGAAATACTGCTCGACCAAGGCTGGCTCATGCCCACGCAGGTACTGCGCCAGCGGGTGGTCGAACAGTGGGGATTGGAGGCTGAAGGTGGTTACCGTCAGCCGGTCTTGCCAGTCGAAACGCTGGTACTGGCCAGGCTCGAGAATCGAGACGAAGTCGCCTTCGCTCATCAACAGGCCACGTTCGTTTTTCTTCACCACAAAGCGTTTCAACAGTTTCATCTTGCTCATCCTTTTCTCAATGTCCTTGTGTGCGGGTGGTCGCCGACTCACCGAGCGCCGTGGGCGAAGCCTGGCGGAGTCCGGGGCCGGGAGCGTCTGCTCCGGCGGCCGCCATCGTTGCGTCAGGCCCGGCCGGCGGGCCGGGTGGGCCAGCGGTGGCCCAGGCGTCCTTCGCAAAAGCGGACCATCCTGGCCCTGGTTGCGTTGCCTGTGCCCCACCTGCGGGTGTTGCGGTTGTAGCTACCTTAGGAGGGTAGTGCCGGGACTGGGCCCGGCGAGCGCCTCGCAAGCCTGTTCAAAGGCTTGCGCCGCAAAGACCGGTCGTTGCGGCGGCGGCATGCACGACACCGACACCTGAAGGTGGGTACGTGCACCGGCGGGGGTTGATCCCCTGACCCGAGGGCCTGCCTGGCGATGCGGTCGAGAGGGATATAGCGAGCGGCGTGCCAGGTTTTCATCCAACCCTGAAAATATTTATTAACTATCTGATTTATAAGGATTTATTTTTACAAGCCGAATTGGGAAGCACACCACAACGGTCATATTGATTTCATTTTTCGTATATCCTGCGATACACATTTATCTTTTTGGATAATCACGGATGACCAAGCCCCTCGTCGCCATCGGCTTTCTCGGCACCACCCTCGACCGCAACGGCAAGGGCGCGGCGCGCTGGAACAAGTGGCGGCCGACCATCGGCCTGTGCCAGCAACCCGACCTGCCCATCGACCGCCTGGAACTGATCCACGGCCCCAGCGCCCGCGACCAGAGCCTGGCCGACCGCATTCGCGGCGACATCCAGCAGGTCTCGCCCCGCACCGAGGTGCGCCTGCACCCGCTGGCGCTGCGCAACCCGTGGGACTTCGAGGAGGTCTACGGCGCCCTGCACGACTTCGCCAGCGGCTACCGCTTCGACACCGAGCGCGAGGACTACCTCGTGCACATCACCACTGGCACCCACGTTGCGCAGATCTGCTGGTTCCTGCTCACCGAGGCGCGCTACCTGCCGGCGCGCCTGGTACAGACCTCGCCCTCGCGCAAGCAGGACGAAAACAGCGACCCGGCCGGCATCGCCACCCTGATCGACCTCGACCTGTCGCGCTACGACCCGATCGCCTCGCGCTTTCGCCGCGAGCAGGTCGAGGGGCAGTCGCTGCTCAAGTCCGGCATTGCCACGCGCAACCCCGGCTTCAACCGCACCATCGAGCAAATCGAGCGGGTCGCCCTGCGCTCCAAGGCGCCGATGTTGCTAGTTGGCCCGACCGGCGCCGGCAAGTCGTTCCTGGCCCGTCGCGTCCATGAACTTAAGCGCGGCCGCCACCAGCTCGGCGGGCGTTTCATCGAAGTGAACTGCGCCACCCTGCGCGGCGACGGCGCCATGTCGACCCTGTTCGGCCATGCCAAGGGCGCTTTCACCGGCGCGCAGAACGCCCGCGACGGCCTGCTGCGCGCCGCCGACGGCGGCATGCTGTTCCTCGATGAAATCGGCGAGCTGGGTACCGACGAACAGGCCATGCTGCTCAAGGCCATCGAAGAAAAACGCTTCTTCCCGCTGGGCGCGGACCGCGAGGTGGAAAGCGACTTCCAACTGATCGCCGGCACCCACCGCGACCTGCGCGCCAAGGTCGCCGACGGCTCGTTCCGCGAAGACCTGTTCGCCCGCATCAACCTGTGGACCTTCGCCCTGCCGGGGCTCGCTGAGCGCCGCGAGGACATCGAGCCGAACCTCGATTTCGAGCTGCAGCGCCACGCCCGCGAGCAAGGGCGCCAGGTGCGCTTCAACCTTGAGGCCAAGCGCCGCTACCTGGCCTTCGCCCATGCCAGCGAAGCGCGCTGGGCCGGCAACTTCCGCGAGCTGTCGGCATCGATCACACGCATGGCGACCCTGGCCGACAGCGGGCGCATCGACGAAGCACTGGTCGAGGAAGAGATTGGTCGGCTGAGTTATGCCTGGGGCCTGGAGCTGGCGACTGAACCACTGCTGGCCGGCCGCGAACTGGACCTGTTCGACCAGGTGCAGCTACAGGCGGTGCTGGATGTGTGCCGCCGCGCCCCGAGCCTGTCCGAGGCCGGGCGCCAGCTGTTCGCGGTGTCGCGCCAGGAGAAGGCCAACCCCAACGACGCCGACCGCCTGCGCAAGTACCTGGCGCGCTTCGGGCTGGACTGGCAGCAACTAAAGTCGTAGGGCTTGCCAGCATGCTGGCATCGTGCTGTATGCTTGGCCGGTCTTCAGGGCGGGGTGAAAGTCCCCACCGGCGGTAAATCGAAAGATGAGCCCGCGAGCGCCCCGGCCATGCCGGGGGTCAGCAGATCTGGTGAGATTCCAGGGCCGACGGTCATAGTCCGGATGAAAGAAGGCGTTTGGCAGGGGCCGCCGAGGCGCCCTTGCGCGCGCATTTTGTTCGCCCCGAGACGTTCATCGATCATTCACGAGGAGCGTTTCATGCCCACCATGCTGCAAAAGCAATTCCCCAACGTCACCGCCGCCATCGCCGCCTTCCAGGCCGGGCGCCCCGTGCTGCTGCTCGACGATGACGACCGCGAGGACGAAGCCGACATCGTCGCCGCCGCCGAGAACCTGTCGCTGCAGACCATGGCCATGATGATCCGCGATTGCAGCGGTATCGTCTGCCTGTGCCTGGACGAAGCCACCGTCGACGCCCTGCAACTGGCGCCGATGGTGCAGAACAACCAGGCCCGCCATGGCACCGGTTTCACCGTCACTATCGAGGCGGCCGAAGGGGTCAGCACCGGCGTGTCGGCGCAGGACCGCATCACCACCATCGAAGCCGCGCTGCGCTCCACCGCGCAGGAGCGCCATATCGTCAGCCCGGGCCACGTGTTCCCGCTGCGCGCCCGTGACGGTGGCGTGCTGACCCGCCGTGGCCACACAGAAGGCTCGGTGGACCTGGCGCGCCTGGCCGGCCTGCGCCCGGCGGCGGTGCTGTGCGAGCTGATGAACCCCGATGGCAGCATGGCCCGGGGCGAGGAGGTGGCGGTGTATGCGCGCCAGTACAACTTGCCGGTGCTGACTATCGAGGAACTGGCGCGGTATCGCGAGGCGATGGTCGCGTTGGAAGCAGAGATCGCCTGAGCCCCTGTTCGCCAGCAAGGCTGGCTCCTACAACGCGTTCTCTGTAGGAGCCAGCCTTGCTGGCGAAAGGGCTGCGCAGCAGCCCCCGGTCACCGCTACCGATTCAACCCCAACTCCATGTCATCGATCAGCCCCTTGGCCAGTCCGCTGAGAATCCGCGCGGCGCTGGCGGCCATGAGGTCACCCTCCATCTCGGCCTCGGTAGTGAAGTGCGCCACGCAGCCGAGCAGCACCGACAGGTCGCTGAAGGCGTGATCGAAAGGAATGCCCGGCTGGATACGGAAGATCTCGAGGCAGGTGGTCGTGCCCTGGGTCGGGCCGGGCTTGTGGTCGTCGCTCATACCGGCGCCCCCTTGGCCCGGGCGTGGCGGACCAACGCGATGACCAGTTGAGCGAGGATTTCGGCGTTGTCCATCATCACGTCCAGGCGTTCGTCGCGTGGGCAGTGGGTGTAGGCGTGGATGGTGTCGCTGAGGGTATGCATCAGCTTGTTGGCGTGGGCCATGGCCTCATCGGGAGGGAGGTCGCTGATGATGGTGATGAAAGGGATTGGGTAAGGTGGATCAGGGACGATCTTTTTCATCTGTTGTTACCGTTCGGAAATGCTGTCAGATAACAACCACCTCCGCCCTTCTCACAGACTTGGGTGGCAGCCGTGCGCGAGGTGAGAAGACCGTGTCCCGAACACCACGGCCAGGCCGAAGCCTGCACGCGCACAGCTGCCATGACTGGCCAGCCTGTTCGAAACACAACGGGCTTCTCACACCCGGTCGCCAAATTTGACGACCCAGCGACGTTACCCCCGGGGCATTTCCCAGCCAATTCAGAGCCTTCCGGCAAGCGCGTAGGATAGATCCCAAGCGCTAACCGGCTGAAGGATTTTGTTTCAGATTCGGAAATGTCTGACGGCTACCAATGCTGGGGGCGCTTCGCGCCCCTTTCGCGGCACAAGGCCGCTCCTACCGGAGACGGTGATCCCCCTGTAGGAGCGGCCTTGTGCCGCGAAAGGGCTGCAAAGCAGCCCCAACAGACTCAAATCCAACGCCGATCCAGCTGATCGTCAACGCAACCCCAAAGGCCCCGTCAAAAACTCATACAACCCCGCCGCACTCTTGCGGTAACCATCCGCCGTCAGGTGCACCAGATCCGGCCGCGCCAACCCGCCCGCCTGCCACCCGGCGATCGAGCACGGCCCACCCATGAACCCCTGCCAATCCCAGAACAGCGCCTTGTGCCGCTGCGCCATCTGCTTCTGGATGCGAATCACCGAAGCCAACGGCCGTGGCTGGCGCGCCGCGCAGCTGCCCGCCTTGCGCTGCTTGATCGAATCCGGCGGCCCGACCAACAGGATCGCCGCCCGTGGCAGGTCCTTGCGCAGGTTGCTCAGCGTCGCATCCAATTGCGCCTGGTACAGCCCCAGGTCAAGCGTGTCGTCGAACGCCTCGTTGGTGCCATAGGCGAGGATCACCAGGTCCGGCGCCACCGCCTTGAGGCTGTCGCGCCAACCGGGCTGCCACTTGTCCACCACTTCAAGGCGCGCACCGTTGATGCCCAGGGTCGAGTAGGTCACGCCAGCATTCTTCTGCCCCTGGATATACCACCCCCCCAGCGCGACGCTGCCGCCCTCCACCGCCAACTGCACCGGCAGCCCGACATTGCTGAACGCCGGACTGAACCGCCACTGTCCATTGCTCGCCGGAAGCACCCGACGCTGGCCGCCGTTGGCCAGCAGCGAGGCCGAGCCACTGGACTGGTACAGCGCCGAAATCTTGTAGCGGTGGCTGTCTGGGTCACGCGCCTGGATCACCACGCTGGCGCGCTTGGCCTGGGGCAGCGACAGGTAGCCCCCGAGCGGGAACTGGCTGCTCTGCTGGTTACGCGCCGACACCAACGCCCACTGGCGCTTCTCGCTCTTGATGATCACCCGGTCGTTGCGAATCCCCGGCACCGGCGAAGCCGGCACCAAGCCGATGCCGCCATCGCCATAACGCGCCTGCAACAAGCGACGCAGTTCACCGCTGAACAAGTCGGCGGCAGTGTGCGAGTCGCCCAGCTGGACGATGGAAACCGGCGCCCGGCCGGCATTGCGCAACTTGCCGGCGAGCAAGGCGACATTGCCCTCCTGGCGTGCGGCCGGCGCGGCAGCAGGCCGCGCCGCAGGCTGGGCGGCCACGCTGTTGGCGCCGGTGCTGCAACCCGGCACGGCGCTGATCAGCAGGGCCAGGCCCAGCAGGTGATGCCATTGGCGCATCTCAATGTCCTGTAACGGTCAGGCCCGGGAAGCTGATCAGCGACAACACTTGTTCGGCGATCATCTTCTGGCCTGTGATGGTGAAATGAATGCCGTCGTCGACCCGCACCTTGACCCGCTTGCCCTCCGAGGTCCGCACCGTGTACGAGAAACCCTCGTCGGTATAGCCAAGGATCGGGTTGGCCGAGACATAGTGCTGGCCGAACAGCGCGGTCTGTTCCTGGTACAGCCCGCTGAGGTAATTCATGGCCGTGGACAGCCGCGCCTTCTCCATATTAGGCGGGCCGACCCAGAGCACCTGCACATTGTGCTCACGGGCCTGTTCGAGGATCGCGTCGATACGGCCACGGTAGGCGACCTCCCACTCCGGCGATTTGAAGCGCAGGAACGGCTTGCCCTTGCCCTGGGGCATGTCCCAAGGGTCGTTGGGGCCGAGGAACACCACCATCAGGCGGATGTTCGGCTCGCGGTCAAGGGTTTCGGCCACGGTCTTGGGCCAGTTGAAGAAGCCTGGATAGGCCAGCCCGGTGCTCTGCTTGCTGAGGTTGACGGTGCGGATCTGGTAGCGCTTGCGCAGGCTGTTGGCCAGGTGCGGCGCCACGCCCTGCATCAGCGAGTCGCCCACCAGGAACACATCGTCGCCTGCGGCCAGGGCCGCGACCTTGCCCGGTTGCAACACGGTCGGCACAGGCGCTGGCGCGGCAACCACCGGCTGTGCGACCGGGACCGGTGCCGGGGCATGCACTGGCGCGGGTGCGTTGTGCACAGGCGGATGGGCGACTGCCGGCGGCAATGGCTTGGCCAAGGCCGCCGGGGTCTCCAGATTGACCGTCACCACCGGCACCGATTCAGGCAATACCTCGGCAGCGGGCGCCCCGGCCACCTGCTCGACCGGCTGCCACTGTTCGATCAGGCGGTCACGTTGCTCTTCCAACGCCAGGGTCAACTGCGCCCCGAAACGCCAGGCCGGCATCTGCCCCAGCAGCGGGATTTCACAAGTCTCGTGGTACTTCTGCTGGCAATAGAGCTTGATCGAATCCTGGCTCAGCCAGAACAACAGGGCGGTGGTGACCACGATCGCGTACAGCGCACGAGCCGCGCCCATCTGTACCTGGAACAACTGTCGGCTATCAGAAGCTTGCATAGATGAACCCCGGCACGCCCGACTGCGAAGCAAAAATAACCAGCGACACACCGACCCCGAGCGGGATCGGGTACAGCTGCCACGGCAAGCGCTGGAACGCAGCCCCGCTCTGGCGCAACAGCGCCAGCAACAACGGGTAACTGGCCACGAACAGCACGCAGGCCAGCAGCATCACACCGGTGGCGCTGTTCAGGCCTGCCAGGCTCAGCTGTGAGATGTCACCGAGCATCTCGACCGCACCGTCCAACGTCGGGCTACGGAAGAAGATCCAGGCGAACGCCACGTAGTGGAACGTCATCAAGCGTGCCAGCAGACCGGCACCGGGCAGGCGCTCGAAGCCCGGCAACAGCTGGTTGAACAGCTTGGAGATGGCCAGGCCCACGCCATGCAGCGCGCCCCAGATGATGAAATTAACGCTCGCCCCGTGCCACAGGCCGGACACCAGCATCGCCAGCAGCATGTTCAGGTTCCCGCGCCACACGCCCTTGCGGTTGCCACCCAGCGGGATGTAGACGTAGTCACGGATGAAGCGCGACAGGCTGATGTGCCAGCGCCCCCAGAATTCCTTGAGATTGTGCGCGGCGTAGGGCGCATCGAAGTTGTCCGGCAGGCGGAAACCCAGCAACAGCGCGATACCGGTCACCAGGTTGGTGTAACCGCTGAAGTTGAAGTAGATCAGGAAGCTGTAGCCATAGACGCTCAGCAGCACCTGCTCAGGCGTGGCGCTGCCGGGCGTGTCGAACACCGGGTCGACCCACTCGCTGCCGAGCCAGGCACTGAGGAAGAACAGCTTGACCACCGCCATGGCGATCAGACCCAGGGCACGCTGCGGCTCCAGCACCTGACGCATGGCCTGCGGGCGGATCTGCGGCAGCATGTGCAGGGCGCGGTTGACCGGGCCGGCCACCAGGCTGGGGAAGAATGCCAGGTACAGGGCCAGGTCCAGCGGCGCGGCGGGCGCCAGCTCGCGGCGGCTGATCGACACCAGGTAGCTGACCGAATGGAAGGCGTAGAACGACAGTCCGATCGGCACCAGCACTTCCAGTAATGGCAGCGACACCTCGAGCCCGGCACTGGCCAGCGCGCCCTGGATCCCGCCGACGAAGAATTCCTGGTACTTGAACAGGTAGAAACAGCCCAGCACCAGGGTCAGCAGCAGGACGCCGTTGAACCAGCGCCCGGGATGGCGGCCGGCCAACAACCCGAGCAGGTACACCAGCGCGCTGTAACCCAGCAGGATGTACAGCGATTGCAGGCTGAAACTCGCCACCAGGCCGTAACTGGCCGCCAGCAGCAGCAGGTTCTGCAACCGCGCGCTCCAGCACAGGCACCAATAAAGCATGAAGAACAGCGTGAAGCAGAGGCCGAATTCGATCGAAAGGAAACTCACAACGTAGTCCGTTACGTGACATCAGGGAGGGAGGCGGCTGGCCCGCGGGCCAGAGCGCGCGGATTATGGCAGAGGGCCTGCACCCTCACAATGCGGCTATCGCACAGAATGCAAGATGGTTCGCCGCAGACAAATGCAACAAAATGCGACGAACGAGAGGCCCGGGCAATTTGCTCCCCCTGCCCCGCTCTGCTAGTGTCGCGCCGTTCTGAATACCACCGAGACCGTCGCCATGGCCCGCAAAAAAGCCTCCATCGATTTCGAACAGTCCCTCGCCGACCTGCAAGCCCTGGTCGAGCGCCTGGAGAACGGCGAGTTGTCGCTGGAAGAGTCGCTGGCCGCCTTCGAGCAAGGCATCGCCCTGACCCGCGATTGCCAGGGCGCCCTGGCCCAGGCCGAACAGAAGGTGCAGATCCTGCTGGAGCGTGACGGCGAACTGGCTGCCCAGCCGTTCGACGCGGAGCCCGAGGCATGATCGCCCAGTACCAGCAAAGCGCCCAGGCGCGGGTCGACGCCGCTCTAGAACCGCTGTTCCAGGCCCCGTCGAAAGAGCTCGAACGCCTTTATGCCGCCATGCGCTACAGCGTGATGAACGGCGGCAAGCGCGTGCGCCCGCTGCTGGCCTATGCAGCCTGCGAGGCGCTGGGTGCCCCGGCCGAACAGGCCAACGGCGCCGCCTGCGCGGTGGAACTGATCCACGCCTACTCGCTGGTCCACGACGACCTGCCGGCGATGGACGACGATGACCTGCGCCGCGGCCAGCCGACCACCCACAAGGCCTTCGACGAGGCTTGCGCCATCCTTGCCGGCGACGGCCTGCAGAGCCTGGCCTTCAGCGCCCTGCTCGACCCGCGCCTGAGTTCGCAGGCCGACGGTATCCGCCTGCAGATGGTCCAGGCCCTGGCCAAGGCCGCCGGCCCCGCTGGCATGGTCGGCGGCCAGGCCATCGACCTGGGCTCGGTGGGCGTCAAGCTCGACCAGCAGGCCTTGGAATACATGCACCGGCACAAGACCGGCGCGCTGATCGAAGCCAGCGTGCGCCTTGGTGCCCTGGCCAGCGCCCGCGCCGAGCCGGCCCAGCTCGATGCCCTGCAAATTTATGCGCAGGCCATCGGCCTGGCCTTCCAGGTGCAGGACGACATCCTCGACGTGGAGAGCGACACCGCCACCCTGGGCAAGCGCCAGGGCGCCGACATCGCCCGCGACAAGCCAACCTACCCGGCGCTGCTGGGGCTGGAAGCGGCCAAGGCCTATGCCCTGGAACTGCGCGACCAGGCACTGGCGGCGCTGCAAGGCTTTGGCGAGAACGCCGAGCCGCTGCGGGCGCTGGCCCGCTACATCGTCGAACGCCGCCACTAAGGCCTGAGATACATCCTGTAGGAGCGGCCTCGTGCCGCGATAGGGCCGCAAAGCGGCCCCGCCGTTTTTGCGTCAACGCTGGAATCCTGGGGCTGCTGCGCAACCCTTTCGCGGCACAAGGCCGCTCCTACAGGATCCGCCTCGCATTAAGCGCCCTGCACACCCGTCCGAATGGGCAGCTTTTCCCACAATGGGGTAAACTGCCGCGTCTTCACACCTATAACGACACGCCTGATGCCCACGACGTTTCAAGAGATCCCCCGCGAACGCCCGGTCACGCCGTTGCTGGACCGCGCCGACACGCCCGCCGGCCTGCGCCGCCTGGCCGAAGCCGACCTGGAGACCCTGGCCGACGAGCTGCGCCAGGACCTGCTCTATACCGTGGGGCAGACCGGTGGGCATTTCGGTGCGGGCCTGGGCGTCATCGAGCTGACGATCGCCCTGCACTACGTCTTCGACACCCCGGATGACCGGCTGGTGTGGGACGTCGGCCACCAGGCCTACCCGCACAAAATCCTGACGGGCCGCCGCGACCGCATGCTCAGCCTGCGCCAGAAGGACGGCATCGCCGCCTTCCCGCGCCGCAGCGAGAGCGAGTACGACACCTTCGGTGTCGGCCACTCCAGCACCTCGATCAGCGCCGCCCTGGGGATGGCCATCGCCGCCCGCCTGCAGAACGATCCGCGCAAGTCGATCGCCGTGATCGGCGACGGCGCGCTGACCGCCGGCATGGCCTTCGAGGCGCTGAACCATGCGCAGGAAGTGGATGCCAACATGCTGGTCATCCTCAACGACAACGACATGTCGATCTCGCGCAACGTCGGTGGCCTGTCGAACTACCTGGCCAAGATCCTCTCCAGCCGCACCTACGCGAGCATGCGCGAAGGCAGCAAGAAAGTGCTGTCGCGCCTGCCCGGCGCCTGGGAAATCGCCCGCCGCACCGAAGAGTACGCCAAGGGCATGCTGGTGCCCGGCACCCTGTTCGAAGAGCTGGGCTGGAACTACATCGGCCCGATCGACGGCCACGACCTGCCCACGCTGATCGCCACGCTGCGCAACATGCGCGACCTCAAGGGCCCGCAGTTCCTGCATGTGGTCACCAAGAAAGGCAAGGGCTTCGCCCCGGCCGAAGTCGACCCGATCGGCTACCACGCCATCACCAAGCTGGAGCCAGCCGACAAGCCGGTCACGCCGAAAAAACCGAGCGGCCCGAAGTACTCCGCCGTGTTCGGCCAGTGGCTGTGCGACATGGCCGCCGCCGACAACCGCCTGGTGGGTATCACCCCGGCGATGAAGGAAGGCTCGGACCTGGTCGACTTCAGCGAACGCTACCCCGAGCGCTACTTCGACGTCGCCATCGCCGAACAGCATGCGGTCACCTTTGCCGCAGGCATGGCCTGCGAAGGCGCCAAGCCGGTGGTGGCGATCTATTCCACCTTCCTGCAACGCGCCTATGACCAACTGATCCACGACGTGGCGGTGCAGGACCTGGACGTGCTGTTCGCCATCGACCGCGCCGGCCTGGTCGGCGAGGACGGCCCGACCCACGCTGGCGCCTACGACCTGTCGTACCTGCGCTGCATCCCCGGCATGCTGGTGATGACCCCGAGCGACGAGAACGAGTTGCGCAAGATGCTCAGCACCGGCCACCACTACAAAGGCCCGGCCGCCGTGCGCTACCCACGCGGCACCGGCCCGAATGCGCCGATCAGTGGCGACCTGGAGCCGTTGGAAATCGGCAAGGGCGTGGTCCGCCGCCAGGGCAGCAAGGTCGCCTTGCTGGTGTTCGGCGTGCAATTGACCGAGGCCCTGCAAGTGGCAGAGCAGATCGGCGCCACCGTGGTCGACATGCGTTTCGTCAAGCCGCTGGACGAGGCGCTGGTGCTGGAGATGGCCGCCAGCCACGAACTGCTGGTGACCCTCGAGGAGAACGCCATCATGGGCGGCGCAGGCGCCGCCGTCGGCGAGTTCCTGGCCCGCGAGGGCGTGGTCAAGCCGCTGCTGCACCTGGGCCTGCCGGATATCTACGTCGAGCATGCCAAGCCTGCGCAGATGCTGGCCGAGTGCGGGCTGGATGCGGCCGGGATCGAAGCCTCGGTCAAGGCCCGCATGGCCAAGCTCGGTCTGTAAATCTGGGGCCGCCATGCGGCCCATCGCCGGCAAAGCCGGCTCCTACAGGGATATGCGCGGTATCTGTAGGAGCCGGCTTTGCCGGCGAACACAATCGAACGCCCTATGAAGATTCCAACCCTCACCACCCTGCTCTGCCTCCCCGCCGCCGCCCTGGCCGCCGAACCCTCCCGCGATGATGCGCTCAAGCTCCCCGACGTGCTGATCAGCGCCAGCCGCCAGGTCGAGTCGCGCACTGCCACCAGCGCCGCCAACACGGTCTTCACCCGCAGCGACATCGACCGCCTGCAACCGTCCAGCGTCACCGACCTGCTCACCCGGGTGCCCGGCGTGCAAGTCGCGCCGACCGGTGGTCGCGGTAGCCTGCCCGGCATCTTCGTGCGCGGCACCAAGGCGGCCCAGACCCTGGTGCTGGTCGACGGCGTGCGCATCGCCAACGCCACCTCCGGCGACAGTGGCCTGCAGTTTCTCGACATCGACCAGATCGAGCGGGTGGAAGTGCTGCGCGGCTCGCGCTCGGCGGTGTACGGCAGCGACGCCATCGGCGGGGGGATCCAGA
>NZ_JARPQB010000027.1:64024-121630 GCF_029478665.1 Pseudomonas entomophila
TGATCCAGATCTTCACCCGCCGTGGCAGCGGCCCGGGCCTGCAGCCGCGCCTGCGCCTGGCGGCCGGCAGCAATCAGACCTGGCAACGCAGCCTGGGCCTGTCCGGTGGCAATGGCGCAACGCGCTTCAACCTCGGCGCCAGCCTGGACGAAACGGCCGGCATCGACTCCACCGGGCCGTCATATGCCAGCGATAGCGACCATGACGCCTATCGCAACCGTGCGTTCAACCTCAGCCTGAGCCACACCTTCAACGAGCGTTTCGAAGCGGGCCTGAACCTGCTCGAGAACCGTGGGCGTCGCGAGTTCGACGAGCCTCGTGGCAGCAGCCCGAAGGTGCCCTACTCGAACTTTGCCGTCAGCAGCCTGGGCAGTTACCTCGATGCCCAGCTTACCGAGCGATGGCATTCCCGGCTGGAGGTGGCTCACAGCGAGAACCGCGACGACAGCCGTGACAAGCTCACGCACCAGAGCTCGCCATTCAACACCTATCGCGACCAAGTCACCTGGCAGAACGACCTGACCCTGGATGACGAAAACAGCGTGCTGCTGGGTGGCGAGTGGTACGAGGACCGGGTACACGCGGCCACCGACTTCAACGAGGACAGTCGCTGGAACCGCGCGGTGTTCGCCCAGCATCGCTTCCAGGGCGAACACTTCTCGACCGAACTTGGCGTACGCCACGACGAGAACCAGCAATTCGGCGGCCAGACCACCTGGAGCGGCAGCCTTACCCTGCCGTTGAACAGTCGCAATGACCTGCTGCTGTCCTACAGCGAGGGCTTCCGCGCCCCTACGTTCAACGACCTCTACTACCCCGGCTTCAGCAACCCTGATCTGAAGCCGGAGCACTCGAAGTCCTATGAAGTGCAATGGCGCAGCCAGCTGACCGACAGCAGCCGCCTGGAAACCTCGCTCTATCGCACCGACTTGCGAGACGCCATCAGCTACGACGCAGACACCAGAAACATGGGCAACGTCGCCCAGGCCCGCATCAACGGCTTCGAGATGGCGCTGGACCAGCAATGGGGTGCCTGGACATCGCAACTCGGCCTGGCACTGGTCGACCCACGCGACCGAAAGAGCGGCCACACTCTCGCCCGTCGTGCACGCCGCACCCTGAGCCTGGATATCGACCGTCAATTCGACCGTTTCAATGTCGGTGCCAGCTGGCAGGCCGTCAGCGGCAGCTATAACGACGAAACCAACAATGCACCCATCGGTGGCTACGGGCTGTTGGGCATTCGCGGTGGCTGGGCGGCTACCCGTGAGCTGAAGCTCGACCTCAAGCTCGACAACCTGCTGGACAAGCGTTACAGCCGCAATCTCTACAACTTCCAGGGGCATGACTACGGCTATCGCGAAGAAGGCCGCACCTGGCTGCTGAGCGTCACCTGGACGCCGGCGCTCTAGCCTCAAGCAATGCGCACAAGCGGGCGGTGGCCTCGATCATCTGTCCGCTGGGCCTCTCCAGACCTTTGTCGGGGACAACCAGCAAGCGCTGCCCTTTCACGGCGCTCAACTGCGGCCAGCTACGCCAACTGGCCAGCTGCGCCACGTCACCCGCCAGGATCACCTCGGGGTCGCGCAACAGCACCGATTCCACACTGACTTGCGGCGCGGGTTGGGCCAAGTCATCGAATACATTGCGCGCCCCGCAGACGCGCAAGGCGTCACTGACCACCTGACGCCCACCCAGGGTGTACAGCGGTTTGTCCCAGACCTGGTAGAACACTCGCAACGGCACTTCACGCCGGTACTGTTCCCGCAGCCCATGCAGCCGCTCACGCAAACGGGTGGCATAGGCCTGGCCTTGCTCGTCACGGCCGATGCGCTGGGCGATGGCTTCGATCTGCTCGATCAACTGGTCAAGGTCGCCAGGCTCGCCGCTGAACGTGGCGATGCCCAGGCGCCTGAGCTGGTCGCGCTGGGCAGGTGCCACGCTCCCGGGCCAGAGCAGCAGCAGGTCGGGCTTGAGGCTGAGCAGGCGCTCCATGTCGAGCTGGCCATGGCGGCCGACGGAGGGAAGACGGGCCAGTGCCTGCGGACGTTCGCCGCCGTCGAGCACGCCAACCAGCAGGTCGCCAGCCTCCAGCTCAAGCACGATCTCGGTCATCGACGGCGCCAGGCTGACCACGCGTGGCGCAGCTTCGGCCAAGGCGCCGCAGCACAACAGCGCGATACCGGCGAGCAGTGCCCGCATCAGCCCAACTGACGCGGAATGCGATAGAGGTACAAGATCACCACGGTAGACAACGCCAGCAGGATCTGTGGCACCGCTTCGAGCCCCACCAGCACCGACAGCGCGGCCACCCAGGCGGGGAAACAGGCGAACAGCATGGCCAGGCGCCGCACCCGGGCCAGCTCGATCCAGGCACCGGGTTCTTCCGGCGTGCCCAGTTGCTTGTCGGTGGCGATCAATGCCCGCTTGTAGGCGCCGAAACGCGGCAGGCTGAGGAACATGGTCGCGGCCCCGGCGATGAACAACGGCATGGCCAGCACCGGGATCAGCGGTTCGCCAGCGCCGAACGCCCAGGCCATCACCGGCAACGGCACCAGGCCCACGGCCAGGTACTGCCACCAGGCCAGGGCCAGCCGGCGCTTCACCTCGTTGCGGGTCACGCCTGGGGCACCTCGCCCTGGTGCTTGTTGCCCATCATGTGGCCAAGCTTGTCGGCCTTGGTGGCCAGGTACAGGCGGTTGTGCGGGTTGTGGCCGGTGTGCAGCGGCACGCGCTCGGCGACCTTGATGCTCATGTCGGTCAACGCCTTGACCTTGCGCGGGTTGTTGGTCATCAGGCGCAGCGAGGTCACGCCCAGGTGCTCGAGCATCGGCAGGCACATGGCGTAGTCGCGCTGGTCGGCGGCGAAGCCCAGGCGTTCGTTGGCCTCGACGGTGTCGGCGCCGCCGTCCTGCAGCTCGTAGGCGCGGATCTTGTTCAGCAGGCCGATGCCACGGCCTTCCTGGCGCAGGTACAGCAGCACGCCACGGCCTTCACGGGCGATGGCCTGCAGCGCGGCCTCCAGTTGCGAGCCGCAGTCGCAACGCTGGCTGAACAGGGCATCGCCGGTCAGGCACTCGGAGTGCAGGCGCCCCAGCACCGGCTCACCGTCCGCGATGTCACCCAGGCTGAGCACCACGTGCTCACGGCCAGTGGCTTCGTCGAGGAAGCCATGCATGGTGAAGATCGCAAAGGGGGTCGGGAGTTTGGAGGCGGCGACAAAGACGACGGGCACGTTGTGCTCCTGGAAAGTAGGAATATTCAGATCGGCCGATTGTATCAGCAGCCCGGCGCCGGTGCGCAGGCTGAATATCGCGGCTTAAGATCGAAAAGTTCGATGCTTATAGAGGCGCCATTAGCCCTCGTACCGCTGCTTTCGGGTTCAAGACAACCTGTAGGAGCCGGCTTTGCCGGCGAACCAGGCAACGCGGTGAAGGGCACCGGCTACGCCGGTGTTCGCCGGCAAAGCCGGCTCCTACACGGTCGGCGACTAGTGAGGCTGACTGTCGCCGGTGAACGGATAAGGCTGCTTCCAGCGCTCGAAGATCGGCTTCAGCTCGCCACTGCGCACCAGCACCTCCATGCGCCGGTCGAACAGGTCGCGCAGGGCCTTGCCCTGTTCGCTGTCGGCGAATGCCAGGTACAACGGCAACTCGGCCACATGAGTGAGCTTGAACTGCTTGGGGTCGGGCGCCTGGCCGAGCACGTAGTTCACCTCGGTCTCGGCATCGATGTAGAAATCCACCCGGTCATGCTCGAGCATCGGCAGGATGCCCTCGCGGCGTTGGATCTCGCGGAAATTCCTGGCATTGGGCAGGTAGCTGGCGTAGTCGTAGCCCCGCACCCAGGCCAGGCGGAACTGGCCGATGTTGTCGAGGGTGGGTGCCGGTTTGCTGGCCAGGCCCAGGGCGTAGATATGGTCCATGTCGAAATGCCAGCGCGGGTAGAGGTTGTTGGGGTTCTCCTCCTTGTAGGAGCCCACCCAGGCATCCGCCTCGCCCCGCTTGACCAAACCCACCGCGCGGCTGTACGGCGCGCTCTGCGGCTTGAGCTTGACGCCGGCCGGCTCGAACACCTTGCGCATCACGTCCCAGGCCAGCCCGGTGCCGTCCTTGTTGGTGTAGTCGAGCCACTCCTCGCTGACCAGGCGCACCTGCGTCGGAGCCTCCCGGGCCATGGCACCGGTGCCCGCGACAAGCAGCATCACTGCCAGCAATACAGTCCTGAACCCCATCACAACGCTCCCTGTTTCAGGCCACCGCCCACACCAGCACCTGCATGCCCAGCCAGGCGAACACGCCGGCCAGGATATCGTCGAGCATGATCCCGAAGCCGCCATGCACATGGCGGTCGATCCAGCGGATCGGCCACGGCTTGAGGATGTCGAAGAAGCGGAACATCAGGAACCCCGCCAGCAGCCACTGCCAGCCCTCCGGCACCAGCCACAGGGTGATCCACATGCCGACGATCTCGTCCCAGACAATGCCTTCGTGGTCATGGACGCGCAAGTCGCTGGCCACCTTGCCGCACAGCCACACGCCGAACAGCATGCTGATGCCCAGCAGCAGCCAATAGCCCCAGTCGGGCAGCATCTGCCACAGCGGGATGAACGGCAGCGCCACCAGCGAACCCCAGGTACCCGGGGCCTTGGGCAGGGTGCCGGAGCCGAAGCCGAACGCGATGAAGTGCCACGGGTTGCGCCAGACCGAAGGCGGAACGAACTCCGCAGGCACCTGGTTGGGGTGGTCGGTCACGGTGACTCCCTGAAATGTTGATAACCCCGCTGTGCGGGGGTGATGTCCTGGCCCTGCGGGTCGCGCAGGGTCACGCCCTGGCCTTCCAGCACACGGCCAATGACGTGCACCTGGTCGGCCAGGGATGAAAGCGCGTATTCCGGCAGGGTGAACGCCAGCACGTAGTCGTCGCCACCGGTGAGCGCCGCGTGCACTGCCGCCTCGCGGCCAAGGAACGCCTGCAAGGGAGCAGACACGGGAACCTGCGCCAGGTTCACCTCCAGCGCCACGCCGGACGCCTTGGCGATATGCCCGCAGTCGGCCAGCAGCCCGTCGGAGATGTCCAGTGCCGCCGTGGCCAGGCCACGCAGGCGCTCGC
Source organism: Pseudomonas entomophila (assembly GCF_029478665.1). Taxonomy (GTDB): domain Bacteria; phylum Pseudomonadota; class Gammaproteobacteria; order Pseudomonadales; family Pseudomonadaceae; genus Aquipseudomonas; species Aquipseudomonas entomophila_F. The sequence goes on from NZ_JARPQB010000027.1 coordinate 69,137, forward strand.
CCAGCTGCAGTTGCGGCAGCGGCGACCAGTAATGCGCCAGCAGCGGCGCGGCTACATCATTAGCCGCTTCGCGCTCGCCCAGCACCAGCGGCAATGCACCTGCCGCGTTCCCCAGAAAACCACCGACGCACAGCAAGTCGCCCGGCCGTGCACCGCTGCGACGCAGCGCCTGGCCGGCCGGCACGCGGCCGAACACGGTCACGGTGATGCTCAACGGGCCACGGGTGGTGTCGCCACCAATCAGCGTCATGCTGCAACGCTGGGCCATGCGACCGAGGCCGTCGGCATAAGCCGCGAGCCAGTCGGGGCCGACTTCGGGCAGCGTGAGGGCCAGGGTGAAGCCGATGGGCGTGGCGCCCATGGCCGCGAGGTCGCTGGCCGCCACGGCAAGCGAGCGCTGGCCGAGCAGCAGGGGGTCGCAGATTGCGGGAAAGTGCACACCGGCCACGAGCGTGTCGGTGGAAACCGCCAGCTGTTCGCCAGCGGGAAGGTCCAGCAGGGCGCAGTCGTCGCCGATACCCAGGGCCACGCCCTCGCCGCCCTGCGCACAGGGCGCGGCGGCGAAGTAGTGGCTGATCAGCTCGAACTCACCCATGGCTCGACAGCGCCGCGATCAGCGCTTGTTCGCCCGGACTTCCGCTTCACGCAGACGCGGAGCCAGCTTGTCCAGCACGCCGTTGACGAACTTGTGCCCGTCGGTGGCGCCGAAGACTTTCGCCAGTTCCACACCTTCGTTGATCACCACGCGGTACGGCACGTCGGCGCGCATCATGAATTCCCAGGCGGACAGGCGCAGCACCGACAGCTCGACCGGGTCGAGTTCTTCCAGTGGCGTATCCAGGCAGGGCTTCAGAGCCTCGTCGATCTCGACCTTCTTCGCCGGGACCCCGTGCAGGATCTCGCGGAAGTAGGCGCCGTCGACATCGGAGAAATCGTTATCGACCCGGAACTGCGCTTCCACTTCGTTCAGCGAGTGCTTGGCCATGTGCCACTGGTAGAGGGCTTGCGTGGCGAGCTTGCGGGCTTCGCGACGCTTGGCGCTCTTCGAGGGCTTGCCGGCATCCGCAGGTTTTGGATCGCGCGGGTTGAAACGATCGCTTTCGTCGCTAATCACTTGGCCTCCAACTGCGCCAGCAGGCTGACCATTTCCAGGGCGGACAGGGCCGCTTCGGCACCTTTGTTGCCAGCCTTGGTGCCGGAACGCTCGATGGCTTGCTCGATGGAGTCGACGGTCAGTACGCCGAAGGCCACCGGAACACCGAACTCCATGGACACCTGGGCCAGGCCCTTGGTGCACTCGCCCGCCACGTATTCGAAGTGCGGGGTACCGCCACGGATCACTGCGCCCAGGGCGATGATCGCGTCGTAAGCGCCTTGCTGGGCGACTTTCTGTGCCACCAGCGGGATCTCGAACGCGCCCGGGGCACGGATGATGGTGATGTCGCTTTCGCTGACGCCATGGCGTACCAGGGCATCGACTGCGCCGCTAACCAGGCTTTCGACGACGAAGCTGTTGAAGCGGCCAACCACCAAAGCATAGCGACCTTTGGGGGCGATGAAGGTACCTTCGATGGTCTTCAGGGTCATTCCGGAGTTCTCATCTTCAAGAGCGAGGCCGCGCAGTGGCGGCCTCGGGAGGGTTTTGACTCGAGTCTAGGGGCGATCAGGCCGCCTCAAGTCACTCGGAGGGCACGTATTCTACAACTTCCAGATCGAATCCGGATATCGCATTGAACTTCATTGGCGAACTCATCAGGCGCATCTTGCGCACGCCGAGGTCGCGCAGTATCTGCGAACCGGCACCGACGGTGCTGTAGGTGGTCGGTGCCTTGGGCTGCGCATCGCCCGCGCTCTCGCGGATGTGCGCCAGCAGCACGTCGCCGTCCAGCGGGTGGCCCAGCAGCAGCACCACGCCGCTGCCGGCCTCGGCCACGGCGGCCATGGCGGCGCGCAGGCTCCAGCGGCCCGGCTGCTTGACCATCAGCAGATCGCGCAGCGGGTCCATGTTGTGCACGCGCACCAGCGTCGGTTCGTCGGCGCAGATCTTGCCCAGCGTCAGGGCCATGTGCACGTCGCCTTCCACCGCGTCGCGGTAGGTGACCAGGTTGAACTGGCCCAGCTCGCTGTCCAGCGGCTGCTCGGAGACGCGCTGCACGGTACGCTCGTGGATCATGCGGTAGTGGATCAGGTCGGCGATGGTGCCGATCTTGAGGTTGTGCTCGGCGGCGAACACTTCCAGCTCGGCGCGGCGCGACATGGTGCCGTCGTCGTTCATCACTTCGCAGATCACGCCGCTCGGCTCGAAGCCGGCCATGCGCGCCAGGTCGCAGGCCGCCTCGGTATGGCCGGCGCGGGCGAGGGTGCCGCCGGGCTGGGCCATCAGCGGGAAGATGTGGCCGGGGCTGACGATGTCCTCGGCCTTGGCGTCTTTGGCGGCGGCGGCCTGCACGGTACGCGCGCGGTCGGCGGCGGAGATGCCGGTGGTGACGCCTTCGGCGGCCTCGATCGACACGGTGAACTTGGTGCCGAAACCAGAACCGTTGCGCGGCGCCATCAGCGGCAGCTTGAGCGTTTCGCAGCGCTCGCGGGTCATGGGCATGCAGATCAGGCCACGGGCGTGCTTGGCCATGAAGTTGATGTGCTCGGGCAGGCAGCATTCGGCTGCCATGATGATGTCGCCTTCGTTCTCGCGGTCTTCGTCATCCATGAGGATGACCATTTTGCCCTGGCGGATGTCTTCGACCAGTTCTTCGATGCTGTTGAGCGCCACGCGGCACCCCCTTCTCAATCAGGATTTCAAGAAGCCGTTGGCGGCCAGGAAGCTTTCGGTGATGCCACTGCCCTTGCTCGGTTCGGCGGCCTTGTCGCCCAGCAGCAGACGCTCCAGGTAACGGGCCAGCAGGTCGACCTCAAGGTTCACCCGACGCCCTGCGCGGTAGTCGGCCATGATGGTTTCGGACAGGGTGTGCGGGACGATGGTCAGCTCGAACTCGGCGCCATCGACTTCGTTGACCGTCAGGCTGGTGCCGTCGACGGTGATCGAGCCCTTGTGGGCGATGTACTTGGCCAGCTCTTTCGGGGCGCGCACGCGGAACTGGATGGCGCGGGCGTTATCGGCGCGCGAGACGATCTCGCCGACACCGTCGACGTGGCCGCTGACCAGGTGGCCGCCCAGGCGGGTGGTGGGGGTCAGGGCCTTTTCCAGGTTGACCCGGCTGCCGCTCTTGAGGTCGACCATGGCGGTACGCTTCAGCGTTTCGACACTGACGTCGGCCCAGAAGCCGTCGCCAGGCAGTTCGACGGCGGTCAGGCACACGCCGTTGACGGCGATGCTGTCGCCCAGCTTGACGTCGCCCAAGTCGAGCTTGCCGGTTTCCACGTAGACGCGCACGTCACCGCCCTTGGGGGTCATGCTGCGGATGGTGCCGATGGATTCGATGATGCCGGTGAACATGGTGTTCTCCTAGATACGGGCTGCGCGGGGCAGGCCAGGCATTATACGCCGGGGGCCGGCAAGGGGATGGCAGTGACTCGCCAGTCATCGCCGACCGCGCGCATTTCGGTGATTTTCAGCCGTGGCGCCTCGCTCATTTTCGACAACGGCCAGTCCAGCAACGGGCGGGCCTCGGAGCCGAGGAAGGTGCCAGCGACGAACAGCTGGAACTCGTCGACCAGGCCCTGGCGGGCGAAGGCGCCGACCAGGCCGGCGCCGGCCTCCAGCAAGATCTCGTTGACACCGCGTTCGGCCAGGCGGCGCAGCAGCGCGGTCAGGTCGACCTGGCCGTCGTCGCCCGGCAGATTGAGCAGTTCATGGCCGGCAGCAGCGTAGCGCGGATCATCGCCCGCAGCGGTGACCACCAGCGCCGGGCCGGCCTGGAAGAACGGTGCGTCCAGCAGCAGGCGCAGGCGCCCGTCGACCAGCACCCGCAGCGGCGGGCGCGACAGGGCCAGGGCGGTGAGCTCGCTGTCCAGCCCGAGCTCTGCGCCACGCACGGTCATCCGGGCGTTGTCCTGCAACACGCTCTGGGCGCTGGTCAGCACCACGCTGGAGCGGGCGCGCAGGCGCTGCACCGCGGCACGGGCGGCGGGGCCGGTGATCCACTGGCTCTCGCCGCTGGCCATGGCGGTGCGGCCGTCCAGGCTCATGGCCAGCTTGGCGCGGACGAACGGCAGGCCATGCTCCATGCGTTTCAGGAAGCCGGGGTTCAGTGCCCGCGCCTCGGCTTCGAGCACGCCGCTGGCCACCTCGATACCGGCCTCGCGCAGGCGCCGCAGGCCATTACCGGCCACTTGCGGGTTGGGGTCCTGCATGGCCGCCACGACCCGCGCCACGCCCGCCTTGACCAGCGCCTCGGCGCACGGCGGCGTGCGACCGTGGTGACTGCACGGTTCGAGAGTGACATAGGCACAGGCGCCGCGGGCACGCTCACCGGCCTGGCGCAGGGCATGCACCTCGGCATGGGGCTCGCCGGCACGTACATGCCAGCCTTCGCCGACCACCTCGCCATCGCGCACGATCACGCAACCGACGCGTGGGTTGGGGTGGGTCGTGTAGAGGCCCTTGCGGGCCAGCTCCACGGCCCGGGCCATGTAATGAGCGTCGAGAATGGCTTGGCTGGACATGCTTACTCTTTAGCCGGCTCGCGGGCCAGGCGGTCGATTTCTTCGCGGAACTCGTCGAGGTCCTGGAAGCGTCGGTAGACCGAGGCGAAACGGATGTAGGCGACTTCGTCGAGCTTGCGCAGCTCGGCCATCACCATTTCACCCACCACCAGCGACTTCACCTCGCGCTCGCCGGTGGCGCGCAACCGGCTCTTGATGTGCGCCAGCGCCGCTTCCAGGCGTTCGATACTCACCGGGCGCTTCTCCAGCGCCCGCTGCATGCCGGCGCGCAGCTTGTCTTCGTCGAAGGGCTGGCGCGTGCCGTCCTGCTTGATCAGCCGGGGCAGGACCAGCTCGGCGGTCTCGAAGGTGGTGAAGCGCTCGCCGCAGGCGACACACTCGCGGCGGCGGCGCACTTGCTCGCCCTCGGCGACAAGACGAGAGTCGATGACCTTGGTGTCGTTGGCACCGCAAAACGGACAGTGCATGGTGGCAGGCAACAAAAAAAGGGAGGGCCATGGTAGCGCATTGCACTGGCAAGACAAGCCAAAGGGTTTACCATCCATGCAAATCTGCCCGTGAAGGACTCCCCCATGCATCATCGCGCACTCATCGTGCTGTGCTGCGCCGTTCTGCTCGCCGCCTGCGGCAGCGACCGGCCCAAGTCCGAGCAAGCCCCGGCGCCCGCACCGGCCAAGGTGGCCAGGAAAGCCCAGCCGCTGGGCCCGCTGCCGGCCTACCAGCGCGAACTGAGCGGCACCCTGCTGGAAGTCCCGGCCGGCGCCGACGTGGAACTGGCCCTGCTGGTCATCGACGAGCGTGGCCGCCCACAGCAACTGCTCGCCAGCAGCACCCTGACCGGCACCGGCCAGGCCCTGCCCTATCACCTGCGCTTCAACCCCGAAGTATTCCCCGCCGGTGGCCGGGTCGAGCTGCGCGGCCGCGCCAGCCAATCAGGCCAGCTGATCCTGCACCTGCCGCCCGTGCGTATCGCCCAGGCCGAAACCCAGGCTACCGGCCCGCTGCGCTTCGAAAAGGCCCCGTAGGATGGCCCCGCAAGCCCTGCAACAGGCCCTGAGCGGCCTGATCGGTGAAGCGCGCCTGGTGGTCAGCGAACTGCCCGGCTGCGCCCTGAAACTCTGGCTGATCGACGACCAGAATATGGACCGCGCCTTCAGCAGCGAGGAAACCCGGCGCATCCTGGAAGAGCCGCCCTACTGGAGCTTCTGCTGGGCCAGCGGCCTGGCCATGGCCCGCTATCTCGCCGAACACCCGGAATGGGTGCGGGGCAAGCGCGTGCTGGACTTCGGCGCGGGCTCCGGCATTGCCGGCATTGCCGCCGCCCAGGCCGGCGCCCTGGAAGTGGTGGCCTGCGACCTCGACCCGCTGGCCCTGGATGCCTGTCGCGCCAACGCCGCGCTGAACCAGGTCGAACTGGGCTACAGCAGCGACTTCTTCGCCGAAGCCGACCGTTTCGACCTGATCCTGGTCGCCGATGTGCTCTACGATCGCGCCAATCTGCCACTACTGGACGCGTTCCTCAGCCGTGGCCGCCAGGCGCTGGTGGCCGACTCGCGGGTGCGCGACTTCAGCCACCCGCTATACCGCTCGCTGGGCGTGCTCGAGGCGCTGACCCTGCCGGACCTGGCCGAGCCGCACGAATTCCGCCGGGTCAGCCTGTACCATGCCAGCCGCGAGCCTTTATAGTGGGGCATTCACGTTTGCGAGAGTCGCGATGAGCCAAGCTCCTGATAACACAAGCCTGCCGTACATCTTCGATGCCACCGATGCCACCTTCCAGCAGCTGGTCATCGAGAACTCCTTCCACAAGCCCGTGCTGGTGGACTTCTGGGCCGAATGGTGCGCGCCCTGCAAGGCGCTGATGCCGCTGCTGGCGAAGATCACCGAGGGCTATCAGGGCGAGCTGCTGCTGGCCAAGATCAACTGCGACGTCGAGCAGCAGGTGGTGGCCCAGTTCGGCATCCGCAGCCTGCCGACCGTGGTGCTGTTCAAGGACGGCCAGCCGGTGGACGGCTTTGCCGGCGCCCAGCCCGAGTCGGCCATCCGCGCCATGCTCGAACCCCATGTGCAGATGCCCGCGCCACCGACCGCCGCGCCGCTGGAGCAGGCCAAGGCGCTGTTCGCCGAAAGCCGTTTCAGCGAAGCCGAAGCCCTGCTGCAGGTGCTGCTGGGTGAAGACAACAGCAACGCCGAGGCGCTGATCCTCTACGCCCGCTGCCTGGCTGAGCGGGGCGAACTGGGCGAGGCGCAGGTGGTGCTCGACGCGGTCAAGACCGACGAGCACAAGGCCGCCCTGGCCGGCGCCAAGGCCCAGCTGACCTTCCTGCGCCAGGCCGCCAGCCTGCCGGAAGCCGCCGAGCTCAAGACCCGCCTGGCGCAGAACCCGCAGGACGACGAAGCGGCCTACCAGCTGTGCATCCAGCAGCTGGCGCGCCAGCAATATGAAGCGGCATTGGATGGGCTGCTGAAGCTGTTCCAGCGCAATCGCGCTTACGAGAATGGGCTACCGCAGAAAGCGTTGCTGCAAGTGTTCGAACTGCTGGGCAACGAGCATCCGCTGGTCGGCGTGTACCGTCGCAAGCTATCGGCGGCGATGTTCTGAGATAGACCGCTGTTCGCCAGCAAGGCTGGCTCCTACAGGTATCACGCCGCCCGAGGGTGCATACACTGTAGGAGCCAGCCTTGCTGGCGAATGGCAGCAACACGGTCACCCCACCCAGTGATACACCGGCGCATCCGCGCCACTTTCCACCTTCACCTCACTGCTGTGGCGCAAGCGCACCAGCAGCCGCTTGCCCGCCGCCACACTGCCAGCCAACCCTTCCAGGCGCTCCAGCAACTCCGGCCCGCCCATCTGCCCCGCCTGGCGCAGCACCTCGCGCGCGGCCAGCCACTGCCCGTCATCCTGGCGCGGCGCCGGGCCAGCGCTGGCCTGAACGGCCTCGACCACGACAGGCGCCTCCAGCCGACGCCCAAGCTGCGCCCACTCTTCAGGCGCCAGCTCGATGGTCAAGTCCACCGGCCAGTCACCGATCTGTCCACGAATTCTCACGCTGCCTTCCTCGATCCTGGGCTTGAATGCAGCCATGCTCCCACGAACATGAAACCTGTGCCAGGCGGGCTGGCGAGGCAAACAGAAGTTGTTATAACATTACCAAATCCTTCCAAGCCGCCCCTGGAGCCGTCCATGCGTCGTCTGCTGCTCGCCCTGCCCTTCGCCCTGCTTCCCCTGGCCGTGGCCCATGCCCACGACGACCATGACCACGACACCCTCGGTGCCCACGAGCACGGCGTGGCCAAGCTCAATGTGGTGCTCGACGGCAACACCCTCGAACTGGGGCTGGACAGCCCGGCGATGAACCTGGTGGGCTTCGAGCACGTCGCCAGCACCGATGCCGACAAGGCCAAGGTCACCGCCGCCCGCCAGCAGCTGGAACAACCGCTGAAGCTGTTCGGCCTGGCCCTGGCCGCTGGCTGCACCGAGGAGAACCAGGAACTGGAGAGCCCGCTGTTCGAGGCCGGCGACAAGCAGGCGCAAGGTCACCAGCACGCCGACATCGAAGCCCATTACCAGCTGACTTGCGCCAACCCCGACAAGCTCACCCGCATCGACCTCGCGCCGCTGTTCAAGACCTTCCCGCAAACCCAGAAGGTCAATGTGCAACTGATCGGCCCGAACGGCCAGAAAGGCACGGAAGCGACGTCCGCCAAGGCCGTGGTCGTGTTCTGAATGCGCCAGCCGTTGATCGACCTGCATGACCTGGTGTTCGCCTGGCCCGGCCAGGCGCCGCTGCTGGATATTCCCGCGTTTCGCCTGGAGCCGGGCGAGGCGCTGTTCCTCAAGGGCCCCAGCGGCAGCGGCAAGACCACCCTGCTCGGCCTGTTGGGCGGTGTGAACCGCCCGGGCCAGGGCAGTATCCAGTTGCTTGGCCAGGACCTGGCGGCGCTGGGCCAGGGCGCCCGTGACCGCTTCCGGGTCGATCACACCGGCTACATCTTCCAGCAGTTCAACCTGCTGCCGTTTCTCTCGGTGCGCGAGAACGTCGAGCTGCCCTGCCGCTTCTCGAAAAGCCGTGCCACCCGCGCCGCCCAGCGCCATGGCAGCGTTGACCAGGCCGCCGCGCAACTGCTCGCGCACCTGGGGCTGGACGACCCGGCCCTGCTCGCCCGCCGCGCCGACAGCTTGTCGATCGGCCAGCAGCAACGGGTGGCCGCGGCCCGGGCGCTGATCGGCCAGCCGGAACTGGTGATCGCCGACGAGCCCACCTCCGCGCTCGACGCCGACACCCGCGAGGCGTTCATCCGCCTGCTGTTCGCCGAATGCCGCGCAGCCGGTTCCAGCCTGCTGTTCGTCAGCCATGACCAGAGCCTGGCGCCACTGTTCGACCGACACCTGTCCCTGGCCGAGCTCAATCGCGCCGCCAAGCCCCGGGAGGCCTGATGTACCTGCTCCGCCTTGCCCTGGCCAGCCTGGCCAACCGCCGCTTTACCGCCCTGCTCACCGCCTTCGCCATCGCCCTGTCGGTGTGCCTGCTGCTGGCCGTCGAGCGCGTGCGCACCGAAGCCCGCGCCAGCTTCGCCAGCACCATCAGCGGCACCGACCTGATCGTCGGCGCCCGCTCGGGGTCGGTGAACCTGCTGCTGTATTCGGTGTTTCGCATCGGCAACGCCACCAACAACATCCGCTGGGACAGCTACGAGCACTACGCCAAGGACCCACGGGTGAAATGGGCGATCCCCATCTCCCTGGGCGACTCGCACCGCGGCTACCGGGTGATGGGCACCACCGGCGACTACTTCAGCCACTACCAGTACGGCCGGCGCCAACACCTGGCGCTGGGCCAGGGCCGCCCGTTCGGCGACAACCCGTTCGAGGTGGTGCTCGGCGCCGAAGTCGCCGAAGCGCTGCACTACACGCTCGGCGACAAGCTGGTGCTGGCCCATGGCGTGGCCGCCATCAGCCTGGTCAAGCACGATGACAAGCCGTTTACCGTGGTCGGGGTGCTCGAGCGTACTGGCACGCCGGTAGACCGCACCCTGCACATCAGCCTGGCCGGCATGGAGGCGATCCACATCGACTGGCACAACGGCGTGCCGGCCCGCGGCGCCGGGCGCATCAGCGCCGAACAAGCGCGTACGATGGACCTGCAACCCACGGCCATCACCGCCTTCATGCTCGGCCTGAACAACAAGATCGCCACCTTCAGCCTGCAGCGCGAGCTCAACGAATACCGCGGCGAGCCGCTGCTGGCGATCCTCCCCGGCGTGGCCCTGCAGGAACTGTGGAGCCTGATGGGCACTGCTGAACAGGCGCTGTTCGTGGTGTCGCTGTTCGTGGTGCTGACCGGGTTGATCGGCATGCTCACGGCGATCCTCACCAGCCTCAACGAACGCCGCCGGGAAATGGCCATCCTGCGCTCGGTGGGCGCACGGCCGTGGCATATCGCCGGGCTGCTGGTGCTCGAGGCACTGGCCCTGGCGCTGGCCGGCATCGCGGCCGGGCTGGGGTTGCTGTATACCGGGATCGCCCTGGCCCAGGGCTATGTGCAGGCCAACTATGGGCTTTACTTGCCGCTGGCCTGGCCGAGCGCTCATGAGTGGACGCTGCTGGCCATCATCCTTGGCGCGGCGTTGCTGATGGGCAGCGTGCCGGCATGGCGCGCCTATCGGCAGTCGCTGGCCGACGGTCTGTCGATTCACCTGTGAGAGTACCCATGCACATTCATCGCATCTTCGTTGCCTGGGTTCGCCGGCAAGCCGGCTCCTACAGATGGGGCGCGCTTTCCGTGCTCCTGCTTGCGCTGGTGTTCGTCATGCCCGCCGGTTGGGCTGCCGAACCCCGCGAACTGGACTGGCCGGCCCTGATCCCCGAAGGCGCCCCGGTCATCCCGCCGCAGCTGACGCCCCTGCACGACCTGTCGCGGATCAGCGACGCGCTCTCGGCCGAAGCCGCGCCCGCCGCCCGCCAGCAGGCGCCGAATGCCCCAGTGGTCAAGGCGCTGGACGGCCAGCCGGTGAAGATCCCCGGCTACATCGTGCCCCTGGAAGTCAGCGACGAGGGCCGCACCACCGAGTTCCTCCTGGTGCCGTACTACGGCGCCTGCATTCACGTGCCACCGCCGCCGTCGAACCAGATCGTGCACATTTTCAGCGAGATGGGCGTGCGCGTCGAAGACCTCTACCAGCCCTACTGGATCGAAGGGACGATGCAGGTCAAGGCCTCCAGCAGCGAGTTGGCCGACGCGGGTTACCAGATGGAAGCCGAGAAAATCTACGCTTACGAGCTGAAGTGAGAACAGGTTGCACTGTGTGAAACCGCTTCGTTGAGCTGGGTCAAACTTTCTGTTTAGTCAGCTTCGTACCATTGGACTACTCGATTACTCACGTCCTTTGGGAGCTTCCATGAACAAGTCCTTGCTCAGTGCCTCGCTCGTCGCGCTGGCGCTCGCAGCGCCCGTCGCCCACGCCCACCAGGCGGGGGATTTCATCCTCCGCGCCGGCGCCATCACCACCGCGCCGAACGAAAACAGCGGCGACATCAAACTTGATGGCGCGAAGGTTTCGGGCACCAAGGCGACCCTGGACAGCGACACCCAACTGGGCCTGGCCTTCGCCTACATGCTGACCGACCACATCGGCCTGGAACTGCTGGCCGCCACGCCGTTCCAGCACACCGTCGGCGTCAAGGGCCTCGGCCCTGGCCTGGACGGCAAGCTGGCCGACATCAAGCAGCTGCCACCGACCCTGTCGCTGCAGTACTACCCGATGGAACCCACTTCGAAGTTCCAGCCTTACGCGGGCGTGGGCATCAACTACACCCTGTTCTTCGATGAAGACCTGAGCAGCAACCGCAAGGCCCAAGGTTTCAGCAACATGAAGCTGCAGGACTCGATCGGTATCGCCGGCCAGCTGGGCATGGACTACATGATCACCGACAACCTGCTGGTCAACGCCGCGGTCTGGTACGTCGACATCGACACCAAAGCCACCATCGACGGCCCGAGCGCCCTGGGCGTCGGCAAGACCAAGGTCGATGTGGACGTCGACCCTTGGGTCTACATGGTCGGTATCGGCTACAAGTTCTGACTCACCGCCGCCCTTGTAGGAGCCAGCCTTGCTGGCGAAGCTCCGCGCATTCGCCAGCAAGGCTGGCTCCTACAAGACGCAGCTGCATCAACCAGCAACACCAAGCCATTGCACCGCCCCCGCCCCACCGCCCTACACCCAGGTCGCCACGACCGCCCCAACCCGCTACCAAGCATTCGCGAGCGGTTCGCCGGCTAGGGCCAGGATCGCTCCTGTAGGAGCCGGCTTGCCGGCGAACCACACGTGAGGCGATACCCGATATCAGGCCTTGCCGAGCAACCGCGCCAGCCCTTCGGTGAACGGCGTCGGCGCGGGGAACTCGAACCGCGCCAGCAACCGCGCGTTGTCTGCCCGGGAATGGCGGATATCCCCGGAACGCGCCGGCCCATGGCTGACCGCTGGCAGCGTGCCAACCACCTGTTCCAGCGCCGACAGCAACTGGTTCAGCGAAGTCGCCTGGTTCAAACCGATATTCACCGCGCCCTCTTCGACCGCATCCTGCTCAAGGGCCTGGACCATCACCTGGACCAGATCCCCGACATAGAGGAAGTCACGAGTCTGCTCGCCATCGCCGAACACGGTGATCGGCTGACCGGCCAGGGCGCGCTCACAGAAGATGCTGATCACCCCGGAATACGGCGAGGACGGATCCTGCCGCGGCCCGAAGATATTGAAGAAGCGCAATACCACCGGCTCCAGCCCATGCTGGCGACGATAGAAATCCAGGTACTGCTCGCTGGCCAGCTTGTCCACCGCATAGGGGGTCAGTGGCGCCTTGGGAGTGTCCTCGACGATGGACTGACCCTCGCCGTTGTTGCCATACACCGCCGCGCTGGAGGCGAACAGCACGCGGCGCACGCCATTCAGGCGCATGGCCTCGCACACGTTGAGGGTGCCGATGAAGTTGCTCTGGTGGGTCTTGACCGGGTCTTCCACCGATGCCTGCACCGAAGCCACCGCCGCCAGGTGCACCACGGCCCGGCAACCGGCGGCGGCGCGAGCTACCAGGGCCGCGTCGGCGACATCGCCTTCGAGCAGTTCAAGCTGCGGATGACCGAGCTGGAGGTTCTCGCGCTTGCCAGTGGACAGGTCGTCGAGGATGCGCACCGCGTAGCCTTTTTCCAGCAACGCATCGCACAGGTGGGAGCCAATGAAGCCGGCACCGCCGGTGATCAGGATGGGGGCATCAGCCATGTCGGTAGAAACGGTCCAGTAGAGGCGGCAGGCCGGCGCGCCAAGCGCGCGGCTTGATGCCAAAGGTGTGAAGGATCTTCTTGCAGGCCAGTACCGCGTGCTGCGGCTCTTCGCTGGCATCCGGGCGGGCGGCATGGGCCTGCGCGGTGGGTTGCTGCACGGCCAGCTGGCGCCACTGCACGGCCTCGGCGAGGATCGCCTGGCCCAGCGCCAGCGGCGTGGTGGCCTCGTTGCCGGCGTAGTGATAGGTGCCCCACAGCGGCGCCTTGCAGTCGAGCTGCTTGAGCACCGAGAGAATCACCCGGGCAGCGTCGTCCACCGGGGTCGGGTTGCCACGGCGGTCGTCGGCCAGCAGCAGTTCCTGGGGTTGTTCGGCGCGGGTCAGGAAGCGCCCGAGCGCGCCGTCCAGGCTTTCATCCAGCAGCCAGCCGAAACGCACCAGCACATGCTGTGGGCAGGTGGCGCGCACGCTCTGCTCGATGCGCCACAGGGCCTGGCCACGCAGGCCGAGCGGCACCGGTTCGTCCTTCTCGCTGTAGGCGGTGGCGCGCGAGCCATCGAACACGCGGTAGCTGGAGGGTTGCACCAGCACGATCTCGTGGTGCTGGCACAGTTCGGCCAGCCGCTCCACCGCGCGCTCCTGCTGGGCCAGGCGTTGCTCGCTGACAGACTCGGCCTGGAACCAGTCGAAGTAGTACGCCAGGTTGACCAGCGCGTCGGGGCGGTGCTCGTCGAGCAGCAGCGTCAGGCTGGCCGGGTCCCAGCCGCCTTCCGGCGGGCGCGGCGCCAGGAACGCGATGTCTTCCTCGGCCCCGAGGCGAATCAGCGCTTGCCCGAGGGCATTGCCACCACCCAACAGCATCAGGCGCATACGCATAGAGTCAACAGGTCCGCTCAGGTCGAAGGAGGAAAGGGGCCATTTTGCGGTTTCCGCGAGGGGAAGTCCAACGCCTGCAAAGTAATGCCCCTCAGCCCTTCCCAACCGCCATCGTCAGTGCAAGGCATCGCCCACCCATGCATTCAAGTTACGTTGTACTGGGAGAGTTCCCGTGCCAACGCCGCAAGTTCCTGATCATTCGCCCGTTTCCAGTCGTGAGAGGAGACATAGCCTTCATATCTTTCAAAGTACTTGTCGACACTCGACGATATTTTCCTGAATTCACTTCCGTTGCCCGTGCCGTGAAGAGGAAACAATTTGGCATGCAGGTGATCGATGCCATAGCCTTCGAAGATCATGGCGGTACGCCCGACATCGTCCAGTACCGAATCGAGCAAACGTGCCACTCGCTTGGCGGCAATGACCAGTTCACTCAGCACGTCATCTTCCTGATCGAATATATAACTTGAACGATGAATCTTGGGGATCACCACCGTTGCCCCACGGGTGTTTGGGAATATCGAAAGAAACGCCATATGTTTGTCGTCTTGCCAGAAGACATGAGCAGGGGATCGGCCCTCAACGATTTCGCAAAAAATACACATGGGTCAGTCTCCTTCCCCTGAACAATTGAATCCTCTGGAATCCCATCGGGCCACGGTGGTCTTCTGTTGGCCAAACGTGCGCCTCGCCAGGGAAGCGATCAAGTTTGCGCTCAATATCGAAGCCAGCGAGAAATTCATCGGGCCATAACTGGGCATGATTGCGCTAGGTAACGCCGACCATTGTTCGCTCTCCGCCAACCGGGCAGCCGCTTCTATCTGCTGGCAATCCTCGGGAAGGAAGTGGAACGAAGCACTCAGGTGGTGAAGGTAGCCTCCCGCCACCACAGGCACACCGCATGCCTTGGCAATTTTCCAGCCATTGCGCGCCAGGCTCGGAGGGTTGTCGGCAGTAATGGCAACACCTTGCACATTCTCAATGGCCATTTCACGCAGTTCGTCTAGCTGTGCGCTGCGATCCAGGCAGATGACATCAACCCCATCAAAGCGCGCTTCAAGAGCCCGCTTGAGCACATCGACCTTTTTTTGCCCAACATCGGCCAGTGTCCAGAACACTTGGCGGTTCAAATTGCTCCGCTCGATGACATCAGCGTCTATCAACAGGAACTGTCGCACCCCCGCCCCCGCCAGCAGCATGCAGATGGAACTGCCGATCCCGCCACATCCCACCACCATGACCCTGCTGCGCCGCAATGTTGCGATATCGCTGATGACGTCATCACATTGCCTGGCAGAACACAGCAAGTAACTGACCGTTCGGCTGGTGTCCGGGTTCGCCAACAGGTCCAATACCTGGTTGACCTCATGCGGCTGCCCTGCCACCAAGGCTCCGGTATCGACCAGGGCCCGATGCAAGCCAAGCTCATCACCTTGAGCCGCCCGGCTTATGCCAGCAGGGCCATTGATCAGGACTTGTCCATCCTGATATGAAAAAACAGTGGATGGAACAATCACGCCTACCGGCCTGTCGCCAGCAAAAAAGATCAAATCGTCCATGATAAGTCCTGAATGAAGTCAGGGGACCAAGTCCCCTGATTCTGAAGCTAGCCTAGGCTTTGTACGAAAAGTGCCTGCGCGACGATCATGCTGCGTTGAAAACAGGCTGGTGCGCCAGCCCGGTCGGAATGCTCATTGACAACCAGTCAAGTCGTGCGCGACTCCGACCGTTCCTCGCCTGTTTTCGCCTTGCCTGATCGCCGCTCGGCGACTTTTCGTACAAACCCAAATACTCTCAGTTACCGCACTGCGGCAGGAATCTGTAATTGATATCGCTGCAGCGCGAACGGTCGAAGTTTGCGGTGGTGGTCGAGTGAGGAATCAGCATCTGTTCCTTTGTGGTCAATTGCCCAGGTTCCTTCTCAAGCGATACGGACGCTTGAACCACTGGGGCACCTAGGGCAATGATTGCTGCGAAGCCGAGCATCTTTTTCATCATAAACTCCATTTAACTGACGAGAACGATTATCGTTCGCGATTGATTCTATCGATATCCTCACCTGCGTCAAGGGTACGACTGCAAGGAATGCTCGACCGTCCTGTACTATCGGTTTCCAGACAACCACCAGGAGCAGGTGATGGCCGTTGAGGTGAATGAAATGGACCGAACCAAGTGGCAATACGACGAACCCGCTCCCGGCATCGAGCGAATCATCGAAGAGGCCTTCGATGGTTACCACCAGCAAGCGCGCCTGCTAATGCCAGAACAGGAACGTGCGCCAGCAGCCTTCGTGATCGGCGGCGCCCGCTCAGATTTCACCCGGCTCAATCCGCTGCTGTACCGCTTGCAGCGCCAGGGCATCGGCTCGCTGACCGGCAACCTCTCCGGCCACAGCCTGGCAAGCGAGCCCGGGGCGAAGGACGCCTCGCTGGCCAGCAACCTGCAGGAGGCCCTGCGCTTCCAACAGCACCTAGACGCTCGCAGCGACACGGTGGTCGGCCACAGCCTGGGCGGCGCCATCGCCCTAAAGCTGGCCGCCCAGCGCCCGAGCGTGCGCAAGCTGGTGCTGATCTGCCCGGCGGTGTATCCCGATGCGGCCCATGACGCGCCCTTTGGCCCCGCGTTCACCGAAGCGATCCGCAAGCCGTTCGCCTTTCTCGATTGCGACAGCTACGCCTTCCTGCGTCAGTTCCAGGGCCGCGTGCTGCTGGTGATCGGCGAGTACGACGGGCTGAACTCGAAGGTCCATGGCCAGGGCGCCGGCACTTCGGCCGGCACCCGTCGACTGGCGGGCGTCGAGCGCTACAGCCCGATCCCCGAGGAAGTCACCCACGCCTTGCTGCGCTCGGTACCGGCGCCCCATGTGGAATGCCTGATGCTCACCAATTGCGACCACGGCATCGCCGCGCACCTGCGCGACCGGCCAGAGGTGGCGGACCAGGTGGCTGATGCGGTGAGTGCCTTCATCCTGGCGTGACGCTTTTTCATTGGCCTGACACGACCTCTGTAGGAGCGGCTTCAGCCGCGATCACCCGTGCAGCGGGTGCCGGACACCGCGGTGTCCGCATCGCGGCTGAAGCCGCTCCTACAGACTGCGGTGGCTCACTCGATCTCGAACAACCCATTGCTGACCATCCCCGCACTCAGGCGGTCACGGATGTCGTCATCGATGCGTGGGTCATCAGGGCGGTACAGCTTGATCTGCCGATAGGCATTGATGCGGTTGATCTCCTCGCCCAGGTACTCCCACACCACCCGGGTACACGCCGGGTTACGGCGGTCACCACTGGAAACCCCGGTCTTGAGGCCATTGAGGCGGCTGATGCGGCTCTTGAAGCTGGGGATGAGGATGGTCTGGCTCATCTCGTTGAAGGTCAGCGACTCGTAGTCAATCAGGAACATCCGGTCCTGCAGCTGGAATGCCGCGCCGAGGTAGCGGCAACGCACTTCGGCATGCTGGTCCAGGCCGGAGCTGCGCTCCTGACGCTCCTGGCGCTCGAACAGGAAACTGCCGCGCTCCTCCCACAGGTGCACCAGCGACACCAGGATCGAACCCGGCACCGACATGCAGTTGGAATACTCGAAGTAATAGCCGCAGTAGCGCGACAGGTTGCCGGCTTCTTTATGCAGGGGCTTGAACAGTTCGCTGATCGGGTCGTCCTGCGGCCCAACGCGCTGCTCCTGGCTGCGCGCGCCAATCAGGCGGGCGAACTGTTCGTGGGGCAAGCCCAGCTCGTAGTCCTCCACGCCGAAGAAGTCGCCGATGCGCTTGAGGTTGTACGCCGTCGGGCGGCTTTGCCCGCTCAGGTACTTGTTGAATTGTGCCCGATTGATCGACAGCTGCCGGCAAACCTCGGAGATAGAGCGGTAGTGACTACAGGCGAATTTGAGGTTGACAGCGAAATGATCGCCCATGATGCGGGGGTCCAGGTGATGCGAGTGGTGCCATTCTAGCATCAAGTCGCACCAAAATTGAGCAACCCGCGAAATTGTAACCACAGTTGTCATAGCCAACCATGCGCCCCCAATGAATAGCGGTGCGCCTGCCGCCCGCTGGTCTTTCCATGCGAAGAATAAGAATCGAGGTCATTTTCCAATGCTCGAAGCACTCAACGATTTCCTTTCGGGGAAACTTCTCATCGTGCTGATTGTCGGTCTCGGCAGCTACTTCACGATCCGCTCGCGGTTCGTCCAGTTCCGCCATTTCGGCCACATGTTCGGTGTCTTCAAGGAATCTCTTCGCGGCCAGGCAGGCCAACTGAGCTCGTTCCAGGCCCTGATGCTGAGCCTCGCCGGCCGCGTCGGCGCCGGTAACATTGCCGGTGTCGGTATCGCCGTGACCCTCGGCGGCCCAGGCGCCGTGTTCTGGATGTGGGTCACCGCGCTGGTGGGCATGTCCAGCAGCTTCTTCGAGTGCACCCTGGCCCAGGTCTACAAGCGCGCCGACGGCGACGGCCTGTACCGCGGCGGCCCGGCGTACTACATCCAGCACGGCCTGAAGCTGAAAAGCATGGCCATCGTGTTCTCGATCCTGCTGCTGGTCACCTATGGCTTCGCCTTCATCGGCCTGCAGTCGTACACCGTGACCCACTCGCTGCAGAACGCCTTTGCCTTCGATCCGAAACACACCGGTATCGTCCTGGCGGCCCTGCTGGCCCTGACCTTCATCGGCGGCATCAAGCGCATCGCCGCGGTGTCGGACCTGCTGGTTCCGGTCAAGACCCTGGCCTACATCGGCGTGACCCTGTACGTGATCGGCACCCAGATCGAACACGTGCCGGCCATGCTGGAAACCATCTTCAAGAGCGCCTTCGGCCTCGACCCGGCCTTCGGCGGCCTGCTTGGTAGCGCCATCGTCATGGGCGTGAAGCGTGGCGTGTTCGCCAACGAAGCGGGCCTGGGCAGCGCGCCGAACGTCGCCGCCGTGGCCGCCGTGAAGCACCCGGGCGCCCAGGGCGTGGTCCAGGCCTTCAGCGTGTTCCTCGACACCTTCGTGATCTGCACCTGCACCGCGCTGCTGATCCTGCTGTCGGGCTTCTACACTCCGGGCTTCGAAGGTGACGGCATCGTCCTGACCCAGAACTCGCTGGCCGCCGTGGTCGGTGACTGGGGCCGCCTGTTCGTCAGCGTCGCGCTGTCGCTGTTCGTCTTTACCTGCATCCTCTACAACTACTACCTGGGCGAGAACAGCCTGCAGTTCCTCAGCCGCAACCGCGCCGTGCTGATGACCTTCCGCGGCCTGGTGCTGGCGCTGGTGGTGTGGGGTTCGACCCAGGACCTGTCGACCGTGTTCGCCTTCGCCGACATCACCATGACCTGCCTGGCGTTCGTCAACCTGATCGCCCTGGCCATGCTGTTCAAGGTCGGCCTGCGCGTGATGCGCGACTACGACGCACAACGCAAGGCAGGCATCAAGCAGCCGGTGTTCGACTCCAGCAAGTTCGCCGACCTGGACCTGGACCGTGGCGCCTGGCCGGCCAATCCGCAGGCTGAAACAGCCACTGACAAAGCCGCCGCCCAGGCGCACGCTCAGCGCTGATATTCTCCCCTGCCCCAGTCGCCCCGTCCGTGGGCGGCTGACCTTTTCTTTGTCTTCGGGCCCCATCGCCGGCAAGCCGGCTCCTACAGGGGATCGCCTCGCCCCAGGCATGCTTTGCACCTGTAGGAGCCAGCTTGCCGGCGAAAGAACCCGACATCGCTACGGAATGTTTCCATGCGTGTAGTCAAGAATCTTCTCGTCCTTTACACCGGTGGCACCATCGGCATGCTGCAGACCGCCGAAGGCCTCGCACCGGCCGGTGGCTTCGACGCGCGCATGCGCGAGCACTTCGCCGCCTGCGGTGATGCACCGACGCTGCAATGGTCGCTGCGTGAACTGAACCCACTGATCGACAGCGCCAACATGCAACAGGCCAACTGGCTGGCGATGCGCGACGCCATCGTCGAGGCGGTCGAGCGTGATGGCCACGATGGCGTGCTGGTGCTGCACGGCACCGACACCCTGGCCTACAGCGCGGCGGCGTTGTCATTCCTGCTGCTGGGCCTGCCGGTGCCGGTGCTGCTGACCGGCTCGATGCTGCCTGCCGGCGCGCCGGACAGCGATGCCTGGGCCAACCTGCTTGGTGCCCTGAACCTGTTCGAAAGCGGCCTGGAAGACGGCGTGCAGCTGTACTTCCACGGCCAGTTGCTGCATGGCTGCCGCGCCTCCAAGCTGCGCAGCGAGGCGTTCGACGCCTTCACCGTACTACCTCGCCATCGTGAGGGCGAGCGCGCGCCTGAACTACCTACCCGCCTGGACTACCGCCAGCCACGCCAGCCGGTCAAGCTGGCGGTCATGCCGGTGTTCCCCGGGCTTGCCGCCGAACACCTGCGTGGCCTGTTCGACAGTGGCATCCAGGGCTTGGTACTGGAGTGCTACGGCAGTGGTACCGGGCCATCCGACGATCAGGCACTGCTCGACGCCCTGCACGACGCCCGCCAGGGTGGCGTGATGATCGTCGCCATCAGCCAGTGCCCGGAAGGTTCGGTGGTGTTCGACACCTACGCGGCCGGTAGCCGCCTGCGTGACACCGGGCTGGTCAGCGGGGGTGGCATGACCCGCGAAGCGGCACTGGGCAAGTTGTTTGCGTTGCTGGGCGCGGGGTTGGACGTGCAGGCGGCGGAGCATTGGTTCGCGCTGGACCTGTGCGGCGAGCGCGCCTGACGCGCAAACGTTCCGTTCGCCATCGCGGGGCGAGCCCGCTCCCATGCGTCCTGTACAGGGCATCGTGGGAGCGGGCTTGCCCCGCGATCGTTTCATCTTCTGGAAAAATGGCGGAAGGCAGCGGGAGTCGAACCTGCCCGGGAACGGCTGCCGTCCCCAACCGGGTTTGAAGCCCGGCCGCGCCACCGGGCGCGATTGCCTTCCTTGAAAATCAGGGCCCGCGTTGCGGCTGGGCCAGGGCGCTGTCGACGCGGACATGACGCAGGTCACCGACCCGACGGGTCAGGCCAATGCGGTCGAAGTACTCAAGAATTTGCACACTGCGCTTGCGACCGATGGCCAGGCCATCGCGAAACGCCGCGACCTGCACTATCGGCGATGTCGCAGCCTGGCGCAACAGCAGCTCTGCCATGCGCCTCAGCGTCGTCTCCGGGTAGAACAGGTCACGCACCACCTGGTGCACCAAACCCAACCGGGCCAGCTTGCGCAACAACAGGCGCACGTCAGCCTCCGCACAACCCTCCTCGCCAGCCAGAGTGCGCACCCAGGGCGGATCGAACTCGCCCGCCAGCAGGCGCGGCAACAGACGCGCCCACAACGCGGTATCCGCGTCGCTCAACTGGACCCGGTGATCCGGCAGGTGCAGCCATGGGCCACTGCTGCTGATCGCGTCTTCGCCCAACAACTCATCCAGCAGGCTGACAAACGCGGGGCGCTCCAACGGCAGCGCGGTAAAGCGGCGCAACCGATCACGGTCCGGGCCAAGCTGATCAGGCTCCTGTTCATGGAACCGCGCCAGGCGCTCCAGCACCTGTTGCTTGAGCGCCTGCCACTGTAGGCGATCGAACAACAGCTGACCTTGACGCGTGGCAATCACCAGCACCGTATCCGGCAACTGCCAGGTCTCGCGCAGGCGATTGAACTGGCGCTCCAGGCGCTGGGGCTCGAGACCGCCGGGGGCCGCCTCCAGCAAGGCGGGCAGCGCCTGTTCAAGGTTGTCGGCTTCGCGCAGCACCTGCAACTGGCGCAAGCGCGCCTCGCTGCGCCGCTGCCGGCTTGGTGCGAAGGGGTCGAGCACACGGCCACCCCCCAGCGTGCGCTGGGCGCGCTGGTCACGCAGCACCAGACGATCCCCATGCACCGCCTGCAACGGTGCATTGAGCAGCAGTTGGGCGAACATGCGCTGGCCAGCCCCGAGCCGTTCCCCTTCGAGCAACGCGACCCGGGCAGTGACATCCTGGGTCCCCAGGTGCACGTGCACCGCGCTGAAATGCTCGAACACGCGGGTTTCTCCCGCCAGCAAGGTGAGGTCGATATCGACCCGCACGCTGGGCGCATGCAACCACTCCGGCATCAGCCAATCGCCACGATGTACCTGCTCGGCCGAGAGCTTTTCCGCGCTGATGTTCAGTGCAACCCGCTGCCCAGCCTCAGCTACCAATGCCGCCTGGTTCTGCGCATGCAGGCCACGCACCCGTACCGGTTTGCCAGCCTTGCCCAACAGCAAGGTGTCGCCCACGCTGACCCGCCCGGCCAGCGCCGTGCCGGTAACCACCACCCCAGCCCCGGAAACCGCGAAGGCACGGTCCACGGCCAGGCGGAAACCGCCTCGCACACTGCGTTGACGAACCTGCGCCTCGGCCGCCAGCAAGGCCGCGCGCAGGGCGTCGATCCCCTCGCCGGACAGGCTCGAAACCGGAAATTGCCTGGCCCCGGCGTATGGCCCCGCCGCGAGCAGTTCGCTGACCTGGGCCTGGACCTCGGTCAACCGCGCCGGCTCGACCCGGTCGCATTTGCTGATGACCACCAGCGCCTGGGGGATGCCCAGCAGCTCGATGATCGACAGGTGCTCGCGGGTCTGCGGCATCACCCCGTCGTCAGCGGCCACCACCAGCAGCACCAGGTCGATGCCATGGGCGCCGGCAAGCATGTTGTGGATAAAGCGCTCATGGCCGGGCACATCGATGAACCCCGTCAGCGGCGCGCCTTCGGCCAGCGCCGCATAGCGATAGCCAAGGTCGATGGTCATGCCCCGGGCACGCTCTTCCTGGCGCGTATCGCCGGCCTGGCCGGTCAGGGCCTGGAGCAGCGCGGTCTTGCCATGGTCGATATGGCCGGCGGTACCGACGATCACTGCACCGGCCCCAGTTGCAACGCCGGCAGTTGCGCCAGCCATTGCGCCTCGTCATCCAGCTGGCGCAGGTCGAGCCACAGGGCGTCGTCGTCGATGCGCCCGAGCACCGGTACCGGCAGGTCGCGCAACGCCCGCTCCAACACATGCAGGCTGCGCCCGCGCAACTTCTTCGACACTTGCGGACGCAGGCACAAGGCCGCGCTTGGCAAACGCGCCACAGGCTGGCTGCCGCTGCCGATCATGCCCAGGGCCGATTCCACGCGAACCTCCCACTGCGCCCCCAATCGCGTGGCCAGCGCAGGTGCCAGGCGTTCAGCCTGTGCAGCGATTTCAGCCTGGGGCCGGGTCAGCAGGCGCAGGCTTGGAAGGCGCTCGGCCAGCCGATCAGGGTTGCGGTACAGCGCCAGCACGGCTTCGAGTGCCGCGAGGGTGATCTTGTCCACCCGCAAGGCACGCTTGAGGGGATTTTTCTTGATCTTCGCGATCAGTTCCTTGCGCCCGACAATGATCCCCGCCTGCGGTCCACCGAGCAGCTTGTCGCCGCTGAAGGTGACGATGTCGGCGCCGTCGGCCAGCGCCTGGCGCACGGTCGGCTCGGCGGGCAGGCCCCAGCGGGTCAGGTCAAGCAGGCTGCCGCTGCCCAGGTCCTCGAGCAGCGGCAGACCCTGTTCATGGGCAATGCGCGCCAGCTCGGCGGTGGGCACCTGGGTGGTGAAGCCCTGGATACTGTAGTTGCTGCAGTGCACGCGCATCAGCAGGCCGGTGCGCGGGTTGATCGCGCCTTCGTAGTCACGGGCATGGGTGCGGTTGGTGGTGCCGATCTCGTGCAGCTTCACGCCGGCGCGGGCCATGATGTCGGGGATGCGGAAGGCGCCGCCGATTTCGATCAGCTCGCCGCGGGAGATGATCCCTTCCTTGCGCGCGCCCAGGCTGTTGAGCGCCAGCAACACGGCGGCGGCGTTGTTGTTGACCACGGTGACGGCCTCGGCGCCGGTCAGTTCGCGGATCAAGCCTTCGATCAGGTCATCGCGGTCGCCGCGCTTGCCGGTGTCGAGATCGAACTCCAGGTTCAGCGGGTAGCGGGCGGCGGTCTGCATGGCGTCGATCGCCTCTTCGGGCAGCAACGCTCGGCCGAGGTTGGTGTGCAGTACCGTGCCGGTGAGGTTGAAGACGCGGCGCACCTGGCTGCGTTGCTGGATGGCCAGGCGTTCGCCGGCGCGGCCCAGGAGCACTTCGGCGGCCAGTTCGGCGTTACTCAGTTGGCCGAGGCGAGCAGGCTCGCGCAAGTCATCGAGCAGTTGGCGCAGGCTGGCCAGCACTGCGTCGCGGCCATGACGGTCGATCAGCGGAGCACAGACCGGATGGCGCAGCAGGGTATCGATGGAGGGCAGGCGTGGGGTGTCGCTGGCGAGGCTTGAAGACATGCGGTACTACCTATGACTGATCCGTTGTCTGTTCTGGCCCTTTCGCCGGCAAAGCCGGCTCCTACGGGAGAGGTGCCGTCCGATGGGACGCCTGTAGGAGCCGGCTTTGCCGGCGAACGGGGGCAACTCGGTATTGCAGTGTAGACCCGTTACCCTCCCCCCGGCGCCAGCAGCAGGTTGGGCGCCAGTCGATGGAAACCCTCCTCGTCCAAGCGCATGTCCAACGCCAGGCTCGCCAGGTCATCGGCCAGCGGCTCGGCCGCGGCGTCGTTCTCCAGGTAGCACTGCTTGAGGTAGCTCTCGCACCCAGGGCAGCACTCAGCGCGCAGAGGCGCCTTGCCTGACGCATGTCGGTCATCGTCAAGATTTGTGTAGCGCAAATCCTTGCTCGACTCGCAGTACACGCACTTGACCCTCACCACATGCCATTCGCAGGCACACAGCGAGCAGGCCAGGTAACGCAGGCCATTGTGCTTGCCACGGTTGCGCACCACCCCGGCCATGGCCGGCGATCCGCAAGCCGGGCACTGGGCCAGGCTGCCCGCTGGCTTGAGCTCGGGCGCAGGCAAGGCCAGCAGCCAGCTGGACCACGCCGCCTGCAACGCAGCACCGATAAAGGGCACCAGTGCCGCCGGCACCGCGTCGTACTGGCCACCGAGCAGGGCAATCGCCCAGCCCTTGCGCTGGGCATCGTCGCTGCCACACAGCGCATTCAGCGCCTCGGCCAGTGGCCCGTCGGATTCGGCCTCGAAGCGCTCGAGCAACGCCTGCAACCAGGCCAGCCACGGCCCTTCACGCACCAGGCTGTCGGCCGCCAGGGGCGGCAAACCATGACTTATACACAGGCGCTGGCGCTCTTCGGCCACTGGCAAGCCAGCAGGCGGGTTATCCACAAGCCACTGCTGAATCCGGCACAGCCGGGCCATCAGTTGCAGGTAGTCACCCAGGGCGTTGCCCTCTGCCAGGTGCTCCAGCCGCGCGGCGCGCACCTCGAAGAGGTTGGCGGGGGGCAGGTGCAGGAACGGCGGCATCACCGCCGACGCTTCGATCTGCCCAGGTTCGAGAATCGTACTCAAACGGTCATCCTTCTTTTCCACCGTGGTTGTGTGGCGTCTTGTCGCCGGTCACTTCCCGGTACCACAGTTCATGGTGCTTGCGCGCCCAGGCCCGGCTCACCCAACCATGCAGCATCGCGCCGATCGAGCCCTTGATCCAGATCCCGGCATAGATGTGCACGATGATGCTGAGGATCAGCACGAACGCCGCGAGGGCATGCAGCAGCGCGGACAGACGAATGACCTCGATGCCGAACCAATGGCTGAAGTACGCGCGCCAGATCACCACGCCGCTGACCAGCAGCACCAGCATGCACGCCAGCAGCGTCCAGAACAGCAGCTTCTGCCCGGCGTTGTACTTGCCGATCGGCGGCACGCCCTCTTCCTTGTTGAGCATCACCCGGTCAATACGGCGCAGCCACAGGCGGTCGTTGGCGGTGATGAAGTTGGCGCGCCAGAAGCGCAGCACCAGCCCGAGGAAGAACACGAACATGCCCACGCCGATGAACGGGTGCAGGATCCGCGTCCACGGCCCGCCACCGAACAGGTGGCTGAGCCAGAACAGCGCCGGGTGAAACAGCGCCAGCCCCGACAGCCCGGCCAGCACGAACAGGATCGCGACGATCCAGTGGTTGCTCCGCTCGTTGGCGTTGTAGCGCAGGATGGGTTTGTTGTCGTTCATGGCCGCTGCTCCCCCTGCCCGCCTGGGCGGTTCGGATCATAGACATGCACCGCCGGGTCCACCTGATGCACGCTGCTGTCCACAGGTGCCGGGTGTTCGTCCTCCTCGACCCGCTGCGGGCCGACGCGCACGTAGTGGAAGAACCCGGCCAGCACCGCCGCGCCCATGGCCAGCAGCGCCAATGGCTTGGTGAAGCCCTTCCACAGCCCCACCAGCGGGCTGATCACCGGCTGGTCCGGCAGGCCGGCGTAGATCCGTGGCGTGTCGGCGTGGTGCAGCACATACATCACATGGGTGCCGCCGACGCCGTCCGGGTCGTACAGCCCGGCCTTGTCGTAGCCCCGCGACTTCAGGTCGACGATGCGCTCGTCGGCATGCACCTTCATCTCCTCCTTGCTGCCGAAGACGATCGCCCCGGTCGGGCAGGTCTTCACGCAGGCCGGCTCCAGGCCCACGCTCACGCGGTCGGAACACAGGGTGCACTTGTACGCCTTGTGGTCCTTCTGCGAGATGCGCGGGATGTTGAACGGGCAGCCGGTGATGCAGTAGCCGCAACCGATGCAGTGGTCCTGGTTGAAGTCGACGATACCGTTGGCGTGCTTGATGATCGCCCCCGGGCTCGGGCAAGCCTTCAGGCAGCCTGGGTCGGCGCAGTGCATGCAGCCGTCCTTGCGGATCAGCCACTCCAGGTTGCCGTCGTCGCGCTCGTGCTCGGTGAAGCGCATCAGGGTCCAGGTCTCGGCGCTGAGGTCCTGGGGGTTGTCGTAGGTGCCGTGGTTGTGGCCGACCTCGTCACGCAGTTCGTTCCATTCCGAGCACGCCACCTGGCAGGCCTTGCAGCCGATGCACTTGGTGGTGTCGATCAGCTTGGCGACTTCCTGCTGCTGGCGTACCGAGGGTGGCACGGTGGTGGTGGCCGAGCGGGCGATGATGTCTTGGCTGGCCATCAGAGTTTCTCCACTTTGACGAGGAACGACTTGGACTCCGGCGTCTGGGTGTTGCCATCACCGAGGAACGGCACCAGGGTGTTGGTCAGGTAGCCGTGCCGCGTGGCGCCGGTGAAACCCCAGTGCAACGGGATGCCGATCTGGTGCACGGTCTGGTTGTTGACCTGCAGCGGACGGATCCGCTTGGTCACCACCGCCACCGCGTCGATATGCCCGCGCTTGCTGGACACCCGTACCCGGTCGCCGGCCTTGATGCCTTTCTCGTTGGCCAGCACCTCGCCGATCTCGACGAACTGCTCGGGCTGGGCAATGGCGTTGAGCCGGCAATGCTTGCTCCAGAAGTGGAAGTGCTCGGTCAGCCGGTAGGTGGTCGCCGCATGGGGGAACTCGTCATGCGTACCCAGGGTGTCCCACACCGAATCGAAGATCCGCCCGGCCGGGTTGCTGATGGCCTTCTTGTTCTGCGGATGCAGCGGGTTGATGCCAATCGGCGTTTCGAACGGCTCGTAGTGCTCGGGGAACGGCCCCTCGGCCATCTTGTCGACGGCGAAGAACCGCGCCACGCCCTCGGGGTTCATGATGAACGGGTTCATCCCTGCTTCCGGTGGCGAATCGACCTTGAAGTCCGGCACGTCGGTGCCGGTCCAGGCCTTGCCGTTCCACCACACCAGGCGCTTCTTCTCCGGGTCCCACGGCTTGCCTTGCGGGTCGCTGGAGGCACGGTTGTAGAGGATGCGCCGGTTGGCCGGCCAGGCCCAGGCCCAGTTCTGCACCTGGTGCATGCCGTACGGGTCGCTGTTGTCGCGCCGGGCCATCTGGTTGCCCTGCTCGGTCCAGCAGCCGGCGAAGATCCAGCAGCCGGACGCGGTGCTGCCGTCGTCCTTCATCTGGGCGAAGCCGGCCAGCTGCTGGCCGGCCTTGAGGGTGGCACCGGTGGCATCGGTGAGGTCGCTGACCGCCCAGCCGTTCATCTCCTTGGCCAACTCCTCCGGCGAAGGCTCTTCCGGGACCTTGTACGGCCAGCTGAGGTTGAGCATCGGGTCGGGGTAGGCGCCGCCTTCGGCCTGGTAGCGTTTGCGCAGGCGCAGGAACAGCTCGCTCATGATGTGCACGTCGGTGCGGGTCTCACCCGGGCCGTCGGCGCCCTTCCAGTGCCACTGCAGCCAGCGGCTGCTGTTGACCAGCGAGCCGTCCTCCTCGGCGAAGCAGGTGGTGGGCAGGCGGATCACCTCGGTCTGGATATTGGCCGTGTCGACGTCGTTGAACGCGCCGGCATTGCGCCAGAACTCGGACGTTTCGGTGGCCAGCGGGTCCATGATCACCAGCCACTTGAGCTTGGCCAGGGCCGCGGTGACGCGGTTCTTGTCCGGCAGCGCAGCGATCGGGTTGAACCCCTGGCACATATAGCCGTTGACCTTGCCCTGGCCCATCATTTCGAACATGCGCAGCACGTCGTAGGCCGGCACGTCGAGCTTGGGCAGCCAGTCGTAACCCCAGTTGTTGGCGGCAGTGGCGTTGGCGCCGTACCAGGCCTTCATCAGGCTGACGTGGAACTTGCCGTAGTTCTGCCAATAGGACAGCTGCCCCGGTCGCAGCGGCTTGGAGGCGCGCTTGTCGATGTAGGCGGCGTAGTCCTGCTCGGCGTCGCCGGCCAGGGTCAGATAACCCGGCAGCGAGTTCGACAGCAGCCCCAGGTCGGTCAGGCCCTGGATGTTGGAGTGCCCGCGCAGGGCGTTGACCCCGCCGCCCGGCATGCCGACGTTGCCCAGCAGCAACTGCACCATGGCCGCGCTGCGGATGATCTGCGCGCCGATGGAGTGCTGGGTCCAGCCCAGGGCGTAGAGGATCGTCATGGTCTTGCCCGGCACCGAGCAGGTGGCGATCTCTTCCCAGATCTTCATCATCTGGTCCTGGGGCATGCCGCAGGTCATGCTCGCCAGCTCAGGCGTGTAGCGGCTGTAGTGCTGCTTCATCAGCTGGTAGACGCAACGCGGGTGCTGCAGCGTCGGATCGACCTTGGCAAAGCCGTCCTCGCCCAGCTCGTAACCCCAGCCGGACTTGTCGGCATAGGTGCGCTTGGCCGCGTCGTAGCCGCTGAACAGCCCGTCCTCGAAGCCATAGCTCTCTTTGACGATGAATGACACGTCGGTGTAGTTGCGCACGTACTCGTGCTGGATCTTGTCGTTGCTCAGCAGGTAGTTGATCAGCCCGCCCATGAAGGCGATGTCGCTGCCGGTACGGATCGGCGCGTAATAGTCGGCTACGGAAGCGGTACGGGTGAACCGCGGGTCGACCACGATCAGCCGCGCCTTGTTGTGCGCCTTGGCTTCGGTCACCCACTTGAAGCCGCACGGGTGCGCTTCAGCGGCGTTGCCGCCCATCACCAGGACCAGGTTTGCGTTGGCGATGTCAGACCAGTGATTGGTCATCGCGCCACGGCCATACGTCGGGGCAAGACTTGCCACCGTCGGGCCGTGTCAGACACGCGCCTGGTTATCGAACCCCAGCATGCCCAGCGAACGGATCACCTTGTGCGTCATGTAGCCCGCTTCGCTGGAAGCGGCGGACGCGGCGAGGAAGCCGGTGGTGAGCCAGCGGTTGACCGTCTGGCCCTGGGCGTTCTTCTCGATGAAGTTGGCGTCGCGGTCCTGTTTCATCAGGTCGGCGACACGGTCGAGGGCTTCGTCCCAGCCGATGCGGGTCCACTCGTTGCTGCCCGGCTTGCGCACCTCGGGGTACTTGAGGCGGCTGGGGCTGTGGATGAAGTCCAGCAGGCCGGCGCCTTTCGGGCACAGGGTGCCGCGGTTGACCGGATGGTCCGCGTCGCCCTCGATATGGATGATGTTCTGTTTGACGTTTTTGCCCGCGTCACCCTGGCTGTACATGATCAGGCCGCAGCCGACCGAGCAGTAGGGGCAGGTGTTACGGGTCTCGATGGTGTGCGCCAGCTTGAAGTGGCGCACCTGCTCGGCGAACGCGGGTGTCGGGGCCATGCCCAACGCCGCGAGGCTCGAGCCTCCAAGGCCGACGGCGGCGACCTTGAAGAATTGCCGACGGTTGAGGTCCATCGCGCACTCCTGATCAGGTTCGGGCGCGCGGGACATGGCCGGCGCCTCAGGGACTTCACGGTGGCGGCAGGCAGACGCCGCCAACGGTTAAGACTAGTCAAGAAATCGGGAAGTGGGATGACCTGGGTCATGGTTTGAGTGGGAGCCGGGCTATTGCTGGGCCACTCTCAAGTACGACGAGTTTGCGGGAGGTCTCCTACCCATTCTGCCGCTGAGGACGCTATCGGCTCGGATGCGTATTCGCTACTTTCGTCAACCCACACCCGCCCCTCATATTTCATCATATTTCAGGAGATCCGCGGTGAAGGATTTACACATTGAAGAGCTCGAACTCATCGCGGGTGGGTACGGTATCCCCGGAGCTGTTGTCGGTGCAGCCGTCGCCGGAGCCGGCTACATCGGGTACCAAACCATGAAAGGCGAAGGCTCGATCGATGATTTTGCAACGACTGTGGCGGCAGGTGCTATCGGCGGCTTCGTAGCTGGCCCTGCAGGTGCGCAAGCTGTTGCAGCCGGAGCTATCGCAGGCACACAGGTCAGTTTTTATAGCGGTATGGCAGGCGGAATGCTAAACAACTGGATGAATGCTGCAGGGACTAACTATAACCGATAGCCGCAACAACCCCACTCCTAGTGGGCGCATCAGCAATGGATCAATAAAACATGGATGCCTTCGGCGTATTAAGATTTGCACTTAACATAGGTGCGAGCCTGCTAGTTTTATTTATGATAAAAATCATACTTTC
Source organism: Pseudomonas entomophila (assembly GCF_029478665.1). Classification (GTDB taxonomy): domain Bacteria; phylum Pseudomonadota; class Gammaproteobacteria; order Pseudomonadales; family Pseudomonadaceae; genus Aquipseudomonas; species Aquipseudomonas entomophila_F. The sequence continues at coordinate 99,676 of NZ_JARPQB010000027.1, forward strand.
CTGTTTCAAAAAAAACATATCGGATCCCTTATACTTTTCGCTTGCCATCACCTTGTCCACCTTAGTAGCGATCTACATCGCCGATCGCTGGTCACGTACATTGGCCGACGCATTAGGCATCATTGAATGCTAAACATGGAGCCCCTTGAAGCAATCAGGCTCAGCCTTACAGTAAGCGCAGCCCTCATCAGCTGCATACTAATGAAACTGCTCCTTTGGATTTTTAAGCCCAGAATCCCGGAGCCTCTGGAGATTCCATTGCTCACCGGCGTGCCCGCCATAATCGCAGCTCACATCACAAACACTTATTCGCAAGCATTAGTTTCTCTACTCGGGTTGACAAAGTAACTGCAAAAGCAAAACCCTTCCACTTCGCTAAAAACAGAAATACATTTACCGCCATGCAATCCAGCCAACGAAACGTGAGCTTGTATAGAGCGATGGCGGAAGGGGCGTTATAAATCGCGGACTAGATACTGCCTGGACCAACCATTTGCCTGGAAAACTAGAGAGTGCGCCGCCAGCAAACAATTGAAACGCCAAAAACCAATATCGCCATTAACACACCGCTGTCACCTTTAACCCGACGCCAATGAGATAATTGAGCACGGCAGTATCGAATCTGACGACTTCAAGATCCCCCACGACGGTCTGGTCACCAAGCAGGAGTAAATCGGGACAGGCACCGCCTGATCAAGTCATCGACCTATGAACGCCTCGCGACTAGAAAAGTGCAGGTGAGGGGGCAGGCCCAAGACTACACCGCACCGCCTGAAAGCTGGGTAGCCCCCTGATGCCTCAAGACCCCCAACGCAGAGCCTGCCAACGAGGAAACGATTGGCAACATATATGTTCGGATTTTTTCACAAATGAATATTGTTACTATTCGCTATGAATTATCATCCGCGCCGCGCAGGAAGACGCCCATGATAATTTCAACAGGTTCGCATTGATGCCCGCCCCTTCAGCCGCCGCCACTCCCCTGTTCCGCCCGGAAGCCGTCGCGGCGGTTCAGGAACAGCGCTTCGGCAATGTCCTGATCCATCAGCCATGGGGATACCGCATCGCCGCCCTGGTGGCCGGCCTGCTGATCGTGTTGATCGCGGCTTTCGCCTACTTTGGAACCTATACCCGCAAAGCCACTGTGCGCGGCCTGTTGATGCCCGAGCACGGCATGTTGCGCCTGACCGCCACCGGGACCGGCCTGCTGACGCAGGTGCGCGCCACGGAAGGTCAGCAGGTTGAAAAGGGCGATGTGTTGTTCGTGATCTCCGGCGAACGTCTGTCCGGGGCTGGCGGGACACAGGCGATGATCGCCGAGCAGCTGGGGCAGCGCCTGAACCTGTTGTTGCGCAACCGGGCACTGGCGGACGAGCGCCTGAAAAGCCAGTCGCACATGCTCGACACTCGCCTGGCGACGATTGCCAGTGAGCTTCAGCAGTTCGCCGAGGAAGTCCGCCTGCTGCAACGCCGTGCGGAACTGGCCAAAGTGCAGTTGGGGCGCCAGCAGGAACTGGTCGACGCCGGCTTCATTTCTATAGCGCAGTTGCAGCAGGCCGAGGGCGACTGGCTGACCCTGCAGGGGCAGTTGCAGGGCAATCAGCGCGCACGCGCCAGCCTGGAGCGCGAACGTACCGGGTTGCTGGCCCAGCGCCAGGAAGCCGAACTGCGTCATCGCAGCGAGATGAGCGAGGCCGACAGCGCCACCGCACTGGTCAAGCAGGAGCAGGCCGAGAACCAGGCGCGCAGCGAGTTGGTCAATGTGGCGCCATACGCCGGTACCCTGACCGGGCTGAGCGCGCAGGTCGGCCAGCAGGTGAATGCCGGTGCGTTACTGGCCAGCCTGATCCCCCGGGGCGCCACCTTGTATGCCCACCTGTATGCCGCGCCACGCCAGGCAGGCTTCATCGAGCCGGGCCAGAAGGTGTTGATGCGCTATGCCGCCTATCCGTACCAGAAGTTCGGCATGGCCCACGGCCGCGTCGTCGATGTCGCGAAGAGCCCCTATGCCACGCAGGAGCTACCCGCGCACATCGCCACCGCCCTGCAAGGGCAAGGCGCGCCGGCTGAACTGTTCTACCGAGTCACCGTGGCACTCGACGCTCCCGACATCGCCCTGTACGGGCAGCGTCAACCGCTGCAGGCAGGCATGCTGCTGGAGGCGGATGTGCTCCAGGACCGGCGAAGACTCTATGAATGGGCACTGGAACCGCTCTATTCGGTGACAGGCAGGTTTCACGATTGATTCAAGCCCGGGAACGAGACCCGGGTAGCTGGAATGTCTAACAAAGAAAAGTATTACGGAATCGTTATGGACCTGACCAGAAGAGAGTCGGATGTTTTGCAGTTGCTGCTACTTGGAAAAACCAACAAACAGATTGCACTCGACCTGAGTATCAGCGACTACACCGTGCGCGATCATGTCTCCGCGCTCTTGCGCAAGAGCGGGGTCCGCACCCGCATGGAGTTGATTGCCTCAAAAGCCAGGTACTGACCGCGACACCCCCTACATCTGTCGGATACAGCCAGTCATTACACACGCCTATTATCGCCGCCGATTGATCATGCCACTGTTTTTTCAGTGCTCCCTGGGTATTGCAATGACTCTTCCCAACCTGCAATCCAGCCAACCTGATCGCTCAATAAAAAACAAGCTACTGATATCGGCCACCACAACAATGATGAGGATGATCGCGTGAAAGAAATTAAAGTTGAAGACCTGGAAGTCGTCGCGGGTGGTTTCGGCATCCCCGGCGCCGTCGCCGGTGCCGTTGTCGCGGGTGCCGGCTACATCGGCTATGAAGCCGCAGCGGGCGGCGGTTCGATGAACGGCTTTATCGGCACGGTGGCTGGCGGTGCCGCAGTGGGCTTCTTTACCGGCCCTGCAGGCATTGGCGCCAGCACCTCCATGGCGATCGGTGGCGGGCAGTCAGCCTTCTACGGCGGCATGATCGGCGGCTTCATCACCAGTGGCATGGATGCCGCCGGCACCAACTACAACCGCTAACCCCTACCCTGCCTGCATGACTATCGGTGTTTCCAGAATGCGCATGGCCATGCCGATAGCCGTGGGAGAACGTGTGAAATGGAAAATGTAGAGCTGGTCAGGTTATTCCTGTGTATCGCGGTGGTCATGGGCGGCGCACTGATAATAAAGGGTCTTTTACGGCTCCTGGGCATTACGTTATCAAAAACCGTCGAGATGCCGCTGATGATTGGCATACCCGCCATTATTGCCGCCGCACTATCAGATCGCTGGTCTTACCCCGTAGCCGTTTTCTTCGACTTGGTAAAGTAGCTACTTTCTACCTACACCCACTTCAAGCCAACCCCCTCTAGAGCAATCTTGCTCAAAAATTGTTATTTCGAGCGCGTCGTGATCATTGATTTCAAAGTCTCAAAGCAAGCGTTTGCCGAACACTACCAAGGCAAGAAGCCGCTCTTCATCAAACAAGCATTCACGCCCTCCGCCGATTTCTCCTGGGCTGACGCCAACCAGATCATCACGCGCAACAACGTCGAATCCCCAGACTTCAAGATCCTGCACAACGGCCTGGTGCCCAAGCACGAGTACATCGAAACCTTCCATGACGTCGGCATGGTCCGGCACCGCCTGAACAAGTCGGCGGTCTATGAGCGCATGAGAAACGGCGCAACGCTGATCGCCAACAAGATCGTCAACGAACCCAAGGTCCATGGGTTCGCCCGGCAGGTGGCGCAGCTTACTGGCCGGCAGACGGTCAGCAGCGCATACGCCGCATTCGGCCGCCAGGCCTCCTTCCAGACCCATTGGGACACGCGCGACATCTTTGCCATCCAGCTGATGGGGCGCAAACGCTGGATCATCTACGAACCCAGCTTCGCCGACCCGCTGTACATGCAGCAGAGCAAGGACCTGGAGCAGGACTACCCCTGCCCCGCCGAGCCGTGCATGGACATCGTCCTGGAGCCTGGAGATGTCCTGTACCTGCCGCGAGGCTGGTGGCACAACCCTCTGCCCTTCGAGGAAGAAACCTTCCACCTCTCCGTCGGCACATTCCCGGCCAACACCCTGGACTATGTGCAATGGTCCCTGCAGAAACTGCCGGAGCTGGCCTCGGCGCGGCAGGCGATGAGCACCTTCGAGCGGGATAGCGAGACCCTGTCGTTGCTGGCCTCGCAACTCGCAGGCTTGATCAGCGACCCGGCCCACTACCGGCATTTCATGGAGCAGTTCGATGCCGCCCAACGTGTCGAGACGCCACTGGCCATCGACGTTTTCGGCAACAGCACCGTCAACCAACTGCCCGACGACTCGGTACTGCGGCTGGCGGCCAACAGTACCCTGTCCGTGGCCCGCAACCAGCTAATCGCCAACGGTACCCGACTCCAGCTCGACGAAACGGCGTTGCGCCTGGTGCGCCAGATCGAGCATTCACCCGGCATTTCCGTGCAGCAACTGACAACCGAGCTGCCCGAGCTTGACCCGGCGAAACTGCGAACGCTGGTGTTCGAGCTCTGCCGACAGGACATCCTCGAACTGATGCGCCCCTGAATTGGCCATGTGCTGCCTGATAAAGCCGGAGCCTGAAGCATGCGCGTGACCCTGCAGGCCGAAAGCCAGGAGTGCGGCCTGGCCTGCCTGGTGATGATCGCCGCCGCCCATGGCCTGCACCTGGACCTGGCGACCCTGCGCCGGCGCTTTGCCGTTTCAAGCAAGGGCACCAGCCTGGCGCAGCTGATCCGCCATGCCCAGCACCTGGCCTTTACCTGCCGGCCATTGCGCCTTGAGCTGGAGGAAATCCGCCAGCTGCGTACCCCCTGCATCCTGCACTGGAACCTGAACCACTTCGTGGTGCTGGAGGCATTCAAGGCTGGCCGCCTGGTGATTCTCGACCCGGCCCGTGGGCGCCTGGTGATCACACTGGAAGAAGCCTCCCGGCACTTCACCGGGGTGGCCCTTGAGCTTTCACCCAACGCCGAGTTCGTACCCGCCCAGCACAAGCCTCGCCTGCGGCTGAGGGCGTTGACCGGCCGGGTGCAGGGGCTCAAACGCGCGCTGGGTAACATCCTGGTACTGGCCCTGGCGCTGGAAGTGGTGGCCCTGCTCTCGCCCCAAGTCACGCAGTGGGTGGTCGACGGCGCCCTGGTTTCCGCCGACCGCCATTTGCTGCTGCTGGCCGTGATGGGGGGCTGCCTGTTGCTGCTGGTCGACTTCGCCCTGCGCATGGCCCGGGGCTGGATGAACCTGCGCCTCAACCAGCAACTGGCCCTGCAATGGTCGGGCAACCTCTTCAGCCATCTGTTGCGCCTGCCCTGGCCGTTCTTCGAAAAGCGCCAGCTGGGGGACATCACCGCGCGCTTCCAGTCGCTGGCGGCTATTCGCACGGTCTTCACCAATGGCGCTGTCACCGTGGTGCTGGATGGCCTGGTCACCTTCATCACCCTGGGGATGATGCTGCTGTACAGCACCACGCTGACCGGCATCGTGGGGGTGGCGGTGCTGTTGTACGCAGCCCTGCGACTGGCGTTCTACCACCCCTTGCGCAATGCCTCGGAAGAGCGAATCGTGCTGGCCGCCCGGGAGAACTCGTACTTCCTCGAAACCATCCGCACGGTCATGCCGCTGAAGCTGTTCAACATGACCTCGGCGCGCCTGGCCACCTGGCAAAACCTGCTGGCCGATGTGCAGAACCGCGACGTCACCACCCAGAAGATGCTGCTGGCATTCGCCAGCCTCAACACCCTGATCTTCGGCATCGAAGGCATGTTGCTGCTGTATGTCGGCGGCCTGGCGGTGCTGGAGGGCGGGTTGTCGCTGGGCATGTTGCTCGCCTTCCTGGCGTACAAGAGCCAGTTCACCGGGCGCGCCAGCAAGCTGATCGACCTGGGGGTCGAGATCAGGATGCTGTCGCTGCATGCCGAGCGCCTGGCGGATATCGCCCTGGAACCCGCCGAAGCGAGGGCGCAGCTGGAAACCGACGTGCAGCGCATCGAACCCTGCCTGGAGTTCCGGGATGTTTCCTTCCGCTATGCCGAGGGCGAGCCCTGGATCCTGCGCAACCTGTCCCTGACCATTGCCGCCGGCGACTCGCTGGCGATCGTCGGCGCATCGGGCTGCGGCAAGTCCACGCTGTTCAAGCTGATGCTCGGCCTGTTGCACCCCACTGAAGGCGAGATACGGATCGGCGACATCCCGGTGCGCCAACTGGGGGTCGAGGGGTTGCGCAGCCTGGTGGGCGCGGTGATGCAGGACGACCACCTGCTGGCCGGCTCCCTCGCCGAGAACATCGCCTGTTTCGATCCCCACGCCGATCAGGGTGGAATCGAAACAGCGGCGCGGCATGCCTATATCCACGACACGATCAGCCAGATGCCCATGGGTTACCAGACCCTGGTGGCGGAGATGGGCAGCGGCCTGTCCGGTGGCCAGCGGCAACGCTTGCTGCTGGCGCGGGCGCTGTACAGGCAACCGAAGATCCTGGCCCTGGACGAAGCCACCAGCCACCTGGACCTGCACAGTGAGCAATGCGTGGCAAAAGCCATGCAGCAAATGCGCATGACCCGCGTCAGCATCGCCCATCGCCAGGAGACCATCGCCCTGGCCAACCGCGTGGTGCGCCTGGAGAAAGGGGCGATCATCGAGGACTGGCGGCGCACAGCCCTGCCGGAGCCCGCCTGATGCCCCTTGCCGCACGTCTGCTCGGCCTGGTGCTGGTGTGCCTGCCGCTGGCCATCCAGGCCGACGACCTGCTCAGCATCTACCAGGACGCCCTGCTCAACGACCAGCAATGGTCTGCGGCCCAGGCCGAGCACCAGGCAGGCCTGGAGGCCGAGATGCAAGCCCGCGCCGGCCTGCTGCCCGAACTGTCCCTGCAGGCGCAGAACGCCTGGAACCGCACCCAATACCAGCTCGACAACGAGGCGATGACTTATCGCCGGCAGAGCCAGACCTACAGCCTCCAGCTGGTGCAACCATTGTTCCGCTGGAAGAACTGGGTCCAGTACCAGCAGGGCAGCCAACAGACCGCCCTGGCCATCAGCCGTTACCACGAAGCGCGCCAGGCGCTGCTGTTGCGCGTGGCCGAAGCGTACTTCGCGATCCTGAGCGCGGAAGCAAGCGTGGATGCCCTGCGCCAGCAGCATGCCGCCGATACCCAGCAACTGGCCAGCGCCCGCAAGCATTTCGAGTTGGGCAACGTCAGCATTGCCGACGTGCACGAGGCACAGGCCAGCGCCGACGCGGCCCTGGCCGCCTCGATCAAGGCCGGCAGCCAGGTCGAACTGGCCCGCCACGTACTGGCGCGGATCACCGGCCGAACCCCTGGCCCCCTGCAAGGCCTGCGCGAGGGCGTGAGCCTGGCGCCACCGCATCCCGCCGATATCGGCGCCTGGTTGGCCGCGGCGCAGCAGGACGCCTACGAGGTGCAGACGCAAGCCTTGCGCCTGGCCATCGCCCAGAACGAAGTGCGCAGCCGCAAGGCCGAGCACCTGCCCACGCTCGACCTGGTGGCGAGCCAAGGTGTGCAGCAGCAGCCGAACATCGGCGCCGCGCGCAGCGACCTGACAAGCGTCAGCCTGCGCCTGAGCCTGCCGCTGTACGCGGGTGGGCGCCCCAGCTCGGCGGTGCGCCAGGCCCAGGCATTGAGCGCCCAAGGCGAGGCCCAGTACAAAGAAGCCAAGCGCACCGCGCAGTTGCAGGTGCGTGAGGCTTGGCTGGGCGTGCTCGATGGCAGGGCCCAGGTGCAGGCGCTGGAGGCGGCGAGACTCTCGGCCAGGTCGGCGTTGGAAGCCAACCAGTTGGGGTACCGGGTGGGGGTGCGCGTGAGCATCGACGTGCTGGAGGCTCAGGGGCGTTTCACCGACATCGTGCAACAGCTGTCCCGGGCGCGCTACGACACCCTGCAGGCCCAGCTGCGCTTGAAGGCAGCCGTGGGCGCCCTGATGGAAAGCGACCTGCACGAAGTCAACCGGCTGCTCGGTTCCCCTGCTCCACCGCAACGCGATTCCGTAGGAGCCAGCCTTGCTGGCGATGCCCGGCACAGCCGGGCCAAACGCCACTCCCAGAGTCCTGCACCAACCCCGTAGGAGCCGGCTTGCCGGCGAACACAGGCAATCGGTTACCCACAAGCAAAACGTCGTATCTACTAGCTGGCCACACCACTCTTCGGCCCACTGGCAATCAACGCCGCGCCGCAAGCGGTCTTGTGCCCGTCGAGGGCCACCGGCGTGCCGTCGACGTTATAGGTGGCGCTGCCCTCGACAATCGGGAACACGCCCTTGCACAGCGGGCAACTGACCATGTGCCCGACACCAGCGATGGGCTTGCCGTTGACGTTGGTGTTGCCGAAGGAGCCGAGCACCTTGCCACCGTGGGTGGTGGAATCGCCAAGGCGGATGATGTCTTTCATGGGGTGAACTCCGTGTCAGAAGGGAGGCGTCGCTGCCGATGGCGAAAGCCTAACATAGCGCAGCGGATCGCAGGCCATAGGCCATCAATCCGTTTGGCTTCCCGAGGAGCCATCAGGTGACCGTGAATTTCACCACGGTACCAGCGGCCAGACCCTTCATCTGCTGTGCGATGCAGCCCCGGTAGCGCATACCCTCGATGGCATCGCCCGCGCGCAGGTTCTCCACCGCGAATGCACCACCGAAGGCAAACCCCGTGATGGGCAGCAACCGCTGGCCCTGGGCCAAGGGACCGTGCAGCGCTTGCCAGGCATTCGCCAGGGGCCATCCGGTCAAGAACTTGTAATCGGCCAGGATTTCCGCGGCCCAGCCCTCCAGGTCATCGGCCAGGTATTCGAACTTGCCGGTCTCCGGCTCGAACGTGTGCACCTGGCCCTGGCGCAGGCAGAACTGCACGCCGAACACGTCCTCGGCGAAGAACAGCACCGGCGCTTCTTCCAGCTCAGGGAATTCAAAGCGCCACAGCTCCGGGGTATTCCACTGCTGCAGGCTGGATTCGCTACCCGGCGCGGTCGCTCCTGTGGCAAACACATGCAACGCGCTTTCAAACGCGTAGAAACCATTGCGCCGTAACAGCAGGCTTTCCAACTCATCGGCCCTCGTGCCTGCCAAGTCCCGGCTCCGTGCATCGAGCGTGTCGGGCAAGGCCAGGGGCTCGCCTGAGATCGACAACAGTTTCTCCAGGCGGGACATTTGCGTATCCGTCAATTCAACACTCCTTCGTTGTGCAGCCTCAGCGTCTGCATCCTTGTAAACCTGTCATTCATTAGACGATGCCCCTCACAAGCCATATCTGAGCAGAAGCACTTCGGCTTGTGGATATTCCTCGAGAAAGCCATCGCTGCGCAGGAAGGCATGCAGTACATCACCTTTTGCCACCTGTTCCAGCAGTGCAGCCGCGCCGCTATCACCATTGCTGTTGAAAAGCCGCCCTAACAGAATCAGCGGCCATTCGCGCTCGCTGGAAACATTCATCAGCGCTTCGAAACCGGCGGCAAGCCGTGCTGCATATCGCTGGGGCGGTGCCTGGTCGAGCACCCGCATCACTGATTCCTGCACACCATGGTCGTGCGCATTGCCAAAGGTCCCCAGCAGCACATCGATGACGTCATCGCTCAGGCAGTGCGTTACCGCCTCCACCATTGCGAGAAACATCTGGCAGTCCGCCTGGTTTTCGTAACGGTCGAGTACCTCAAGTTGCATTTTCCATTGCTCGAAGATCGTCTGGTCCAACCGCTCTTTCCCTCCTCATTGCCGTCAGCCGTTCATTGCCGAATCAGTCCGTACTCGTAGTCCAGCCATTCACGTTCGGCCAACGGGTCAAGCCGCTCGACCACAGCATCGAAGCTTACCGTCGCAGGCACGTTGATCGAGAAGAACCGTTGGTTCAGCCCCTCCCAGCCACAGCCCATGTTCTCCAACTCCTCCAGCACCGTCTCGATGGCCGGCACCCCTTGATCGAAGAAGATGATGCGTAGCGTGCTGTTGCCGGAGTCCAGTTCTACTCGTTGAAATAGCCACTCGCCATCCATTCCCCTTATTACACTGACCCGATCATCAAGGCAGGCGTCCCGGCTGTAGAAGGGAATGTTGTCGACCCGGAACGTGCCGTCATCCAACGGCTGTGCCCATACCCCTTCGCTGGAGACAGGCGGATAGTCGTCGACGATGACCAATGGGAAATGAATTTTCTGCATAAGCCCTAGGCCCCGATGTACTTGAAGTGCAGTTCGCAGTGATCGCCTTGGAACGAAAAGCCCAGATGCAGAACTGCTTCCCCCGGCTCATCGTTCACCAGCAATACGCATTCGGCGCCCAACATACCGTCATCCATGTCGAAGAAGTCGATCAAAGGCCGACACCCCGGTAGACACTGCCGGTGGTTTTCCAGGGGCGCAATGGAAAGGACTTGAGAGGGGGCGTAATACCCTTGCACGCACTCGAGCAACTCCTCGACCACCGCGAAGCCAAGCCCGAATTCATCGGCAAGCGCAGCACCGTCCCGCCTGGAGAGCAACTGCACAAAATGCTTCAAGTAGGGGTAAGCCGCTTGTTCCCTGCTGCTCAAAAGTGGAACTCCTTGTTCGTATCCGGGCTTCGTGACGGGTCGTCACGCACTGTCCACGCTTCAATCGTCGTGTCTCAATCCATCACCTGCCAGAGTGCCCTTGCCAGGTCACCGGCCGTCATGACCAACCCTTGGCACTGTGGCACTGGAAAGACCTGGCACACGCGTCGGTCGGCCTGCATCCCGGGGAGCCACTTCGCCAGGAAATCACCCAGCGGGATGCTTCGCGCCTGGTAACCGGACCACTCTGCCGTTGCACAGCTCATCGCCAGTGCCGCCTCCGGCCAGAAGGGAACAGCCTCGCCATCGGCGAATCCCGAGGTTGCCCAACCGTTGTCATGCAGCCCCCAGACTTCTTCACAGTCCGAAACCTTACGCAGGAAGTAGGCGAACCTGTCGCCACGGCTCATGGTCTGGAGGTTTTGAAGTTTTTTGGGATGCAAGGCAATGGGTCTATTCAGGTTCATTTGGCGAGAATGTCCAGCAACGTGGAAAGGCTCGCGCATTCCAACACACGCTCCCGGTCTATGCCCGGATGTTGCAGGCAGGCATCCTCGTACTCGACTTCGCCCTCTTCCACAGCGCCACTGAGATAGTCATCGATTGCCGCGAACGACACGTCAGGCGGGATATCGACGGCAAACAACGAGCACTTCGAGCTGACCGAGCAAACACCCCCTCTTCGCGTAATCTCCCGCACCATCTCGGCCTTTCTGGCATCGCCTTCGGCATAGACACGCAAGGTCGAGTGCCCACCTTGGCGCACAACACTCTCGGCGATAAGTTCGCCGTCGCGCGCCGCGACCGTGACGACGTCACCCTTGCTGGCGCCATAGACATACCAGGGCGTGTTATCCAGGCGGTACTCGCTCGGCCCCAGCCGAATACCCCAGATGGCCTCACTGGCGACTGGCGGATAGTCATCTTCATCAGGTACCAGTTCGAAAACCAGCTTGCGCAGTTCGCTGGGAAAATGTGGAGCCATGGCCGTCAATCCTCACACGGTTGCGATGCAAACTTGGCCTTGATCCGCTCATCCCAGGTGCCGATATCCGCCTCGCTCCAGAACCGCTGTGCCGACAGTTTGCGCCTGGCCTTCTCAAGTTCACCACCACCGAACACAAGCGCGAACCGGTCACACAGCATCCGCCTGATTTCACTCAACCGGCACACCATCTGGCTGGTCTCGACGAATTTCGCCGTCTCCACGCGATAGGCGAGTTCGTCTTCTGGGGTCACTTCATCCCGAACGTAGTAGTACAACCCGATGTTTCTCAGGGAGATCAGCAAGAATTCGAGCACTTCATGCACAGCCAACGCTTCATGATACGCAAGTACCAGGCCGGTCTTGCGTTGGAGCTTCGGATTGGCCGGCGCCATTTCAGCAGATCCAAGAACGAGTTGTCGGCTCTGCCAGCGCTCGAATGAAGACGGCATCGCCGTCTCGCAGAACCCTGGACGCTCCCAGACGATCACGGGCTCCAACGCTCGCTCCAGGTCGCTCATGTCATCGTCGCCGAGCGTGTCGTCGAACAACCTGCTGATGAGCGATCGCATACTGGCCAGACGCGCGGTTACATTCTCTGCGTCGATGAAGCCCGTCAGCTCTGTGCAGTACTCATTGCAGGTGGCATAGCTTTTTTCGCCACTGGCCTCGTAGTGCTGGCTCAGGTTTTCGAGCGATACCACGATGAACTCCGCCTCCTGCAAGAGGTTGATTACATCCTTCCGTCTTAGAACGAACGCTTCGTTCTCACTTCTCACCTGACACTCCTTGCAAAACGAAAAACTCCATTATTTTATTTAAAAATAAATAGATTAGAATTGCAGTACCCCTCAACGATATCCATCAACTCCAAAATTGAATCTTCATCGCAAGTCACCCTGAGTGCTTCAAGACACGAAAGCATTTCACCTTTCGTCATGCCTCTCGCCTTGAAGTCAACAAGTATCAATCTCAAACGCCAGAGCTCGAAACTATCCTCCAATTGGCTCGATAGTGCACTGGCCAACTCTTCTTCCATGAATGCTCTCCAGACTGTCTCCGCGCTCACCGCTACGCTACTCACCAGGCCGGCAAATGCAAGCCTTTACACCTTCAACTTCAACGAGAACATTGATAATTACTCAGACGTGGAAACCCCTTCATTGACAATAAAGACTTCATCATCCAATACGTTCAAGACAACGCAAAAATTATGCGTGGACTGAACATAGACCAAATCCCCTTGGCGCCTCATATCTACAAACGGATTGGATGTCGTCGAAAACAAAAACCATTCAAGATTATTGTCTTTGTTCGTCCTGGCGATAAAGCCCTCATTGCCCATCTCGCCCTCACCGCACAGCATTACCTGCCCGCTCTCCAGCGACAACTTGTTGTTCACCTGCACGCTCGACCAGACATCGTCACCGCCAAGCAACTCGACAAGTGTAGCCTCGCCCCAAAAAAAAATTTATATTCTCTGCCAAAAGTACCCGTGAGCTTATCGTTCTCGACAGAGTCAATATCTATAAACCTCACAGCGGCCGCCCCGCAATAGACAATATCCAAACCTATCAGCTGGCCTGAAGCCCATCTACGTTGAAGTTCTCTCATTCTACTCCAACGCCTCGTTCATTGATCTGTTGGGGTTCACTTACTGCCGGCATCACAATCAATCCCCCGTCAGGTAGTGCAGGCGTTTCCATACAAGATCCACACAACCCGCACTGACAACGGCGTGGAGCCGCCTCGGTATCCCAACGGCGCGACCAATAGCTTCGGGGGACACATTGTTTTCGAAAAAACCAGAGCGATTCACTATCAAACCGCGCCCTCTCATCCCGGGACCGTACACCTAGACTGAAGATCTACGCGCCCACCCCTCTTGTTCACCGCGGAATATATATAGCTCATTCAACCTGAGCCCTTCTGGACATTCAACAAACACATATTTGAACCGTTGTTTCAACCCTTTATTACGAAGCGTTTCAACACTTACCCCCTTGCCCTCAGGGGTCAATGTATCCGCGAGAATTTCTTGTTCATACTCGGGCGGCCGACCGGTCCCAAGCGTATCCATCTTTGCTTTACCAAAATCAGCAACCGCTCGTTCAGTAAGAAATGTATCGAAGATCGCGGCCAGTTCCTCTCTCGCCCCCTTGTTGATCTGATCACGACAATCTGAGTTTTCCTTGTAATCCGAGCTTCGCTTTTTGGAGTTCAGTGATACCTCCCTGGCCAGCATGGCCTCAAGGAATCCCTTCAAAGCGTCTACTGTTGACATGTAAATTCCTCACTGACATCCGTCCCCTTTTTTTGATACAAGGTGGAATCGCAGCACAGCTCACGCAGGCGTTTGACTCGCCGCATCTGGTCCCAGCCAAAACCACCAGCCGGAAAAGTAATCAAGTTGTTTGAACTATAAATCGTCCCTCTACCCTCCCCTCACGCTCCCCAATCATTAAAATTCCAAGGCCACCCACCAATATTCCCTTATGAGAAGGAGCCGCCTTATTCAAGCGAGAGCTATTGATTTGCAGAGCAAAGCTCAACCCCTCAGTATCCTCTTCATCTTGAAGCCAGCACGGAACCCCTCCAATTTTTGCAACCCCGTTTTCATCACTGTCTTCACCGGCATTCTCGACCACCATAATCAGCTTAGCAGGCGAGATCTCCTCCCCCCCGCCACTTACAACATGATCCCCTGGGGCATAAATCAAAACTTCGCCACCATCCTCCATGACCTCATCAATATAATCATCACTTGACTTCGAGTAAGGCACAAATATCGAAACCAGATTCGATCCGGCCACCTTGGCATCGCTATGCTTTTCGATGAAGGATAGCGGAAAACAAGCCAAATGTAGCTTGGGGTTTCCTTGACGATCCAACGGCCAACAAATAGACCCCGGCAGGTATGCACCGCCCCCAAGATAGGGGTTGCTTGGATCAATACCGCCACCCTCAAAAATCAACTCATCAAACATTCACCACCTCAATTTTATACCTCGGGAAAGTCGGACAAAAAATAATCCACATCCCGCCTTGACTACCGACACCGTGAAGCAGGTAGGCTTGAAGTGATTAAATAAGCGCTTGACAAAAAACCAGCACCAGCTGACTCTTATGCCGATTGGTTTCAACGTCGAATGAGAGCCACCTCCCCCATAAATATTCCATCTAATGCCGCATAAATATCATCCCTCCCTACTACAGAGTTTGAAATATCTATCTGCACGGCATTCAGCGGCTTTACCCAATCACAGGTTTTCAAGAAACTCAAAATAATTTTTTCTGAAAAAACCTCGACTTTCTCTATACCACCATAACCAGCGACACCGGGCTCACCCATCTCGACATAGTAAGTATCTTGTTCGAGATCTTCGTCCTGCTCATCAACCTCGTCGGCTCGTTGAAGAATAATGAACTCCGAAGGTTCATCATGACTATCCGCAAATCCGACTGTTATAACTTCATCCTCGCTGGACGCATCAAAATAGGTCGCCGCAAATCTCTTATTCATACTTATCTCCGTCTCCGCTTCTGCCCAGCGGTCCAAGTCTTGGTTTCGCCATTTTCAGGCCAAGTATATTGAATTTTCGCCCCAGTTTCAGTTGACGCCCTATTCATTTGGCCTTTGCAAGAATGGCAGGGAGGGTACTGACCACCAATAACCATTACGTCCCATTTCGGTACTTTTTGGTAATGTTGGCGAACTGCGCGGCGTGGACGGTTTAGTCGACGCTGGTGACGTTGGTGATGCCGCCGGTCTTTTTTTGGCTAACTAAATCATAACAAATCGCTTATCAAAACGCCCTTCAAAAACACAAGCCAACTACTTGTAACACTTCCAGAAAACCAACCGAGACATCCAGCACCTTAGTTAGACCCTGACTTCGCCTTTTTAATAATTCGAAAAACCTCTCATACCCACCACCAAACACAGCAGCTTACAATACCAGCAACCGATACCAAACTGACATCAATGGTTCCCAAACTGAATTGGTTGATGCAACACCAAACGCACCAACCAATTTAACACCATCTTAAATAGCCTCAAGATCCTGCGAGGAGAATTTAGACAGCGGCAACAATTCAATACCTTTCAGCCCCTTACCATCAAGCTTACGCTTAAACTCATCCGAACAAAATAGAGTGGCGATACGTGGATGAAGCCTATTAAGCCTAAACAAATCAGGCGCACTATCCCGAATATCCAACTGATCAAAGTCATTGATCCACCCGCGCATACCCTCCGACACCTCCGAAGAGCTCATCACCAGCGCATCATAATCAGCAACATCAAACACAACAACATAATACTGAGAGGAAACAATGCTTTTGTTCAAACTCGAAACAACGTCAATCTTTACGCAGTCGAGCATCTGAACCCCCAACTCACGACAAACCTCTAAAAACTCTTCACTAGCGGCATACAACCTGTCATAAAGCATGCGCACTGAAAATTCAATCTTCTTCACGCTCGCAATCAACACAAGACCTTCCGGCAGTTTTTCATGGGGTCTTCCAAGCGCTGCGTTTGCGTACCATGGGAAAATACCGTGATCCATGCTTTTAGCATTATCATAAAAACGATCATATAACGCAGCATTCAGCTTCCCGACTGGACACCCGATATCTTTTTTCTGCGACAACATATAGAAATCCATATCTCTCAACTCAGCCTCCTAGGCTTCGATCCGGTTTTCGATAGCTCTGCCCGCCTAGTCACCTGCAATGCGAAAAAGGGGACGGATTTATTTTCCCTACTTCAGAGTAGTAAAAATAAATCCGTCCCCTTTTTGGTCCCGGCCTCCTAACCACGACCAACTTCTACAGACCGTGTCAGCCGTAAAAGTAGTCAACAAATCTACTGAAATTATCTAACCCTACAATCGGAAGAATATCTTCCTTTAGTCTTTCCATGAAGCCATCCACCACACCATCGTCATCAAATACATCGAACACATTATACTCACCATATACAATTTCTGTGAGTTTTGCTAAGGCAAGCAAAAAATCCGCAATTGACTCGGCGACCTTAAACGGAGACAAAGTGTCATAGCTAGCATAGACCGGCGTTCCAGCCTTATCAGTTACGGCAACTATAGGCTTCCCGCCTCCACTATCATCCATTACCACCACGTACTCTTGAGGCCAGCCAGGGTGAAGGACCTGCCCTGATGGTGTGTTGGACCAGCGATATCCAACTTGCGCACCCTTCAACTGATCCAGCCCAACCAATTTCAGTGGTGTAAGCCCTGTCTCAAACTTAACGTTCTCAGGCTCACACTCATTGTAAAACTCTGTTAGCTCAGCCGATGCAGGAATACCAACCGGCCAATAGTTCACAGCCCTTCCGCCCGCAGTAAACGTGCCAGGCAAGCCAAACTTACCATGGACAATCTTTAACGCTTTGATCGCATCAACTAACTCTGCCACATCAGCCTCCAAATTAAAGTTCGCACGTGCTTCCGCTGGCACTTCTGACCCTATCAATCAAACGCCCGCTACCGGAATTCGAATAGTTCCCACGATGTCCTTGTGGTGAATTCAGGTGTTCGTCTACACCACTCGGGTGATTAGCGTTTTGCAGGAATACTATATTTCTAGGGTCCCCTTTCCAGTCCGCCCCCAGCTTTCCATTGCCCTCGACGCTGTTAATATGGTGCCCCGTATAGCCGGCCTCCGACATCGTTGAAGAAAGCTTGGCATTGTTGCGCACACTCATAATTGTTTCTCTTTCGGCTGCTGTCCAATCCCTAGACCCCCCGCCACTCGCGACAAGTGTGCGTTCCTCTCCCCAAGCCCTATTGATTGCGGTGCTTCTGCTTCCAGGTCGAGGAGTCAGCGTTTCCCTAGGCTTATACCTTACCAACCCTTCTGGTGCTAATCCAAATGGATCAACCCAGCCAGTTGAGTTCATGGTGTAACTGTAAAGGTTATTCCCCCCAAGCAATCCAATTGGATCTTGGGTTATGAATTTCGCGGTTTTCGGATCATAGTACCGATAGCGATTGTAATGCAGCCCGGTCTCGTGGTCGTGGTACTGGCCTTGGAAGCGAATCGGGTTGGTCAGGCCGACCTGCTTCGCCCACTCCGAGCGGGCCTCCTTGATCTCACCCCATGCCTTGTACTGCGCCGTCCACGCCAGTTCACCATTGTGGTCGGTGAGTTCCATCGGCGTGCCGAGGTGATCGCACTGGTACCAGGCAATGGCGTCGATTGCCTGTGGTTTGACCTCATGCTGCCACAACGGATCCTGATCGAAATCGTACTCCCGGTCATTCCAGTCCGGTTGGCGTAGCAAGCGGATAGGGCTCTTGCGCAGCGCCTGGGCAACCGGCACGAAACTGCCCGGCTCGTACAGGTAATGCACGGTGCGCCCGGTCTCGCCCTCGTCCTGCGGCGGCGAACTTTCCCAAGCGAGGGCGTCACCGTCCCAGCCGTACAAGGTGTAACCGCAGCCCAATTCGCGCTGGCGCTTGGCCCGCTGCATCTGGTTCCAGCCACTGCCGGCACGCGGATCATCCTGATGTTGCGCGGTGGAATGTTTGTGCAAACGACGACCCAAGGCGTCATAGCTGTACACCACGCTGAGCTTGCCATCGTCGAAGTGCGCCAAGCGGTCGAACAGGTCCCAGCTGAGGCGCGCCTGTTCACCGTTGTGCAGACGATGGATCAGGTTGCCGCGTTCGTCATACTGGTAATGAGTCCCGGCGTATTCACGCAGCAGGTTGTCCATCAACTTGTTGCGGCGCGGATCGCTTTCCAGCGGGCGGTTGAGCTCCTGGCTCTTGTCGTCCAGCAGGTTACCGGCCGGGTCAAAGGCAAAGGTCTCGACTCCGAGACGGCTGGTGGCTTGCAGCAAGCGGCTGACCGGGTCGTACTGATAAGCCAGGTGCCCGCGACGGGTATCGTGGATATCGATCAGTTGGCCAACGGCATCGTACTGATACTGGCGCTTGAGCAAGGTGGCCTTACCATCATGACTGCCCAGCAACTGTTCCTGCAGACGCCCTGCCGGGTCCCAGCTCTGAACCTGCATCAGCTGGTTTCCCTGATGACGCACCACTTCACGGTGAAGATCATCGCGCTCATAACCCAACAGCTCATGCTGATCGAGGGTCATACCGAGCAGATGCCCACTGCCATATGTCAGCCAACGGACCTTGTGCCCATCCGGGCGAGTCGTCGCCGTGCGCAGGTTCAGTGCGTCGTATTCGTGCTGCCACACCGCGACCATCGGCACCTCGGTACCGAGATAGTACTGGTGCTCGCGGGTCAGGTTGCCCGCCTCGTCATGGAACCATTGCAGCTTGCTGGCCGCGTTGATCGCCTGGATCAGGTTGCCGTTGCCGTTGTAAGCGAAGGTTTCTTCCTGGCGCTGGTCACCCAGGCTGGCCACGCGAGAAACGAGCCGGCCCATCGGATCGAAGGTGATATCGATACGGCGCTGGCCGACTTGGGTGCTCGCCAGCCGGCCCGTATCAGGATCGTACTGATAACGGGTTACCAACCCATCGAAACCTTGCTCTTGCAGCAAGCGCCCGATTGGATCGTAGAGGAAATTGGCCTTACTCTCGTTCTCGTTCTCCAGGCCAATCAGGCGACCGAGCTTGTCCCAGCGGTAACGCAAGGTGTGTTCGGCCGCATCGACGCGTTCAGCGAGCAGGCCCACGGCGTTGTAGGTCCAGGTGGTGCAACGGTCCAGCGCGTCGGCATGCGCGAGCAGACGGCCTTCGGCATCGCGCTCGAAGCGCTCTTCGGTATTGTCCGGGTGAATGACTTTTGCGAGCTGGCCAGTCTTGTATTCATAAACCGTCTTGCTGCCCGCCGCATCGATGAACTGGGTCAGATAGCCGAAGTCGTCGTATTCCCATTGACTAGTCTTGCCCGAACAGTCGGTGTACTCGACCAATTGATCCGCCGCGTTGTACGCCAGTTTCTTCTCGTTGCCGTTGGCGTCCTTGATCGCCTTGACCAGTCCCGATGAGGTGTAGGCGAACTCGGTCTTATTGCCCAGCGGGTCGGTGGTCTCGACCAGGTTGCCCTTCTGGTCGTAGTCCCGCAGCCACAGGCCGCCTTCGGCGTCGCGGATCTTGATCAGGTGACGGCGGTCGTCATAGACAAAGTGCGTCTGGGTATGGTCCGCACGGATATGGCGGATGACACTGCCTTGCTCGTCGTAGTCATAGCGGTCTTCGCTGCCATCCGGGTGGACGTGACGCAGCAGCTTCTTGCGCTCATCGCGGAACAACCATTCCGAACGTTCGTCGGGGTGGCGAACCCGGTAGAGGAGGCCCTGGATGTCGTAGTAGTACCAGGTCTCCTGGCCGTGGGCGTCGGTGACGTAGGTGAGACGAATGTTCTCGTCCCACTCCAGGCGCGTGTCGTAACTGCCGTCATCGGCCCATTCGCGAATGGCCTTGGCGTCGAAGGCGCTGCCGTCCCACTGCAGGTTCATGCCCCTGCCGGTACGGTCGGTATAACGAGTCACCAGGTGGTTCTGGTACAGGTAATGCCAGGCCGCGCCATGCTCATCCTGGGCGGCGACCAGGTCGCCCTGATCATCGTAGTGGTAGGCGCACAGCTGGCGCAGTGGTTGACCGTCACGCATTTCCCACAGGCCGGTGACATGGCCGTGGTCATCGATCAAGGTGCCAAGGTGGCGGTGGATCTGGCTCGGGTCATCCTGATAGGTGATGACGTCCGAGAGCACCGGCCGGCCATTGTGGCGGTGCTCGTAATGCAGCATGCAGCCGGCGCCACTGGCGAGCGTGATCTTCTGCAGGTAATAGCGTTCCTCGACCCGCAGGTAGTATTCCTTGCGCTCGAAGCCTCGGCAGATCACCAGTTCGTTTTCGCGGCTGCGAACCAGCAGCAGGTCCTCGATGGCATTGAACAGCGACTGCTCTACTTTCGGCAGTTCGAACGCGTGGCTACGACCATCGTGGTCATGGAACACCAGGCCCTTGCCCACCACGTCGATACGGGTGGTGAACTCGGTGACCCAGCGTGCGCCGAGGGTGCCTTGATCGTATTCGGCCAGGCGCGAGTGATAGGTCCGTTCCCATTCGATGGGGAACGGTCCGGGCAAACTGAAATCGGTATGCAGGATGAATTCGGAGCCCAGCGAGAAACTGATGCTATGGCCTGTGCGTGTTTTGGGTTCGGGAGGGCAAGGCTTACGCTTGGGGCTGGCTGTTCCTTGCGCCTTGGCCTGCGAACCACTGACAGCCAACTCGCCCTTGCCCTTCTCCCGCTCCACTTGCGTGGTGGTTCCCGGTTTGCTCACCCCCGGCTGGCCATTCTTGTTGCGCTTGCGGAAGCCCTTCACCGCCCCGCCCAACACCGTCAGCATCCAACCGATGCTCATCTGCGTGCCGGGGTCCGCCAGCTTGTTCAACTGCCGGGCCATCTCCGGTCCCAGGGCGCGCAACTGGCCGGTGTTGGCCAAGACTTTGGTCTTGATCTGATCCGGCAGCAGCTTGCTGGTGGCGCTGTTGGCCAGCCCTTTACCAGCAGCCTTGTAAGCGCTATGCACGGCACCTAAGAAATTGCTAAACGCCGCCTTGGGGTCGTTGAGCAGCTTGTCGGCAGCGGCAGACGCCTGTTTGCCCGCCTTCGACATGTCGCCCTTGGCGTCTAGCTGGCTCAGGGCAACCTTCTCCAGCCCGGTGGCGATCTCGTTGGTCATCTTGGTACCCAACGCGCCAGCGTCGGCGAGGATGCCGGCGATCTTCGGCTGGGCCTGTTTGACGAAGTCGTCGATGGTCCCGGCGATGGTCGCATTGAGATGGCCGATCAACACTTGGATCAGCGAATCCCCCAACAGCATCTTGGCGCTGTTGCGCAGCTCCTGGCGCACCAGGAACAAGGTCGGGCGTAGGCTCATGCGCGCCGCGGCCATGGTCGGCGGCGCCGGCAGCACGCCGATCAGGTTGATGCCCAGGCTCACCCAGTCGAGCAACTGGCGGTTCTTGCTCTTGACCAGGGTCACCACGTCGCCCAGGGCGTCGACCAGGGCCATGATGTTGCCCACCACCGGCAAGGCGCCGGCCACGGTCTTGATCCGTTCGAGGGTGACGTAGCCGCCGCTGACCGACTGCAGCCAGGCGTCGAAGGCGGCGGCGCCACGGCCGACGTCCTTGGCATCGATGGTGTTGAGCGGGGCGACGGCAACCTGGGCTTCGCGTTTCTTGGCGTCGGTCATGCCAGCACCTCATGGCTCAGCAGGCCCTTGGCCGGGTTGGCGGGGGCGCTGAGCTTGGGCAGGCTCGGCAGTTGCTTGAGCGCGCTGGCGGCCTTGAGCGTGGGCGCCGCACCCGGCACCACGTTGCTGGCCAGCTGGGCCATGGCGCCGGTGTCGCCACCGACGGCGGCCTTGACCTGTTGCGCCTTCTGCAGCGCGGCCTGGCCGCTTTTCGCCAGTTGCATGCCGGTGCCGGCCA
>NZ_JARPQB010000028.1 GCF_029478665.1 Pseudomonas entomophila
AAGTGGGGCGCATTATAAGGGGATCTGAAAGCGCGTCAACCTTTAATTTCAATAATTTCAAATAATTAGCGAGAAGACTGCATCACGGCCGCCAGGCGTGCGCTCAGCACCTGCACCGCCCTGCAGATCGAGCGCCGCCGTGCGGCGCATCGCGGATGAATCCGCTCCTACACAGGTTTGTTCCAAGCCATTGTGCCTGGACGGGCCGACCATGGCCTCACGGGTGCGGCACATTGCATATATAGATGCAGGAGCGGATTCATCCGCGATGCGCCGCGCGGGCGGCGCTAGATCTCATAGGCGCTGCAAGACCCATAGCGAACACCTCGCACACACAACACAATCCCAAGACAACCGCCTGGCAGCCCTCACACCATCTACAACCCCATCCCAACCTTGCCAACCCGCCCGCCACTGCGCACTATATTGCGCACCCTTGCGCGTACAATAAAACGGAAACCTCCATGAACACCCCAAACCGTAGCCTGGCCGCCACGCTGTTCCCCATCGGCCTGCTGCTGATCGCCATGGCCTCCATCCAGTCAGGGGCCTCGTTGGCCAAGAGCATGTTCCCCGTGGTCGGCGCCCAGGGCACCACCGCCCTGCGCCTCATCTTCGCCAGCGTCATCATGCTCCTGCTGCTGCGCCCCTGGCGCGCACGCCTGAACGCCAGCACCCTGCGCAGCGTGATTATCTACGGCATGGCCCTGGGCGGCATGAACTTCCTCTTCTATATGTCACTGCGCAGCGTGCCGCTGGGCATCGCCGTCGCCCTCGAGTTCACCGGGCCGCTGGCCGTGGCGCTATGGGCCTCGCGGCGGGCGCTGGACTTCCTGTGGATCGCCCTGGCGGTCGTCGGCCTGCTGCTGCTGATCCCCGTCGGCCAGACCGGCGGCGGCCTCGATCCGGTTGGTGCCGCCTATGCTCTGGGGGCCGGGGTGTGCTGGGCGCTGTACATCCTCTATGGGCAGAAAGCCGGGGCCGAGAACGGTATCCAGACCGCGGCCCTGGGCGTGGTGATCGCCGCCCTGTTCGTCGCCCCCATCGGCATCGCCCACGCAGGCAGCGCTCTGCTGACTCCCGCGCTGCTCCCCGTGGCCTTGGGCGTGGCCATCCTGTCGACGGCCCTCCCCTACAGCCTGGAAATGGTCGCCCTGACCCGCATGCCCGCCCGCACATTCGGCACGCTGATGAGCATCGAGCCGGCCTTTGGCGCGTTGTCGGGGTTACTTTTCCTAGGTGAGAAACTCACCCTTTGGCAATGGCTGGCGATCCTCGCCATCATCACCGCCTCGGTGGGCGCGACCCTTACCATGAAACGAGATGCGGCACCGCCCGTGGCCGCAGACTGATTTGAGAAATATTTGCATTTGGCTACCCGTAGCCTTGTACCGTCCGCCGTGGCTGATTAAGCTGTCACCCAAATACAATCTTGACGCTATCTACTGAGCGGTACATGGAAGCAGGGGACCATCAGGGAAGAGACAAGGCGCAAACCACAGGCCCGTAAATGCAGTCGGGCCGAATAAGGACAGGAATGAAACGTATTTTGCTCATCCTGGCCATCCTGGCCATCGCTGGATGCGCCGCGACAGCCAATACCGAGGTGAAGCGGGGGAAGAAGGGCCTGCACATCAACTGCTCCGGCCTCTCCTCGTCGTGGGACAAGTGCTACAGCAAGGCCGCCAGTTCCTGCAGCGCCAAGGGCTACAAAGTCATCGCTCGCTCCGGCGACTCCGATGAGGAGCCTGGCGACTATGTATTCGGCATCAACCCCGCCGGTTATACCAGTCGAAGCATGATCGTGATCTGCAAGTAGCCGATACACAAAGGGCAGCCAACGGCTGCCCTTTTCAGTTCCGCATTTTCAGAGCGCTGCGGTGCGCCGCTCCAGCCAGGCCAGCGTCTCGCCTTCCAACAGCGGTGCCAACCGCTCCCGCACCGTCTGGTGGTAGCGGTTCAACCAGGCAATATCCTCACTGCCCAGCGCCTCGACCAACAGGCAACGCGTGTCGATTGGGCACAGGGTCAATGTCTCGAACGCGAGGAACTCACCGAACTCGCTGGTACCGGCCTCGCGGTTGACCACCAGATTCTCGATCCGCACTCCCCACTGCCCCGGGCGATAGGTCCCAGGCTCGATGGAACTGATCATGCCGGGCTGCATTGCCGTCTGCGGTGTGGTCGCGGCCTGGTAGGCGATCACCTGAGGGCCTTCGTGCACATTCATGAAGTAACCGACACCATGACCGGTGCCATGGCCGTACTCGACCTGATCGGCCCAGATCGGGGCCCGGGCAATAGCATCGAGCAGCGGCGAGAGTATCCCGCGTGGGAAGCTGGCCCGCGACAGGGCAATCATGCCCTTGAGCACCCGGGAGCAATCGGCCTTCTGCTCATGGCTCGGCTCGCCGATCGGCACCATACGGGTGATATCGGTGGTCCCGCCCAGGTACTGGCCGCCCGAGTCGATCAACAGTAGGCCATTGCCTTCGATCACGGCGTGGGACTCTTCGGTGGCGCGGTAATGCGGCATCGCGCCGTTGGCGTTGTAGGCCGCGATGGTAGAAAAGCTCAGCGACACAAAGCCAGGGCGACGGGCACGGGCCGCGCTCAACTGGTCGTCGATGGTCAGCTCAGTGATCGGTTGCGCGCCGAGGGCCGCTTCGAACCAGGCAAAAAACTCACACAGCGCCGCGCCATCCTGCTCCATAGCCTTGCGGATATGGACGAGGTCTCCCTCACCCTTGCGCGACTTGCTCAGGGTAGTCGGGTTGATGCTCTCGACCAGCCGCACCTGCTCGCGCAGGTTGTCCAGCAGGCCACGGGTGACCCGCGCCGGGTCCACCAGCAGGCTCGCCGCGGTCGGAATCGCCGTCAGCGCGTCATTGACCTCGGCGTAGTCGCGCACTTCGATGCCATCGGCCGCCAGCACCTCACGCAGGTGGCCATCGACCTTGTCTCGGCCGACAAACAGGAACGCCTTGTCCTGGCTGACCAGCGCGAAGGAAACGAACACGGGGTTGTAGGAGACATCGCTGCCGCGCAGGTTGAACAGCCAGGCGATGTCGTCGAGGGTGGCGATGAAATGCCAGTCGGCGCCCTTTTCCCGCAGCGTGCTGCGCAATTCGTCGAGCTTCTGCGCACGGTTGACCGTGGCATGGGGTGGCAGGTGCTGGTACACCGGATTGCCCGGCAACGAGGGACGGTCAGCCCATACCCGATCCAGCAGGTCGAGATCGGTGCGCAATGTCGCGCCACGCGCCTGCAGGCGCTCATCCAGTTGGCGCGCCGAGGCCAGGGCCATGACCGCGCCGTCCACCGCGACGGTGCCGCTCACTTCCGCCCCCAGCCATTCCAGCGCCCCGGGCTGCCCCGGGCGCAGCTTCATCAGCTCAATGCCGCTGCCGGCCAGCTCTTTGTTCGCCTGCTCCCAGTAGCGGCTGTCGGCCCACAACCCGGCAAAGTCCGCCGTCACCACCAGCGTCCCCACCGAACCGAGGAACCCGGACAGCCACTGTCGCCCCTGCCAATAGCCCGGCAGGTACTCGGACAGGTGCGGGTCCGCCGAAGGCACCAGCAGGGCATCCACGCCCTCCCGGGCCATGACCTCGCGCACACGGGCAAGGCGCGCCGGGACGGATTCGTGAAGGGGAGACTGACTGTTCATGCGCACTCCTGCGGATAGGTGACGACGGGTCCAGGACGCTGATAATGGAACAGCCTGCAGGCGCCCGCAATCACCACGACCGTAACAAGGCATGCATTGCCCCAACTGCCCTGCCGACCGTCGATCCATCCTCCTGAACTAAACCGGCCACGGGCCTTCACAATCCTTGAATAGCGTACCTACGCGAGGTCGGCCATGCCCCACTCACGCGAACCGAAAAATGCTGTCGTGCTGCTCGACACCCGCGAGCACACGCCGGAGCACGAACAGACGACCCATCTCAAAATCGCCGAGCACCTGGCACGCCTGCAAGGCATCGAGCGGATCGAACCCGCTCCGCCGCCCTGCGCCGACACGCACTACTATTATGTGCCGACCGAGACCCTGGTCGATCCGACGCGTCAAGCGCTGTTGGGCATTCAGGGCGAGCAGGACCTGTTTGGCGGCATGGTCAGCCATCCGCACATGGCCACCAAGGCCATTTCCCACCCGCTACCGGCCGAGGCCAGCTTCCCAACCGGCTGGACCGACGCCTTCGCCCTGCATGCCAGCGATGCCCTGCTGCGTGGCTATACCGTATTCTCCAAGGCCGACGCCCGCCGCGCCGCCGAACTGCTACTGCGCGAAGGGCCGGTGCGCATCAAGCCGGTACAGGCCTGCGCCGGCCGAGGCCAGCAGGTGATCATCGATGGCCAGGCCCTGGAGCCGCTGCTGTCGGCGATGGATGAACAGCAATTGGGCCTGTGGGGCCTGGTGCTGGAAGAAGACCTCGACGCGGTCGAGACCTTCAGCGTCGGCCAGGTGCGCGTGGCCGGGCTGACCCTGAGCTATCACGGCACCCAGCACCTCACCCGCGATCATGCGGGCGCCGAGGTGTATGGCGGTTCCGACCTGGTGATCGTGCGCGGCGACTACCAGCAGTTGCTGCAGTTGCCGCTCGAGGACCACCTGCGCCTGGCCATCAACCAGGCCATGACCTATGAAGAGGCCGCCGAGCGTTACATCCCGGGCTTCATCGCCTCACGTCGCAACTACGACATCGCCCGTGGCCAGGACCACCATGGCCACCTGCGCAGCGGCGTGCTCGAGCAATCCTGGCGCCTGGGCGGCGCCAGCCCCGCCGAAGTCCTCGCGCTGGAGGCTTTCGCCGCCGATCCGCTCCTGGGCCGACTATGCGCGTCGACCCACGAGGTCTTCGGTGATGCACGGTTGCCCGCCGACGCCACCCTGTTCTACCAGGGCCACGACAGTGAACTCGGACAACTCAGCAAATATGCACGGATACGCGACCATGACCATCGAGAGTGAAACCGTGGAAGTGCGCGTCGAGGGCGACAGCATCGTCGGCACCCTGGTCAGCCCAGGCAGCCGCATGCCAGGGATCCTCTTCGTCCATGGCTGGGGCGGCAGCCAGCAGCGCGACCTGGCCCGTGCCCGGCAGATCACCGGGCTCGGCTGCGTGTGCATGACCTTCGACCTGCGCGGCCATGAAAAGACCGAGTGCCAGCGCCTGACCGTCACCCGCGAGCAGAATCTGGCCGACCTGCTGGCCGCCTACGACCGGCTGACCAGACACCCGTCGGTCGATCCCGGCGCCATCGCTGTGATCGGCAGCAGCTATGGCGGCTACCTGGCCACCCTGCTCACCCGCCACCGGCCAGTCAAATGGCTGGCGCTAAGGGTGCCGGCCCTCTACTGGGACGATGAATGGGATGCACCCAAGCAAGCCCTCGATCGCCAGCGGCTCACCGCCTACCGCCTGCGTGACCTGGGCCCAGCCGACAACCGTGCCCTGGCCGCCTGCGCCGAGTTCGCCGGCGACGTGCTGCTGGTGGAGTCCGAACAGGACGACTATGTGCCGCACAGCACGCTGATGAACTACCGCTCGGCCTTCGTTGGCGCCCACTCGATGACCCACCGCCTGGTTGACGGCGCCGACCATGCGCTGTCCAGCGAAGAGAGCCAGAAAGCCTACAGCGCCATACTCACGGCCTGGATAGGCGAGATGGTCATCGGCGCACGCCTGGACCGCTACCCGCACTACGCGCCCTGGTACGCCTGAGTACTGCCCAGCTGGCAATGCAGGCCGCCATCGGCGCCACGCACCAGGTTGCGCAGCGTCTGGAACGCGGCGAAGTTCACGCCACGGGCCTGGTGCTTGCCCAGCAGATCGAGGAACGGCTCCTCGCTAAAGCAGCCCGCGGCAGCGGCCCAGGCCTGGCGTGATTGCCAGCGCAGATGCTGGAGCACCCGGCGACCGTCGTCGCTGACCTGGATGCTGACGCTCAGCAAACCGTCGCAACGTTGCGCCAGGTGCTCGCAGCGCACCACCAGGGCCTCGGCCAGGGCGTCCTGGCGCAAAGGTGGCACGTCGTACTCGATCATCTGGGTGAACCACAGGGAATGGGTGTTGGCCGCCATGACGCATCTCCTCGTTTCGGGCTCTTGCAGCAGATGGTCGTGGAGGGTAAAACCTCCAGCTAACTCAAGGTCAAGGATTTTTTGCCGATGAAGCCCCCTTCCGCCCAGGAGCGCCTGCTCAGCGTCGGCCAGCTCGCCGCGCGCAGCGGTGTGGCCGTGACCGCCCTGCACTTCTACGAGACCAAGGGCCTGATCCACAGTACCCGCAACGCCGGCAACCAGCGCCGCTACCCACGGGCCATGCTGCGCCGGGTCGCGGTGATCAAGATGGCCCAGCGCCTGGGCATCGCCCTGGCCGACATCGCCGGCGCCCTGGAGACCCTGCCGTGTGATCACACTCCTACCGCCGCCGACTGGCAGCGTCTGTCGGCGCGCTGGCGCGACGACCTGAGCCGGCGCATCGACGAGCTGGTGATGCTGCGCGACCAGCTCGACGGCTGCATCGGCTGTGGCTGCATGTCGCTGAAGGAATGCCCGCTGCGCAACCACCACGACCGCCTCGCCGATGAAGGCCCGGGGCCGCACCCGACCAGCAGCGAAGTTCAGCCGCTGATGACTGCGAAGCGCCGCCGGTAGTCGTGGCCGGCGATAGCCGCGCTGGCGTTCGCCTATGCCAAGGTGGCCAGTACCGACGAATATTGGCCGGTTGAGATTTAGATCACCACGTTGCGCACGAAACGCACCGGCTCCTGGCCATCATTGCGGTAGGCATAGCGGCAGTCGCTGGGGAAGACGAAGAACTCACCTTTGTCCAGTTGCCGCTCCCCCTCTTCGATGATCAGGGTCAGGCGGCCTTCGGCCACATAGATCTGCTCGCGCCAGCCGGCGGCGTCGGCTTCGCTGGCGTAGCACTCGCCGGGGGCCAGGGTCCACTCCCACAACTCGACTTCCCGCCGCGCCGGGCTGCTGCCGAGCAGCACGGCGCGGCTGGCGGGATGCACACCGGCCCAGGCCAGCTCTTCGATGCGACTGGGGTCACGCCGGTCCGGTGCCTGGATCAGGGTGCTGAACGCCACCCCGAGCGCTTCGGCGATCAGGTCCAAAGTGGTGAGGCTGACATTCTTCTCGCCCGCCTCGATGGCCACCAGCATCCGCCGGCTGACCCCAGAACGCTCGGCCAGGGCGGCCTGGCTCAGGCCGGCGTCGCCACGCAGGCGACGAACGTTCTGGCTGACATGCTGCAGCACCGATGCCCGGTGCTCGGAATCTTTGTGCACTATATTGCTCACTGGTAGGGGATGCGCAGTATACTGCCCACTTTGCGGCGAATTGTGCGCCGCCCCTTCCGAGTGTGCAAGACCATGAACCAGGCCCCCGCCCGCAAACCCACTGTCACCTTGCGCCTGAGCAAGGCCGAACTGGTGCTGGTGTTCATCACCATGCTCTGGGGCGGTACCTTCCTGATCGTGCACAATGTCATGACCGTCAGCGGGCCGATGTTCTTCGTTGGCTTGCGCTTTGCCGCCGCCGCCCTGTTCGTCGGCCTGGTATCGGCCCGCTCGCTGTCGGGGCTGACCTTCACCGAACTCAAGGCCGGCGTGCTCATCGGCGTGTCGATCATGCTCGGCTACGGCTTGCAGACCATGGGCCTGCAGACCATCAGCAGCAGCCAGTCGGCGTTCATTACCGCGCTCTACGTGCCCTTCGTGCCGCTGCTGCAATGGCTGGTGCTGGGCCGCCGCCCAGGCCTGATGCCAAGCCTGGGCATCGGCCTGGCCTTCGTCGGCCTGATGCTGCTGGCCGGCCCCGAGGGCGGTGCGCTGCACTTCAGCGAAGGCGAACTGGTGACGCTGGTCAGCGCCGTGGCGATCGCCGGCGAGATCATCCTGATCAGCCGTTACGCCGGCAAGGTTGATGTACGCCGGGTCACCGTGGTGCAACTGGCCACCGCTTCGGCACTGTCGTTCCTGATGATCGTGCCGACCCAGGAACAGCTCCCCGGCTTCTCCTGGCTACTGTTGGCCAGCGCGGTGGGCCTGGGGGCCATGAGCGCGGTGATCCAGGTGGCGATGAACTGGGCACAGAAATCGGTCTCGCCCACCCGCGCCACCCTGATCTACGCCGGCGAGCCGGTGTGGGCCGGCATCGTCGGGCGCATCGCCGGTGAGCGCTTGCCCGGCGTGGCGTTGATCGGCGGGCTGCTGATCGTGCTGGCAGTGGCGGTGAGCGAGTTGAAGTTCCGTCGCCAGGACGAGGCCGACACCTTGCAGGACGATGAACCGCGCCAGCGCGAGCCGGGGCTATAGCCGTCTGCGGCCCATCGCCCTGTGCAGGAGCGGCCTTCCGCGTCGCAAGGCCGTTCGTATGGAGAACGCATAACCCCACGGGCACACGATCAGCCGCTATGCTCTGAAAGAAACTGTTATAAAAAAACAGCTTGTCACAGCACATTTGTAGGATCCTGCAACCGCTTGCGTGTTGGTGATCAACCGCCCGGCACGTATGATCCTTGGCAAACTTCTCAGAACAGAACGCTATGTCATTGATTGTGCTATTGCTTCTGCCCTTCCTGGGCAGTTGCCTGGCGGCTGTCCTGCCGCACAACGCACGCAACGCCGAGTCCATTCTTGCCGGGCTCGTGGCCCTGGTCGGCACCGTCCAGGTGGCGTTGCTGTACCCCCAGATCGCCGATGGCGGGGTGATCCGCGAGGAATTCCTCTGGCTGCCGAGCCTGGGCCTGAACCTGGTCCTGCGCATGGACGGCTTCGCCTGGCTGTTCAGCCTGCTGGTGCTGGGCATAGGCACCCTGGTCTCGCTGTACGCCCGCTACTACATGTCGCCCCAGGACCCGGTGCCACGCTTCTTCGCCTTCTTCCTGGCGTTCATGGGCGCCATGCTCGGCCTGGTGATCTCAGGCAACCTGATCCAGCTGGTGTTCTTCTGGGAGCTGACAAGCCTGTTCTCCTTCCTGCTGATCGGCTACTGGCACCACCGTGCCGACGCCCGGCGCGGCGCCTACATGGCGTTGATGGTCACGGGGGCCGGCGGCTTGTGCCTGCTGGTCGGGGCCCTGCTGCTCGGCCATGTGGTCGGCAGCTATGACCTGGACAAGGTCCTGGCTGCCGGCGACACCATCCGCCAGCATGCGCTGTACCCGGTGCTGCTGCCCCTCATCCTGATCGGCGCCCTGAGCAAGAGCGCGCAGTTTCCCTTCCAGTTCTGGCTGCCCCATGCCATGGCGGCGCCCACCCCCGTCTCGGCTTACCTGCACTCGGCGACCATGGTCAAGGCCGGGGTGTTCCTGCTGGCCCGGCTGTGGCCGGCGCTGTCGGGCAGCGAGGAATGGTTCTGGATCGTCGGCGGCGCCGGCGCCACCACCCTGCTGCTCGGCGCCTTCGCCGCGATGTTCCAGAACGATCTCAAGGGCCTGCTGGCCTATTCGACCATCAGCCACCTGGGCCTGATCACCCTGCTGCTGGGCCTGAACAGCCCACTGGCGGCGGTCGCCGCGGTTTTCCACATCCTCAATCACGCCACCTTCAAGGCCTCGCTGTTCATGGCCGCGGGGATCATCGACCACGAAAGCGGCACCCGTGACATCCGCCGCCTGAGCGGCCTGTTCCGCCTGGTGCCATTCACCGCGACCCTGGCCATGGTCGCCAGCGCCTCGATGGCCGGCGTGCCGTTGATGAACGGCTTCCTATCGAAGGAGATGTTCTTCGCCGAGACCGTGTTCATCACCTCCAGCGCCTGGGTCGAAGCAACCCTGCCGGTGATCGCCACCCTGGCCGGGACCTTCAGCGTGGCCTACGCATTACGCTTCACCGTCGACGTGTTCTTCGGCCCGCCCGCCCAGGACCTGCCGCACACACCCCACGAGCCGCCACGCTGGATGCGCGCGCCGGTCGAGCTGCTGGTGCTCACCTGCCTGGTGGTCGGCATCTTCCCGGCACAATCGGTCGGCCCGCTGCTGGCCGCCGCCGCCACACCGGTGGTGGGCGGCGCCCTGCCGGAATACAGCCTGGCCATCTGGCACGGCTGGAACGCGCCGCTGATGATGAGCCTGATCGCCATGAGCGGTGGCATCGCCCTCTACCTGCTGCTGCGCAAGCAGCTGCAGCGCGGTCGCTTCCCCTACCCGCCGCTGATCGAGCGCTTCAACGGCAAGCGCCTGTTCGAGCACGGCCTGGTGCGCCTGATGCTCCTGGCCCGGCGCGTCGAGCGCCTGCTGACCACCCGACGCCTGCAGACCCAGCTGTTCATGCTGGTGCTGGCGGCATTCGTCGCCGGCCTGGTACCGCTGCTGTACAGCGGCCTGAGCTGGGGCGACCGACCGAAGATCCCGGGCTCCGGAGTCTTCGTCGCACTCTGGCTGATCGCCATTGCCTGTGCCATCGGCGCCGCCTACCAAGCCAAATACCACCGCCTGGCGGCCTTGATCATGGTCGGCGTCTGCGGCCTGATGACCTGCATCACCTTCGTCTGGTTCTCCGCGCCTGACCTGGCACTGACCCAACTGGCGGTCGAAGTGGTCACCACCGTGTTGATCCTGCTTGGCCTGCGCTGGCTGCCACGACGTATCGAGGGCGTGTCGCCGCTGCCCGGCAGCCAGGACCGCGCGCGCCTGCGGCGCCTGCGTGACCTGGTGCTGGCGGTGCTGGTCGGCGGTGGCATGGCGCTGCTGTCATACGCCATGCTGACCCGCCCGACGCCCAACGACATCTCATCGTTCTACCTCAGCCGCGCCCTGCCCCAGGGCGGCGGCAGCAACGTGGTCAACGTGATGCTGGTGGACTTCCGCGGCTTCGACACCCTCGGCGAAGTCACCGTGCTGGTGG
Organism: Pseudomonas entomophila; assembly: GCF_029478665.1. GTDB lineage: Bacteria > Pseudomonadota > Gammaproteobacteria > Pseudomonadales > Pseudomonadaceae > Aquipseudomonas > Aquipseudomonas entomophila_F. Next base: position 10,870 of record NZ_JARPQB010000028.1, read on the forward strand.
CCGTGGCACTGACCGTGTTCGCCCTGCTGCGTCGCTTCCGCCCACCAAAGGAGAGCATGCAGTTGCCCGCCCAGCAGCGTCAGTTGGCGCCGGACGTGGTCACCGACCTGGTCAACCCGCGCCAGGCCACCGACACCGCGCTCGGTTTCATGATGGTGCCTGCCGCCCTGGTGCGCCTGCTGCTGCCGATTGCCCTGCTGGTATCGATGTACCTGTTCATGCGCGGCCACAACCAGCCGGGTGGCGGCTTCGTCGCCGGCCTGGTGATGTCGGTGGCGTTCATCCTGCAGTACATGGTCGCCGGCACCCAGTGGGTGGAGGCGCAGATGAGCCTGCGTCCGCTGCGCTGGATGGGCACCGGCCTGCTCTGCGCCACCCTCACCGGCGCCGGGGCGATGCTGCTGGGCTACCCGTTCCTGACCACCCATACCGCGCACCTGCACCTGCCGCTGCTGGGTGACGTGCACGTGGCCAGCGCACTGTTCTTCGACATCGGCGTGTACACCGTGGTGGTCGGCTCGACCCTGCTCATCCTCACCGCCCTGGCCCACCAGTCGGTGCGTGCCTACCGCCCCGCCAAGTCCAGCCAAGCAGGAGCCGCCTGATGGAAGAAGTCATTGCAGTCGCCATCGGCGTCCTGGCCGCCTCCGGGGTCTGGCTGGTCCTGCGCCCACGGACCTACCAGGTGATCATGGGCCTGTGCCTGCTGTCCTACGGGGTCAACCTGTTCATCTTCAGCATGGGTAGCCTGTTCATCGGCAAGGAGCCGATCATCAAGGACGGCGTGCCCCACGACCTGCTGCACTACACCGACCCGCTGCCCCAGGCGCTGGTGCTCACCGCGATCGTCATCAGCTTCGCCATGACCGCGCTGTTCCTGGTGGTGTTGCTGGCCTCCCGCGGGCTGACCGGGACCGACCACGTCGATGGCCGGGAGCGTGAAGAATGAGCGGGATGAACCAACTGATCATCGCGCCGATCCTGCTGCCGCTGATCACCGCATCGTTGATGCTGCTGATCGGCGAGAAACACCGCTGGCTCAAGGCGCGCCTGAACCTGCTGTCCACCGCCCTCGGCCTGGGCATCGCCGTCACCTTGCTGATGTGGGTGCGCACCCAGGGCCAGGCCGAGTCCATCGGCGTCTATCTGCCGGGCAACTGGCCGGCGCCATTCGGCATCGCCCTGGTGGTCGATCACCTGTCGGCGCTGCTGCTGACCCTGACCGGCATCGTCGGCTTGAGTGCCCTGCTGTTCGCCCGAGCACGCTGGGACGGCGCCGGGGCCAGCTTCCACGCGCTGTTCCAGATCCAGCTGATGGGCCTGTACGGTGCCTTCCTCACCGCCGACCTGTTCAACCTGTTCGTGTTCTTCGAAGTGCTGCTGGCGGCTTCCTACGGCCTGCTGCTGCATGGCTCGGGGCGGGCGCGGGTCAAGGCCGGGCTGCACTACATCGCCATCAACCTGTTCGCTTCGTCGCTGTTCCTGGTCGGCGCGGCCATGCTCTATGGCGTGACCGGTACCCTGAACATGGCTGACCTGGCGTTGAAAGTGCCGCTGGTGCCGGAGGCCGACCGCGGACTGCTGCATGCCGGCGCGGCGATCCTGGCCATCGCCTTCCTGGCCAAGGCCGGAATGTGGCCGTTGAACTTCTGGCTGGTGCCGGCCTATTCGTCGGCCAGCGCGCCGGTGGCCGCGCTGTTCGCGATCATGACCAAGGTCGGCCTCTACGCCATCCTGCGTATGTGGACGCTGCTGTTCTCAGGCCAGGCGGGCGCCTCGGCGTTCTTCGGTGGTGACTGGCTGGTGTACGGCGGCCTGGCGACCCTGGCCGTGGCGGCCATGTCGATCCTCGCCGCCCAGCGTCTGGAGCGCCTGGCGGCCCTGAGCATCCTGATGTCCGCCGGCACGCTGCTGGCGGCCATCGGCTTCGGCCAGCCGATCCTGACCGGCGCCGCGCTGTTCTACCTGGCTAGCTCCACCCTGGCCCTGTGCGCATTGTTCCTGCTGGCCGAGCTGGTGGAGCGCTCGCGCTCGGCCAACGAAGCGCCGCTGGACGATGAAGAGGACGCAATGCCCTCGCCACTGGAGTCGCTGCACCCACCCAAGGGCATCAATCTGGACGACGAGCAGCAGGTGGTGATCGGCCAGATCATCCCCTGGACCATGGCCTTCCTCGGCCTGAGCTTCATCGCCTGCGCCCTGCTGATCATCGGCATGCCGCCGCTGTCGGGCTTCATCGGCAAACTCAACCTGATCAGCGCGCTGTTCAACCCGCAAGGCCTGGGCGTCGCCCCGGAACAGCCACTGGGCACCGCGGGCTGGACCTTGGTCACCCTGCTGGTGCTGTCCGGCATGGCCTCGCTGATCGCCTTCGGCCGCGTCGGCATCCAGCGCTTCTGGAAGCCCGAGGAGCGCCCCTCCCCGGTACTGCGCCGCTATGAGTGCGTGCCCATCGTCATCCTCCTGAGCCTGTGCATCTTCCTCAGCCTCAAGGCCGAGCCGCTGCTGCGCTACACCCAGGACACCGCCGCCAGCCTGCGCACGCCGCAGGCCTACATCAAGGCGGTGATGGCGACGCGGCCAGTGCCCGGCCCGACCACCGCCAGCCTGGAGGTACAGCCATGAACCGACTGTTCCCCGCGCCGCTGCTGTCCGTCGCGCTGTTCGTGCTGTGGCTGCTGCTCAACCTCTCAGTCAGCCCGGGCAACCTGCTGCTGGGAGCCTTGCTGGGCATCCTCGCACCGATCCTGATGGCTCCGCTGCGCCCGCAACACGCCCACGTGCGTCGGCCCTGGGTGATCGCCAAGCTCATCTGCCGGGTCGGCCTCGACGTGATTCATTCCAACCTGCAGGTCGCCCGTGGCGTGCTGCGCGCCAGCGGCACGCCACCGCGCTCGGCATTCGTGCACATCCCGCTGGACCTGCGCGACGCCCATGGCCTGGCGGCGCTGTCGATGATCACCACCGTGGTCCCAGGCACCATCTGGTCGGAGCTGGCCCTGGACCGCAGCGTGCTGCTGCTGCACGTGTTCGATCTGGACGATGAACCGGCGTTCATCGAGCATTTCAAACACACTTATGAACGCCCGCTGATGGAGATCTTCGAATGAGCGGCCTGCTCGCCAACGCCGTCCTCGCCAGCCTGTTCATCTTCGCCCTGGCCATGGGCCTGACGCTGATCCGGCTGTTCCGCGGCCCGTCCGCCCAGGACCGAGTGCTGGCCCTGGACTACCTGTACATCCTCGGCATGCTGATGATGCTGGTGCTGGGGATCCGCTATGCCAGCGATACCTACTTCGAAGGCGCCCTGCTGATCGCTCTGTTCGGCTTCGTCGGCTCCTTCGCCCTGGCCAAGTTCCTCCTGCGTGGCGAGGTGATCGAATGAACGAAACCATGGTATTGCCGTTCTGGCTGGAACTGATCACGGCAGCCCTGCTGCTCATCGGCAGCCTGTTCGCCCTGATCGGCGCCATCGGCCTGGTGCGTCTGAAAGAGTACTTCCAGCGCATGCACCCGCCCGCGCTGGCCTCGACCATCGGCGCCTGGTGCGTGGCGCTGGCCTCGATCCTGTACTTCTCGGCGCTCAAGCAGAGCCCGGTGCTGCACGCCTGGCTGATCCCGATCCTGTTGTCGATCACCGTGCCGGTGACCACCCTGCTGCTGGCCAGGGCCGCGCTGTTTCGCAAGCGTACCTCGGGCGAGGACGTGCCGGAAGAAGTCAGCAGCGGGCGCGATCGCGGTAACTGAAGCCGCTTCAAGCCGCGCACGCCCCCTGTAGGAGCGGCCTTGCGCCGCTCCTACAGGGGGCGTGCAAGCCCGATCGTCAGGCCTGGCTCAGGCGCTGCAACTCGCGTCGCACCATGGCGACGAAAGGCGACGGGCTCATCTGGAAGAGCTCGCTGGCCACCCAGGCCAGCCAGGCTCCCTGCAATTCATTACGGCGCGCCAGCAGGCGTTCGGCCTGCTCGACCGCACGGGCCTGATGCTGACGATGGAAGTCGGCTCGCGAGGCGGGCGTGTCCTCGTCGCTCACTCGCTGGCCTTGAAGGTGGTCAGCTCGCCCTTGCGCCATTTGGCAACCTTGCCGGTCACCGCCTTGAGCAGTTTGCCCAGGCCTTCCTGGACTTGCTGCTGTGCCGCGAACACCAGCATCACGCCCTGCCCTTCACGGAACACGATGGCCTCGCCTTCCGGTACGGAAACAAAGGCATAGTCGCCCTGCCCATACACATTGAACTTGATCTCGCGAAAGCGCAGTTCGAGTTTGCCGCCTTCGCGGCTGGGCAGCACGGCGGCGCGGAAGTGGTCACCCACTTTCAGCTCCAGGCGCTGTTTGTCATCGACCACCAGGGCGTCGTCGGTATCGATCTCGGCCATGTACAGGCCTTCCGGGTTCTGCTCGGAGACATACACGAAGCGCCCCTGGAACAACTTGACCAGTTTGGCGCGCAAATCGCCCAGGGCAAACAACGCATGGGTATCCAGAGTACTGACTGCCAATGAAAAGCTCCTCACATCAATTACAGCAGGCCGCACCGCGCACGCCGCTGGGCGTGGGGTGGCGACCACTCAAAGTCGAAGTCCGATGGACCATGGATTCGGTAAGCGAAGATCCACGCACACGAACGATACGCCAAGCAGGGAACATTTCCCCCTGGAACATCCGGCGTGTTTCGGCAAACTATCCGCAAATAGGGTACGTAATACCTGACAGCTAAAGGGTCAGGAAAGATGCGACTACTGAGGGCGACACTTCAGCTCAAGTGTGCCCCAACCCTTCATCGCGCATTACAGGTACACGAATATGCACGAAAACACCGAATTCCGTCGAGAGGCACGTAGCATTTCTTGTCGCACGACCGTGCCCGGAATATCCCGATATAGCGTCGTGGCCGCCGGTATCGGTTTCTTCCACATCACCGAAACCCACTCGGGCAAAGTCCATGGATTCCGCCAACGCTACCAGGACGCCTGGGAGCTCGCACGCCACCTGGAGGGCTGAAGCTTCACGCCGCATGGTTCCTGTCCAGTTGCTGTTGCCACGCAGCCTGGCATTCCAGCGCCTCGCCACGGCTGGCGAAGGCCGTGCCACGGCGTTCGCCGTCAACCAGCACCACCCAGCACGCCCTTTTGCCCAGGGTCTGCAAGGACCGTGGCACACCACTGCCGATCATCACGGCTACATCGACTCGGCTAGTCATCATTCCCTCCGGAATTTAATTAGCAACCTAACGATGTGCGCATGATACGACCTGACCCTGTCGCAAATAAAGTGCAACGCGGTACAGCAGTGTTGCGTTGCAGGCAACAAACCGCCTCAGTCGAGCCCGGGCTCTGGCCGATATCCCAGGCGCAGGCCGCCCCAGTGGCGCCCAGCGACGAAGATCGGCACCGAAAGGTCGTGCATCAGTTCACCGGTGTCCCGCGTGTAGGTCTGCAGCAGCACCCGCTGCTGGTGGCTGCCGCAGCGAGCGCCCGTACGGTCGTCGAACATGCGCTTGCTGCGGTTGTGCGCCGTGTCGTGGGCGATGTCGCCGGTCAGTGGCTGGGTGAAGGCATTGTTGTGGGTCGGCACATAGCCCTGCTGGGTGCAGGCGATGGCATACACCAGCCCATCGTGCTGCAGCAACGGCTCCTGGAGCGGTGGCAGCACGCTATCGGTGTAGTGGTCGAAGCGCGTGGTGAAACGCGCTGGTTGCATACCGGCAATCGGCCGGTACTGGCGGTCGAACAGATCGTCCAGGCCGATACGCCCCTGGGCGATGTCAGCCTCGAAACGCTCGCCAATCTGCCGCGCGCCCGCCTGCGCCAGTTCGAACACCCGCTGATGGTAGGCATCCAGGCCGACCTCGGCCAGCCGTTCGCTGAGGCTTTCCACCTGGCCCTCCATCTGCACCGCTGCCTTGGCCAGGCGCCGGGTCTGCTGGTCGCTGACTTCCAGGTCGCCGCGTACCTGGGCCACGGCCTGGAACAGGGTATCGAGCTGGGCTTGGTTGACCTGGGTTCCTCCGGCGATCTCGCTCACCTGGCCCTCGACACTGGCCGCCAGGCTAGCGATCTGCGCCAGTTGCCCACCAGCCTGCTCGACCTGGCCAACACCCTTGCCCAGGTCATCGGCCAGCGTCCGAATCTGCGCCACCACCTGGGCGGTGCGCGCCTGAATGTCCGCGACCATCTGGCCGACCTCTTCGGTGGCGCTGGAGGTACGGCCGGCCAGGCCGCGCACCTCGTCGGCCACCACCGCGAAACCACGGCCATGCTCGCCGGCCCGCGCCGCTTCGATGGCGGCGTTGAGCGCCAGCAGGTTGGTCTGGCTGGCAATGCCCTGGATCACCAGGGTGACCCGGGCGATATCTTCACTGCGCTGATGCAGCGCCTCGATCAGCTCACGGCTGGCCGAAGCGCGCACACTCAGCTCGCGCATGCACTGGATGGACTCGGCCAGCACCTCACTGCCGACCACGCTGCTGCCGTGGGCGGAGCGCGCGGCTTCCAGCGCCTGCTGGCTGAGCTGGGCAGTCTGCTCCTCGGTGGTGATCATGATCTCGGCGCTGCCGACGATCTCTTGGGCGGCGCCCAGTTGCGACTGCACCCGAGCCGCCAATTGCTGCACCGAGTGGGCCACCGCCGCCGCCGACAGGGCGTTATGGCTGGTACCGCGCGCCAGCTCCTGTAGCAGGTCACTGCTCTTCCCATCCGCAGGTGTCGCCTGCGCTGGTACCGGGCGCCGCCCATGGGGCAGCCACAGGACCAGCAACCCCAGAGGCATGGCCAGGTACAAGGCCAGCCCAGCGTAGGCCATGGCTATCAGCAACGCGCACAAAGCCACACCCTGCATCAGGGCGATGCCGGTCAGGGTTCGCGCAGACACTGGCTGCACGGGTTCTACGGTCGACAGAGATCCTTCTCGCATCATCTTCGTGGTCCATCCGCATGTCGTTTTTGTGACGTCATTAAACGCCACTATAACGCCATTATCCAAGCGCCCTCAGGCGCAAGGCGGTCACACTTGATGCAAGACAAGAAAACACGAAGGCCCCAGGGATCACTCCGTGGGGCCTTGCACAAGGCGTCGAATCAGATCTGCCGCTGGTGGCGGTCGAGCTGTTCGTGACGCTCCTGGGCTTCGATGCAGTACTTGGTGGTGGGGCTGATCAGCAGGCGCTTCAGGCCGATCGGCTCGCCGCTGTCGTCACACCAGCCAAAGCTTTCGTCACCGATACGGTCCAGGGCCATCTCCAACTGCGGCAGCAGGCGCTGGTCGCGGTCGATGGCGTTGACCAGCCAGGTGCGCTCCTCTTCCACCGAGGCTACGTCGGCAGGGTCCGACGGGCTGTCCAGGCTTTCGATGGAAGTGCGGCTAAGTTCGATGCGCTCGTGGGTTTCGACTTTCATCGACTGCAGCAGCGCGGTGAAGAACGCGAGCTGTTCGGCGTTCATGTAGTCATCGGCCGACATGGCCAGCAACTGTTCCTTGGTCATCGATTTCTCTATGAAAAAATGTGCATATGGGCGATTCGGGTGCCGCCGACGCTGCTGCATCAACGGCGGAATTCTTCAAGCGCCAAGTGGCACTCTTTTACAGGGGGCGGAAGTCTAAGGTGCCAAGCGGCAGTGGGCAACAGAAATGACGGCCAATTTGACCGAAATCAGCAGGAATCCGCCCGCTGGTGTCGTATTTCTCCGGTGCTGCGCGCCTGGTAGGCGCGAGTAGGCAATATGCCGCAACAAATACCGCCTTGTCAGGCCTGTAACGGCCACCGTGGCGACGGGGTGGTAGTTGGCTAGCGCACGGCAACGGGCACAACCGGGCTTGATGGGGCTCCTTCACCCACAGGCCTCTGCCATGAACGACAACCTGCAACAACGCCTGGCACAATTCAGCCGTCTCGACTGCAAGGTCGCCAAGCGCTTCAACGATCGCCCGACTTTGCTGGGGACCGCCGAATACCTCCTCTTCGACCAATGGCAGCAACGCCACCTGAGCCGTCAGTACGATCCGCTGGGCCTTTTCCTGAAAACGCGCCACCCGCAAACCGAAAAAACCTACACCAGGCCTCTGGCGCAAGTACTGGTCGAACGTTACTGCCGGCGCCGCACACTTAACCTGACAGTTGGCGCCGACGCCCTGATTGCCCGCCCGGACGACGATGCCACGTTGGCCATCGACCTGCATGAGGTCGAGTTGCTCATCAACGAGACAGGGCCTCTGCTACTCACCGTTCACCAACAGCAACTGACCGGGTATTGGAGCCTGTTCGACAGCAGCGGCGAAACCCCTTGGCAGTGGTACGCCAACGATCTGCGCCAACAACTGCAAACCGCCATCGATGCTCACCAAACAGCCGGCAGCTTGCCCACATTTGCCTTGGCGACCGCCAAGTTGGTGCATGACTACCCCGAGTCGGCTCAACGCAGTAAATGGCCAAATGCCAATGGCCTCGTTGTTTCCGGCCTGCGGGTCGATTATGCGAACAACAGCAACCTCGACGTGGATCTCGCCAGCGCGGTACTGATCGAGCACGCCGATGGCGAACCGGGGCGTGATCTGACCCTGCTCTATACCCTGAGCGGCAAACTGCTCGGCTTCGCTTCACGCCAGGCCTTGCTCGAGACCATCGCGCGTTACCACGCCAGTACTACCCCGCAAACCCCGCTGCGAATTGATATCACACCCGCCGCCTCTTCAGTGTTCGAGGACCAGGCGCTGGGCCTGCTGAACCAGCAGTTGCGCGTTATCGAAACCCTCGCCGGTGGCTACCACAGCGCACTCGATGCGATCACCCTGAGCCTGGATATAGACCGTTTCACCTCCATGGTCGACTTGTGCAGCGATATCGAAGAGGCCCAGCGCCGCTCGCTCTCGGCGCACCTGCCCGACTGGTTGCGCAATGCGCCCAGCCGCCCCCTGATGCACTACAGCACCCTGCTGATCGATGTCGCGCAACGCTATCAAGAAGCCAAGGGACGCTTCTGGCTGGACGGTGTGCCCACCGCCGAGGCCTACGCCAACCAGCAGTTGGCCGAACGCCTGGCAGCCGATCATCCCGACGACGCCTGCAAGCCGGAGCAGGTGCGTGTCACCAACTACCAGGTCACCGCTACCGCAGCGCCGGTGCAAGGTTCGCTCGTGACCAGTGGCGAGGTAACGCCAGTCGAGTTCACGCTGGCCCAGCTGGCCATCGGCAACCTGGGCCTGCTAAAGCCAGGGCGGGTAACACTCACGTCCACCACTGCCGCGCCTCTGCCCACATGGATGACCGAGCGTTACCTGCACAAGCTGATCAGCGAGCTGGATATCGCCACCGCTTACCCTGCCTCGCTGCGGCGCGAGCTGCTGGATGACATGACCCAGCGCCAGCAGCGACAAAAACTGCTCAAGGCACAACTTGGCGCACAACTGCCGGCGCTGGCCATGGAGCTGCACCTGCAAGGCAAGATCCCCGATCGACAAATCGTCGACCATGTCGGCCAGGTGTTCTCGTCAAACCCCGCAAAGACTGATCCCAGGTGGGTCATGCGCCCATTGGGCTTCGTCAAGTCTCCTGGCGCCACAGTGGATCATCCGCGCAATACCTGGCTTATTGAGACGCAAACCCCCGATGGCGAGGCTTGCCTGCTGTATCGGCCCCTGCATGAAGAGTCGCTGCTGTACTTCAGCGACCGCCTGTCGCTGTTCGTCGCCATCAGCACCCCTGGGGACTTGCAGGACGACCTGCTACAGCGCCTGCCGGCCGAGGATCGGCGCTTCTACGCCCATGGTGGCTTCCTCGAGCCGCACCTGTTCGTGCCACTGGACGACACCAGCGCCGTGCCGTTCGGTACACCCGCGCCCGTCAGCCTGGCGCTGGAGCCTGCCGAGGATGACATTGGCCAGGCGCTCTACCTGGCCTGTGTGAATGAATCCATCGCCCGCTTCGAGGCGCAGGCCGTCAGCACCTCGCAAACCCGCTGGAACAGCTGGAAGCAACTCGGCTGGCTGATGTTCAACACCTTGCTGCCACTGGCCGGCAGTACCCTGGGCAAGATCGCCTGGCTGGCGCAGATGGAAATTGCCCTGGCCCGCTTCATCACATCCGACGGCGAACGTGACCCCACCGAACACCGGCTGGCCATGGTCGACCTGCTGGTAAACATCGCCATGCTGCTGTTTTCCCACTCGCTCTTTCGGTTGCGCCTGGAGCAGGCGCGAGTCCCTTCCCCCCCTGTGCAGCCTCAGTTCCCCATTGCGTCCGAAGTAGCTATACCAGAAGTGAGCACGGGTCACGCCGCCCTCGTCGACTTCAGTTGGTCCCGCCCCAGCCGCACGCTCAGCCCGGCGCAGCACCAAGCGTTAACCCGGCTACAGGCGACAATCCAGGTCGCAGACCTCGGTTCGCCGATTCCGGCTGGCGAGTTCCAAGGACTATACCTGCACGGAACCGTGCTCTACACGGTGCTCGAAGGCAGTGTCTACGAAGTGGTTAAAGACCCAACGCGGCAGAACATGCGCATTGTAGGTGCAGATCAGACCCTCGGCCCCTGGCTCTATGTAAATGAAGTAGGAGCCTGGCAGCTCGACCTCAGGCTGGGTTTCAAGGGGGGCATGCCACTGTCGGAGCAGCTTCGCAGGCTCCAACTGGAGAAGCAGGACGCCCTGCGTGCCGCCAACGACGTGATCAAGGCCGACAAGGAGCTCATCCCAGCCAAGCTCCGGGAAATGACCACCCTCGAAAGCCTGACAAACGCCACGACCGATGACAGCGTACTGAGCACTTGCCAGGAGCGCATCAGCGCGGTTTCCAGCTTCTGGGAACATCACCTCGAACACCTCAAGACCCGTAATGCGCTGCAGGCGGTCAAGGACTTCAGAAAAGTCCATGCCTATGCCGTGTATAACGTCAGTTTCTGCCAACGAGTGCTGCACAAGATCCTGTACCAACGCTATCAGCCCAACCGTACCCAGTTGCTGCAGATTGCCCGGCAGCAACAGCAAGGCCAGCCACTCGCCGCGGCCGACGTGCGCAGCGTCACCCAGCGCCTGGACAACCTGGCCCCCCTGCTCGAACGCATGACCGAAAACAACAAGCTCCTGCGCCAATGCCAGGATGAACTGGGCAAACTGGCTGGCCCGCGCTTTCCTGAGATAAGCCAATGGCGAGACCTGGCCGCAACGGTGACAGCCAATGCCGAGCGGGCGCTGGTCCTGCGTTTTCTGCGCCTGGAGGGGCTGCTCAATCGCATGACCCTGGTCCACCGCCTGCAAGGCGATGCACCCTACTGGCGCGACCGATTCTGGGACAACATAGAGTTGGGGATCGCCCAGCGCGCCAAACTGTTCAAGTTGGCGCAACCGGACCCCGAAGTCAGCACGCGCCTGCTGCACAGTATCCAGGGGCACTTCGAGGTCGCCAACCGCCAACTGGGCAACCTGATCGACCTGACCGAAGGCGATGCCGCGCGGCAAACCGCCCAGCAGTTGCAAGGCGAGCTGGATGAAATCCTCGCCGACGTCACCCGAGACCTGAAGGAGCTGCCGGACTATCCACCCGTGCGTACCTTGGCGCAACTGCGCCGCAAGGTGCCTGGGTTGATCGAAACGGCCGAACACGGGGTGCTGCTGGCAGAACCCCGCGCGGAAGATGTCAATACCGTCGACCTGCCAGGTCCGGACAGCAAGACCCCGACGCGAACCTATCACCTCAAGCAGGGTAATTGGGTGGAACTCAAGCCCGCCAAGGTCACGCAGCCTAACAGCGAGCGCAGCCTCAAACGCCTGTTGAAAGACAGCTCAGGGTTGATGAACACGGCGCGCAAGGAGCTGGCGAACATCCAGCACGCGGGCAACCGCTACCTGCCGGTGGAGATCGAAGAATCCATCCTCCATCAACAGGCTCGTTTGCTCGGACAGGTCGACGCCATCGAGGCACGCCTGACCCAGGACAATGCCACCGACGAAGGCGTCAAGGGGCTGGACGCCGAGGGCACCGCCAAAGCCTTGCGTGCCTTGGCCGAGGAACTGCAAAACAAGGCCAGCCAGCTACGGATAGAGGCAGCCCTGGCGCAGCGGCCGCGCATGAGAGAGGTGCAATTCTTGATCGAGCAAGGCCAGGTGCAACTGGCGAAGGTCGGGCCCCGGGTACGCCTGGCCAGGGTCAAAGGGCGCCCTGCCGACTTCCTTGACGAATACAGCATCAGCCATGATGGCAAGGCGCTGTGGTATGCCCACTTCCACTACCCGACCCAGGAAGCCGCCAAGCTCGACTTCATCGCGGGGCACCTGAAGACCCTGGCTCAACGCCATGCCGCAGGCCAGCAGGTGACCGAAGCCAACGGCACGACCACCGAGGTCTACCGCGCGCCGATTACCACGGCAGCCGCCAGCGCATATTTCTTCAACTTGTGATACCCGAGGGGCGCTGGCCTGCCAGCGCCCCGCCGGGCTCAACGGTCCTTGAACTGCGCCTCGCGCTTGGCGATGAACGCCGCCATGCCTTCCTTCTGGTCTTCGGTGGCGAACGCGGCATGGAACACCCGACGTTCGAAGCGCACGCCTTCGCTCAAGGTCACTTCGAAGGCACGGTTGACGCTTTCCTTGACCATCATGCTCACCGGGATCGACTTGCCGGCGATGGTCGCGGCGACCTTCAGCGCCTCTTCCACCAGCTCGGCCTGCGGCACGATGCGCGCCACCAGGCCTGCGCGTTCCGCCTCCTCAGCGCCCATCAGGCGGCCGGTCAGGCACAGCTCCATGGCCTTGGCCTTGCCCACCGCGCGGGTCAGGCGCTGGGTGCCGCCCATGCCCGGCAGCACGCCGAGGTTGATTTCCGGCTGGCCGAACTTGGCGTTGTCGGCGGCCAGGATGAAGTCGCACATCATCGCCAGCTCGCAGCCTCCGCCGAGCGCGAAGCCCGATACCGCGGCGATGATCGGCTTGCGCCGGTTGGCGATGCGGTCAGAATCGCTGAACAGGTCGTCGACGTAGATCTGCGGGTACTGCAGCTCGGCCATTTCCTTGATGTCGGCACCGGCGGCAAAGGCCTTGGCGGAGCCGGTCAGCACCACGCAACCGATGTTCGGGTCACGCTCCAGCTGGTCCAGGGCCTGGTTGATCTCGCCGACGATCTGCGCGTTCAGCGCATTGAGCGCCTGGGGACGGTTGAGGGTGATCAGGCCGACCTTGCCGTGGATGTCCAACAGGATGGTTTCGAATGCCATGCAGACTGCTCCTTCAAAGATTGCGCGCAATGACCATGCGCTGAATGTCGCTGGTGCCTTCGTAGATCTGGCAGACCCGCACGTCGCGGTAGATCCGCTCCAGCGGGAAGTCGCTCAGATAGCCATAACCGCCCAGGGTCTGCAAGGCATCCGAACAGACCTTTTCGGCCATTTCCGAGGCGAAAAGCTTGGCCATCGACGCCTCCACCAGCGCCGGGCGCCCAGCGTCGCGCAACGCGGCGGCGTGCAGCACCATCTGCCGGGCCACGGCAATCTTGGTTGCCATGTCGGCCAGGCGGAAGGCCACGGCCTGGTGCTCGATCAAGGGCTTGCCAAAGGTCTGCCGCTCGTTGGCGTAGTCGCGGGCCGCCTCGAAGGCGGCGCGGGCCATGCCCACCGATTGCGAGGCGATGCCGATGCGCCCGCCTTCGAGGTTGGCCAGGGCAATCTTGTAGCCCTGCCCTTCCTCGCCCAAGCGATTGGCTACCGGCACCCGCACATTGTCGAAGACGATCTGGCAGGTGTCGGACGCGTGCTGGCCCAGCTTGTCCTCGACCCGCGCCACCTGATAACCCGGTGCATCGGTGGGCACGATGAACGCTGTGATGCCACGCTTGCCGGCCTCAGGGTCGGTGACGGCGAAGACGATCACCACCCCGGCGTTCTGCCCGGAGGTGATGAACTGCTTGCTGCCGTTGAGCACGTAGTGGTCGCCGTCCAGGCGGGCGCGGGTCTTCAGGCTGCTGGCGTCGGAGCCGGCCTGGGGCTCGGTCAGGGCGAACGCACCGAGCATCGCGCCGCTGGCCAGTGGCGCCAGGAACTGCTGTTTCTGCGCCTCGCTGCCGAACTTGAGAATCGGCACGCAGCCCACCGAGTTGTGCACACTCATGATGGTCGAACAGGCGCCGTCGCCGGCGGCGATCTCTTCCAGGGCCATGGCATAGGCCACGTAGCCGGTGTCGCTGCCACCGTATTGCTCGGGTACCAGCATGCCGAACAGGCCGAGGTCGGCCATCTGCGCGATCGCCTCCTTGGGGAAGCGGTGCTCCTTGTCCCATTGCTCGGCGAATGGCTTCAGCCGTTCCTGGGCGAACGCCCGCACGGCATCGGCGATCTGTTGTTGCTCTTCAGTTACCAGCATGGTTCACCTCAGTACAGGCACTCGACCGCCATGGCCGTCGCTTCGCCACCGCCAATGCAGATGGCCGCCACGCCACGGCGCAGCTTGTTCTGGCGCAGGGCCGACAGCAGGGTCACCAGAATGCGCGCGCCGGAAGCGCCGATCGGGTGGCCCAGCGCGCAGGCACCGCCATGGATGTTGACCTTGTCGTGGGGCAGGTCGAGCTGCTTCATCGCCGCCAGGGTGACCACGGCGAACGCCTCGTTGATCTCGAACAGGTCCACCTCGGCCAAGTTCCAGCCGGTGCGCTTGAGCAGCTTGTCGATGGCGCCGATCGGGGCGGTGGGGAACAGCGCCGGGGTGTCGGCGAAGGCCGCGTGGCCATGAATCACCGCCAGCGGCTTCAGGCCGCGCTTCTCGGCTTCCGAGCGGCGCATCAGCACCAGTGCGGCAGCGCCGTCGGAGATCGAGCTGGCGTTGGCCGCAGTGACGGTACCGCCCTCGCGGAAGGCCGGCTTGAGCTGCGGGATCTTGTCCAGGCGCGCCTTGGGCGGCTGCTCGTCATCTTTGATGACGCGCTTTTCCTTGCCCTCGGTGACTTCCACCGGGACGATTTCGGCGGCGAAGCGGCCGCTCTTGATCGCTTCCTGGGCACGGGTCAGCGAAGCGATGGCAAAAGCGTCCTGGGCTTCGCGGCTGAAGTCGCCCTTCTGCGCGCAATCCTCGGCGAAGGTGCCCATCAGGCGGCCCTTGTCGTAGGCGTCTTCCAGGCCGTCCATGAACATGTGGTCGATGATCTTGCCGTGGCCCATGCGGTAGCCGCCGCGGGCTTTGTCCAGCAGGTACGGGGCGTTGGTCATGCTTTCCATGCCACCGGCGACGATCACATCGACGCTACCGGCCAGCAACTGGTCGTGGGCCATGATCGCGGCCTGCATGCCCGAGCCGCACATCTTGTTCAGGGTGGTGCAGGTGGTGTGCTTGTCCAGGCCGGCGCCCAGCGCGGCCTGGCGCGCCGGTGCCTGGCCCTGCCCGGCCGGCAGCACGCAGCCGAACAGCACCTGCTCGACACTGGCCGCATCGATACCAGCGCGCTCGACGGCAGCGCGGATCGCCGCGCTGCCCAGTTGCGCCGCGGTGAGGCTTTTGAGGTCGCCCTGCAGGCCGCCCATGGGCGTGCGCACGGCGCTGACGATGACAACAGGATCGTGGTTCAGGCTCATGTTCGGTTCTCCTTACTTGGCAGCCATGCGCAGCGCGCCGTCGAGGCGGATCACTTCGCCGTTGAGCATGCTGTTCTCGATGATGTGGCGGGCGAGCGCCGCGTATTCCTGCGGGCGGCCCAGGCGTGGCGGGAATGGCACGCCAGCGGACAGCGAGGCACGGACCTCCTCGGTCATGCCGGCCATCATGGGGGTTTCGAAAATGCCGGGGGCGATGGTCATCACCCGAATGCCGAAGCGCGCCAGTTCACGGGCGGCCGGCAGGGTGAGGCTGGCGATGGCCCCCTTGGAAGCGGCATAGGCCGCCTGGCCGATCTGGCCATCGTAGGCGGCGATGGAGGCGGTATTGATGATCACGCCACGCTCGCCGCCCTCGTCAGCCTGGCCTTCGGCCATGGCCGCGGCAGCCAGGCGCAGCAGGTTGAAGCTGCCGACCAGGTTGACGTTGATGACCTTGGCGAAGCTGTCCAGGGCGTGCGGGCCGTGCTTGCCCAGGACCTTCTCGGCACCGACGATGCCGGCGCAGTTGACCAGCCCATGCAGGCTGCCGAAGGCGCTGACGGCGGCATCGACCGCCGCCTTGGCGGCCTGTTCGTCGCTGATGTCGGCCACCGCGAAGCGGGCGTTGGCGCCCAGTTCAGCGGCCTTGGCCTCGACGGCGGCGGCATTGAGGTCGACCAGCATGACCTTGGCGCCGGCCTCGATGAGCATCTGCGCGGTGGCCGCGCCCAGGCCCGAGGCCGCGCCGCTGACGATGAAGTTCTTTTGGGTGATGTGCATATCGGTCTTCCTTCAGGCGCCCGCAGCGATCGGCTGCATGGCTTGTTGTCGGGCGATTTCCTGGTTGCGCAGGATGAAGCGTTGCAGCTTGCCGCTCGGGGTCTTGGGCAGCTCGCCGACGAATTCGATTTCACGCGGGTAGGCGTGGGCGTACAGGCGCTGGCGTACGTGCTGGCGCAGCACATCCTCCAGCTCGGGGCTGCCCTCGTAGCCGAGGCCCAGTACCACGAACGCCTTGATCAGTTCGGTGCGTTCCAGGTCGGGCTTGCCGATAACCGCGGCCTCGACCACCGCCGGGTGCTCGACCAGCGCGCTTTCCACGTCGAACGGACCGACCCGGTAGCCGGAGGTGGTGATCACATCGTCGCTGCGGCCGACGAAACTGATGCTGCCATCCTGGTTGAGCTCGACGGTGTCGCCGGATAGGTAGTACCGACCAACGAAAGCCTTGGTCGGCTGCCCGTGATAACCGGCGAACCAGCACAGCGGCGACTGCTCGCGGTCCACCGCGAGGATGCCGGGCTGCCCGGCGGGCAGTTCGCTGCCCTGTTCGTCCACCACCACGATGCGGTGGCCGGGGATGGCAAAACCCGCCGAGCCCAGGTGCACCGGGTGCAACAGCGCATGGTGGTTGCACAGCACCATGCCCAGTTCGGTCTGGCCGTAGTGGTCGTGGATGGTCACGCCCAGCTCGTCGGCGAACCAGCGGATCACCTCCGGATTGAGCGGTTCCCCGGCACTGCTGACGACCCGCAGCCGTCCTTTGATCGGCGCCGAAAACGCCTCGCCCGCCGCGATCAGCAGGCGAAAGGCCGTCGGTGAACCCGCCAGGTTGGTGATGCCCAACTTGTCGATGACCCGCGCGCAACTTTCGACACTGAACGGGCCGTCGTAGAAGGTGGTGGCATGCCCCAGGGATAGCGGCCCGGTGACCGCGTAGTAGAGGCCATAGGCCCAGCCCGGGTCGGCCAGGTTCCAGAAGCTGTCCTCCGGGCGCAGGTCGATGGCGTCACGCATGTAGCCCTGGAATGCAACGATGGCGCGCAGCGGCACCTCCAACGGTTTGGCCGGCCCGGTGGTGCCGGAGGTGAACATCAACAAGAACGGATCGTCGCCACGGCGCATGACCGGCTCGCAGACACTGTCCGCGGCATTCAATGCCTGGTGGAAGTCGAGCCCTTCGGCGGCGTCGACGGTCACGATGGGCGGACAGCCCAGCACCTCGTCGAGCTTGGGTCGGTTCATGCGGTCGGTGACCACCACCTTGGCATGGGACTGTTCGAGGCGGTGCTCGATGGCCTTCGGCCCGAACGCGGTGAACAGCGGCAGGTAGACCGCGCCCAGGCGCCAGGTGGCAAGGATTGTCACCAGCAGTTCGGGGGTACGCGGCATCAGCCCGGCGACCCGGTCGCCGGCCTCGACGCCCTGGGCCTTGAGCACGTTGGCAAAACGTGCGGCCATGGCTTGCAACTGGTCGAATGTGTAGCGCCCGTTACGGCCATCGCGGCCTTCCCAGACCAGGGCCGGCTTGCCGCTGCCGGCGTGGCGGTCGCAGCACTCGACACAGGCATTGAGGGCCTCGAAGTTGCCATGCAGCGCCGCGGCGGCGGCCCGGGCATGATCGAACGAACGGGCGGCCTCGGCGTAATCGCGCATCGTCAGACTCCTGGTTTCTTATTGTTGGAGTGCACCATCGGTCTGACGATGTTCGCGCCGGCCGTGTCATCCGGCAATGGCCAAAGCTGTCAATCAGCCTGAGCGGATTCGCCCGGGTCAAGCCGCTCGCCGGCCCCCACCCGGCCCAGAGCATCCTGGGTGAGCCGCAAGGCCAACGCGTCCTCGGCGGCTTCTCGCTCGGTCCGCAGCGCGTTCCAACGCTGCGCGTAATCCTCGCTGGTCAGTACATCGACCTGCTCGTCGAGCTCCGTGCCCAGGTTGGCGTAATTCTCGGCAACCACGGCGAACGCGGCGCCGTGCCGCTGCTCGAGGTAGGCACGCCAGAAATCGCGGCGGCTGATACTGCGCGCCAGCGCGTCGGTCGCCTCGGCGGCCCGCACCACCGCAAGGGCCGCCTGCTCGCGCGCCTGGGTTATGTCCGCCAGGCCATCGAACCTCAGGTACCTGGGCTGGTGAGGCAGGTCCAGGGCCGCGGCCAGCGCCGAGCGATAACCCAGCACGACCTCCAGCACATCGATTTCAGGGTCACCCGCCAGCCTGTCACGCGCCCTCTGGGCAGCATCCTGGGCGGCATGCTCATCCAGCCGGTCCAGGCGGAACAACTGGCGGCCCAGTGTCAGCAAGCGCTCCCCGGCCATGCCCTGCGAGCCCTGGCTTCGGGCCCTGGCCGTCAGCAGGTGTATCTGCAGGCGGCTGAACCGCTCCGCATGGCTGTCATGACAACCCCGCACCTCATCGGCGTGAAGGAATATCTCCTCACGCAATACTTCATCCTCATCGATCGCTTCGAGCAAGGGCCAAAGCTGTGCGGACATGTGGTCAGGCGCCCTTGTGAAATCCGGGATATGCGTGACATCTTCCAGCAGCCGGAAAAGCCCACTACTGCCTGGCAATGCCTCGAGT
Source organism: Pseudomonas entomophila (assembly GCF_029478665.1). Taxonomy (GTDB): domain Bacteria; phylum Pseudomonadota; class Gammaproteobacteria; order Pseudomonadales; family Pseudomonadaceae; genus Aquipseudomonas; species Aquipseudomonas entomophila_F. The sequence continues at coordinate 29,770 of NZ_JARPQB010000028.1, forward strand.
CGCCTCCACAGCAGCGAATGGGTCTGCTCATCCTCGCCACTGATCGCCAGCCATCGCGCAATGGCCGTTACCCCCTGGCTGCCCTCGTCACCTTGCCCCGCATCCTCGATCCTCACCGCCGGGTGCGCATCGACCCGATACAAACGCTCCATCGACTGGAGCCCCAACGGGTTGCCGATCAGGTTCAACCGGCGCCTGAACGACCATGGCATGAGCGCCACGGCCTCCGGCACGTTCTGAATGTCGTTGTGGCTCAAGTCGGCAATGTTCAATAGCCCGCAATATTCGATGCCAGCGGGCATGTCCAGCAAACCGCACCGGCTCATTCTCAACTCTGACAGCTGGGGCAACTGGTCGAAGCGCATGTTGATCCTCCTGATCGGGTTGAACCCCAGATCCAACGTACTCAGCCCCGACAGCGAGGCCAGGATGCGCTGGTCCGTCGCAGTCATGCGAATTCGGTTCGACATCAGCAGCAAGGTACGCAGGCTGGCCAGTTGCGTGACACCAGGAGGCAGGGTGTCGAGCCGATTGCGATTGAGGTTCAGAACACGCAAGGACTCGAAGCAGCGCAGGAAATTGCCCCGCACCTCAGTCAATTCCATGTTGACCATCACCAGCTCGGTGACATGGCTGAAATCAATCTCCACCGGTAGATCCGGCAAGCGACCAATCCGCCAACCGCTTACATCCAGTCGCATTCCGTCGGCCCGCACTTGCCCGCCATCGGCCACATCACCTTCATAACGCCAGATAGCGCGCAGACGGTTGGCAAACTGGGCTCGCCGCCCCCTGATTTGCGCTTCTGAACCCTGGCTTTCCCACTGCTGCAGGATCTCGTCAAGTTGCACATAGTTCTGTTCCTGCTCGAGCAAGGCGCCAATAGGCCAGGCGTGATCACGCTGCAAGCGTTGAACATACCGCTCGACTTCTTCATCGCTGAAACCGGGGTACAGCGCCCGAATCCGACCTCTCAGTGTACTGCTGGAACTCCGGGAAACCTGTCCCCCAAGCGGATAGCCGACCCGACCGTCAGGCAACCGTCGGCCCGGGTTGAACCAGGGGGTGGAAGCCCTCCTCCAGCCGAGCCTTGCCAACACCGCGCTGCGTCGTGCCGGCAGCAGCGCTTGCAGGGCCGTGCGCAGTTGCTCCGCCAGATCACCGTCATCGAACCGCAGCGCCGCCCTGTCGGTTTCGCTCAGCAGCGCGGCAAGCGCCTGGAAGATCCCGCCCGGTTCGGCCACTTCCTCTTCCCGTTCAAGCCCCCGGCTGTCGTGAAGACGGTACTGCCCATCACGCGCAGACAGCACAACCCTGGTACTGCTCGGCCCTTGCGGGTCAAGGATCGCCAGTAATCGGCCATTTTCCGAACCTTCGCGCAGCTCCAGGTTGAGCGCCGAGGGCCAGCCTGGCAGGCGCCTCAGCAGGGCCATGACCAGTTCACCGGTACCCTGCGAGTGCCCCGTGCGCAGGTACAAGCCTTCTATAGCGCGGTTCGCGCGGGACAACTCCAGCAGGGCTCGGGCCTTTTGCCCAAGCGAGAATGGCAGGCGCGACTCCAGCAACGCCTGTGCCCTGACCTCAGGCTCGACATCACGCAGCAGCTCTTGGGCGTACACCAGCACCAGCCCGGGGAAGTCCCGCCGGACCAAGGCCAGCAATCCGTCGTCGGGCGCAACGGTACTCGACAAATGATCGAGCAAAGCCCCCTGTAGCCGGGCCTGCTGTTCGACCAGCCGCTCGCCGACTGCCGCCTCGTCCAGTCCCTGCATGTCCGCCCTGCTTCTGCACCACTGAAGCACCTCGGCATCCTCGAGCACCGCCCCCGGCAGGCGCAGGCCTTGGAACAGCGTCGAGAGCCGGGCATCGGCTTCGAAGCGACGCAGCGTGTCCCGTAGATTGACCGGAGCAGGTCGGTTCTCGACCAGCACGCCCCGCAGCTCTTCCTTGTCCACGCCCGCCACCTTGAGAATCCGATCAGCCTGTTCCGCTGTCAGAGGAGGGTCATGGGGCCAGAGCCTGGCAAGCATCTCGCGGCTGTCATCCCATTCCAGCGGGTGCTCCAGGCGCAGGCGCCAGAAGCGCTCACCGTTGTGCTCGACCAGCGGCTCGAAGGCGCCCTCGCCGCGTGGATGGCGCAAGCGCCAGGCCAGGTTCGGTGCCGGACGATGCACTTCATAGTAGTGCTCGCCAACACGCATCCAGCGCCGTTCCCCCACCGCGTACAGGCCGTTGTCCTGCAGCCGTGGCCGGTCCGGCGTCGACTCATAGACACGCAGGTCATCGCTCCACAAGCGCGCTCCATGCTCCGGCACGGTCACCGGCTGCAACGCATCGACGAAAGCACTTCCCTTGAAGCTACGCGCCACCGCGCCGATGCCGACTACCGTCGCTGCCGTGACCGCCACGGTCTCGGCCACATGCAGCATATGCGCCATGGCCTCATGCTGGTGCCCTGCGGACCAGTCCACCGCCCCTTCGTAGACCTCGCCGAGCGTGTCCAGGACCGTCTTCCCGAACAGCACCACACCGACAGTGGGTACCGCCAGCCCGACCAGGCCCAGCAAGCCCCAGCCGATTTGCTGCCAGCGCTTCAAGCGTTGCTCGGTGGCTCGGTGATCGGCCTGTGCATTGGGCACCAGCATCAGCTGGCCGTCATCCTTGTAGCGTTGCACCTGCGCGCGCGCCAGTGCTGTGAATACATCGCCATCGGCCACCGCCCCCTCCAGTTCGAGGTCTGGCTCATCGTCCTTCAGCCGCAGGTCCAGGGTATTGATGAACCGCGGACGGTCAGCCAGGCTGACCAGCTCGCGAAAGTGCCGATGCACATCGGCCTTGAGCAGCTCACCGACCAGGTACGTGTTCATCTGCGTCAGCGAATCGAACCGCTGCAAGGGCGCTGTCTGCAGGCTCGGCAGGTAGAGCACAACGCCCTGTTCCTCCCCCGAGGGGCCACGCAGCTGGACCTTCAGGCCATTGGCCACCGTGCAGCCCAGCATGCGCAGTTCGCCAGCGTAGGCCTGCAAGTGGTCTTGCGCGGCATTGTGGCCAGGGTCCAGCAGTTCGTTCAGTGCCACCCGCTCGTCAGCACTGATCCGGCCATTGACCAGGCCCAGTTCACACGCCAGGGCAAACCCGGTTCGCTGGTGCGAGGCCAGCAGCGCCTCGGCCTGTGGAGTAAACAGCCGCCCCAGGTACGCTTGATACTGCTCGCCTGCGTCCAGTGCGCGAACATCCGCGACCAGCCTGTCCACATCGGCATGCAACAATTGTGTGCCAGCCACGGTGGTCACGCCGCTGCCTACGTAGAAGGTGGCATCCGACGAGAAACCCTGCATCAGGCGCAGCAAGGCCGGGAACCGCACGTAGTCAATTTCGTCCCTGGGCAAACCAATGCCTTGCGGCACGCCGAAGCGGCGCCGTACTTCCAGCCATTCCAGTGACGCCAACGCAGGACAATCCGGGATCAGTTCGCTCAACAGGGGGCCGAACTGCTGCTCGGCGAAGCCGTGCGCCGACACCAATTGGCCGCTGAGGGTCGCCAGTGCCTGGCCGCTCGCCGCATGGGCCTTGAAACACTCGGCCAGTACCCGGATCCGGCCAGGCGCAGCGGCGCGCAACCAGCCGGGTAGTTGCTTGGCAATAAAGGTATCGATCATGGCTTCGGGCGTCATGACCGGCACAGGTGGGGTAGATGGGTTGGATGGGGTTTGCACGGTGTAGGCACCTTGTCATGTGGGGAGCCCCACACTGCCCGCGCCTTGCGCCCTGCCCCAACAGGAAATGCTGCCCGCTAAGCGGGCGCGGCCCCCTGCATGGCCAGGCTGCGGTAATGCCCGGGATTGCAACCGAACCACTTGCGAAACGCCTTGTAGAACGAGCTGCTGTCGGCGAAACCCAGGCGCTCGGCGATATCCCCCAGGCCCAGCTGCGCCTCGGCCAGCCAGGCAATGGCCAACTCACGGCGCACGCCATCCTTGATGCCCTGGTAATGCTGGCCTTCTTCCGACAAACGCCGGCGCAAGGTCGACACCGACATGTGCAGGGTTCCCGCCACCTGTTCGGCATCCGGCCACGCGCCGGGCGGCATGCCCAGCAGCACATGACGGATGTGCCGGGCCAGGCTCGCGGGGTCACGGTACTTGACCAAAATATTGCCGGGGGCCTCGGCCAGGAAACGCTGCAACTCTTCGTCCGTGCGCCGCACCGGCAACTCCAGGCATTCGGCGGCGATGATCATCCGCGTGCGCGGGCGCTCGAACTGCAGGTTCTCGGAAAACATCACCCGGTAGTCGTCGCAGAAGGGTGGCTCGGCGCAGCGCAGGTCGATGGCCAGGATCGGGATGCGTCGCCCGGCCAGCCAGCAGGCCACGCCGTGGACGATCATCCAGAAGGTGAAGTAAGTGAATGCCCGCCGCGGTGGGTCGCAGGGTTCGTGGATCACGATCTCGGCCAAGCTCTGCTGACGCACCAGGCCCGGTTGCAGGTCCTCGAGCATCAGCGACAGGAAACTCAACATGCTGTCGAGGGCGGCCCCCAGCGTGGGCTGTGCCATGGCGGTGCGGGCAATGAATGCCAGGCTGCCACTGCGCAAGCCTCGCCGGTCCATGGCGAAGAATTCGTCGTTGCAGCGCCGTGCCAACAGGCGCCACAGCCGGGCGTAGGATTCGGCGGTCACCCGTGCCTCGGGCCGTTCGAGTTGGTCGCTGTCGATCCCCGCGCGCCCCAGCAGCGCGGCATCGGGCTCGCCCGCCGGGCAAGTCTGCAACAGGGCTTCGCGCACCAGCTGCATGGAAATGGTGTCCTTCTCGCTCATCGACGATCCAGTCTATGTGGTGGCGGCCATCTTAGGCCGCGACGGAGAAAACGTCAGCCGCCAATCACTGGCCGGCAGCCAGCCCCAGGAACGCCTGGATCAGCCGCAGCTCGCGACGGCGCTCCAGGCAACCGACCATGTGCTGGTTGACCAGCCCACGGCCTGCCAAGGGTCGAGCCACCACCCGCGGATCATGGGCCACCTCGGTCGACGACACCACGCCGATACCCAGTTCCGCCGCCACCGCTTCGGTGACGGCCTCACGGCTGTCCAGCTCCAGTAGTACCCGGGGCTGCACACCCGCTTCGCTACAGGCCTTGTCGAAAGTGCGGCGTGTCGTCGAGCTGGGTTCGCGCAACACCATGATCTGTTTGTCCAGTTCGGCCAGCGACAGGTCGCCCTCGGCCACCGCCCAGGCATGCCCCACCGGCAGCAACGCGCACAGCCGCGACTCGCACAGGCTCTGTAGATGCAGGCCCTTGCGCGGCTCGATCTCGGTTAGCACGGCAACATCGGCATGCTCCGACAATAAAGCGCCCAAGGTTTCCTGGGCGTTACCCAGGCGCAAGTTGACCGTGATGCCGGGGTAGCGCTCGCGCAACTGCGCCAGCATCGGCATGACCCGATGCGGGCCATCGGCGGCGACCTCCAGGCGCCCGGTCAGCAACTGCCGATTGGCCTCGAGCATGGCCTGGGCTTCCTCGGCCAAGCCGAACATGGCCCGGGTGATGGCCGCCAGGCGCGTGCCCTCTTCGGTCAGCTCGACCCGCCGCGCGGTACGGCGCAGCAAAGTGATCTGGTAGTGCTCTTCCAACGCCTTGACGTGCCCGGTGACCGCCGGCTGGCTGATGAACAGCCGCTCGGCGGCCCGGGTGAAGCTGCCCTCACGGGCGACGGCATCGAAGGCGCGGAGCTGGAACAAGTTCATATCTATCGGCCCTGCTGATGGCTGGCATATCTACAAACAATTTGATTGATGAGTCGGTGAATTGCAACCTAGCCCCATTAGTTTCCAGCCCACCGCAAGTGAGGAACCACGGAATGAGCAACGCCCCGATCCTGCTGACCCCCGGCCCATTGACCACCTCCACCCGCACCCGCCAGGCCATGCTCGTGGACTGGGGCTCCTGGGACCGCGACTTCAACCAGTTGACCGCCAGCGTGTGCGAACAACTGCTGGCCATCATCTTGGGCAGCGCCAGCCACCACTGCGTGCCCCTGCAGGGCAGCGGCACCTTCGCCGTCGAGGCTGCCATCGGCACCTTGGTACCACGTGATGGCAAGGTGCTGGTGCTGATCAACGGCGCCTACGGCCAACGCCTGGCCAAGATCTGCAAGGTACTCGGCCGCAACTTCAGCACCTTCGAAACCGCCGAGGACCAACCGACCACCGCCGATGACGTCGACCGCCTGCTGGCCGCCGACCCCACCGTGACCCACGTGGCGCTGATCCACTGCGAGACCAGTACCGGCATCCTCAACCCGCTGCCCGAGATCGCCCAAGTGATCAAGCGCCACGGCAAACGCCTGATCATCGATGCCATGAGCTCGTTCGGCGCACTGCCGATCGATGCCCGCGAGGTCCCCTTCGAAGCGTTGATCGCCGCCTCCGGCAAATGCCTGGAAGGCGTACCTGGCATGGGCTTCGTGTTCGCCGAGAAATCCGCCCTGGCCGCCGCCGAAGGCAATGCCCACTCCCTGGCCATGGACCTGCAGGATCAACATGCCTACATGGCCAAGACCGGCCAGTGGCGCTTCACCCCGCCGACCCATGTGGTCGCTGCCCTGCACGAAGCGCTGCTGCAGTACAACGAGGAAGGCGGCCTGCCCGCCCGCCACCAGCGTTACCAAGACAACTGCCAGACCCTGCTCGACGGCATGGCGAAGCTCGGCCTGCACAGTTTCCTGCCCGCCGAGATCCAGGCGCCGATCATCGTCACCTTCCACGCGCCGAACGACCCGCGCTATCAGTTCAAGGACTTCTACGAGCGGGTCAAGGCCAAGGGCTTCATCCTCTACCCCGGCAAGCTGACCCAGGTCGAGACTTTCCGCGTCGGTTGCATCGGCGTGGTCGGCGCGGCCGGCATGCAGGCCGCCGTGAATGCCGTGGCCGAGGTGCTGCGGGAAATGGAAGTGCTGGACATCTGACCCTCTGCCCACCGAACTCAAGGAAAACGCGCACATGAACTACAGCAACCCCATCCAGCTGCAAGCCGCCATCCTCGACTGGGCCGGTACCGTGGTCGATTTCGGCTCCTTCGCCCCCACGCAGATTTTCGTCGAAGCCTTCGCCGAGTTCGACGTGCAGGTGTCCATCGAAGAGGCCCGAGGCCCGATGGGCATGGGCAAGTGGGACCATATCCGCACCTTGTGCAACGTGCCGGATATTGCCGAGCGCTATCGCAAGGTGTTCGGCCGTACCCCGACCGACGACGACGTCACCGCCATCTACGAACGCTTCATGCCGCTGCAGATCGAGAAGATCGCCGTGCACTCGGCGCTGATTCCTGGCGCCCTGGACACCCTGACCGGGCTGCGCAAGGACGGCCTGAAGATCGGCTCCTGCTCGGGTTACCCGAAGGTGGTGATGGACAAGGTGGTCGAGCTGGCCGCGCAAAACGGCTATGTGGCCGACCACGTGGTGGCCACCGACGAAACCCCGAACGGCCGCCCATGGCCGGCCCAGGCCCTGGCCAACGTGATCGCCCTGGGCATCGACGATGTGGCGGCATGCGTGAAGGTCGACGACACCGTGCCGGGCATTCTCGAGGGGCGTCGCGCCGGCATGTGGACCGTGGCGCTGGTGTGCTCGGGCAACGCCCTGGGGCTGACCTGGGAAGGATACCGGGCGCTGAGCGCGGAAAAACTGGAGAGCGAGCGCAAGCGCATTCACACGATGTTTGCAGGATCGCGACCGCACTACCTGATCGACACCATCAACGAACTGCCCGAAGTGATCGCCGATATCAACCGGCGCCTGGCCAAGGGCGAGATGCCGCAAGCTGTTTGATCGGGGTACATGAGTGGTTCGCCGGCAAGCCGGCCCCTACACCCAACCCATAGGAGCCGGCTTGCCGGCGAACTGCTCCTGATCAGACCGCCCGGTTCAGCTTCACCCACGACGCAAACTTGTCGATGAACGCCTGCAGGAACGGCCGGGTCTTGTCATTGAGCTTGCCGCTGTCGTCGAACAGTGTCGCCGCCCCACCGATATACGCTTCGGGCATCTGCATGCACGGCATGTCGAGAAACACCAGCGACTGACGCAGCGCATGGTTGGCGCCAAAGCCACCGATAGCCCCCGGCGAAACACTGGCCACCGCCGCCGGCTTGCCACTCCAGGCGCTCTGACCATAGGGCCGCGACCCCACGTCGATGGCGTTCTTCAGCCCTCCCGGCACCGAACGGTTGTATTCCGGCGTCACGAACAACACCGCATCGCTGCGGCGGATCTCGTCGCGAAAGTGCTTCCACGCTTCCGGTGCCTCGGGCTCGACATCCTCGTTGTACAACGGCAGGTCGCCGATCTCGACGATCCGCAGGGCAAGGCTGGACGGCGCCAGCTCGGACAGCGCGCGGGCCACCTTGCGGTTGTAGGAGTCCTTGCGCAAGCTGCCGACGACGACCGCTACCGAATAGACCTGGCTCATGGCGATAAACTTCCTGTGCTGGAAAAGGGACGTAACTAGTTATAGATGACCGTTCCTCGGCCCTAAGAATTTTTTCCATCCGACTGAAAACTTCCCACGCCTTTTGCTGGTCTATGGGTACAGACATTTCCTACACGTTTCCGAGGTTTCCACCCAAAATGGCAGCAGTAATGGTCGGCCAGTTCCACGCCCGCGACGCCGAAGGCCGTATCTACCCCGTTCACGAGTTCCAGGAGTCCACCCTCCAGGCCGACGGCAGCACCTTGGGCGCGCCCGTCACCACCTACCGCCTGGCCATCGGCGACCGCGTCAACCACTTGGGTCAGGACCGCTTCGAGCTGGCCCAGACCGGCGTCGAGATCATCCGCATTCCCTGACACAGTCGACCGTGTACAGCAGCCCGTCCTGCTGCAGGCCGTGCACATCGGCGACGAAGCCCGGGAAGCCCTGGTCGAAGGCCCGGGCGAACGCCAGGTAATCGAGGATCGAGCGGGTCGCCTCGGTGAAGCGCTCGCCCGGCATGATCAGCGGGATCCCCGGCGGATAGGGCACCAGCATTACCGCCGACACCCGACCGAGCAGCTGCTCGATCGGCACCGCTTCCACCTCCCCCTTCACCATCCGGTCATAGGCCTGGGCCGGGCTCATGGCCACCTCAGGTAACCGCGTGAACAACCGTTTGAGTTGCTTGGCGGTAGCATTGGTGCGGTAGCAAGCGTGCAACTGCTCGCACAGGTCGCGCAGGCCCAGCCCCCGGTAGCGCGTCGGCTGCGCCGCAGCCACACTGGCCAGGCACTGGTCAAGTGGCGTGTTGCCATCGTAATGGCGCTTGAACTCCAGCAACTCGGTCAGCAAGGTGCTCCATTTGCCCTTGGTGATGCCCATCGAGAACAGCACCAGAAAGCTGTAAAGGCCGGTCTTTTCCACCACCAGGCCCCGTTCCCACAGGAACTTGCTGACCACCGCGGCTGGAATGCCCTGCTCGCCCAGCTTGCCTCCGGCATCGAGCCCCGGCATCACCAGGGTTACCTTGAGCGGGTCGAGCAGCACGTAATCGTCGGCCACCTCGCCAAAGCCATGCCAGTCCGCCCCCGGCTGCAACACCCAGTCCGCCGCCGCCAGGCGTTCGATGCCCTCGGTGGCCGGCGGCTGCCAGATGCTGAACCACCAGTCCTGCGCCGCGATGTGCTGGCGCAGGTTGGCGAGGGCGCGGCGAAAGCTCAGGGCCTCGTCGAACATCTCTTGCAACAACGAACGCCCGGCCGGTCCTTCCATCATGCTCGAGGCCACGTCCAGCGAGGCGAGGATGCTGTACTGCGGTGAGGTGGAGATATGCATCATGAACGCTTCGTTGAAACGGTCGCGGTCCAACTGGCGGGTCGCGCCGTCCTGCACATGGATCATCGACGCCTGGCTGAACGCGGCCAGCAGCTTGTGGGTGGAGTGGGTGCTGAACAGTAGTGGATCGTCCGCCGCTCGCGGCGTACCCATTGCGTAACGGCCTTCGAAGAAATCGTGGAAGGCGGCGTAAGCGAACCAGGCCTCGTCGAAATGCAGCACTTCGACGCTGGCGCCCAAGGTCTGCTTGATCAGCCCGGCGTGATAGCACAGGCCGTCGTAGGTGGAGTTGGTGACCACCGCCAGCTTGATCCTCGGCGTGCGCCCCTGGGCCAGCGGGTGCGCCTGGATCTTCTCCTGGATCGACGCCGGACTGAATTCGCTGAGCGGGATCGGCCCGATGATCCCCAGTTCGTTGCGCTCCGGGCACAGGTAGATCGGGATCGCCCCGGTCATGATGATCGCGTGCACCACCGACTTGTGGCAGTTGCGGTCCACCAATACCAGGTCGTCGCGCCCGACCATCGCGTGCCAGACGATCTTGTTGGCGGTGGAGGTGCCGTTGATGACGAAGAACGTGTGGTCGGCGCCGAAGTTGCGCGCGGCGCGGGCCTCGGCTTCGGCCAGGGGGCCGGTGTGGTCGAGCAGCGAGCCCAGCTCCGGCACCGAGACTGACAGGTCGGAGCGCAGGGTGTTCTCGCCGAAGAACTGGTGGAACGCCTGCCCCACCGGGCTCTTGCGGTAGGCCACCCCGCCGCCGTGGCCTGGTGTGTGCCAGGAATAGTTGGATTGCGCCGTGTGCTGCACCAACGCCTTGAAGAACGGCGGCAACAGCCCGTCGAGATAATTGTGCGCGGCCCGCGCCACCTGGCGGGCGAGAAACGGCACGGTGTCTTCGAACAAATAGAGGATGCCGCGCAACTGGTTGAGCTCGCCCATGGCCTCGGCCGGGGCGTTTTCCAGGGTGACCTGTTCGCCCAGGGCAAAGATCGGCAGGTTGGGCGCACGTAGCCGGGCCAGGCGGATCAGCTCGGCCATGTTCTGCAGCAGGTGGGAGTTGTCGCCGGCGCCTTCGGCGGCGATCAGCATGCAGGCCAGGCCGTGGTGGGTGGCGGCGACCAGGCGGGCTTCGGCCTGGTCAGCGGCGGCGAGGATGGCGAAGCCGTCCTGGGCCAGCTCATCGGCGATGCCCCGCACCCGCTCGCCGGCGACGCTGTCGGCCTTGATCGCACGATGGACGATCAGTATGGGGAACTTGAGGTCCTTGTACATCGGGCGGCTACCTCTGCGGGGGCTTTTCCCCACAGGGTAGTTGAGGCTGTGGTGCCTGAGCGGGCCCTTTCGCCGGCAAAGCCGGCTCCTACAGGTGGTGCATGGCCCCTGTAGGAGCCGGCTTTGCCGGCGAAAGGGCCGGTACTGCCGTCAAATCAACTGGCGGCCGGCTCGGTCAACACCTGCCACATCGCCGGCCCACCCGCCGACTTGGCGATGGCCGCCAAGCGCTCGGCGTGAGCGTCCAGCTCTTCCTCATTGGCCATGATCACCCGCCCGGCCGCACGCCCCGTGATCCGACGGATCTCACTGCCCGTGCCACCCTGCCCGTCCTCGCTCTGCGCGCCATCACCCGCCAGCGACAGGCTGGTCTGCCCCCCGGTCATCGCCAGGTAGACGTCGGCCAGCAGTTCCGAGTCGAGCAATGCGCCGTGCAGGTCACGGCCGGAGTTGTCGATACCGTAGCGTTTGCACAACGCGTCGAGGCTGTTGCGCTGCCCCGGGTGGCGCGAGCGCGCCATCATCAGGGTGTCGAGGATGCTGCAGTGCTGCGAGATGTCGGCGCGGTCGTGCTGACCCAGCAGGGCGAACTCGTTGTTGATGAAGCCAACGTCGAACGCCGCGTTGTGGATGACCAGGGTGGCACCTTCGATGAACTCGAAGAACTCCTGAGCCACATCACCGAAGCGCGGCTTGCCGACCAGGAAGGCGTCGGTGATGCCGTGGACGCCGATGGCGCCCTCGTCGCTCTCGCGGTCCGGTTGCAGGTAGACGTGGAAGTGCCGCCCGGTCAGGCGCCGGCCCATGACCTCGACGCAACCGATCTCGATGATGCGGTGGCCATCGCCCACCGGCATACCGGTGGTTTCGGTATCGAGAATGATCAGCCGTTGATCTTGCTGCTGCTCCACGGGGTGACTCCAACTTGCGCTGCTTGAATTCGGGGCGGGAGTATAGCGGAATCGGGGCCGCTTTGCGGCCCATCGCGGCTGAAGCCGCTCCTACAGAGACCGCGCGGATCCGGGTAGGAGCGGCTTCAGCCGCGATGGGCTGCGCAGCAGCCCCAATGAATCAACGCTGGCCCCGAACCTCGTCGACCCCACGATTGGCCAACTGGTCGGCCCGCTCGTTGCCCGGGTGGCCGATATGCCCACGCACCCACTTCCAGGTCACCTTGTGCCGGTTGACCTGCTCATCGAGGGCCATCCACAGGTCGGCGTTCTTCACGGGCTCCTTCGCAGCGGTCTTCCAGCCACGCTTCTTCCAGTTGACCATCCACTCGTTGATGCCCTTCATCACGTACTGCGAGTCGGTGGTCAGCACCACTTCGCACTCGCGCTTGAGCGCTTTCAGGCCTTCGATCGCGGCCATCAGCTCCATGCGGTTGTTGGTGGTCTCGCGCTCGCCGCCCCACAACTCCTTCTCGACGCCCTTGAAAACCATCAGCACACCCCAGCCGCCCGGGCCAGGGTTGCCCTTGCAGGCACCATCGGTGTAGATCTCGACGCTATCGCTCATGTACCACTCATGTTCAGTGCTTGTCAGTATCGGGGTTGCTGGCCGTGCGGTTGACCTTGGCCAGCGGCAGCGGCAGCAGCTTGCCCATGGGCTCGCGGCGCTCCAGGCGCAGGGGCCGCAGGCCGACCACCATCTTGCGCGCCACCAGCAGGTAGACACCGCCACCGGCGCTCTGCCAACCCCCGGCCACCCGTTCCCAACCGGCCAGGCGCTGCTGCCAGGCGGGCGAGGCAAGCGGCGGACGATAACACCCGAAACGGCGTTTCTCCAGCGCGAAGCCCAGCAGGTTGAGCCAGTCGCCAACCCGCGACGGCGAGATGCACCGGGCCTTGCGCAAGGCACCATGGCTGAAGAGGTGGCGAATGCCCCAGCCACTCCAGGGGTTGATCCCGACGATCAGCAGGTGGCCGCCAGGACGCACCGCGCTGGCTGCCTCGCGCAGCAGCCCGTGGGGTGAAAGGCTGAAGTCCAGGCCATGTTGCAGCACCACCACGTCGGCGGCGTGCTCCGAGAGCGGCCAGGCCTGCTCCTCGCAGACGATCTCCACCCCCGGCAGCGGCGCCCCCAGGCGTACGTTGCGCTGCACCTGCGGTGCGCTGGGCGGGGGTTCGGCGCAAGGGCCGTAGTGCACGAGGTAACCGCCGAAGAAACGCCGCAGCTCTTCTTCGAGCAACTTTTCCTCTTCCTTGAGCATCAACTGCCCAAGAGGGCCCTCGAACCAGTCGCGGGCCAGGCTGATCAGTTCGACCCAGTCGGGGTCGGCCTGGGCGAAGGCTTGGTCGGTCATTGCGTTCTCCCTCGAAGGTTCTCCGGCCGCGCCATCGCGGCTAAGATGCCCTCAATGTCCAGGCTTGGCGAATCCGCACCATGATACAGATCGACGCCCTACCCGCTTTCTCCGACAACTACATCTGGTTGTTACAGGATACTGCCAATCGCCGCTGCGCGGTGGTCGACCCTGGCGACGCCGCCCCGGTGCTCGCCTGGCTGGGCGAGCATCCCGGCTGGGTGCTGGAAGCGATTCTCGTCACCCACCATCACCACGACCACGTCGGTGGCGTCGAGGCGCTGAAGCAAGCCACCGGCGCCCAGGTATTCGGCCCGGCCAACGAGCGCATCCCGGCACGCGATGTCGCCCTCGACGACGGTGCCCAGGCGCACGTGCTGGGCCTGGCCTTCGAAGTCCTGGCCATGCCCGGCCACACCCTCGGGCACATCGCCTATTACACTGCGCAATCGCCCACGCCGCTACTGTTCAGTGGCGACACCCTGTTCGCCGCCGGCTGCGGGCGCCTGTTCGAGGGCACCCCGGAGCAGATGCACCAGTCGCTGCAGCGCCTGGCCGCCCTGCCCGAGCAGACCCAGGTGTACTGCGCCCACGAGTACACCCTGAGCAACCTGCGCTTCGCCAAGGCCGTGGAACCGCACAGCGAACCCGTGCATCAACGCTTCGAAGCGGTCACCCGACTGCGTGCCGACAACCGCATCAGCCTGCCGTCGACCATCGGTATCGAGCGCCTGACGAATCCATTTCTTCGCACAGCTGAAACATCCGTTAAACAAAAAGCAGACGAATGGAAGGGGCATTCCAACCCCACCCAAGCCTCTGTTTTTGCTGCCTTGAGGTCTTGGAAAGATGTCTTTTGATAACCTCAAGATATATCGCGCCATAAGCGCAAAGGTTGACCAGGCCGGGGCCGGTTTTTAGAATCGCCGAACTTTTTTGCCCGGATACCCGTCCCAGCCGATGTCTTCCCGTAGCCGCAGAACCTCTCATTCGGTCGCTTTGACGCGACTGGCCCAGATCAGTGCACTGGCGCTGGCCGCCACCCTGGTCGGCTGCCAGAGCACCCGTCAGCTCGACGAAGCAGACAGCGTTCGCGCGCACAACTACCAGGCGCGGATCAAGCACAAACCCGCGCCGCTGGTGGTCAAACCGAAGGAGCAGGCCCCACCCCAGGACGTCTGGGAACGCATGCGCCAGGGCTTCGCCCTGCAGGACGGCATCGACGTCAACCCACGCATCGAGCAGCAGCGCCTGTGGTTCGCCAGCAACCCGTCGTTCCTCGAGAACGCCGGCGAACGCGGCAGCCTCTACCTGCACTACATCGTCGAGCGCCTCGAAGAACGCGACATGCCGCTGGAACTCGCGCTGCTGCCGGCCATCGAGAGCGCCTACAACCCGATGGCATACTCGCGCGCCCATGCCGCCGGCATGTGGCAGTTCATCCCGTCCACCGGGCGCCACTTCAACCTGCGCCAGACGAACTTCTACGACGGCCGCCGCGACATCACCGCGTCCACGAACGCCGCGCTGGACTACCTGAACCGCCTGCACGACATGTTCAACGGCGACTGGCTGCTGGCCCTGGCCGCGTACAACGCCGGCGAAGGCACCGTCAGCCGCGCCATCGAGCGCAACGAGCGCCTGGGCCTGCCCACCGACTACTGGAACCTGCCGCTGCCGCAGGAAACCCGCGACTACGTGCCCAAGCTGCTGGCCCTGTCGCAGGTGGTCAGCACACCGGACGCCTACGGCGTCAACCTCAACCCGATCGCCAACGAGCCCTACTTCGAAGCCGTCGCCATCAACGACCGCCTCGACCTGTCCCGCGTGGCAGCCTTCGCCGACATCGACGAAGACGAGCTGATCCAGCTCAACCCCGCCTTCAAGAAGCGCATGACCGTGGATGGCCCGCAGCAACTGCTGGTGCCCACCGCCAAGGCGCAACTGCTGACCGACCGCATGTCCAACCTCAAGCCCGAGGAGCTGGTCAGCCTGCAACCGAACAAGGCCGTGTTCCAGGCCGCGCTGGCTGAGAACAAGGCACCGGCTTCGCGCAGCTACCGGGTCAAGCGTGGCGACAACCTGGGCAGCATCGCCAAGGCCAACCGCGTGGCGGTCAAGGATATCCAGCGCTGGAACCGCCTGTCCGGCAAGGGCGTGAAGGTCGGCCAGGTGCTGGCCCTGCGTGGCGGCAATGCCCCCAGCCCATCGGCCAACCGCAGCGCCGATTCGAAGCAGCGCGCCACCCAGTACAAGGTGCGCCAGGGCGATTCGTACTATCTGGTCGCCAAACGTTTCAATGTCGAAATGAAGCACCTCAAGCGCTGGAACCCGCGCAGTGGGCACGCCCTCAAGCCAGGCCAGACCCTGACCGTCTACCTGTCGCATTGATGTGAGTCCGGGGGGCGCTTTGCGCCCCTTTCGCGGCACAAGGCCGCTCCTACAGGGATTGCGCCATCAGGACGGTTTGCGCGGACTCTGTAGGAGCGGCCTTGTGCCGCGAAAGGGCTGCGAAGCAGCCCCAATTTCTACGACCTCCATCTGACCAGCTCGCACCCTTTTTCCATTCCAGACAAGCTGTTACTGTACCCCGACCAAGCCCAACGCCCTCTGGATCGGATGCCGACGTGATACGTCCCCTCCTGCTGTCCCTCAGCCTGGCCTTGAGCTTCCCCGCCGTCGCGATGGTGAGCGAAAGCCACGGATACGCGCAGTTCGGCACGCTCAAGTACCCGGCCACCTTCACCCACTTCGACTGGGTCAACCCGCAAGCCCCCAAAGGCGGCACCTTGCGGGCCATGGCATTCGGCACCTTCGACACGCTCAACCCCTACACCTTCAAGGGTTCGAGCCCGGTCACCACGCCCAACTTCCTGCAGTACGGCATCAGCGAGCTGAACGAGACGCTGATGGTCGGCACCGGCATGTACGACCCCTCCGGCGACGAACCCACCTCCAGCTACGGCCTGATCGCCCGCTCCGTCGAGTACAGCGAGGACCGCAGCTGGGTGGTGTTCAACCTGCGCCCCGAGGCACGCTTCCACGACGGCACGCCGATCACCTCGGCCGACGTCGCCTTCAGCTACCGCACCCTGCTCAAGGACGGCCACCCGATCTACCGCACCAACCTGCAGGAAGTGGCCCGCGTCGATATCCTCGGGCCCCTGCGCATCCGCTTCGTGTTCAAGCGCGCCGGCAACCCACTGCTGATCCTGCGCCTGGGCGAGATGCCGGTGCTGCCCAAGCACTACTGGGCAAAGCGCGACTTCAAGGCCACCACCTTCGAACCGCCACTGGGCAGCGGCCCCTACCGCATCACCGAGGTGCAACCCGGCCGCAGCCTGGTGTTCGAGCGGGTGAAGGACTACTGGGGCAAGGACCTGGCCGTGAACCGCGGCAAATACAACTTCAACCGCGTCGAATACGAGTTCTACCGCGATGCCACCGTGGCCTTCGAAGCCTTCAAGGCCGGCGAGTTCGACATCTACATCGAACACCAGGCCAAGAACTGGGCCAACGGCTACCACTTCCCTGCCGTGCGCCGGGGCGAGGTGATCAAGGCGCAGATCCCGCACCAGATCCCCACGCAAACCCAAGGCCTGTTCATGAACAGCCGCCGCGCCGCCTTCAGCGACCCGCGGGTACGCCAGGCGCTGGGCCTGATGCTCGACTTCGAGTGGACCAACCGCGCCCTGTTCAACGGTGCGTACCGGCGCGCCACCAGCTACTACCCCAACAGCGAATTCACCGCCAGCGGCCTGCCCACCGGCAAGGAATGGCTGCTGCTCAAGCCGTTCCGCGACCAGCTGCCGGAGAAGCTGTTCACCCAGCCTTACCAGGTCAGCCACACCGACGGCAGTGGCATCAGCCGCCCGGCCCTGCGCCAGGCCCTCGGCCTGTTCGCCCAGGCCGGCTGGAAGCTCAACGGCCAGCGCCTGGTAGACAGCAAAGGCCAGCAGTTCCGTATGGAGCTGCTGCTGGTGAACCCCAACCTCGAACGCATCCTGCAACCTTATGTCGAAAATCTGGCCAGCATCGGCATCGATGCGCGCTTGCGCACCGTCGACCGCGCCCAGTACAAACAACGGCTCGACCAGTTCGACTTCGACATGATCCTGATGACCCTGAACCAGACCCTGAGCCCCGGCCTCGAGCAATGGTTGTATTTCCACTCCAGCCAAGCCGCCACCAAAGGCAGCAAGAACTATGCTGGCGTGAAGGACCCGGTGGTCGACCACCTGCTCGACACCCTGCTCGCCGCCCGCAGCCGCGATGACCAGATCGCCGCCGCCCGCGCCCTGGACCGCGTGCTCTCATGGCAGTACTACATGATCCCCAACTGGTACCTCGACAATCACCGCCTGGCCTACCGCAACCGGTTCGCCTTCGTCACCACGCCGCCCTACACCCTCGGGCTGAACAGCTGGTGGATCAAGAAGACTTCGGAGAAAGCCAAATGACGCCCACCCTGCGCCGCCTGGCCGCCAGCCTGCTGCTGGCCTGCCTCACGCTCCCGGCCGTGGCCGCCCCGCAACACGCCCTGACGCTGTACGGCGAAGCGCCGAAATACCCGGCCAACTTCCAGCACTTCGACTTCGTCAACCCCGACGCGCCCAAGGGCGGCACCTTCCGCCAGTCCAGCTTCGGCGGCTTCGACAGCCTCAACCCGTTCATCAACAAGGGCGTGCCCGCCGACAACGTCGGCAGCATCTACGACACCCTGATGCGCCAGAGCCTCGACGAGCCCTTCACCGAGTACGGCCTGGTGGCCGGCAAGATCGAAAAGGCCCCCGACAACAGCTGGGTGCGCTTCTACCTGCGCCCCGAAGCGCGTTTCCACGACGGCCACCCGATGCGCGCCGAAGACGTGGTGTTCACCTTCAACGCCCTGATCAAGGACGGCGCGCCGCTGTACCGCCAGTACTACGCCGACGTCGCCGAAGTGGTCGCCGAAGACCCGCTCAAGGTGCTGTTCAAGTTCAAGCACACCAACAACCGCGAGCTGCCGCTGATCCTCGGCCAACTGCCGGTGCTGCCCAAGCACTGGTATGCAAACCGCGACTTCAACCGCGGCAACCTTGAGATCCCGCTGGGCAGCGGCCCGTACAAGGTCGCCGAGGTGAAGGCCGGCCGCTCGATCCGCTACGAGCGCGTGAAGGACTACTGGGCCAAGGACCTGCCGATCAACCGCGGCTTCTACAACTTCGACGTGATGACCTTCGACTCGTACCGCGACAACACCGTCGCCCTCGAAGCGCTCAAGGCCGGCCAGTTCGACTACGCCCTGGAAGTCAGCGCGAAGAACTGGGCCACCGCCTACGACGTGCCCGCCGTGCGCGACGGCCGGCTGATCAAGGAAGAGATCCCCAACGGCAACCCGGTGGGCATGCAGGGCTTCATCTTCAACCTGCGCAAACCCATGTTCCAGGACGCCCGCGTGCGCCACGCCATCAGCCTGCTGATGGACTTCGAGTGGACCAACAAGCAACTGTTCAACGGCGCCTACACCCGCACCGGCAGCTACTTCGAAAACTCCGAGATGGCCGCCAGCGGCCTGCCCACGCCCGCCGAACTGAAGATCCTCGAACCGCTGCGCGGCAAGGTGCCCGACGCGGTGTTCAACGACGCCTTCCACAACCCCGTCACCGACGGCAGCGGCATGATCCGCGACCAGCAGCGCCAAGCCTACAAACTGCTGCAGGAAGCCGGCTGGAAGATCGTCGACGACAAGATGGTCGACAAGGACGGCAAGCCGCTGACCATCGAGTTCCTGCTGGCCCAGACCCAGTTCGAACGGGTGCTGCTGCCGTTCAAGCGCAACCTCGCGGACCTGGGCATCAACCTCGAGATCCGCCGCGTGGACGTGTCGCAGTACATCACCCGCCTGCGCTCGCGGGACTACGACATGATCGTCGGCGGCTTCTCGCAATCGAACTCGCCCGGCAACGAGCAGCGCGAGTACTGGAACAGCGCCGCCGCCGACAACCCCGGCAGCCGCAACTTCATCGGCCTGCGCGACCCTGCCATCGACCAACTGGTGGAAGAGCTGATCAACGCCGACTCGCGCCAGAGCCTGGTCGAGCACTGCCGCGCCCTGGACCGGGTGCTGCTGTGGGGCTACTACGTGATCCCCAACTGGCACATCAAGACCTCCCGCGTGGCCTACTGGAACCATATCGGCCACCCGGACAAGTCGCCCAAGTACGACATCGGCATCGACACCTGGTGGATCAAGCCCAACGTGACGCCCGCCGTGACCGCAGCCCCCGCCGTGGAAGAGGCCAACTGACATGCTGGCCTATATCCTGCGGCGCCTGCTGCTGATCATCCCGACCCTGTTCGGCATCCTCATCATCAACTTCATCATCGTCCAGGCCGCCCCCGGCGGCCCGGTCGAGCAGATGATCGCCAAGCTCGAAGGCTTCGACGGCGCCACCAGCCGCATTGCCGGTGGCGGCGCCGAAGTGTCGGTGGCGGGCTCCAACTACCGGGGCGCGCAAGGCCTGGACCCAGCGCTGATCGCCGAGATCGAGCGCATGTACGGCTTCGACAAGTCGGCGCCCGAGCGGCTGTGGATCATGGTCAAGAACTACGCCCAGCTGGACTTCGGCAACAGCTTCTTCCGCGACGCCAAGGTCATCGACCTGATCGCCGAGAAGATGCCCGTGTCCATTTCGCTCGGGCTGTGGAGCACGCTGATCATGTACCTGGTGTCGATCCCCCTGGGGATCGCCAAGGCCGTGCGCCACGGCAGCCATTTCGACGTATGGACCAGCTCGGCGATCATCGTCGGCTACGCCATCCCCGCGTTCCTGTTCGCCATCCTGCTGATCGTGCTGTTCGCCGGCGGCAGCTACTTCGACTGGTTCCCGCTGCGCGGGCTCACCTCCAACAACTTCGATGAGCTCTCCACCACCGGCAAGGTGCTCGACTACTTCTGGCACCTGGTGCTGCCGATCACCGCGCTGGTGATCGGCAACTTCGCCACCATGACCCTGCTGACCAAGAACAGCTTCCTCGACGAGATCAACAAGCAATACGTGGTCACCGCCAAGGCCAAGGGCCTGAGCCGTTCGCGGGTGCTGTACGGCCACGTGTTCCGCAACGCCATGCTGCTGGTGATCGCCGGCTTCCCCTCGGCGTTCATCGGCATCTTCTTCACCGGCTCGCTACTGATCGAGGTGATCTTCAGCCTCGACGGCCTGGGCCTGATGAGTTTCGAAGCGGCGATCAACCGCGACTACCCGGTGGTGTTCGGCACCTTGTTCATCTTCACCCTGCTCGGTTTGGTGGTGAAGCTGATCGGCGACCTCACCTACACCCTGGTCGATCCACGCATCGACTTCGCCAGCCGGGAGCACTGACATGGCCCTGTCCCCCCTCAATCGCCGGCGCTTCGAGCGCTTCAAGGCCAACCGCCGTGGCTGGTGGTCGCTGTGGATCTTCCTGGTGCTGTTTGTGCTGAGCCTGGGCGCCGAGTTCATCGCCAACGACAAGCCGATTGTCGTGCGCTACGACGGCGAGTGGTACTTCCCTGCGTTCAAGCGCTACCCCGAGACAACGTTCGGCGGCGAGTTCCCGCTGGAGGCCAACTACAAGAGCCCGTACATCCGCGAGTTGCTGGAGAAGAAAGACGCCTTCGTGCTGTGGGCGCCGATCCCCTACAGCTACCAGAGCATCAACTACGACCTGAAGGTGCCCGCCCCCGCGCCGCCCTCCACCGACAACCTGCTGGGCACCGACGACCAGGGCCGCGATGTGCTGGCCCGGGTGATCTACGGTTTCCGCATCTCGGTGCTGTTCGCCCTCACGCTGACCATCGCCAGCTCCATCGTCGGCGTGATCGCCGGCGCCTTGCAGGGCTTCTACGGCGGCTGGGTGGACCTGGCCGGCCAGCGCTTTTTGGAGATCTGGTCCGGCCTGCCGGTGCTGTACCTGCTGATCATCCTCGCCAGCTTCGTGCAGCCCAACTTCTGGTGGTTGCTGGGCATCATGCTGCTGTTCTCGTGGATGAGCCTGGTGGACGTGGTGCGCGCCGAGTTCCTGCGCGGGCGCAACCTCGAATACGTGCGCGCCGCCCGCGCGCTGGGCATGCGCAACGGCCCGATCATGTTCCGCCATATCCTGCCCAACGCCATGATCTCGACCATGACCTTCATGCCGTTCATCCTCACCGGCGCCATCGGCACCCTCACTGCCCTGGACTTCCTCGGCTTCGGCCTGCCCGCCGGGTCCCCTTCGCTGGGCGAGCTGGTCGCCCAGGGCAAGTCCAACCTGCAAGCCCCGTGGCTGGGCATCAGCGCGTTCGCCGTGCTGGCGGTGATGTTGAGCCTGCTGGTATTCATCGGCGAGTCCGCCCGCGACGCCTTCGACCCGAGGAAATGACATGAGCCAAGACACCCTGATCGAAGTCCGCGACCTGGCGGTGGAGTTCGTCACTGGCGAGCAAGTCAACCGCGTGGTCGACGGCATCAGCTTCGACATCCGCAAGGGCGAGACCCTGGCCCTGGTCGGCGAAAGCGGCTCGGGCAAGTCGGTAACCGCCCACTCGATTTTGCGCCTGCTGCCCTACCCGCTGGCGCGGCATCCCAGCGGCAGCATCCAGTACGGCGGCAAGGACCTGCTGCACCTGGGCGAAAAGCCCATGCAGCGGATTCGCGGCAATCGCATTGCGATGATCTTCCAGGAGCCGATGACCTCGCTGAACCCGCTGCACAGCATCGAGAAGCAGATCAACGAGATCCTGTTGCTGCACAAGGGCCTGACCGGAAAGGAAGCCACCGCACGCACACTGGAGCTGCTGGAGCTGGTCGGCATTCCCGAGCCACACAAGCGCCTGAAAGCCCTGCCCCACGAGCTGTCCGGTGGCCAGCGCCAGCGGGTGATGATCGCCATGGCCCTGGCCAACGAGCCCGAACTGCTGATCGCCGACGAGCCCACCACGGCGCTCGACGTGACCGTGCAGTTGAAGATTCTCGACCTGCTCAAGGAGCTTCAAGCACGTCTCGGCATGGCCCTGCTGCTGATCAGCCACGACCTCAACCTGGTGCGCCGCATCGCCCACCGCGTGTGCGTGATGCAGTGCGGCAAGATCGTCGAGCAGGCCGACTGCGCCACGCTGTTCAGCAAGCCGCAGCATCCGTATACGCAGATGCTGATCAATGCCGAACCCAGCGGCGCGCCCGCTGCGAACGCCGAAGGTGCGCCGTTGCTGGAGGTCAAAGATCTGAAGGTGTGGTTCCCGATCAAGAAGGGGCTGCTGCGCCGGACCGTGGACCATGTGAAGGCGGTGGATGGGGTGAACTTCAGCCTGCCTCAGGGGCAGACGCTCGGCATCGTTGGCGAGAGCGGGTCGGGCAAGTCCACCTTGGGGCTGGCGATCTTGCGGTTGATTTCCAGCCAGGGTGGCATTCGCTTCCATGGGCAGGATCTTGAAGGGCTGAACCAGAAGGCCGTGCGGCCGCTGCGGCGGGAGATGCAGGTGGTGTTTCAGGATCCCTTTGGCAGCCTGAGCCCGCGTATGTGCGTGGCGGATATCGTTGGCGAGGGGTTACGGATTCACAAGATCGGCACGCCGGCTGAGCAGGAAGCGGCGATTATTGCGGCGTTGGAGGAAGTGGGGCTGGATCCACGCACCCGCCATCGCTACCCGCATGAGTTTTCCGGTGGCCAGCGGCAGCGCATCGCCATTGCCCGGGCGTTGGTGTTGAAGCCGGCGCTGATATTGCTGGATGAGCCGACCTCGGCGCTGGATCGGACGGTGCAGCGGCAGGTGGTTGAGCTTTTGCGGAATTTGCAGGTTAAGTACAACCTCACCTACCTGTTCATTAGTCATGACCTGGCAGTGGTCAAGGCGTTGAGTCATCAATTGATGGTGATCAAGCATGGGCAGGTGGTGGAACAGGGGGATGCTGGGGCTATTTTTCATGAGCCGAAGCATGGGTATACGAGGCAGTTGTTGGAGGCGGCGTTTTTGGGAGTGAATGCGACCGCCAAGGGGGCATGATGAGCAAGAAAGACACCGCACGTGGCTCAACCATCGTCGACACCATACGATCGGACTCTTTGAAAAGCATAGGCAAAGACTATGCAGAAATCGGGTTAGACTCCGCACTTGAGTCGGGTATCCTTCGAGACATCCCGGTTGTGAACACCGTTGTCGGCTTGTTCAGCTTTGCGGGCACGATAAGAGACTCCCTACTTACTTCAAAAATAATTAGATTTATCAATCAGCTATCCGAGCTTTCAACCAAGGAACGGATAGCAATGACAGACAAACTTAATGATGATGACAAATTCGCAGGGAAAGCTGGCTCCGTCATCATTGAAATTCTGGACAGAATGGAAAGCGCAAAAAAACCGGAAATTGCCGCCAAAGCATTTGGAGCTTTTGCGAAAGATGAGATTTCATTTGAAGAGCTTCGACGCATCCTGTTTGCCCTCGAGCGGCTCCCATCATTCGATTTTGACAAGCTAGCACCATTTTCCAAAGCAACAATTCAAGAATCAGTAAAAATGGATGAATCCCTCTTACTTACATTCGTAAACGCCGGACTAGGAAAAAATAACGGTGGTTTCGATGGAGGCGCAATACTTCCAACCAACCTTTGCAAACTCTTGGCAAAGCTGAATATTTTTACTTGAACAATACAAAGCTCAGATAGACTGCAAATCTACGTAAAAACAACATAAATCAGACTTACCCTCTTCCTTGTAGTCCATTTCCCAAATATCCTCTCAACGCCTTTTTTTCGTTGCGGCCGCACTGGCATCCGCCTAGTCTCGGCAAGTCGCTGAAACCAGCGATCGGCTTTGACAGGCCGCGATGGTACTAGGATATGCAGCACCTTCAATGGTAGCTGTACGTGCGGGCACGCTTGCGTGCGCCGGAACTTCCTATGTCCGCCGGTCTGTCAACCCACGTACAGCTGCCACCCTTCTGTTTGACAGCGGGCCGGTGGTGGCTCCTTTAGGGATATAGGAGCTCAACATGTTAAAGATCGTCCCCGATCCACCCCACAACCACCACTCCCTCGAAGACACCATCATCCAGGCCACCGAATACGCCCTCTGCGCGCAGACCGTGGCGCATCAGGCTGTTCTGCTGCATCCCAAGTCGCCCGTGTCGATTCTGGTCCTGGCCGCGATGCATGAAATGGAGGCGCTGCGGGTGCTGCTCGAGTCGGCGTTGATTCAGGTGCAGATGCCGCAGGTGGAGCCTCGGACGTTGCATTAAGCCGGTATGTCATGAGTTGCCTGGGCGGGCCCTGTTCGCCGGCAAGGCCGGCTCCTACCTGGGGCGCGATTTGCCTGTAGGAGCCGGCGTTGCCGGCGAATGGGCCAGGCCTGGCACCGAAGATTTCAGGGAGATTGAGCCATGAGCACAGACGACACCACGCCCCACACCACTGTGGGCAAGACCAAGTTCTACCAAGGTGCAAAGCACACCGACCCGCTGTTCTGCATCGAACCCGGCATCCCTTGCCAGCACGCACGGGAACAGGCTTCGGAGTTGATGGGCTGCGTGTGCGACCTGACCATCACCGGGATCATGGAGGACAAGCCTCAGCTGATCTGGGCGTCGTATTACCTGAGCGCGCTGGCCAAGGCGTTGATGGACGATGCGGAGTTGGGGATGAAGCATTAAGGGGTTGTTCTTTCGAGGTGTTTGACGAAAGAGTTGCAGCGCCTGGGAGATCGAGCGCCGCCCGCGCGGCGCATCGCGGATGAATCCGCTCCTACATTTGTTGCAACGTGGCCATGCCTGATAGGCCATGGTTGTACGCCTTGTTTGCACGACGCGGTATTTCGGCTGGCGCTGCTGCCGCCCCGCCTGACTCAAGCCATGCGCCAAGGCTGGCAACCATGGCCTCACAGGTGCGGCACGTTGCAACAGATGTAGGAGCGGATTCATCCGCGATGCGCCGCGCGGGCGGCGCTCGATCTGATGGGCGCAGCAAAGCTATTGCCAAACATCTAGCTGCCAACACACCGCTCCCTCGAAGACACCATCATCCAAGCCACCGAGTACGCCCTCTGCGCGCAGACCGTGGCGCATCAGGCTGTTCTGCTGCACCCCAAGTCGCCCGTGTCGATTCTGGTCATGGCCGCGATGCATGAAATGGAGGCGCTGCGGGTGCTGCTCGAATCGGCGTTGATTCAGGTGCAGATGCCGCAGGTGGAGCCTCGGACGTTGCATTAAGCCGGTATGTCATGAGTTGCCTGGGCGGGCCCTGTTCGCCGGCAAGGCCGGCTCCTACCTGGGGCGCGATTTGCCTGTAGGAGCCGGCGTTGCCGGCGAATGGGCCAGGCCTGGCACCGAAGATTTCAGGGAGATTGAGCCATGAGCACAGACGACACCACGCCCCACACCACTGTGGGCAAGACCAAGTTCTACCAGGGTGCAAAGCATACCGACCCGTTGTTCTGCATCGAACCCGGCATCCCTTGCCAGCACGCACGAGAACAGGCTTCGGAGTTGATGGGCTGCGTGTGCGACCTGATCATCACCGGGATCATGGAGGACAAGCCTCAGCTGATCTGGGCGTCGTATTACCTGAGCGCGCTGGCCAAGGCGCTGATGGATGATGCGGAGTTGGGGATGAAGCACTGAAGGCTATGTAAGTAGGGAGGGCTGGCCTCATCGCAGGCGAGCCTGCTCCTGAAGGGCTGCATCGCGCAGTGTCCAAGTAGATCGCCTTGTTACGAACCAAGCGTCTTCGCGGATTTTGACCCGCAGCGCATCAAAGAACATGACGGGATACTTCGGCTCCAGAGGTCGCTGTTGCCACGCATCGATTTCCTCCATGACCTCGTCTGTCACGGAACTGATGAAGTCTGGCGAAACGTCTGTTCCATACTGTTCGGAAGGGAATGCACGGATCTCTCTGACGGTCATTCCACGGGCGTACATGGCAATGATCTTGTCGTCGAAACCTGTGTAGCGGCGCTCATACTTGGGAATCAAGATCGGCGAAAAACTGCCATCCCGATCACGCGGGATGTCCAATCGTAGCGGGCCATCACCGGTTAGTACGGTCTTACCGCTCTTGCTATTGCGCTGATTGGTTTCATCCTCCGGGCGCTGCGCGCCCGGAGGATAGCCCAGGTGATGGCCAAGCTCGGCATTCAGGGCTCGTTCAATCAGCGCCTTCTGGAACGCCGCAGATGCCTCTTCGATGGCTTCTGCGGACATAAGCGTGTCGGGGGAGCTGGTCAAGCAGCTATTTCGGGATCTTCGGAAGCTCTCGTGGCGGTTGGCGAGCAGATTTCTTTTTGGTTGGCATACATGCACCTCTTACTCATGTTATGCCCGAACACAAAATTTCTGACACCCTCAATTTCTGACACCCTCGATTACTCACCCGTTCCAAGCTCCCCGTCCGCTGAAGGTCGACCATTCGCCAATTACTACTCGACAGGGCTCAAATCAATTAGCATTAACTAACACGCAGAATACATTCAACGGAAAACCTTACATCAAGATCACAGCAACCCAATCAAGTAATTACGCAGCCGACGGTGGAATGCGACGCTGAACTGCAAAGATGCCCCTATAGAAAAATGCTACGGCAGGTGGGTTATTAATTACCCACCTACTTCACCACCGACCTACATTCCTCCTGATCACGACAGACCAACCTATTTTGCCGCTGACTTTTTGCCAGAGCAAAAAAAAAGCACCTAATATTGATAGACCCGATGGGTAACACCCGTCATTGTGGCTTATCACCCATATTGCATTCCTGCTAAAAATCACACAACATACCCGGAGCAGAAAATGATTAGATCAAGTTTATCCCTACAAAATAGAATCCACTCATCCAACCAATCAACAGAAGCCAGCCATGACGACAAAAACAAATACAACAACACAACAACAATCTTCCATTACAATAAAAACAACGAATCAAAGGATGACGTGAAAATCGTAATAAACGCAAAATCACACAAGAGTCGCAACGAAGACATACAGGTTTTAGTTGGAGATACACCTAGAACTTTCAAAAGCGATAAAGCTCGACACCTGCTGAACATGGGTAACTGCTTCAAAGACTTTCCCAAGATCGCGATGACACATCTGGAGCGCATTTGTTCAAAACATAGTGGAGGCGAAAGCATCATCATGCCTTTTGTCGAATCGCGCCCTCCGCTAAATGAAAGCAATAAATTATTGAACAAAATTGGATTCGAAAAACTATCACTAGACATCAAATCCGCATTAGACACCAACCCAGACCTAACCAAAATATTAATTCCTGTCGTGGAACAGGGACACTGGCGACTCTGCATCTTAACCAAACCAGACAGCAAAGATTTGTGGCAGCTAATTATAACCGAAACTATTAGTCGCGCCAAAACCACTTCCCTGCAAAATCTTAAGCAATACTATAGCGACTTGCAAAATAACATTTTATCGAGCGCAGAAAAAGCCCTGCCAGGCAAGACAACAGACACATTCAACTATAAAGAGTTTAAACAGTACGGAGAGCGAGGATGCGGTATTACGACCAGCATCATAATGGAGGGGATACTGAAGGGAGAAATAGACATTAATAGCAATTTATACAACGATAGCGACTGGATATCAGAACATCGCGACACCCCATCAAAACTCTCTCAACTCGAATCAATACTAAAAGAAATCGAAACCAGAAGAGACACTCTAATTGAAAGATATAGCAACGGCTTGATTGATGACGAGGAAAGCGATAGACAGTTCCAGTTACTGGAGTGCGAGCGTATTGAGACAGAATCTAACATACAAATTGAAAAGTACTGCCCAGAGGAAAGCCATCTTACATTAGCCACAAACAAAAGCGAATCCAGCAACATTACGCTTGAGGCGCTCCGTCGAGTTCAGCTCGCCTTCAAGCTTGAAAAATCTTTTACTGCATAGCAGTAAACCAGGCAACATTTCTTCAAGCCTGTTCTGAGCATGAGTCTTTTATGAAACCTTTGAAAATCAATCGAATTCTCTGGAAACCTGACTTCCACTTGCCTCATCGGACACCGTTTTTTCAAACTTAACCGCTTTCCCGTAGGCCGTTTCCCAAAGATACTGTTGCCGCTATTTTTCCGTTGCGATCGCTCTGGCGGCGCTCTACTGCAATACAGCGATCGGCTTTGACAGGCCGCGACGCAACACCTGCACTGCTTGCCCTCTATGGCGGCTGTGGATGGGGCACGCTTGCGTGCGCCGGTTTTGTGTCCGCCGGTCTATGCATAGCTGCCACTTACCTGTTTGACAGCAGTCCGGTAGCGGCCCTGGCCATGGCCGCGATGCATGAAATGGAGGCGCTGCGGGTGCTGCTCGAATCGGCGTTGATTCAGGTGCAGATGCCGCAGATGGAGCCTCGGACGTTGCATTAAGCCGGTATGTCGTGAGTTGCCTGGGCGGGCCCTGTTCGCCGGCAAGGCCGGCTCCTACCTGGGGCGCAATTCGCCTGTAGGAGCCGGCGTTGCCGGCGAATGGGCCCGGCCAGGCATCGAGGATTTCAGGGAGATTGAGCCATGAGCACAGACGACACCACGCCCCACACCACCGTGGGCAAGACCAAGTTCTACCAGGGTGCAAAGCATACCGACCCGCTGTTCTGCATCGAACCCGGCATCCCTTGCCAGCACGCACGGGAACAGGCTTCTGAGTTGATGGGCTGCGTGTGCGACCTGACCATCACCGGGATCATGGAGGAGAAACCTCAGCTGATCTGGGCGTCGTATTACCTGAGCGCGCTGGCCAAGGCACTGATGGATGATGCGGAGTTGGGGATGAAGCATTAAGGGGTTGTTCTTTCGAGGTGTTTGACGAAAGGGTTGCAGCGCCAGGGAGATCGAGCGCCGCGCGGGCGGCGCTCGATCTCGAGACCGCTGCAAGGCTATTGCCAAACAACCCAGGCCACGGAGTAAGCCCTCTGTGCGCAGACCGTGGCGCATCAGGCTGTTCTGCTGCATCCCAAGTCGCCCATGTCGATTCTGGTCATGGCCGCGATGCATGAAATGGAGGCGCTGCGGGTGCTGCTCGAATCAGCGTTGATCCAGGTGCAGATGCCGCAGGTGGAGCCTCGGACGTTGCATTAAGCCGGTATGTCGTGAGTTGCCTGGGCGGGCCCTGTTCGCCGGCAAGGCCGGCTCCTACGAGGGCCGCGAATCGCCTGTAGGAGCCGGCGTTGCCGGCGAATGGGCCCGGCCAGGCATCGAGGATTTCAGGGAGATTGAGCCATGAGCACAGACGACACCACGCCCCACACCACGGTGGGCAAGACCAAGTTCTAGCAGGGTGCAAAGCATACCGACCCGCTGTTCTGCATCGAACCCGGTATCCCTTGCCAGCACGCACGGGAACAGGCTTCTGAGTTGATGGGCTGCGTGTGCGACCTGACCATCACCGGCATCATGGAGGACAAGCCTCAGCTGATCTGGGCGTCGTATTACCTGAGCGCGCTGGCCAAGGCGCTGATGGATGATGCGGAGTTGGGGATGAAGCACTGACCTCCAGGTACATGCGGGCCCTGTAGGAGCGGCCTTGTGCCGCGAAAGGGCTGCGTAGCAGCCCCGGCAATCTTCGCAGCACATCAGAAACAGGGGGGCCGCTTTGCGGCCCTTTCCGACCGGTCCGACGCCTCGGCAAGGCCGCTCCCACAAGGGTACTAGTCGCGAGCAAGCCCAGGCGTGAGCCTGCCAGGGCCGTTCGACGATGACATTGGCATCGGCAAGCTTTTCCTGTATCACGACCGCTTTACACCACGCCAGGGAAGCCCCATGCACCACCGCCTCACCGCCATCTGCCACAAAGCCTGTTTTTCCCGCAGCACTTGCGCCTGGTTGGCCATCGATGATGTGCCGATCGAAGTGTGGCTGGCCCAGCACCTGGCCTTTCCCGACCTCGAACGCCATGGCCTGGCGCTGATGTGGCTGCTGGACGAGGAGGAGGACGCCCTAGCCTACCGCCGCATCATCCCCGCCGAGGATGGCACCTCCACCCTGGTGCCGCTGCTGGTATGCAGCGACGACATGAATTTTGACTGCTTCGCGCTGATGACCGAGCAGGTGATCGACGGCGACACCGTGCACTGGCGGCGGTTCGGGCACAGCGCCACCGGTGGGCTGGAAGTGGGGGCTTCCATGCACTGGTATCCAGACAGCAAACCGGTGAGCTTCAAACTAAGCGACTTCAACCATGCGATAAGTGAGCACAGTCGGCTGATCAAGGCATGTGTCGGGCAGTAGCCACAGTCACCCTGCCGCAACAAAGGGCTCGACTTCATGGTCGCCACGCGTTGCAGCCTCCCCCGTGGCGACATCAAAACAGTAGACGGTGCCGTAGAAATCCACGACTTCCACATGGTCAGGCGCCAGTTGAAAAGCTCCGGTGAAGATATCGGCACCCATGGCTTTCCAGATGACGTCGCCCTCCGGGGACAGGCAGGTGATTTCCAGCTCGCCGTGCGAAATCAATACACGCTGCTGCGCTGCCCAATAGAGACCGAAACACGTCGCCAGATCCACCTTGCGTGACCAAAGCAGGTCATGGGGAGGGATCAGCGACACGCAGGCAACCTGGTTGCCCACGGCCAGCACCAGCTTGTCGTCGATCAACAGCGCCGAATGTGCATGTATCCCTGCATAAACCCATGGCCGACATATTATTCCAGCCCAATAATTATTGGCCCGGAATAATTCCATCCAAACCCCGCCCCTGACAGCTGCAGCACACACAACCACTGATCAGCGGCTGGTCGGGATCACCTTCAAGAAAAGTCACCCTGACCTCCATCCCCGTCCGAGGCGGCATGCTTTCGCAATGCCAGTCGGAGACCAGCCTCAGCCAGCAACTGCGCGTGTCGCCAACCCGTTCTTCGCGATCCCACGGGAACTCGACCTTGACCCTGGCCAAGCGCCGATCACTCCGAACCGCCTCATCCTCCACGGCAACGACCACCGCGGTCTGGTTGCCGGGCACCTGGGGTTTCCTGTGAGCCAACGGCGGACGGTAGCTCGCGTGCCACGCATACCCTGTGAAGCGGTTTCGGTACCCCTGATGAAAGTCACCCTCGTTGCCAGTAGCGACGTATTCACCAGACAGCAGTGGCTGCCGCCCTTCATGAATAACCTGGGTCAGCAACCAAGGGGCATTCCACGCGTTGTGCGGATGGCCCGAAATTTCCAGCACATGGCCACTGGCCAAGCGCGGCTGGTCACTGTGCCCTTCCGTTCGCCGACAAGCCGCGTGGTGGCGCTCCATCAGGTGCTTGATCACCGGCTCGTCGGCGACGCTGTCGGGCGCTTGCCTGTAGGCCGTCGGGATGCCACTTCTGGTAAAGGCCGACTGATGATCGCCCAGCACCAGCACATGCCCCCGCGCACTGTGTTGAAAGTGGAAGTGGATACCCTCCTCTTCGCACAGGCGCTGGACAAAATGCAGGTCCGTTTCGTCGTACTGGGTGCAGATATCGCGTGCAGGGTAGTTCGCCCGCAGCTCAAGCCGATAGGCTTCGCCCAGTATCCCGTGCTCTTCCAGTATCAAGGCAACGATTTCCGGCGCCGATAACCGCTGATAGATCCGTTGGTTGATGCGGTGGCGCAAGTAGGACAACTGCGGCACCAGGGCCAACTTGTAGCGTGGCTCATCACCGCATTGGGCGACGTGGTAGACGCGCCCATGTACACCGTTGCCCTCGGTGTCGAAGGCCAGGAAAGCCTCGCGGTCGATCAAGCCGTCGAAGTCCAGGTCAGCCCGTTCGCCGACCAGTTCCACATTGAAGAAGTACGGCCTGCTGATGGCCTCTTCGCCGCTGAACGCGAGCACGTGAAGGCCATGTTCGACACCGTCGATGGTCAAGCTGAAGTGGGTCTGCCGGGTTGGGCTGAACATCCGCTGTTCCCTCTCTACATAAGCCAAGGATGACGCGCACGAAGCCACTGCCGCCATGAACACGGAGGCAGGCATCGGGCTGCAGGCGAAACTTCAGGTCAGGTCAAACGCCACTTTTCACTTTGGTCCAGACCCGGGTGCGGATTCGTTCGAGTTTCAACGGCAGTGGCTCGAGCGGAATCAGCGTGGCGACCGTCTGCTTGTCGGGGTAGATCCAGGGGTTGTCCCGCAGCGCCTGTTCGACAAACTGGGTGGCGTCCTTGTTGGCGTTGGGGTACAGCGTGTGGTTCGAGGTCTTGGCGATCACTTCCGGGCGCATCATGTAGTTGATGAACGCCAGGCCCTCCTTGGGGTGGGGCGCATCCTTGAGCAACACCAGGTTTTCCGACCACACCAGCGCGCCTTCGCGAGGCAGGCTGTAGGTGATCCGGCGCCCGGTGTTGTTCTTCTCGTTGATTGCCTGCGCGGCCAGGGCGCCGTTGGCCCAGCCCACCACCGCGCAGATATTGCCGTCGGCCATGTCGGTGTCGATACGCGACGAGTCGAAATACAGCACGTACGGGCGGATTTTCATCAGCAGGTCTTGCGCCTTCTGGTAATCCGCCGGGTTGCTGCTGTTGCTGGGCAGCCCGAGGTAGTTCAAGGCAATCGAGATGATCTCGCTGGGCGAGTCGAGCATCGCCACGCCGCACGACTTCAGCTTGCTGATGTTCTCTTCCTTGAAGATCAGGTCCCAGCTGTTCACCGGCGCCTGGTCACCCAAGGCCGCCTTGACCTTGTCGATGTCGTAGCCGATGCCGGTGGTGCCCCACAGGTAGGGCACCGCGTAGCGATTGCCGGGGTCGTTGACCGCCAGCTGGGCGAGGATGTCCGGGTCGATATGCGCCAAGTTGCCCAGTTGCGCACGGTCCAGCGGCTGCAGCACGCCCGCCGCGATCAGCGTGGGCAGCACATTGGAAGTGGCCACCACCACGTCATACCCGGTGCGCCCGGCCATGACCTTGCTCTGCATGATGTCGGCGCTGTCGAACGCGTCCATGTGCACGCGGGTGCCGGTTTCCTGCTCGAAGGCCTTCGGGGTCTCCGGCGCCAGCAGCCCGAACCAGTTGTACAGGTGCACCCCGGGCTCGGCGGCCGCCACCGAGGTGCTGATCGCCGCGCAGAGCAGCGAGGCCGAAAAAAGGGTTCGCAAACGTGACGTTCTCATGCAACATCCTTGTCCAGACGATTGTTGTCTCATGGCCATCCCAAGCCTTGGCACCGACTATACCGGGCACGCCCGGAGAGTAAATACCTCGAAATACTTACCTCTGGCCTACGCATCCTTAACCCAAAAGGGGTAGAAAATGCCGTTCGACCTCCATGGACTGGCGTGGCACCGAACGATCGGCAAGCTGATCATGCAACTGAACCGGCCGGAGTTCTGGAGTTCGCTGGTTCGGGCGCTGAATGAATACGTGCAGATCGACAACTGGGTGGTGCTGATTTTCGGCAGCCAGCACGTGGAAGTGGTGAGCCTGCCCGAAGTGGCCGATGCGGAAGAGGTGGATGCGTTCATCCATCGCTATGTGACGGAGCTGTATCTGCTCGACCCGTTCTACATCGCCAATCGAGAGAACCCCCAGAGCGGTTTCTTCCACCTGCTGGATATCGCGCCGGAGTACTTTCTCGAAACCGAGTACTACCACCAGTACTTTGCACAGTACATTTCGGTGGATGAAGCGCAGTACAACGTGCAGCTCGACGCCGACAGAACGCTGTGCATTTCCATCGGCAGCAAGGTGCGTTTCAGCCAAGATCAAATCACCATTCTCGACATCATCAAGCCCTGGGTGACAGCCTTGATGCACCAGCGCATGTGCTTTGAAAGCGATGCCGAGAAAAATCTTGCAGAACCGCCGCCACGGCAAGAAACGCTGGCCCAGCTGGGTGCGCAGTTGACGACGCGGGAAAGCGACGTGCTCAGGCTGCTGTTGAGCGGGTTCTCCAACAAGGAGATCGCCGGGAAGCTTGCGCTCTCGGCGGAAACGATCAAAGTTCACCGCCGTAATATTTACGCCAAGCTGAATATCAAGTCGCAGTCTGAGTTGTTTACCCGGTTCTTCATGCCCCGCGCCTACCCGAAAGCCCCTTGACCAGGATCTAAAGCGGCGGCCCGAGTGACACGAAGCAGGCCACACTGTGCATGGCATCGGCGGCGCCGGAGTTCGCGGGCAAACCCGCTCCAACAACGCCAAGATCAACGCCGTACTGGTAGGAGCCGGCTTGCCGGCGAAAGGGCCATTGCGGTCAACACAACACGGTGGCTTCGCTGCGAATCGGGCATCTGCCCCCCCTGACAACAACATTGTGGGTCACGGGTTATCCGAGCCTGCCGCAACCGTCGACTGGCGGACCATGCGCCCCTAGAATGCCACCTCCCAGATCGTGACAGGACGTTGCCCCCATGACTTTCGATGTGCACCACTACGCCAAGGCCTACTACAGCAACATCCAGCCGGCGCCAGGCAATCTTTATCCAAGACTCAAAGCCTGGGAATTCCTCTACGAGTACATCTGGGACGATTCCCGTAGCCACTGGTCCGACCTGACGTCCAAGACGCAGCTGGAGACGACCGCGCTGCACATCGGTTTCTACCTGGCGAACTGGGGGATGTTCCGGGGCTCTTCGGGGCTCCTGCAGAACAGCAACCTGGACCTGATGAAGGCCTTGGCCAAGCTGCTCTTCGAAGGTCAGGGCGCCGAGTTGCTGGAGCTCTCGCTGGAAGACTTCGGGCCTGGCAACCCACATCGGGCCCAACATCAGAAACTGCTGGACGCCGTGCTGGGTTCCATGGAGTCCCTGGCTACCAACGTCTCCTGGACGAACACCCTCAAGACCAAGATCCTGATGGGCGTCTGGGGTGAATGCCCGGCGCTCGATCGTTTCTATATCGCGGCATGCCGCGATCTGTTCCCCCGCCGCTCCTCAATCACCAATGCCAGTGGCAAAGGCCTTGCCGCATTGGCGGAACTGGTCGAGGAACTCGCCGTTCCTCCCCTGCCCCTGGAAACCGGACGCCTTGGGCTGCAATACCCCACCGCGCGGATCATGGACATGGCGATGTTTCAATACGGACTCGAACTGGAACAGGGTTTCGACGATCAAGCTGCCGTGGCGGTTCGGGGCCGATAGCGGTCTGCCGTGCGAGCCCCATAGGGTCGTCGCACGGCCGCTCGATCAAGTAAGGCCGCGTCAGAAATCGATGGTGCCCGAGAACTTCACCAACCGCGGATCGCCCTGGGTCATGTAGCCGCCGTTGGCCGAGGCCCAGTAGTTCTTGTCGGTGATGTTCTCCACGTTCACCAGCAGGGTCAGGTCCTTCTCGGCCAGCTTCAGCTTGTAGCGGGCACCGGCGTCGAAGCGGTTCCAGGTCGGCAGGCTGAGGTTGTTGGCGGCATCGACGAACTGGCCACCGGTACGCAGCATGCGGGCATTGAGCGCCAGGCCGGGCACGCCCGGCACATCCCAATCCACGCTGGCGTTCAGCTGGAAGGTCGGCACGCCGATGGCGTGGTTGCCGTCGTTGGTGCCGTTGAGGGTCTTCTTCTGCTCCGAGGTCATGCGCGTGCCGCCGGCCATCAGGCGCAGACCGTCGATGGGCTCGCCGAACACGCTCAGCTCGATGCCTTTGTTGACCTGCTCGCCATCGCGGATGAAGCGGTTGCCGAGGGTGTAGCCGTCCGACGGTTTCTCGATGCGGAACACGGCGAGGTTGGCGCCGTAGGTCTGCTTGTCGAGCTTGATGCCGGCCTCCAGCTGCTTGGTGCGCCCTGGCGGGAACATCTCGCCGGCGTTCACCACGTTGGCTGGCGCGGTCGGGCCCTGGGCCAGGCCTTCGATGCGGTTGGCGTACAGCGAGACGCTGTCGGTGGCCTTGAACACGATGCCGTAGACCGGTGTGGTGATCCCCTCGTTGTAAGCAGGACCGTTACGGCTGCCATCCTTGGAAGGGTTGCTGGCGCTGTTGGGGGTGGTGCCGTCGTAGAAGTAGTTCTCTACGCGCAACTGCTGGCGGCGTACGCCGTAGGTCAGCAACAGGCGGTCATCGAACAGGCCCAGCGTGTCGGACAGCGCGATGCTGCGGTTGCGGGTTTTCCCGGTCACGCCGGGGTCGCCCATGTCGCCGCCGGTCATGCTGACATCGGTAGGCCGGGGCAACTTGCCGGTGTTGTAGATGTTGCTGTTGCCGGTGGTCGAGCGATAGAAGGTGTAGGCGTTTTCCGCCTGGGTCCACATCGTGTTGGCGCCCAGGGCGATCTGGTGGCTGACGGGGCC
The DNA here is from genome assembly GCF_029478665.1 of Pseudomonas entomophila. Taxonomy (GTDB): domain Bacteria; phylum Pseudomonadota; class Gammaproteobacteria; order Pseudomonadales; family Pseudomonadaceae; genus Aquipseudomonas; species Aquipseudomonas entomophila_F. The sequence goes on from NZ_JARPQB010000028.1 coordinate 66,343, forward strand.
GGTTTGCAGGCGGCCATTGAGGCCGGCGCTGAAGCTGGTGTTGTCTTCGCCGTGGACGATATCCGAGCCACCGAGGGTGGCCGTGCCGCTGTTGCCCACCAGCACCGGCGTGCCGTAGGTGCCGTGCTCGCGGGTGTGGCGGGCGCCACCGGCGAGGTAGGCGGTCCAGCTTTCGTTCAGGTCCCATTCGCCACGGACCATGCCGAAGGTATCTTCCGACTCGCTGTAGGTCCAGTCCTGGCCGTAGTTGTGGCTGGCGTCCGGCGCAGTGGGCACTTTGCTGGCGGTGCCGGGGCGCACGGAGTTGCGCAGGTGGTTGATGCGCTGCTTCTGGTAGCCGAAGTCGGTGGACAGGCGGAAGTCGTCGCCGCGGTAGTCCAGGCCGGCGACGAACAGCTTGGTGCGCTGGTCCTGGTCGTCGACGGCGGTTTCGCCTTCGCGCTGGCTGAGGTTCAGGCGCGCGCCGAAGCGGTTGTCCTCGCCGAAGCGCTGGCCGATGTCCAGGTGCTCGCCGATGCGCCCGTCGCTGCTGATGTCCTGGGTGTAGCGGCGGGTGGGGGTGTCGCCGGCGCGCTTGGGCTGCAGGTTGACGTTGCCGCCAAGGCCGGTGCCGGTCGGGCTCGCGCCGTTGAGGAAGGCATTGGGGCCCTTGAACACTTCCACACGCTCCACCCCGTCAGTGGACATGATCTGGCGCGGCAGGATCCCGTACAGGCCATTGAAGGCGATGTCGTCGCCCGCCAGTGGCAGGCCACGGATCACGAAGACCTTGGACTGGTTGCCGAAGCCGTACGACTCGCGCACCGACGGGTCGTTGGCCAGCACATCGCCAATGTCCTCGGCCTGCTGGTCCTCGATCAGCTTCGAGGTGTAGCTGGTCAGGGTGAACGGCACGTCCATGTTGTCCTGGTTGCCCAGCACGCCCATCTGCCCGCCACGGGCGACCTGGCCACCGGCGAAGGCCTCGGGCAATGCATTCGGGGTGGGTTTGACGGCGTCGGCGTTGACGTCGGTGGCCTCGAGCTGGATCGGCTCGGCGGCCTGCGCCATCAAGGTGACGGAACAGCAGAGCGCCAGCAGGGCTGGGCGGGACGGGAAGCGCGACGCCATCGTGGGGATCCTGACAGGTGGAATTAAATGAGGGCGTGAATGGTAATGCTTCGCATACGCAAACATCAACCTATCCAATTGCGTTGTGCCATCTTCGGGATCAACGGCGGATCGAGCCGACATAATTCAATCGAGTGGGTCCGCAGAGAGAGCACAGGGTGCTTGCCTCCCCGAGGTATGATCGGCGCCTCGACGAACAGGAGGTTGCGATGAGCCAAGGCGACGGCATGCGGGTGATCGTGGTGGGTGCTGGCATTGTCGGCGCGTCCATCGCCTATCACCTGGCCCGCAAAGGGGCACGGGTGACGGTGGTGGAGGCCGGCGAGATCGCCTCGGGCGTGACCGGCCGCTCGTTCGCCTGGATCAACACCTGCGCTGCCGGGCCCGAAGCCATCGCGCCGCTGCGCAATGCCGCGATCGACGACTACCGCCGACTCGAGCGCGAGTTGCCTGGTCTTGCCGTGCGCTGGACGGGCTCGCTGTGCTACGCGCAGCCTTCCCTTGCTGAGCCGAACGCCTCGTCCACGATGGTCGTTTCCCGGCAACAGATCTGCGACCTGGAGCCCAACCTCCGGCATCCGCCCGCGCAGGCCATGCATGCGCCACAGGAAGGCGCGCTGGACGCCGTGGCCGCCACCCATGCACTGATCGCAGGCGCCAAGGCCCATGGCGCCACGGTGCTGACGCAGACCCAAGTGCTCGGTATGAGGTTCGACCGCGACACCCTGTCGGGCGTGAACACTTCCCAAGGCCCCCTGGCAGCCGATCGGGTGGTGCTGGCTGCCGGCAATGGCTGCGCGGCGCTGGCAGGTGCGCTGGGGGTACCACTTGCCATCGGGCCCTCTCCCGCCCTCTTCATCCGCTACCGCGCCCGGCCCGGGCTGGTGCGCGGCATCATTTCGAATCCGGCCATGGAAGTCAGGCAAGGGGCGGAAGGTTGGCTGTTGGCGGCCGAGGATTATCTGGGCGATGGCCCGGAGCATCAGCCTGAGGTGGTGGCACGGCGCACGGCCGAGGCCATTTGCGGCGAACTCGAAGGCGTGGGCACTCTTGAACTTGAAACGGCATGCGTTGGCTGGCGACCGATGCCTGAAGACGGTATTCCGCTGATTGGCTATCTGCCGGGGGTGTCGGGGGTTTACCTATGCGTGATGCACCCGGGCGTGACGCTGGCGGCGGTGGTGGGCAGGCTGGTCAGCGAAGAGATTGTCGATGGCAAGACACATACTCACCTGTTGCCTTGCCGTCCGGTGTAACTCATGCGCGCCTTGGGGATCGAGCGCAGAGATCCCTCCTCGACCTTCATCCCGTCTTGGGAGAGATCTGCCAGTATTCCGCTATGATCTCCAAAGCGGCCTCCGCATCCTCGTCGTCGTACGCTTCCCAGATAAAACTCATCACGCTGGCGATGGCGTTTTTCTGTGGCAGGCTCAACGAGCTCAACTCATAGTGCGAATCATATTTCACATAATCCTGCATGCGCCATGACAACATTTGAGTCAAGACATCGCCCTCATAGTAACTCTCCGTCGCCATCAACAGGTAAGCAGGCAAATAATACTTTATGCCTGCTGGCGCCATAAAACTAAGGCAAGCGGATTCATCCCCAACATAGTTTTCACGAAAATCTTTCAGGCTAAGCTCCCACCAGCGCTTTCCTGCAAAGTAATCACGGATCTGCAACGGTTCCGGATACCGAGATTTTACAATCTGATCGATTTCAGGCGGCTCGGCCTTACCAAAGGTAGCCTCTACTTCTTTTCGGATACCAACCTGCCTTTTTTTGAGTACTTCTTCTTGCATAGCGCTACACTCCCACATACCCCGCCCTCTTTTAACGATGCCGACTTAACCACCTTGATCAATTAGCCCCCTTACGAATAAACCTTACAAACGCGAACAAAGCCAACAACTCAACAAGCTGGACTCCCCAATACATGAGCCCATCGTAATGCGCCGAAACCGCGAACAAATAATAGTGATAAGCCGTCAAGCCCAGCGCTGCCATCACTGCCTTAAGCAAGATTTTATCCTCAGCAAAAAACATTACTCCCAACCACGCGCACAACGGCGCTAGCCCACCAACGAGAATGGCGTGACGAATAAATTCAATAGGAGCGGTCGCTCCGGCATGAACGGCCGCCCAAATAAAAAACGCATACACCAAAACCAATGGCGACGCCAGTATCACCTTCAAGAACACATTCACTTTCGCCTCCACTTAGCCTACAAAAAAAAATGGGGCAGTTCTATGTTTTCACTCTAACTTCGGCCCACCCCGCATCACCTGATCGACACCATTTCCTGTGATTCGAGGACTGTCCATAAACGACGAATGCCCGTCAGTTTCCGCGTTGGATAGCCAATCGAATCAGAGTGCGCTCATCAGCCGACATAGCCTGATGCTCCGTGGCCCCTTCGATCACGCTTAGGCAGCTATTAAAGTTTAAAAATAAATCTACCCCCTTCTCCTACAGCCCACGAAGCTAGTCTTTTCCATCAGCAACCCTAACACCCTCACCCCAGCGCAACGCTATTTCCTTCATCGCTTCAAAGGCCTCTTCATCACCATACTCATCCCAAAGAAAGCCCATAGTCGCTACTATCACCTTCTTTTTCTCATCACTATAAAGACTCATCCCATAGAGATCCTCTCTCATTACAGATCTCTTTAAGCGATAGGCAAAATCCTCCGTAACGATCCCTCCCCCACAATAGAGTTCAGCCGCCATCAGCAAGTAAGCGGGAAGGTAGTATTCAACACCGATTGGCGTCATGAAGGTCAGGCATGCAGAAGCGTCTCCAATATAGTCACCGAAGAGCCCTTGCAAAGTAATGTCCCACCAGTTCTTGCCGGCAAAGTAATCGCGAATCTGTAACGGTTCCGGATACTGGGAATTTATAATCTGATCAGCTTTTGGCGGTTCTGCTTTACCAAAGGCAGCCTCCACCTCTCTTCGGATACTGAGCAGCCGTCTGTTAATCGTTTCTCCTTGCATAACACTACACTCCCATACTGGCGATTTCGAACAGCACCGACGCAACCTCGCATCCAACCGCCCACCACGAGCAGAGCGGAATCAAGCCTGTAACCAATTTCAAATTCCTGAAAATATCAAGCCCCGTCAGGCCATCTGCATGCGATGCCAAGAAGCAGACAAATACCTATACCGCAACTGGCGGAATCGCTAACAGAGTCTTCACAACCCAGAGAGAAATACGTTGACCACATAATCAGCCTAAAACCAAAGCCTGACATAGCACCTACAGTGCGCAACCGTTAGCTCTACCCCAATGGTAGAGCACCATGGCCATTACCAAAAAACAAATATTAACCCCCATCACCAACAAAAAAATCAAAGAGAACCTTCTATCTTCAAATCGAAAAATATTCCCATAGACTTCCAACACCCCCAGAAACGAGTTGAAATCTATCCCCTTCCGCCTCGCATACGAGGCAGAATAAAAAACCAACAGCGCCCCGCTAATCATAAAAAAATAAAACGAAAACTCCCTAAAGCAATATATATAATCACACACAGCCATTACCACCAAAAATCACTTGTGAAGTCAACAATTAAATTCCTCCCCCCAACACTGCCCTAGAATTCCCAGAACCTCCTCAGCCTCCTCATCTTCGTATTCTTGCCAGATGAATCTCATCGCCGCTGCCACAGCCTTTTTCTGCTCGTCATTCAAAGCACTCAGTCCATACATATCATCCTCACGGACATATGTACGCATCCTTGAAGACAACTCCAGCGTCAGCACGTCACCCTCGTAGTAATTCTCAACAGCTAGCAAAAGATAGGCTGGAAGATAATACCTCATACCAAGGGGAGTCATGAAGGTCAGACAGGCCGATGGATCCCCAACATAACCGTCATAAAAACCCTTCAATGTGAGAACCCACCAATCCTTTCCTGAAAAATACTCTCTGATTTGCATTGGTTCCGGATATACGGAATCCACTATATGGCCCGCATTGGGTGCTGTCTCTTTTCTAAAGGCGGCCTCAACCATCGCCCTAACCGCTCTCTTCCTTGAGCCCAACGAATCATTATCTCGCACCACCACAAACTTTCACGTCCTTATATTTATTACGCAACCAACACCCTTGGCATAAGAAATTAAAAAACTCATTCCTACAGCCAAGGCCGCACCACCCAGAACAGCCAACAAAATCACAACCGAAAGCCTCTTGCTTTCAAACCGAAAGACCCTTCGATACAACTCAAACAAACCAGGAAACGTATTCATATTTACACCATTCTTCTTACAATACGAATTAGCATACAGAGCAGATAAGCCAATCCAGAAAAATGAAAACCAAAATATCAAATACGCCAACTTACTAAGATTGTCACACATACAAAAAAATTCGCTACTCAACCGAAACAAAATATTCGAATTCAATGGCAATTCCAATTCTGGACCTGCCCCGCCCCAACCTTAGGTAGACCTCTGAAAAAAGTGAACAAATTTATTTTCTCTACTTTAGAGCAGTAAAAATTAATTTATCCGACTTCTTGCCCTTGCCGGCGAACTCAAACAGCGACTTCAGTCTCTTAAGCAAAGGTCGTTATAAATCGATTACTATTTACCCCTCAAGAAGTCCCCCCAAAAATCCTCAATCGCTTCTACCGCACCTCCATCTTCGTACTCATCCCACAAAAATTTCAGGACGTTTGCTATTGCTTTTTGCTTCCCAACATTCAGAAAGCTCAGTCTATACGTAGCATCCTTACTAATGTATAAACTTAATCTATAGACCAGGGATTGTGTTAACCAAACCCACGAAACTGCATGAGCATCAGACAACCACCGAATCTTCACCACTCCACAATAACTGGATATGATTCCCAGTAACTTGAATCCTCAGCCATACACTTTTCAGCCTCGTTCTCTGGAACCTTTATCAGTAGTCCTTCCACAAATAATCCAACGCTTCTCGTGCATCTTCGTCATCGTATGCAGCCACTAAAAAACGCAAAACATCAGCCACTGCTTTCATTTCCTCCCTCGTCAACATTGACATTTTATACGTCTGATCATCCTGAGCATACATAAGAAGTCTAGAAGGGAACTCTAACGATATATCACCTCCTTCCCAGTAATGCTCAGACGCAATTAGCAAATAAGCAGGCAAGTAATAACTTCTACCTTTAGGAGACATGAACGACAAGCAAGCAGAGCCATCGCCAGGATAATCAAATTGCAGCATTTGCAGCGTGATATCCCACCAGCACTTATCTTTGAAAAACTCCCTCACCATTACTGGCTCTATGCTTTTTGAACTTATTATTTCACTAGGTTCCGGAGGCATTTCCTTCCCGAATGCACGCTCCACACCAAAGCGAACTTCCAACTGCGCCTGACTCAACGAATTAAGTTCTCGCATTTAACCACCGACGCCCAAGCCTTAATGGATTCATTCCGATGCTCTTTATCACCACCAACATAGCACCGATTGTTAATTTCTTCGCGAGCATAACCACACTCTATGTTTCTCGCCCTACGAATAGAGGCCTCAACTGGATCCGTTACTCCTTTGCAAGTTCTAATCTGACTTTTACAAGCTCTATCCACCTCATCCTGCAGCTTCTTATGTTCCCCAGGTGAACAATTCCCTGGGGGCTCTATCCCTGCAGCAGCCGAACTCACTTTTCGCCCGGCGTTGTCAAAAGAGGTCTTTTGCTCAACCGGGGTGTCTCCTGGAGTCCTGACAATAGCACCCACAGCTACAGCTGCTCCCAAAGTGCCGATAACAGCGCCAATACCACACCCAGCCGGCCCACCCAAAGCTCCAACTGCACATCCTGCAGCAGGATTCAAGCCAAGTGCATCTACATAGGTTAGGGGGTTACCCGCTGCGTAATCGTAAGTATTCAACCCACCCGCAAGCCCTATAGGGTCGACCGTTAGATAGCGCCCCAGCTTTGGCTCGTAATAACGATAGCGGTTATAGTGGAGCCCCATTTCCAGGTCCTCATACTGCCCCTGGAAGCGAAGCGGATTCCTCACTCCAACAAGCCTAGCGCCTTCCGTACGCTCCTCCCGCACTTCTCCCCACGCCGTGTACTGCCCAGCCCACACAATCTCTCCCTGTTGGTTCGTCAACTCCAACGGCGTCCCAAGATGATCACAGTGGTACCAGGCAATGGTATCGAAGTCTTGCGGCTTGATTTCCGTATGCCACAGTGGATCGCTATCAAAGTCATACTCGCGCCCCGCCCAATCAGGCTGCTTCAGCAACCGTATTGCTCGCTGATGGGAGGCCTGCGCCACCGGCACGAATCTGCCGGGCTCGTAAAAGTAGTGAACGGTTTGCCCGGTATCCCCCTCATCCCGCGGTGGCGAACTTTCCCAGGCAATCTTCTCACCGTCCCAGCCGAACAGCGTGAAGCCGCAATGCAGTTCGCGCTGTCGCTTGGCACGTTGCATCTCGTTCCAGCCGGTCCCCGCCTCGGGCTTGTTCCAGTAATGAGCCACCGAGTTTTTGTGCAGTCGACGCCCCAGCGCGTCGTAGCTGAACTCGACGGAGAGCTTGTCGTCGTTGTAACCCACCAGGCGGTTGTACAGGTCCCAGGTGAAATGGGCATGCACGCCATCGCGCAGACGATGGATCAGGTTGCCGCGCTCATCGTATTGGTAATGACTACCGGCATACTCGCGCAGCTGGTTGTCCATCAGCTTCTTGTGCCGGGCGTCCTTCTCCAGCGGACGATTGAGCTGCTGGGCTTCGTCCAACAAGTTACCCGCCGGGTCGAAGGCAAAGGCCTCTTCACCCAGGCGGCTGTTGGCCTGCAGCAGGCGACCGAGTGGGTCGTAGCGGTACTGCAGGTTGCCACGGCGGGTGTCATGGATATCCGTCAACTGCCCTACGATGTCGTATTCATAGTCCCTTTTCAGCAGGGTCGCCTTGCCATCATGGCTGCCAAGCCATTGCTCTTCAGGCCGTCCGGTCACGCTCCAGCGCTGCATGTGCATCAGGTGATTGCCTTGATGGCGCACCACTTCGCGGTGCAGATCATCTCGCTCGTAGGCGAGCATCTCGTGGTGGTCGAGCATCATGCCCAGCAGGTGGCCGCTGCCGTAGGTCAGCCAGCTGACCCGGTGGCCATCCGGGCGAACCGTGGCAATACGCTGGTTCAGGGCATCGTATTCGTGCTGCCATACCGCAACCATCGGGTTGGCGGTCATCAGGTAATGCTGGTGCTCGCGGGTCAAGTTGCCGGCCTCGTCGTAGAACCACTGCAACTTGCTAGCGCTATTCAGTGCCTGGATCAGCTTGCCGTTGCCGTCGTAGGCAAAGCGTTCGATTTGCTGCTGATCGCCTCCGCTTGCCGTGCGTTCGACCAGGCGCCCCATGGCGTCGAAACGCAGGCCGATGCGGCATTTGCCAACCTGAGTGCTCGCCAGGCGTCCGCTGTACGGATCGTACTGATAGCGCGTGGTCAGGCCATCGAAACCGGTCTCCTCCAACCGGCGGCCTGCCGCGTCGTACATGAACCGGGCGCGGCTTTCATTCTGGTTGGCCATGCCGACCAGGCGGCCAAGCCGGTCCCAGTGGTAACTGACCGAATGTTCGAGCGCATCGACCCGTTCGGCCAATAGCCCGGCACGGGTATAGCGCCACGTCGTACACCGATCCAACCCATCGACATGGGCCAGCAACCGCCCTTCGGCATCGCGCTCGAAGCGCTCTTCGGTCTGGTCCGGGTGGGTGACCTTGGCCAACTGCCCGGCCTTGTAGGCGTACTGGATCTGCTCGCCCAGGGCGTTGGTGGCCTGCACCAGCCTGCCGAACTCATCGTACGCCCACTGGCTGCTCTTGCCGGAACAGTCGGTGTATTCGAGCAACTGCCCGGCGGCGTTGTACGCCAGCTTTTTCTCGTTGCCGTTGGCGTCCTTGATCGCCTTGAGCTGCCCGGTTGAGGTGTAGGCGAACTCGGTCTTGTTGCCCAGCGGGTCGACTGTCTCGACCAGGTTGCCGACGGCGTCGTAGTCGCGCAGCCACAGGCCGCCCTCGGCGTCGAGAAGCTTGATCAGCTGGTCCTGGTCGTCGTAGGCGTAGTGCACCACGCTGTGGTCGGCGCGGATGTGCTGCAGGCGGTTGCTGCGTTCATCGTAGACGTAGCGGTCCTGGCTGCCGTCGGCGTACAGGTGGCGGATGACGTTCTTGCGGGTGTCGCGGAACAACCACTCCGAGCGCCCGTCAGCATGCTGGATGCGGTAGGTGTAGCCCTCGGCGTCGTAGTAGTGGCGGGTCTGCCCGCCATGGGCGTCGGTCACGGTGGTCAGGCGGATGTGCGTGTCCCAGGCCAGGCGGGTTTCGAAGCTGCCGTCGTCGGCCCATTCGCGGATCGCCCGGGCATGGGGGCCGCTGCCATCCCACTCGAGGTGCTGGCCGCGGCCGGTGCGGTCGGTGTAGCGGGTGATCAGGTGGTGCTGGTACTGGTACTGCCAGGCGGCGCCGTGTTCATCCTGGGCGGCGATCAGGTCGCCGTGGTCGTCGTAGTGATAGGCGCACAGCTGGCGCAACGGCTTGCCGTCGACCACCTGCCACAGGCCCTGGATATGGCCGTGATCATCGAGCAACGTGCCCAGTTGCAGGTGCACCTTGGTCGGGTCGTCGTCCTGGTAGGTGTTGATGTCCGACAGCACCGGGCGGCCTTCGTGGAGGTGCTCGTAGTGCAGCGTGGCGCCGACGCCGTTGCGCATGCGGATGTGCACCAGGTAGAAGCGCTCGCCGACGCGCTCGTAGGTCTCGCGGCGCTCCTGCCCGCGCGAGAGGATGAGCTGGCTGTCGGTGGTGCGGGTCAGGCCGCGGTACTCCACCGGGTCGTAGTGGGTCTTGCCGACCTTGGGCAGCGGGTAGGCGTGGCTGCGGCCGTCGATGTCGTGCAGCAGCAGGCCGTCGTCCTGCACATCGATACAGGTGGTGAAGGCGGTGATCCAGCGGGCGCCGAGGCTGCCGCCGTCGAGGGCGGCCAGGCGCGAATGGTAGGTGCGGGTCCAGCTGACCGGGAACGGGCCGGGCAGGCTGAAGTCGGTGTGCTGCAAGGTCTCGCTGCCCAGGGCGAAGTCGATGCTGTTGCAGGTGCCGGTCGGGGCGCCGTTCTTGCATTGGTTGGCGGCCTGCAGCGCGGGCGCCTGCTCCTTCTGGGTCTCGACCTTGCCTTCGGCCACTTGGTGGCGGGCCTTGCTGGTGCTGCCGGCCTTGACGTTGGCCACCACCACCACCTGGGGGTTGCGCTGGCGCCATTGCTCGACACTGCTGGCCAGGGTCAGGCGCAGTGCTTCGATGGACCCGGGGCTGCCGGCGTCGCCCAGCTTGAGGATGGCGCCGCGCACCAGTGGCGCCAATGTGCGCAGCTGCGCGATATGGGCGAGCAGTTGCGCCTTGGCCGCCGCACTGAGGGCGGGGCTGAGGTTGGCGCTGGTCATGCCCTTGCCGGCGCTCTTGTAGGCGTTGAAGGCGCCGGCCAGATAGTTGTCGATGCTGGCCTGGGGGTCGTGGATCAGCTGGTTGCCCCCGGCGGCTGCCGGGGTGGCGGGCGCTGGGCCAGTACTCGCCGCCAACGCGGCCAGGCCGGTGGCGATATCGAGGATAAGCTGTTCGCCCAGTGTGGCGGCGTCGCTCAGCGCCGCCTTGAGATGGCCGGCGGTCTGGCTGACGAAGTCGTCGAGGCTGCCGACGATGTCGGCGTTCAGGTGGCCGGCCATCAGCTCGATCAGCGCATCGCCAAGCACCTGCTTGCCCTCCTGGCGCACGATGAACAGCATCGGCCGCAGGGCCATGCGCGCCGCCGCGCCGCTGGCCGGCGCACGGACCAGGCCGATCAGGTTGATGGCGAAGGTGGCGCAGGCGACCGGGTCGGGCACCTTGTTGCCGGCCAGGATCACGATGTCCCCCAGGGCATCGACCAGGGCAATGCTGTTGCCTGCCACGGCCACGTTGCCGGCGACGCCCTTGAGGCGTTCGAGGGTGACGAAGCTGGCGCTGGTCTGGCGCAGCCAGGTGTCGAATACCACGGCGCCACGGCCGACGTCTTCGACCTGGACCTCGGCCAGCGGGGTGATAGCCACCTGCGGGGCGCGGAGGTTGTCGTTTGCTGCGGAGGTCTGTGCGGTCATGAAATCAGCTCGCGTGGCATCAGGTCAGTCACGGGGTTCAGGCTGGGGGGCTTGAAGGCGGGGAGTTTGGGCAGGGCACCCGGCATGGCAGCCCCGGCCTTGCGGGTGACGCCCAACGCCCTGGAGGCGGCCGTGGCCAGTTGCGGCAGGCCGGCGACGCCGCCTTTCAGCGCGCCTTGTACCTGCTGCACGCCCTGCAGCGCGTTCTGCCCGGTCTTGAGCAGGCTCATGCCGGTCTTGGCTGCGTCCATGCCGCTGCTGGCCAGTTGCTTGGCCTTGGCCATCGCCGCGCCGCCGCCCTCGGGGATGAGCGCGTCGGGCATCGCCTCGAACATCGAGGGTGTGCCCTCTTCGATCGCTGCCAGCTTCGGCCAGGGCAGGCCCTTGGCGAAGCTGCCGAGGCTCCAGGTGTCGGCCGTGTCGAGGCCGAATTTCGCCGAGGCCGGCCCTGGCGCGGCGCCGGACACGGCATTGAAGCCCTGCCCGTCCAGCGCGCCCTTGAGCACCGTGCCCAGGGCGTCGGTGACTTCGTAGTCGCCGGCCTTGATGCCCTTGGTGTTGGCATACAGGTTGAACAGCTCCAGCGCGCCCTTGCCGGGTTTGGGCGGCTCGGGGAAGGTGCCGGCCTTGCTGGCGGCGCCGATGTGGGCGAACTGCGCGGCGTGGGCGGTGTAGTTGGCGCTGGTGACATGGGTGATGCCGCCGGCGTTGTAGGTGGTGGCGCTGCCGCCGCCCTGGACCACCAGCTCGGTCTTGGCCTTGAGGAGGATGCGGTCGGCGTTGGCGGTGATGTCGAGTTTGGCCAGCAGGTTGATGTTGTCCTTCAGCGCTCGGAAATCGATATCGCCCGAGGCAGCGACCAGACGGAGGCCGAGGCTTTGCACGAACAGGCGCATGCCCTGGCTGGCGCTGGCCAAGAGGCGTTTGCCGATCGACATACTCGTGTGGCCGGTGCTGCTCAGCGCCAGGTGGCTGCCGCTGGTGAGGTGGTTCGGGCCAGGGGTGGTCAAAGCGATGCCGGCCGGGCTCGACACCACCAGGTGCGGCTGGGTGAATTCGGCGAACTCGTTTTTCGTGAGGTCACCTGGGCCACTGCCGAGAATACCCATGTGCTGCTTGTGCAGGTCCTTGGCCACGGCGTCCTGGTCGC
>NZ_JARPQB010000029.1 GCF_029478665.1 Pseudomonas entomophila
CGCCGCCGATACACGATCAAACACCTTCTTTGAGCAACAAAAAACCCGCCAAAGCGGGTTTTCTGCCGGGTCAATGACCGCTACGCAACATCTCCTTCGGCACATACTTGCCAATCTCGTACTTGCCGATTGCGGCCCGGTGCACTTCATCCGGCCCATCGGCCAAACGCAGGGTCCGCTGCATCGCGTACATGTAGGCCAACGGGAAATCGCCGCTCACCCCTGCCCCGCCATGTATCTGGATGGCCCGGTCGATCACCTTCAGCGCGACATTCGGTGCCACCACCTTGATCTGCGCGATCTCGCTGCGCGCCACCTTGTTGCCGACGGTGTCCATCATGTACGCGGCCTTGAGGGTCAACAGTCGCGCCATGTCGATCTCCATGCGCGAGTCGGCGATCTTGTCGATGTTGCCGCCCAGGCGTGCCAGCGGCCGGCCAAAGGCGGTGCGCTCGACCGAGCGCTTGCACATCAGCTCCAGGGCACGCTCGGCCATGCCGATCGAGCGCATGCAATGGTGGATGCGGCCTGGGCCGAGGCGCCCCTGGGCAATCTCGAAACCGCGGCCTTCGCCGAGGAGCACGTTTTCATAAGGCACGCGCACGTTCTCGAACAGCACCTCGGCATGGCCATGGGGCGCGTCGTCGTAGCCGAACACCGGCAACGGGCGGACGATCTTCACCCCCAGCGCGTCGGTGGGCACCAGGATCATCGAGTGCTGCTGGTGGCGCGGGCCGTCCGGGTTGGACAGGCCCATGAAGATCATCACCTTGCAGCGCGGGTCGCAGGCGCCGGAGGTCCACCACTTGCGGCCGTTGATCACCCATTGGTCACCGTCGCGCACCGCGGTGGCGGCCATGTTGGTGGCGTCCGAGGAGGCCACGTCCGGCTCGGTCATGGCGAACGCCGAGCGGATCTCGCCGCGCAGCAGCGGCTCGAGCCACTGGCGCTTCTGCGCCTCGCTGCCGTAGCGCACCAGCACTTCCATGTTGCCGGTGTCCGGCGCCGAGCAGTTGAACGGCTCCGGGCCCAGCAGCGAGCGGCCCATGATCTCGGCCAGCGGCGCGTACTCGAGGTTGGTCAGCCCCGCGCCATACTCCGACTCCGGCAGGAACAGGTTCCACAGGCCTTCGGCGCGGGCCTTGGCCTTGAGCGCCTCCATGATCGCGGTGGGCTGCCAGCGGTCGCCCTCGGCGACCTGGCGCTCGAACACCGGCTCGGCCGGGTAGACGTATGCATCCATGAAAGCGCTGACGCGTTCGCGCAGTGCCTGGACCTTGGGCGAATAGGCGAAATCCATCGGGGGCTACCTTCCGTCAATGAAGAACATGGGCCTGAGCCTAGAACAGCAGCCCGTCATCCACCTAGTCTATTTTCTACGTGTATAAACATTCATAACCGATATATGATCGGCCGATAACTCCAACAAAGAGCGGCGCCCATGAACCTCAGCAAGGTCGACCTCAACCTGTTCATCGTCTTCGACGCCATCTACACCGAAGCCAACCTGACCCGCGCCGGGCAGATCGTCGGCATCACCCAGCCGGCGGTGTCCAACGCCCTGTCGCGCTTGCGCGAGACCTTCAATGACCCGCTGTTCGTGCGCACCGCCCAAGGCATGGTGCCCACGCCCATGGCGCAGAACATCATCGGCCCAGTGCGCAACGCGCTGACGCTATTGCGCACTTCTGTGCAGGAAAGCCGCATCTTCACCCCGCTGCAGGCCAGCAAGACCTTCCGCATCAGCATGACCGACCTCACCGAGGCGGTGATCCTGCCGCCGTTGTTCCAGCGCCTGCGCCGACTGGCGCCCGCGCTGGTGATCGAGAGCTTTTTATGCAAGCGCCGCGAGACCACCAAGGAGCTGGCCGCCGGGCGCCTGGACTTCGCCGTCGACGCGCCGCTGAACACCGACCCGCAGGTGCGCCACGTCAAGCTCATGCAGGACCGCTACGTCTGCGCCATGCGCCCGGGCCACCCGCTGGCCGAGCACAAGCTGACCCTCGACGCCTACCTGGGTATGACCCACATCCATATCTCCAGCCGCCGCAACGGCCTGGGCTATGTCGACCTGGCCCTGGGCAAGATGGGCGTGCAGCGCCGCGTCGCCCTGCGTTCGCAGCACTACCTGATGGCCTCGCAGGTGCTGCAGCAAACCGACATGGTGATGACCGTGCCCGAACGCTTCGCCCGCCGCCACCAGTTGCGCCACCAGCCGCTGCCGGTGGAGGTGCCGCCCCTGGAAACCCATCTCTACTGGCATGAAAGCACCGACCAGGATCCTGCCAACCGCTGGATGCGCGAGCAGATCATCGAGTTGTGCGAGCGGGTGGCGGTGCAGGACGAGCAGGCGCTGGAAAGTGCCTGAGCATCGCATGATGGCGAACAGCCGCTAGCACACCCGTGCTATCGGCCAGCGTCTGGCCCCGTGCTACCGTCGACGACGTTCTCCCTCACGTGACATCAGGCCCGGGGCCCTTCTGCCCGGGCCCTGCAAAGGACCCTGCCAACATGAAGACAACCCTCGCCACCCTCACCCTCGCCGCACTGGTCCTCGCCGGCTGCGCCACCCCCAAGCAATGGGAAGCTACCGGCGGCAGCAAGAACGACGGCCTGGTGCAGGTCTCCTACGAACAGGGCCAGTTCGAGAGCGGCCAGAGCGATGCGGCCCAGGGGCTGCAGGTCGCCACCGCGCGCTGCAAGACCTGGGGCTACCGAAACGCGGAAATCACCGGCAGCGAAAAGAGCCTCTGCCGCACCATGGGCCAGTTCAACTGCCTGCAAACCACGGTCACCCAGGACTACCTCTGCCAGAAATGACCCTTTCCCCATCGCGGGGGCCTGCTGCATGGGCTCCCGCACTTTGCCCCGCTTGCATTGCCATGGCCTTTCGGTAACCCTTGCGCCGCCCTGAAACGGGCTTCTCGGATTCACGGCACAAGGAATGGAACATGGGGCTCCTACCTGTACCTGATCGCCGCCCATCGCACCGGCGAAGCGCGGATGGTGGTGCGCTTCGATGCCTGGATCACCACGCCGGCCGGGGTCTCTGATGCCCAGCGAAGCGCCAGAGAAAAAAATCCTACGAAAATGACGAGTTCAGAAAGATTGATCTCCAAATACGTAGGCGATGGTCAAAATGAAAAAACCTTCCTCATGGCATACGCGTAGGATTTCACCCATGGTCGCCGACGGTCGGCGCCCCTGTACGGACACGCGTGATCATGCCCACCGCACCTTTGTATTTCGACTATGCCGCCACCACCCCGGTCGACGACCGGGTCATCGAAGCCATGATGGCCTGCCTGGGTCGCGAAGCCAATTTCGGCAACCCGGCCTCCAGCGGCCATGCCCATGGCAAGGCCGCCCGCGAGGCCGTCGAGCAGGCCCGCAGCCAGGTAGCCGAACAGGTGGCTGCGCAGCCCGACGAACTGGTGTGGACCTCCGGCGCCACCGAGTCCAACAACCTCGCCCTCAAGGGCATCGCCCAGGGTCTTGAGCAACCCGGCCACCTGATCACCAGCCAGCTCGAACATAAGGCAGTGCTCGACACCGCCGCCGAACTGGAACGCCTGGGCTGGGCAGTCACTCGCCTGGCGCCGGACGCCCAGGGCCTGATCCAGCCAGCGGCCGTGCAGGCTGCGCTGCGCCCGGACACCCGCCTGGTGTCGTTGATGGCGGTGAACAATGAACTGGGCACGGTCACCGATTTCGCCAGCATCGGCGCGTTGGTGCGCGAACACGGCGCGCTGCTGCATGTAGATGCCGCCCAGGCCGTCGGCAAGGTACTGATCGACCTCGCCCGGCAGCCGGTGGACCTGATGTCGTTCTCGGCGCACAAGGCCTATGGCCCCAAGGGCATCGGCGCCCTGTACGTCGGCCCCCGCGCCCGCCCGGTGCTGCGCGCGCAGATGCACGGCGGCGGCCATGAGCGCGGGCTGCGCTCCGGCACCCTGGCCACCCACCAGATCGTCGGCATGGGCAGCGCCTTTGCCCTGGCCGGCCAGCCGGGTGACAGCGAGCACGCACGTATCCAGCGCTTGAGCGACCGGCTGCGCGATGGCTTGCTGGGCTTGCCGGGCGTGCGCCTCAATGGCTGCCCGACACAACGCATCGCCCATACCCTGAACCTGTGCATCGAGGCCAAGGGGTTCAACAGCAACGCGCTGGCGGGAGAGCTGGCGCTGTCGACCACATCGGCGTGCAACTCCGCCGCCAACAGCGCCTCCCATGTGCTGCTGGCCCTGGGGCTCAGCGAAGCGCAGGCGCGCAACAGCGTGCGGCTGAGCATCGGGCGCTATACCACGGAACAGGACGTGGACACGGCGATCGACGTGTTTGCTCGCGTGATTGCAGCGGGTTCGGTTGCCTTGTGGTAGCTCACCCGTTGCCCTGATGTGACCTCTGTAGGAGCGGCTTCAGCCGCGATCACCCGCCCAGCGGGTGCCAGGCACCGCGTTGCCTGCATCGCGGCTGAAGCCGCTCCTACAAGGGCATCTCAGAACCGGATTATCGGGCCCTCGATGTCGTTGGGCGGCGGAACGTCCGGCTTCGGATACACCGGCGGCATCACCGGCATGATGGTCGCGTCGGTGCCGCCAGCGACCTGTTCCAATTCCTCGTGATCAAGCACACGCAGCGTGCGCGAATCTTCAATCGACATGGGTATCGCTCCTTTGCTGAGTCAGTAACCGGCGCGCGAACCGAACAGTTCTTCGGGCCATTCGGGGAACTGCGGCGGCGGGTCGCCCGGGCGCTGGCCGCCTCCGGCCACCGCTTCGATCTGCGCTTCATCCAGCTCCTGCAGCGCTTGTTCAACCTCGATCATCGTTGACGCTCCTTGTTGGGAAAGCGTGTCGATTATCGGCCGGTTGCCGCGGCTTGACCCTAGGGCTGGTGTACTAGCTGCACATTGCCACCAGCCCACCCTCACTGCCCGGACAGAAAACTCACCAACCGCCGCCCGTGCGAGCTCAGCGCCTCCCAGCCACGGAAGCAGATGCGCAGTTCCAGGGTCGCCCAACGCTCCTCCAGTGCCACCGGACACACCGCCAGTTCCTGTTGAGCGCGCAGCGCCGCGGTTTCCGGCAGCATGGCGATGCCCGCATGCTGGGCCACCAACTGCGCGATGGCTTCGAAGCTCGGCGCGCGCACCCGCACTTTCAGCGGCATGGCCAGGTTCATCGCCAGCTCTTCGACGAAGCGCTGCATGGCCCGCTCGGGCGGCAGGCAGACGAAGGGATAACCCAGGGCATCACCGAGGCGCAATTGGCCACGGCCGGCCAAGGGGTGATCGACGGGCACCAGCAACACCAGGCGCTCGGTGCGAAACGGCAGCGAGACCACGCCATCGTTGACCAGGTTGCCGTCGTACACGCCGATCTCGCACTCCCCGCCCAGCACCACCCGCAGCACATCGATGCTCTTGTGCTCGACCAGTTGCAGGTCGACCTCCGGATAATCCGCCAGGAACGGCCCCAGCACCGCTGGCAACAACGTGCTGTTGGTCACGGTCGAGGCTGCCACATGCAAGGTGATGCGCCGAAGGCCTGCCAGTTCGCGCATCGTGTCCTGCAGTTTCTGCGCCTCGCCCAGCACCCCGCGCGCCGCTTCCAGCACCAGCCGACCGGCCGGGGTGAGCTGCATGCCATCGGCCTTGCGGATGAACAGGGTCAAGCCGCTGCGCTCCTCGAACAGGCGCAGGCGGGTGCTGGCCGCCGACACCGCCACCGGGAAGGTCGCCGCGGCCTTGCTCAGGCTGCCGCTGCTGGCGATGGCGGCGATCAGGCGCAAGTCGGTCAGGTCAAAGTGCATGGGCTTCTCCAAATCAGAACGCCATCTTCGAGAAAAAGCGATTCTAGCGCGACGACCTTCTATCCAGAATAAGCCACGACCTCACCCTATCGGATTCGCCATGACCCGCCTGCCCGCCCCGCTCCAACGCGCCCTCGCCAACGGCAGCCTCTATGCCGTGCTCGCGGCACTGGGTTTCAGCTTCAAGGCCATCTTCGTCAAGCTCGCCTATGCCGCCGGGCCCGTGGACGCCATCAGCCTGCTGGCCTTGCGCATGGCCCTGTCGTTGCCGCTGTTCGCCTGGCTGGTGTGGTCCAGCCGCGGCCAGGGCGATGCGCCGCTGACCCTGGGCGATGGCCTGCGCGTGGCCCTGCTCGGGCTGTTCGGCTACTACCTGGCGAGCCTGTTCGACTTCTATGGATTGCAGTACATCAGCGCCGGCCTGGAGCGGCTGATCCTGTTCACCTATCCAACCCTGGTGCTGCTGATCCAGGCCGTCGCCCAACGCGAACGCCCCACCCCGCGCACGCTGGCGGCCATGGGCCTGTGCTATCTGGGGCTGGGCATCGCCTTTGTCCACGACATCGGCAGCGCCGGTATCGGCAGCCAGGTGATCCTCGGTTCGCTGTGGGTGTTTGCCAGTGCGGTGACCTACGCGCTGTACTACTCGGGCACCGGGGCGATGCTCAAGCGCATGGGCTCGATGCGCCTCGCCGGATTGTGCGGCACGGCGTCGTCGCTGATGGTGCTAGCCCATTACCTGCTGGTGGCCGATGTCGCGCCATTGCTGCAACTGCCGAGTGCGGTGTGGTTGTACGCGGCATTGATGGCGCTGTTCTCCACGGTGCTGCCGATCTACTGGGTGGCCCTGGCGATCCAACGCCTGGGGCCGACCCACACGGCCGCGGTGGGCAACCTGGGGCCGGTGCTGACGGTGCTGGCGTCGTGGGCGATCCTCAACGAGGAGATTTCGCTGTACCAGGTGGCCGGGTTGGCGCTGGTGCTGTTCGGGGTGTCGCGGTTGAAGCCGGCGAAGAAACAACAGGCGCCCAAGCCAGCCCACGGTGCCACGGCCTAGAATCGCCATCGCACGTTCGCAGGTGAACTTCCAGGGACACGCGCTTTTCTGTAGGAGCCGGCTTTGCCGGCGAACACCGGCAAAGCCGGTGCCATCCCCGGCCTCGCGATGCAGGCATCGCAGTGGATGGCACCCGCTTTGCGGGTGATCGCGGCTGAAGCCGCTCCTACCGTCGCCCCAACAGCGAGAACGTGTTCAACGCAAAACCGACTCATCTGCCACCGGAAAATCAGCGGGTACCGACAATGACGCCCTGCCCGCGCAACGCCTCCAGCAGCATCAGGCCTTGGCGCTGCACCTCTTCATTGCCCAGTGCCCGCAAGCGTTCACGCCCGGTGCCCGGCAACCCCATCAGCAGTTGCCAGGCCATCGGCGCCACGCGGGCGAAGCGCACCTGCAGCCCCGCATCGCGATAGACCAGCAACAAGGTCGGCGCCTCGGGCGGCTCGGCCGGCTGGTACTCCGACCCGATGCGCTCGACCGGCCAGCGATAAGCCAACACCCGCGCCACGCACGACAGCAGCGGCTCGCCTGCAAGCAGGTCCCCCGACGGATCATGGGGCGGATCCTCGGCATCACTCAGGTACAACTGCGCCTCGATCCATTCGTAATGCGCCAGCTCCAGCTGCCAGGGCACATCGAGTTCGATGCCCTGCAGATAGTCGATGAACGCCTCGGCAACTTCGCTGAACAGCGGTGTCTGGCTGCGGTAATGCGCGTAGAAGTCCTGCACCCTGGCCTGCCAGCGTGGCTCGCCCAGGGCACTGCGCAACACCGGGAAACTACCGGCCAGCAAGCCTTCGACGGTGCCGAAGAACAGTTCGCGATAGACCGCCAGGCGTCGCGCCTCGATGCCCGGCGGTGGTGGGTTGGCCGCCGGGTCACGCAAGTGCCGGGCCAGGGTGAATTGTTGCGCGCGCAAGGTATCAGCCATGGCGTGGCCCTCCATGACGCTGTTGCAGGCTGCGAATACGGGCGGTTTCCGCCAGCAGCTCGGCCAGCGGCGGGTAGTTGAAATCGCGCTCGAGCACGGTCGGCTGAGCACCGAAGCGCTGGCAGGCCTGGGCGAACAACGCCCAGACATCCTCCTTGACCGGCGCGCCATGGGTATCGACCTTGAGGTCGGGCGCTTCGTCGTAATGGCCGGCCACATGCATGCCCACCACCCGCTCGCGGCAGATGCCCTCGAGGAAGGCCTGTGCCTCGTAGCGATGGTTGCAGGCATTGACGAAGACATTGTTGACGTCCAGCAGCAGGTCGCAGTCGGCCTCTTCGAGCACCGCGCGGACAAAGTCCAGCTCGCTCATGGCCTGGTACGGAGCGGCGTAGTAGCTGATGTTCTCCACCGCGATGCGCCGCCCCAGCAAGTCCTGGGCCTGGCGAATCCGTGCGGCCACATGATGGACAGCTTCCTCGGTGAACGGGATCGGCAGCAGGTCGTAGAGGTGGCCGTCGTCACTGCAATAACTCAGGTGCTCGCTGTACAGGCGCACCTGGTGTCGGTCGAGGAAGCGCCGGGTGAGCCCGAGAAACGCCTCGTCCAGCGGCGCGGTGCCGCCCAGCGACAAGGATAAGCCGTGACAGGCAATGGGGAAGCGCTCGGCCAGGCACTCCAGCTTCTGGCCGAAGGCACCGCCGACGCCAATCCAGTTTTCCGGGGCGCACTCCAGGAAGTCCACCTCGCCCGCCGCCATGTCCAGCAGTTCGGGCAGCAGGCCACGGCGCAAGCCGAGCCCGGTATGCAATGGGGAATCGATCATGATGGAAGGGTTCCAGGCAGGCTACAGGCCGACCGTGGAGCACATCGGCGCCACGGTCGGGTACAGGTCAGGAATTGCCGGTCAGGTGGCTGAACAACCCGTCGGGCATCGCCTTGCCATTGGCCTTGTAGATCGCCGCCAGGTGATCGGCGGCTTCCTGTTCGGAGATGAAGCCGTCGTGGTTGCTGTCGATCTTGTCGAAATCGCCGGCACGATCCTTGGCCACCACGAGGAACTCCTCGCGCGAGACCTTGCCGTCGTGGTTGGTGTCGGTGCGTGAGAACGAGGCGTCGCCGCACTTGCCTTCGCCGCATTTGCCCTCGGTACCGGCCTTGGCGCTGGCGCCACATTTGCCCTCGCCGCACTTGCCCTCGGTGCTGGCCTTGGCGCTGGCGCCGCATTTGCCTTCACCACATTTGCCCTCGCCAGGCGTCTTGGTGGCAGCCAGCTGGTAGCCTTGGGACAGCGGTTCGACCGCGAAGGCGGTGTTGCCCAGGACCATGCCGCCGATCAAGGTGGCGCCGAGCAGGCCAAGCGTATTACGGGTGGTTTTCATGATGTCGCTCCACGTGTGGTTGAAAAGTGGAGCCATTGGGCCTGGGCGGTGTGTCACGGGTGTATCGCACGGGAGCGGGTTTTGTATGAAAACAACGCGGGATGCGGGGTAGATACAGTGCGATACAAAGCCTGGACGTGGGAGCCGGTGTTCGCCGGCAAGCCGGCTCCTACGGTTTCAGCGTGATGGGGCGTGCAGGTGATCAGTCGTCGAGCGGTTTGGGCGGCGCCGCGGGCTTGGCCGGTTTGGCCGGTTTGCCGGGTTTGCTCTCCTTGGGGGCAGGCTCCGCAACGCTGGCCACCGGCTCCGGCGCGGTGACCGTCTTCTCGCTGGCGGGCAGCTCATCGACCGCCTTGAAGATCACCTGCGGGTCGATCTTTTCGCCACTGTCATCGTCCTTGAGGATGTGCCGCTCGCCATCCTTGCCCACCAGGATCACCTTGGTGCCCTTGCTGGCACCCAGCTTGAGTTCGCGGATCAGGGCCATGGTGGCCTGCTGCTCGAGGTTCTTGTCCTCGCGCTTGCCCATCATGTTGGCGACGCTGTACAGCACCAGGTTGCGTTCAGTGAAGCCCGCCTTGGTGGCCGGGTCTTCCAGGGCCTGGTTCAGGCCGCGCAGGGTCGGGTCGGCGGTACTCGGGGCGATGATGACCAATGGCCTGGCCTTGCCCAGCTCCTTGGCCAGCGGTGCGTCACTGTCCGCGGCCAACAGCGGCCCGGCGATGGCGATCAGGGTGGCGAAGGTCAATGACCGAACGAGCATGCGCATCTCCTTGTTCTCTCGATAACACCAAAGACTGCGGATCAGGGAGAAAGATCCGACGCGGGAGCCTAAACCACCTGACCAAACAGCTGGTCAGGCGAAAGGTAACTGACCATTACCGGACCGCCTCTGGCCGGCCGCCGCCTTCCCATGAATCCGCCAGCGGCTGACCTGAGCATAGTCCAAGGCCAACCCGCATGAAGTGCGTCATTGCAGGCCGACCCGCCAGGTATGTGCACTTCTGGCCAACGCTTCGCGGGTCAACGCCAGCAAGGTATCGTGCTCACGCTGGCGGATCCGCGCCTGCAGGCGGTCGATGGCCTCGTCGGGTGCATTCCGGGCGAGCAGATCGTCGAGTTGGTCATGGTCGGACTGCGGCACGCGCAACCGCTCGGCGAAGGTGCTCTCGAGATATTGGCGCCAGAACCGCAGTTCCACCATCCAGGCGCTGATGGCTTCCTCGGTCTGCGCGGTAACGATCCAGTTGCGCGCCCTGACGGTATCCGCGCGCCCGATGTTGGCCACGCGTCGGTGGAGCATGCCATCGAACTCTACCGGCAGATCCAGTTCGCCCTGCAGGTCGATCCGGTAGGCCAGCGCCACCTCGAGCGACTCCACGCCTGCGGTCGGCATGATCTCGGCGTGCGCCCAGGCCAGTTCGTCGAGCCTCTGCAAGCGCCACAGTTGCCCCCCGAGGTGCAGCAGCACCTGCTCTCGCTGCCCTGGCAGTTTGCCCTGCTCGGCCCGCCAGACCCTCACCCGCACCTCCAGGTCACTGAAGCGGAAGGTGGCACTGTCCTCGCAGCGGGTCACCACCGAGTTGTCGAACAGTTCCTGCTTCAATTCTGTGTTTTCCCGCATGAGCTGCATCATTCGCAACAAGCGGGCAGCCAGGTAGCGCGCACTGAACTCGCCGCGAAAATCGGCCGACGTCGTGAGCTCACCCAGCAGATGAAAGAAATGCTCGGAATCGGCCTCGCCTTCCAGAAGGTCCCAGACCGCCGCCATTTCATCGCGCAGTTCGGTGTCCACCAGGTCGAGCCAGCGCAGTTGCATCGGTACCTGGCTGCCCGCCACGGCATTCCATGCAATCACAGCCTGGTCCGGTGCCGCCAGCAAATTGCCGAACAGGTGCACCCTGCCCGCGCGCCACAGGCGGGACTGATGGAAGCCCTCGGGCAACATATTGATGCTGTTGTCGCTGAGGTCCAGGGTGTGCAGCCGCGGCGCCTCCATCACGCCATAGGGCATGTCGGCGATCTCCGTGCGACTCAGCAGCAGAGCGTTGAGCCTCGGCATGCCAAGCACCGAGAACGGCCTGCGCAGCGGATTGCGCGAGAGATTCAGGTAGATCAGCGATCTGCAGCCGGCCAGGATCAGCGCCTGGCCGGCATCCAGGGTGATCCGGTTGCTCGACAGGTCGAGTACTTCCAGGCGCTCGCTCAACGCCAGCGACAAAGGCAGACGTTGCAAATTGCAGCCAGTGATTTCCAAGGTATGCAGGTTGGGGAACGCGCGCAGGAAATCGTCCGGTATCGACCTGAGCCTCATCACCCGCAACGCCAGGCTCGACACATGGGGAAAGCTGAGCTGCACCGGAATGCTTGGCAGTTGCTTCAGGCGGCTACCGGTCTGGGTCAAAAGGTAGCCTCCCATCACGGGCGTATCACCGCCCAGCTCAGGGACCAGGAAGCGCCAGCAATCCATGAGCCCCTGCATAAATTCGCCGCGCGCCTCCCATTCACTGGTGGCGAAGGCCTTGCGCCGCCAGGCGCTCAGGGTCTTGGCCAGCAGTGCGTGCTGCTCCTCCAGCACGCCCAGCTGCGCGTCGGCATCCCGCCCTTCCTGCTGCAGCTGCTCGAGCCACTGCTGGATTTGCGCATCGCTGAAGGCTGGGTACAGGTCCCGCAACCTTGCCGCCAGCGCCCTGGGCCTATTGCTGGCCAGGCCGAACCATCGACGCCAGCCACTGAGCGGGTAGCCGGTGCGACCGCCATCAAGGCGCTGCGGGGCCAGGAATGAAGTGGGCGGACGGTCCAGGCCCAGGGCCTCTACGACGATCTGGCGCTGCCCCAGGGCCTGACGCGCCAGTGCGCCGCGCAACAACGAGGCAAACGGCTCACCGATACCCAGCATGTCCCGTTGCTCGGTGGAGAACCCCCGGCCCATGACGGTGAACAGCTCACCTGGCGCGCCAATGGCGCCACCGTTCCGGTCCCGCAGCTGGAACACACCCTCGCGATGGACCAGCTGCAGTTCGCGCCCCGTACCGCCGGTCGTCAGCAGTGGTTCGCCGGCGTCTGCGTCGAACAGCTGCCAGCGCGGCGACGTTGCAGCACCTGGCATTTTCTCCAGCAGCCTCAGGACGACTCGCACCAGGTCGAGACTTTGTGGTGTATCGAGGGTCAATGCTTCCAGTGCCCTGGCGGCACGAATGCGCCGGGTCCGGGTACTGGCCGCCTGGGCCATGGCCAAGGGGACTTTGCGGTTGTCCAGCAGGCTTTGCCGATCCTCGTCGCTGGCCTCACGCAGCAGTGCCTGGGCGGCGAGGCGATGCAAGCTGGCAAAGTCGCGCTGCAGCAGCTGCGTGGCATCGGTGGTGGGGAACTGTTCGTCGTACAGCTGCTGCAAGAGGCTGCGCCGTTGGGCCCACAGGTGTTCGGCCAGCGCCTGGTCGTTCATCTGCTCGGCGCCCGACAGCCCCCTCGCCTTGGCATACAAGGGTGCGTCGTCGATCATCGCCCCTGCACGCAGTTGGCCGATCAACGCCGCGATGCGATCGGCCAGCACGATTCGGCTGACCGTATCGACCAACTCGGCTTGAGGTGCCTGGCCATAGACATGCAACCTTCGCAAGTCACTCGCCTCCAGGCCGTGGATAGCCAGGGCCTGGTCGATCCGTGCGTCGTCCAGGCTGTCGAATGCTCCACCCAGCCGGCGGAACATCACATGGCTATCCTCCCACTCGGAGGGCTGCTCGCTCCAGACACGCCAGGCGCCGGCACCGTTGTGGCGCAACAGAGGGCCATGCCCCTGCAGCGGGCGCAGTTGCCATTGCTCGTCCGAGGCGCGCTGAATCACCGGGTAATAGTGGCCCAGCAACCTGATCCAGTGCTGATCGCCCAATCGGTAGATCCCTTGATCGTCCGCTGTGGCCTCGGACCCAGGCGCCTCGCTGCAAAACGGTACGAGGTCGCCGCTCCATAGTTTTTCGCTACCGTCCTCCATACGCGCCGGAACCAGTTCGTCCACCACATTCCAGGCCCGGCGCACCGCCAACACGCCGGCAACCGTCACGCCGGTCACGACCACGGTCTTGCCGATGCTCAACACATGATCCAGCGCCGCCCTGGTATCGCCTTCCCGCCAGTCCTCGACGGCATGGAAGGTTTCCTTCAGCAGGTCCCAGGCCATCACCGCCAGCAAAGCGACGCCGATCTGCGGCACGAACAGCCCTGCCAGGCCCAGCAGGGTCCAGCCTTCGGCAGCCAGGCGCTTGTCGTGTGCCACTTGCAGCGCACGGTCGAGCTGCGCCACGGGCGGCGCGATCATCGCCGCATCGTCCTTTATTCGCGCGATGTGCGCATCGGCCAGGTGCTCGAACAAGGCAGCCGGGTATGCGCGCATGCGTTCATCCAGATCGCGGGTGGCCCAGACGGCCACATCGCCCAGGCGTTCCTCGACCTTGGTGAAGAATTGCTGGCTGTCACGGCGGCGCACGAAGCGTCGGAAGAAGCGCTGGTACTCGACATTGCGCAGACGCATGCCCAGCACACGCCTGGCAAAATCCTCCAGATCGTCGCGGGCGCTCCAGGGGCCCTGTGGGTCGCCTGGAATGTAGACCAGCACGCGCCGGCTGGTATCGAACAACCAGCCCTTGTCGACCACATCCAATACGACGATCTGCTGCAAGTCGCAGCCAAATGCCTGCAATTGCCTGGCAATGACTGGCGCCCCTTCCAGCGTGCCTGGCTGGCCATCGCGATACAGGCCGATCACCAGCGCCAGCTCGGCCTCGGTCAGCACACCATCGACCTTTGCCTTGCAGGCATCGATCACCAGGTTGGCCTGGTACAGTTGGGTGAGCAGCGCCTTGATGCCCTGCCCGTTCGCCGCCTGACCTGCGCCTGCATCCAGCACGCCAGCCAGGTGTTCCTGGTAGCGCCTGCCCAAGTCCAATTCACGGCACATCGCGGCAAAGCCCTGTGCGCCGGGGTGCGCCAGCGCGGTGCCGGCAGCATCGACCACGGCATTGCGCCGGGGCTGTCCGTTGGAGCCGGCTTCCTGCACGGTGAAATTACACAATGCCGCCTCCAGCAGCGGCGTTTCGTAGTCGTCGGTGCCCTGCAAGGGATAACGCCCAGCGACCTGGCCACCTTCATTGGCCCAGTAAAAGTACTGCTGGCGAAAGAATAACGTGTCGACCGCCTGATCGACCTTGTAGCGCTCGGCCAACGCCTGCTGCAGCAAGGGCCTGGTGAATGCGTCGATTCCCTGAACGGGCGTAAACGCTGCATCCAGCCCCTGCTGGCAGGCCAGGCTGGTCTTGAGCGCCTCGCTCAGGACGTCGAACTGTACCGGGCTCAATTCACTCATCCATGAGGGTAGGCGGCGGGCGATCAAGCGGTCCTGATACGCCTGTTCGATGGCCAGTGTGTCGACGCTCGTTACCGGTTGCTTGGCAGTGGTGCCCATGTCGTACCTCCAGGTCAGAATGGCGTACGAGGCTACCTGCGGCGTTGGCGCGGCGATGGCTAGCTAATTACCACCTGCCCCGGAAAGCCAGGCTTCACAAAGCCTGGCAGGAGGCGCTTGTCACCTACCTCTCGTCAGTGGCCTCCTCACAATACTGGCAATCTGGCTACCACTAACTACCCTCTGTGCTTGCCTCGGCGTTGGCCGACCCAGGCCGAAAACAAGCGTTGAACCGTTCCGCCCGACAAGACAAAAGGATTGCTCGTAGCGCCTCCGCTCCCCCACCTCTAGAGTCTTCACGTCAAGGAGAGATGTGTGCACTTTGGATCGTCATGCCTTTGCCTGCTGCCTGGTCGTGCATCACGCAATGCCTCACCCCCTGGACGCATCCCAGACTCCCCCTCAGAGCTCAACGCACTCCGGGGCCTCGCCTGCCTACAGCCATCGAAAGCCTTGATCACGGTGCGTTTTCACCAGCGCTCCCTGGCGTTGGATGACAGCTTGATTAACAAAACTTAAACAACGTTGTGACACTTTTTTACAGCTTGTAAGCCGAGGCTCTGCACGTCAGCGAAGCCCAGCACGGCATTGGTCATTACCTGCCCAGATTCGATCATGGAGCTGCTAGATGAAGGTGACGGTTTTCGGTACCGGTTATGTCGGCCTCACCCAGGCGGTGTGCCTGGCCCAGGTGGGGCATTCGGTGATGTGCATGGATGTCGACGCTGAACGGGTCGCCAGCTTGAGCCAGGGGCACTGCCCGATCTTCGAGCCGGGCCTGGCGGCGATGCTGGAGAAGAACCTCGAATGCGGCCGCCTCACGTTCACCACCGATGCCAGGCGGGCCAGCAACCATGCCACGTTGCTGTTCATCGCTGTCGGCACACCGCCGCTCGCCGATGGCAGCGCCGACCTGCGCCATGTGTTCGCGGTGGTCGACAGCATCGTGGCGCACGCCGACGGCTCCAGGATAATTGTCAATAAATCCACTTCACCGGTCGGTACGGTCGACCGCATCAAGGCGCATATCGACCAGCGCGTGGCCGACAATCGCGAATTCCAGGTACTCAGCAACCCGGAATTCCTCAAGGAAGGCTCGGCCGTCGATGACTTCATGCGCCCCGAGCGCATCATCATCGGCGGCGCCGGGCCGGCCGAAGTGGAGCTGCTGCGCGAGCTCTACCTGCCGTTCAGCCGCAACCGTGAAAAGCTCATGGTCATGGACGCGCGCAGCGCCGAGCTGACCAAGTACGCCGCCAACTGCATGCTGGCGACGAAGATCTCCTTCATCAACGAAATCGCCAACCTGGCCGAGCATGTGGGCGCCGATATCGAGATGGTGCGCCGTGGCATCGGCTCGGACCCGCGCATCGGCTACGACTTCATCTACCCCGGCTGTGGCTTTGGCGGCTCGTGCTTCCCCAAGGACCTGCAGGCCCTGCGCAAGTGCGCCGAGGCCGAAGGTTTCGAGCCGCACCTGCTGCGCGCGGTGGAGTCAGTCAACGAACGGCAGAAGAACCGCCTGTTCGACAAGATCGCCCGGCACTACCCCGAGGGTGTGCAAGGCAAGGTCTTCGCGCTCTGGGGCCTGGCCTTCAAGCCCAACACCAATGACATCCGCGAGGCCTCCAGCCGGGTGCTGATCGAAGCCTTGTGGGCCGCGGGCGCGAGAATCCAGGCTCACGACCCCCAGGCCATGGCGGAAATCCAGCGGCACTACGGCGAGCGCGCCGACCTGCGCCTGGTGCACTGCAAGGACGACGCGCTGGAGGGTGCCGACGCCCTGGTGATCGTGACCGAGTGGCAGGACTACCGGGTGCTCAACCTGGACCAGGTGCCGCATCTGCTGGCCGACCGGGTGGTGTTCGACGGTCGCAACCTGTTCGAGCCCGAGCACATGGCCGCCGCGGGCCTCACGTACTACGGCATCGGCCGTGGCCAGGTGCAGCCGCCATGCCCGTACTGATCACCGGCGCCGCCGGCTTCATCGGTTTCCACCTCGCCCGGCGCCTGTGCCAGGAGGGCCTGGAGGTGGTGGGCATCGACAACCTCAACACCTACTACAGCGTCGAGCTCAAGCACGCGCGCCTGAAGCAACTGGCCGAATGGCCGAACTTTCGTTTCGAGTCCCTCGACATCGCCGACCAGGACGCGCTGCTCCGGCTGTTCGCCGCGCACGATTTCACCGAGGTGATCCACCTGGCCGCCCAGGCCGGCGTGCGCTATTCGTTGGACAACCCCAGCGTGTACGGCCAGTCGAACCTGGTGGGGTTTCTCAACATGCTCGAGGCTTGCCGCCAGTACCGGCCCCAGCATCTGGTCTACGCCTCCAGCAGTTCGGTCTACGGCGCCAACGCCAAGCTGCCGTTCTGTGTCGAAGACCCGGTGGAGCAGCCAGTCTCGCTGTATGCCGCTAGCAAGCGCGCCAACGAGCTGATGGCCCACAGTTACGCGCACCTCTACCAGATCCCCATGACCGGCCTGCGCTTCTTCACCGTGTATGGCCCGTGGGGCCGCCCCGACATGGCGCTGTTCAAGTTCACCCAGGCCATCCTCGAAGGCCGGCCGATCGACCTCTACAACCACGGCCAGATGGGGCGGGATTTCACCTACATCGACGACATCGTCGAAAGCATCCGACGCCTGCGCGTCAAGCCGCCCCAGGCCGGTGAAGGGCAACCGCCTTGCCAACTGTTCAACATTGGTCGCGGCGAACCGATCGAGCTGCTGAGCTTCGTCGAATGCCTGGAGGACGCCCTGGGCATCAAGGCACAGCGCAACTACCTGCCGTTCCAGCCGGGTGACGTGCACCAGACCTGGGCCGATGTGTCGTCGCTGGCGCGCTGGATCGATTTCTCCCCGAGCACCTCGCTGGAGCAGGGTGTGCGGGCATTCGTCGGCTGGTACCGGGATTTCTACACCGGTACCCGCCGCGCAACCACAACAACGACACAGGAAGCCTGAATGACCGAACCCCTTGACCTGTCGGTGCTGATACCGGCCAAGAACGAGGTCGACAACCTGCCCTCGCTGCTGGCGGAAATCCGCACTGCACTGGCGAATGAGCGCTATGAAGTGCTGGTGGTCGACGACGGCAGCAGCGACCAGACCCTGGCCATGCTGCAGCAGTTGAAGAACCAGGGTTTCCAGCAGCTGCGCATCCTGCGCCATGAGCGCTCGCTGGGCCAGAGCACGTCGATCTGGCATGCCGCCCAGGCTGCCCGTGGGCGCTGGCTGGCGACTCTGGATGGCGATGGCCAGAACGACCCGGCGGACATCCCCGGCATGCTTGCGCTGGTGCGCGGCAACGACGACGTCAAGCTGGTGGCCGGGCACCGGGTCAACCGCCGCGACACGGCCAGCAAGCGCTGGGCCTCGCGCTTCGCCAACGGCCTGCGCAGCCGCCTGCTGAAAGACGCCACTCCCGACACCGGCTGCGGCCTCAAGCTGATCGAGCGCGCGGCCTTCGTCGGCCTGCCCTACTTCGACCACATGCACCGCTTCATCCCGGCGCTGATCCTGCGCCACAACGGCCGCATGCTGGTACACCCGGTCAACCACCGGCCACGCCACGCGGGGATCTCCAAGTACGGCAACCTCGACCGCGCGCTGGTCGGCATTCTCGACCTGTTCGGGGTCTGGTGGCTGATCCGCCGCACCCGCCTGGACGCCTGCCCACAGGAGCTCGAAGGATGACCCGGGAAACCCTCTGGCTGATCATCGGCTTCGCCGGCCAGGCCGTGTTCACCGGCCGCTTCGTGCTGCAGTGGCTGTACAGCGAGTTCAAGCGCCGCAGCGTGATCCCGGTGGGCTTCTGGTACCTGAGCATGCTCGGTAGCGCGCTGCTGCTGGTCTACGCCATCTACCGCCAGGACCCGGTGTTCATCCTCGGCCAGGCCTTCGGCATCCTGGTCTACCTGCGCAACCTGCAGCTGATCTCCCGTTACAAAGAGCAGAAGGAATAGCCCTTGCCACGTCTCAAGACTCTCGGCGCCGAGCGGCTGGCGCTGGTCGCCCTCGCGTTGTTGCTGATCGGCGCCGGTATCGGCTGGCGCCAGCCGATGAACGTCGATGAAGAACGCTTTCTCGGCGTCGCCCTGGAAATGCTGCAGAACGGCAACTGGTTCATCCCGCACCGGGCCGCTGAAATCTATGGCGACAAGCCGCCGCTGTTCATGTGGACCGTGGCTCTGTTCACAGCCCTGACCGGGTTGCCCAAGGTCGCCCTGTACCTGCCCGGGCTGTTGTCGGCGGCAACCATCACCCTGGTCCTGCACGACCTTGGCCGGCGCCTGTGGAACCGGCGGGTCGGGCGCATTGCCGCGCTGCTGTTCCTGGCCACCTACCAGACCTACAGCATCCTGCGCACCGGGCAGATCGACAGCCTCCTCTGCCTGTGGGTGGCGCTGGGCTTCTACGGCATGGTCCGCCACTTGCTGCTGGGGCCGGCCTGGGGCTGGTTCTACCTGGCCTGCGCGGCCATGGGGCTGGGCATCATCAGCAAAGGCGTGGGCTTTGTCCCGGCGCTGATGCTGCTGCCCTATGCCTGGGCGGTGCGCCGGGGCTGGCGCGGGGTGGTGGCGATGCCCGGCCAGGGCTGGCGCTGGAGCCTGGGGTTCATCTGGCTGCTGGTCGGCTGCGCGGTATGGCTGCTGCCATTGCTGGTGTCGATCGCCCAGGGCGGTGGCGCGGCGGAGCTGGCCTACCTGAAGGAGATCCTCCTGCGCCAGACGGCCAATCGCTATGCCAATGCCTGGGACCACCGCGAGCCCTTCTGGTACTTCTTCGTCAAGGTCATCCCCAAGTACTGGCTGCCCCTGATACTGGGCCTGCCCTGGCTGGTGCCGGCCTGGCGCAAGCAGCTGCAAAAGCGCGACGGGCGTATTCTTCTGCTGCTTGGTTGGGTGGCGCTGGTACTGCTGTTCTTCAGCCTGAGCAGCGGCAAGCGCAAACTCTACATATTCCCGGCGCTGCCGGGCCTGGTGCTGGCCATCGCGCCGCTGGTGCCCTGGCTGTTCCAGCGCTGGTTCCAGCAGCGACCGGGCTGGCGCAAGGTGTTCGTCACGGTCGCGGTGGTGTGGTTCTGCCTGTGGTTCGCCCGAGGTTTCATGGAACCCGTCAAGGAAGGCCGCAACCCCCATGAAACCCTGATGGCCGATGCCGCGCGGGCCACCGGTGGCGCCGAACTGGTGCTGGTCAACTGGCGCGAGGGGCATTGGTTGTTCGCGCGTCAGCCGATCGTCCACTTCGGTTTCAGCGGCAAGGCCGTGGCGGACTCGGCGGTCTACTGGCTGCGCCAGCACCCCAAGGCCTTCGCCCTGGTCCCGGCGGCCGAACTGGGTCGCTGCTTCAGCGCCGACAAGGCGCGCAAGCTTGGCGACACCTCGCGGCATGAATGGTATGTGGTCGGTGCCGACGCCGACAACGGCCAATGCCAGGCCGCGCCACCCGCCCAGGTCTACCACTTCACCTGGGCCGACACGCCCGGGAACCTGCAAGCCGCCAAGGAGGGCGCCAGGCAATGACCACCCAGACTCTATCGACCCAGCGTTGGCGCTGGTGGCAACGTCTCAACCGCTGGTTGCTGATCGGCGGCGTGATCGTCCTGGTCGCCCTGAGCCTGATCGGCATCGAAGCCGCACGCTCGTTCTGGCCGCAACAACTCTACGCCCACCTGAGCAACCGTTGGACCGGCGACACGGCACCCGGGCAGAACATCTGGCTGCCGGCCTACCAGGTGGTGATCGACGCCAAGGTGGTCGAGCAAGGCCTGGACAATCTCTCCGGCATCACCTACGACTACGACCGCGACCGGCTGCTGGCGATCACCAATGGCACGCCCATGGAGATCCTCGAGCTGAGCAAGCAAGGTGACATCCAGGCCCGCTACCCGCTGGTGGGTTTCCAGGACACCGAGGGGCTGGCATATCTAGGCAACGGTCGCCTGGCCATCAGCGACGAATCGTTGCAACGGCTGGATGTGGTTACCCTCCCCGCAACGCCACAACCGATCCAGGCCAGCCAAGCCCAGTGGATCACCCTGGAGATCAACCCGACCCTTCACAACAAGGGCTTCGAAGGCGTGACCTACGACGCCCGCCACGACCGCCTCTACGCCATCAAGGAACGTGGCCCGCGGCAACTGTTCGAAGTCACCGGCATGCTCTCGGCGTTGAACGGCGGGCCCCTGCACCTCACGGTCAGTGACCGGCGCGACTGGGTCAAGCGCAGCATTTTCGCCACCGACCTGTCCGACGGCTATTACGACCCGCGCACCGGCCACCTGCTGGTGCTCAGCGACCAGTCGAAGAACATCACCGAACTGGATGGCGAAGGCCGCTTCGTCAGTATTCGTTCGTTACGTGCCGGCATTGGCGGGCTGCGCAACAACGCGCCACAACCTGAGGGCATGACCATGGACAGCGACGGCAACCTCTACGTGGTCAGCGAGCCGAACCTGTTCTACCTGCTCAAGAAACCTTGAGGGCCACGCATGGTGCCGCTCGTTGTCGAACCTCCGCGCAGGCTGTTCTGGATACTGGTGCTGGCACTGATCGCCCTGCTGCTGTTCTGGGGGCTGGGCGACCTGCCGTTCCTGAGTGTCAATGAAGCCCGTCGGGCGGTCACCACGCGGGAAATGCAAGCCAGCGGGCAGTGGTTGCTGCCCTCCATGAATGGCGAGCTGTACCTGTCCAAGCCGCCGCTGTTCTACTGGCTGGCGTTGCTCAGTGCGCAATTGCCGGGGGGGCTTGGCGAGTGGAGCATGCGCCTGCCCTCTGCCTTGTTCGCAGCGGCCTGCTGCCTGGCGCTGTATGACCTGGCCCGGCACTTGGGCGGCCCACGTCTGGGGCTGCTGGCAGTGATGATGCTGGTCGCCAACGCCGGCTTCAGCCTGTTCGCCCGCCGCGCGGAAATCGAGATGACCCTGACCGGGTTGTGCTTCCTGGCTGGGTATTGTGCCTGGCGGTATCTGTTCGCGCAGGGCCGACGCGGTTGGGTCTGGCTCAGCCATGGGCTGCTCGGAGCGGCGCTTTTGGCCAAGGGCCCGGTGTGCCTGTTGTGGGTGATCGCCCCCGTGCTGGCGTATGCGCTGCTCAGCCGCGACCCACGCGCCCGGGCCTACCTCTGCGACCTGCCGGGCTGGCTGCTGATGCTGGCGGTCGGCGGCTCCTGGTACCTGCTGGTGACGCTTCAGGAGGGTTGGGGCATCTGGGGGGCGATTCTGCAGGAGGACATCCTCAGGAAGATCAATGGCCGGGGCGCCGAAGCCTGGTACGCCTACCTGCTGTACCTGGGGGGCGATTTCTTTCCGTTCTGGCTGGCGTTGCTGATCAGGCCTCGCCAGCTATGGCGGCAGATCCGCGAGCAACGGCCGTTGATGTTGCTGGCGTGCTTCGCGCTGGTGCCGTTGCTGGTGTTCTCGCTGTTCACCGAAAAGCATGCGAAGTACCTGTTGCCCACCTACCCGGCGCTTGCCCTGCTGCTGGCGTGGCATTGGCAGGCGCTGCTTGAACAGGCCCACAAGCGCTGGCAGCGAGGGTTACTGCAGGGTGTCCCCTTGCTGGCACTGGTCGGTTTCAGCCTGTTCTACCTGCTGTTCGAAGGGAAAGTGTTCGCCCATCGAGTCACGGCGCTGCCGCAACTGCAGGCGGTCGCCCAGGCTTACCCAGGCGTGCCGGCCTATACATTAGAGTCGCCGGACATGCGCCTGGTCTATTATCTGGATCGGCCGGTCAGCACGCTGCCCACACCAACGGAGCAGGCTGCGCCTGCCCTGCTGTTCGTGCAGGGCACGCTGCCACCCGCTCTGCAAGCATTGGCACCGTGCACGCTGGTCCGCGTCGAGCCCTACCTCAAGCGCAAGCGCAGCGCCACGTTGCTGGGCCTGGGGCCGGTGTGCGCCAGTGCGCTTCAGGCCAGGCACTGAGGTAGTAGCAGGTAGACAATGTAGGCGAACCCATACATAGGAGCGGCTTTAGCCGCGATGCAGGCAACGCGGTGCCTGGCACCCGCTTCGCGGGTGATCGCGGCTGAAGCCGCTCCTACAGAGGTGATGCCAAGGCAATGGGCAAGGCCGGATCCAAGCCGTTGCCCCCCCCAGGATTTCACTGCTCGGCGACCTGCCCCACGGCCGGCATCTCCCCCGCCAGATGCCCGGCCTGGCAAGGCTGGAACATGTCCAGCTGCGCACGGTAGACCGAGGTCTGCACATCCATCAGGCCCAGCACCGAGTGGAACAGGTTGTCATGGGACAACTCCGCCCCCGTGCGCTGTTCCATGCAGGTCAACGACAGCCCACGGCGCGCCGCCAGTTGCGGGGACATCCACAACACCATGGGCACGTGGGTCTGCTCCTTGGGCGCCATGGCGTAGGGCAGGCCATGCAGGAACACGCCCTTCTCCCCCAGCGACTCGCCGTGGTCCGATACGTACAGCATCGCGCTGTCAAAGCGTGCGGCGTTGCCTTTGAGCAGGTCGATCACCTGCCCCAGCACATGGTCCGAATACAGCACCGAGTTGTCATAGGCGTTGCGGATGGTCTGCTCTTCGCACTGGTCGAGCTGGTTGTCCTTGCACACCGGCGTGAAGCGCTCGAAGGCCGCCGGGTAGCGCTTGTAGTAGGCCGGGCCGTGGCTGCCCTTCATGTGCAGCACCACGACCGTGGTATCGCTGCGCTGGTCGAGGTAACCCTGCAGGCCGGACAGCAGCACTTCGTCGAAGCACTCGCCCTTGTTGCACACCTGGGCGACATCGGCATGGGACAGGTCTTCGCTCGGCACCCGGTCACAAGCCCCCTTGCACCCCGAGTTGTTGTCCCGCCACAACACCGAAACGCCGGCACGCTGCAGCACGTCGAGCAGCCCTTCACGATGATCGGCGTACTGGCTCTTCCATTGCTGGCGCCCCAGGTCCTGGAACATGCAGGGCACCGAGATCGCCGTGGCGGTACCGCAGGAGCTGACGTCACGGAAGCTGAGCACTTGCCGCCGCGCCAGCTCCGGGTTGGTGGCCCGCTCGTAGCCGTTGAGGGAGAAGTTCATGGCCCTGGCGGTCTCGCCGACCACCAGCACCAGCAGCTTGGGCCGGCCACCCGTGCCGGCCTCGACCCGTTGCTGCGCATCGAGGCCGACCTGCACGAAGGCCTCGGGCTTGTCGAAGGTGCGCTTGGCATAGCTGTGCACCGCACCCAGCACGTTCGAGGGCACCAGGATCAGGCGCACTTCGCGGTTGTTGCGCAGCAGCGATGCGTACGACTGATACTGCGTGGCCACGATCACCCCGACCATGGCCAGCACCAGCGCCAGGCTGCCCAGGCGCCAGGCCGCCTGGCGCCGCCAGCGCGGCCGGGCCAGCGGCAGGCGACAGACCACCAACGCTGGCAGCACGCCGGTCAGCAGCAGCCAGAACAGCAGGCCGGGGCTCAGCAGGTCGCGCGCCTCGGCGGGGTCGGTCTGGATGACGTTGGTCAGCATCGAGGCGTCGATGACGATGCCGTAGCGGGAAATGAAGTAGCTCGCGGCAGAGGCTACCAGGATCAGGGTGACCAGCATGGGGCGCAGCAGCCGCCCCCAGCACAACGCCCAGAGAATGATGAAATGCCAGGCCAGCACGAACAGTGGCAGGCTGATCAGGAACAGCGGATTACCATTGTCGAAACCATCGATCGCCCGCCAGACGGTCGACCAGAACACCGAATTGACGGCAACGGTCATCCACAAGGCGACCAATAAGATAACACCCAGTGGGTTGATGCCCTTTTTCAAGCCCACTTCGGCGCGTGCAGCTACAGCGTCCTTGTTCATGAACCTACTACTCCCCAACCTATTAATGCTTTGGATCTAGTTATGTGATGAAAACTTGCGACTGCGAATCAGTGCATGGCACTTGATGATCAACACCATTCCCCAAGGAATGACCAGGCCCACGCTCATCAGCACAATCAACAAGCTGTTGCGTTCGGCCACCCGGAAAAAGTCCAGCACCGCGCACGCCAGCACCAGCAAAAGCCCCATGGCCGAAACAGCGCCTGGCTTTCCCGGGTGGGCATGAAACAGCGGATGATGCTGGATGTAGCCGACCAGCCAGAGAAAAACCCAGCTCATGATCGAAGTCATGAACACCATGAGAAACAGCAATCGATAAGCAAACATGGTGTCAGGCATGACCCGCGCCTCCGTTCTTTTGAACGCGCATGGCCATTCTTTTAAGGTGTGTCGAATGAAAAACTCGTTAAAAAAACATGCGAAATAAATCCCGGCGCCCCACAGTGGCTGCCTTTATGCATGTAGAAGGCCGAGTCTTTGCCCGAATCGATCGGCTCGGGCAGGGTGGAATCGCGCCTGGCATCATCATGAGCAGGTCGCGTAAAACTGAAAACGGGGTGCATGAGCAGGCAATCCTTGTCCACTCCCACAATTGGGAACGCCTTGACTCTAGCAGCCCCTGCGCCGTCCGCTAGCCTGCCATCGCATCTTTCACTTGGGCCAACGCAGGCAAACCCGCCAACCCAGGTGCCTGGCTGCGTCAGCGTAGCCGACATCGATTAACCCACCCGTGCGCTGAGCAATGCCCTGCACGATGGAAAGCCCCAGCCCGGAGCCTTCTTCCCGGCACCCCTGGCCGCGATAGAACGGGTCGAACACCCGCTCCCATTCCGTCGGGTCGATGCCCGGGCCATTGTCGCGCACGCACAGTTGCACCACGGCCGGGGTCTGTTCCATCTGCACATCGACCTGCCCACCAACCGGCGCATGGCGAATGGCATTTTCGACCAGGTTCTTGATGACCGCGCGCAATTCGACATCGCGGATCGCCACGCGCACATCATCCCCTTCGACACCGATGTCCAATTGCTTGCGCTGGGCCAGCGGCATTAGGTCCTCCAGCACGGCGCGGCAAGCCTGGTGCAGTGACACCGCCTCTGCCGGTTGCGCCGCAAGCTGCGCGCCGGCCAGCGCCAACAGCTGCTCGACGAGTTTGCGGCTCCTGCCTATCCCACGGCGCAACTGCGCCACTTGTGCCTGGGCACCTGCAGACGTCACAGCAGCCTCGAGACCCTCCGCCTGCAGCGACAAGGCCGTCAACGGGGTGCGCAACTCATGGGCGGCATCGGCGACAAAGCGCTTCTGGCCCTCCAGCGTGCGCGCGACGCGCGCCAGCAGCCGATTGATGGCATGCACGAAGGGGCGTATCTCACTGGCCAACGCCTGGTCGTCGATCGGCCGCAGGTCCTGGTCCTCACGGCGGTCGAGCATCGCCGCCAACGCCGCGACAGGCCTGAACAATTTACGGATCAGGTCGGCGACCACCAGCAACAGGATCGGGAACAGAATGGCGAACGGCAGCAACGCCCGCCAGGCACTCTCACGGGCGTCACGGTTGCGGCTATCGATTTCCTGGGCCACTACAAGACGCTCGCCGGCCGCATTCCTGACCACCAGGACCCGGAAAGGCTCGTCACCGACCACCACGGTCGACAGGCCATCGGCGACCGTGACGGGAATGGGTAGCGGCAGTCGGCTGTCATCGCCATGCGCCACCTGGGCGCCATCGGCCAGGAACTGGATGACGATGCGCGTTTCCTCGTCATCCTCCATCGCGGTCGCCGGGTTGCCGGCATAGCGGAAGGTGACACCTTGCCGTGCGTACAATGCCGCGACCTGGCGCAGGCTGTTGTCCTGGAACTCCAGCGCCTCATCGTAGGCGGAGACATAGCTGAAGATCCCGGTCAAGGTGGCCACCAGCAGGATCGCCAACGACAGCGCCAGCGACAGGCGTACTTGCAGCGAGTACCTCACGCGCCCTTCGAGACCATCCATCCCAACCCCCTGACATTGCGGATCACGTCCTTGCCCAACTTGCGCCGCAGGCCATGGATGAGGAACTCCACGGCATTGCTCTCGACCTCATTGCCCCAGCCGTAAAGCCGGTCTTCCAGCTCGGCCCGTGACAGGATCGCGCCGGGGCGCACCAGCAACGCCTGGAGCAAGGCAAATTCGCGGCTGGACAGCTGGATCGCTTCCTGGTCCAGCACTCGGGCGCATTTCGCGGCCGGGTCCAGGGTGACCGTGCCATTGCCCAGTTCGGGGGCCGCGCGCCCGCCTTTGCGGCGCATCACGGCGCGCATCCTGGCCAGCAGTTCGGCCATCTCGAAGGGTTTCTGCAGGAAGTCATCCGCGCCACCATCAAGCCCATTCAGACGATCTTCCAACCCTGGGCGAGCGGTGATGATGAGCAGCGGTACCGGGTTGTCCGCGGCGCGCAGATGCTGCAGCAACTGCAGGCCATCCTGCCCCGGCAGGCCAAGGTCGAGCAGGACCTGGTCGTAGTGGTGCGTACGCAGCGCCGCCTCGGCGGCCAGGCCATCATCGACCCAGTCGACGGCGTAGCCCGCCGTCTCCAGTGCCGCCCGGAGCGCCTGGGCGATCATGGTGTCATCCTCGACCAGCAGTACTCGCATGGTGTCTCCCGTCATGCGGATCAATACCTCACCGTCACCGCGTAGGCGCCGGCTTCGCGGGTAAACCCGGTCCCACCCCGACCACGCCAGCCTCAGCCTGCGCGATCCCTGTAGGAGCGGCCTTGTGCCGCGAAAGGGCTGCAAAGCGGCGCTGGTGATCGTTGAGTCAACGCTGAAACCTTGGGGCTGCCGCGCAGCCCATTCGCGGCACAAGGCCGCTCCTACAAAGGCACTGCCTGAGTGGCAACGATAGTCCTCCCGGCACCGAAGCAACAGCCTCACCCTTGCCGTGGGCCCTGCAACGCATCGAAGACCTTGAGCAGGTCGTCCAGCGCCGCCTGGCAATCGGCCTGGCTTGGCTGCCCGGCCCGCAGGGCATCGAGCGAACGGTCGATGGCCTTGTCCAGCAAGTGCCAGTCGCTGGCGGCCCGAGGCTTGATACCCGCTTCGGCGTCGTCCCAGGTTTTCTCCAGGTCCTTGATGCGGGTCTTGGCACCCGGGAGGTCCTGGGCCTGCACCTTCGCCGCCACATCCTGGGCGATGACACGGAAGGCGCCGAGATCACCCAGCTTGCTGGGGGCGTGGACCCCGGCGCTCACCTGCGGCGTATCCTCGGCCTTGGAGCAGCCTTGGCTAAGACCAACCACGCAGGCGAGACCGGCGATCATCAGAGGGGTGAGCAACGTGCGATTCGACATCATGGGGTTAACCTCGTTTTTCAGGGAGCAAGCCGTCTGGACTGGGCGGCACCGAACTGGGCCACGCCAACCAGGAGGAAAATGACGCAGAGGAACATGAAACTGGTCCAGGTGGCCCCCATGCCGAGGCCGCCGTAGTCATGCGATTGGGTGAGCAGGTCGCCCAGCGAGGCACCAAGCGGGCGGGTCAGGATGTACGCGACCCAGAACAACAGCACCGTGTTGCCGCCCAGCCGCCACGCGAGCAGGCAACCGCCGATCAGCGCACCGAAGATCAGCGTGCCGAGGCCAAAACCAAGGCCCAGCGCCTCGGTGGCCAGGTCGCCACCGGCCGTGCCCAGGGCAAAGGTGCACAGCACCGTGGCCCAGTAGAAAAGCTCACGCCGCGGGGTAACGATCTGGCGAATCGAGAGGTTGCGCTCCACCGCGTACCAGACCGCGAAGTTGACGATCAGCAGCACGGAGAAAACCGCCGTGCTGGTGTATAGGCTGACATCCAGCACATCGGTCAGGATGTCGGTGATCTGGGTGCCCAGGATGCTCACCAGCACCACGCTCAACCAGTACACCCAGGGCTCGCACTCGCGCTTGCGCAGTTGCATGGCCAGCGCGCCGGCCAGCAGCAGCGCCATCACCACGCTGGTGATACCCAGCCCCCAGCCGACGTCGACGGCGAGAAAGTCGGCGAAGGTCTCGCCAACGGTGGTGGACATGATCTTGATGATCCAGAAGGACAGCGTCACTTCCGGGACCTTGTTGAGCCAACCTTGGTGTGTTGCGGTCATCACGGATACCTCCCAGGGACCTTTCGCGGTTTCTGGGAGGGACACTACGGTGCAAGACTTAGGTGAACCTGAGCAGCGTCGGTTGCCGTTCTGGAAGATCGAGCGCCGCCCGCGCGGCGCATCGCGGATGAATCCGCTCCTACATCTGTTGCAACGTGGCCATACCAGTTAGGCCTTGTTTGTTCGACGCGATTTTTCGGCTGGCGTTGCCGCCGCCGCGCCCGACTTACGCCTTGCGCCAAGGCTGGCAACCATGGCCTCACAGATGCGGCACGTTGCAACGAATGTAGGAGCGGATTCATCCGCGATGCGCCGCGCGGGCGGCGCTCGGTCTCCAGAGCACTGCAATTCAAACGTCGAGCACCTCGAAAACACGGGTTCTAGAAATTGAAACTGAGCTGCTTGAGGCTACGCAGGTCGATGCTGCGCTCGGCAACGAAGGGCAGGATGGCGTCGGCCACCGGCTGCAACTGGCGGGTCAGGTAATGCTCGTGGTCGATGGGCGCCAGGCGGTTTTCCAGCGGCTCGGGGCCGGCCGTGGTGATGACGTAGCTGATCCAGCCGCCGCGCTGGTACTGCAACGGGCGCCCGAGGCGACGGTTGTACTCGTCCGCAAGCCTTGCGGCGCGCACATGGGGCGGCACATTGCGCTGGTAGTCGGCCAGCGGTCGACGCAGGCGCTTGCGGTAGATCAGCAGTTCATCCAGCTCACCGGCCATCGTGCGCTCCACATAGTCGCGCAGGTAGTCACGATAGGGCTGCCCGCGAAAGATCCGCCCATAGAGCTCCTGCTGGAACTGGCGGGCCAGGGGCGACCAGTCGGTGCGCACCGACTCCAGCCCCTTGTAGACCATCTCCTCGCTGCCATCGGCGCGACGCACCAGGCCGGCATAGCGCTTCTTGCTGCCCTCCTCCGCGCCACG
This sequence comes from Pseudomonas entomophila, assembly GCF_029478665.1. Lineage (GTDB taxonomy): Bacteria > Pseudomonadota > Gammaproteobacteria > Pseudomonadales > Pseudomonadaceae > Aquipseudomonas > Aquipseudomonas entomophila_F. The sequence goes on from NZ_JARPQB010000029.1 coordinate 29,512, forward strand.
GATGGTCGGCATCAGGAAACGCCGGTAATGGGTTTCGTACTGCAACTCCAGGGCGCTTTCCAGGCCCATGGTTTCGCCCAGGCGCCGGCGCCACCACTGGTTGACCTCGGCCACCAGCTCACGGCCGATACGGGCTGCCGCGTCCTCGTCATGGGCGCCCTTGAGCCAGACGAAGGTCGAGTCGGTGTCGCCGTAGATCACATCGAAGCCCCGCGCTTCGATCAACAGCCGGGTCTGGCGCATGATCTGGTGCCCGCGCATCGTGATCGACGAAGCCAGGCGTGGGTCGAAGAAGCGACAGCCGCTGGAACCAAGCACCCCGTAGAAGGCATTCATGATGATCTTCAACGCCTGCGACAGCGGCGCGTTAGCGTCGCGCTTGGCCGCCTCGCGCCCCTGCCACACGCGCTCGACGATGGCCGGCAGGCAGTGCTGGCTGCGCGAGAAGCGCGCACCGCGGAAGCCCTCGACCGAATGCGCGTCATCCGGCTGGCGCAGGCCTTCGACCAGGCCCACCGGGTCGATCAGGAAGGTGCGGATGATCGACGGGTACAGGCTCTTGTAGTCCAGCACCAGCACCGAATCGTACAACCCGGGCCGCGAGTCCATGACGAAGCCGCCCGGGCTGGCTTCGCCCTCGCCACTGCCCAGGTTCGGCGCGACATACCCCATGCGATGCATGTGCGGGATGTACAAGTGGCAGAACGCGGCCACCGAGCCGCCGCTGCGGTCCACCGCCAGGCCGGTGACCGATGAGCGTTCGAGGAGGAAGTCGAGCAGCCGGGTGTGGGCGAAGATCCGCGTGACCAGCTCGCAGTCCTTGAGGTTGTAGCGGGCCAGGGCCGGCTTGTCCTCGGCGAACAGGCGGTTGATCTCGTCCATGCGCTGGTACGGGGTATCGATGGCCTTGCCTTCACCCAGCAATTGCTGGGCAACGCTTTCCAGGCTGAACGACGGGAAGCTCCAGGTCGCCGAACGCAGTGCCTCGATGCCATCGATCAGCAACCGCCCGGGCGCCTCGGCGAAAAAGTGGCTGCGGCTGCCGTGCTCGCGCAGGTGCATCGGCGCGCCATCGCGGCCCAGGCACAACGGTACGTTGAGGCGCTGGGCGTGCTCGTGCAGCAGGCGCAGGTCGAACTGCACCAGGTTCCAGCCGATGATCGCGTCGGGGTCGTGGCGGGCCAGCCATTGGTTGAGGCTGTCGATCAGCGCGGCATGGTCGGTGCAGTAATGCAGGGCGAAATCCACCTCGCAGGCCGCGCCGTTGGCCGGGCCGAGCATGTACACGTCGCGCTGGCCGCAGCCTTCCAGGGCAATGCTGTAGAGCTCGCCACGTTCGCTGGTCTCGATGTCCAGCGACACCAGGCGCAGCGGTGGGCGGTAGTCCGGGTCGGGCTTGAGCTGGGCGTCGTGCAGCACGCCCTGGGCGTCGGGGCGGCCATCGAAACGCACCGGGGCGGTGATGAAGCGCTCCATCAGGTAGCGCTCGGGGGGGCGGATGTCGGCCTCGTAGACCTCTACGCCGGCGCTGCGCAGGCGCTTGTCGAGGGCGATCAACTGGCGGTGCTGCCGGCAGTACAGGCCCAGTACCGGACGTTGTTCGAAGTCTCGCAGTTGCAGGGGCTTGAGCTCGACGCCCTGCTCGCCCGCCAGCAACGCCCGGGCGTGCTCGCCGTGCTCGACGGGGATGAACGCCACCGAGGGTTGCGCGGCCAGGCGCAGGCGCCGCGGCCCCTGGTCGGTGGCCAGCCAGTACTCCACGCAAGTGCCTTCGGGCGTGTCATGCCAATGACGGGTTAGGACAAAGCCCTGTTGCAGCTGCACCGCGTGAACCTCTGGTCGTCGTGCTCGATGGGGGATTCTACCGCCTAACCGCGCCCGACGATGCATTCCTGTAGGAGCCGGCCTTGCCGGCGAACACCGGCACGGCCGGTGCCATCCACCGCGTCGTCTGGTTCGCCGGCAAGGCCGGCTCCTACAGGGTATGTAAGCGACCAAGTGCTGCGCTCTTCCGTAGGAGCCGGCTTGCCGGCGAACACCGGCACGGCCGGTGCCATCCACCGTGTCGCCTGGTTCGCCGACAAGGCCGGCGCCTACAGAGGCCTACCTTGCACCCGCAACGAACCCCGCTCGCCGCCCGCTGAAGGCCAGCACCCATGCCACTGCAACCAGCACCAGCACCACCACGCCAAACGACCCGACCCCCGTCCCCGTCAGCAACAACCCGCCCACGATCCCGCCCAGGGCAATCGCACTGTTCCACACCGTCACCAGCATCGACTGGGCGACATCCCCGCCCTCGCCCGCCGCATCGGCGCAGGCCGTCTGCAGCAAGGTCGGCGCGCCGCCGTAGGTCAGCCCCCACAGCGCCACGCTGGCATGCACCAGCCAAGCCGAACCCTGCAGTTGCCCAAGCGCCAGGGTCGCCAAGGCGAACCCGCCCAGGCTGAGCAGCACCAGCCCACGCAGGCGCCGGTCGACGCCCAGCCCGACCAGCACGATCCCCGCCAGCGAGGCCAGGCCGAAGGTCATCAGCACCTGGCCAACCTCGCCCGCCATGCCCGCCGCCGCCAGCAGCGGCACGATGTAGGTGTACAGAATGTTGTGCCCGAGGATCCACGCCAGGATCACCAGCAGCACCCGCGCCACCCCCGGCGTGCGCAGCACCTGCGCGGCCGCCGGCCGCCTGCCGGCCACCTGCCCCGGAAAGTCCGGCACGGCCCGCAGCACCCAGGCCGCCAGCAGCAACGCGGCCAGGGTCACCACCGCGAAGATGGCGCGCCAGCCCAGCCAGGCCCCCAGCCAGGTGGCAATGGGCAGCCCCAGCGACAAGGCGATGGGTTGCCCGAGCATGGCCACTGCCATCGCCCTGCCCTGCAGCGCCGGCGCCACCATGCGTCGCGCATGCCCGGCGATCAGGCCCCAGGCCAGCCCACCGGCGGCACCGCTCAAAAAGCGCAGCACCAGTGTCAGGTGGTTGTCGCTGGCGAGCGCGGTCAGGCCGTTGAACAGGATGAAACCGCCAATGGCCAGCAACAACGCACGACGGCGCCACCAGCCCTGGGTCAGGGTCACCAGCGGGATGGCGGTGAGCAACGAGCCGAGTGCATAGGCGGTGACCCACTGCCCGGCCATGGCCTGGCTGATCGCCATGCCATCGGCGATCTGGTCGAGCAGGCCTGCCGGCAACGTTTCACTGAGAATCGCGATGAAGCCGGTCAGTGCCAGGGCCAGCAGGCCGCTCAACGGCAGCCTTGCGGCGCTGGCGGCAGGTTCATTGACGCTGGCCGCGGTGGATGTGGAATTCATGGGTGCCTCCTGGGTTCAATCGAGGCAAGCATCTTGCGGCGTTGCGGTATTGCGGAAAAAGCCGGGTAGAATTCCGCTCACCCAGGACATCGATGTCCGCAATCGGAGTGCAACATGGACAGCCTCAGCGGCTTCGTGGTCTTCAACCGGGTCGCCGAAACCCGCAGTTTCGTCGCGGCCGGGCAGTCGCTGGGCATCAGCGCCTCGGCGGTGGGCAAGCGTGTGGCGCGCCTGGAAGCCCGGCTGGGCGTGCGCCTGTTCCACCGCAGCACCCGCAGCATCACCCTGACCGCCGAGGGCGCGCTGTTCCTCGAGCGCAGCCGGCGCATCCTGGCCGAGATCGAGGCCACCGAGCAGGCGCTCTCGCAAGCCAGCGGCACGCCACGCGGGCGGCTGCGGGTCAGCCTGCCGCAGGTGACCGGGCTGGTGATGCCGGCACTGGCCGAGTTCATGGCGCGCTATCCGGATATCGAGCTGGACCTGGACTTCAGCGACCGCATGGTGGACATCGTCGGCGAGGGCTTCGACGTGGTGATGCGCGGCGGCCAACCCCTGGATTCGCGCCTGAACGCCAAGTTCCTCGGGCACTTCCAGCATTGCCTGGTGGCCTCGCCGGCGTACCTGCGCGAGCGCGGCACACCGCAGCATCCGCGTGAACTTGCCGGGCACAGTTGCCTGCATTACCGCTTCCCCAGCAGCGGCAAGCTGGAAACCTGGCCACTGCGCCGGGAACACCCCGAGCAGGACTACGACATCCCCATCTCGATGGTCTGCAACCACGTCGAGACGCGGATCTGCTTCGCCCTCAACCACCGCGGCATCACCTGCCTGCCGGACTTCAGCGTGCGCAAGGAACTGGCCAGCGGCAACCTGGTGAGCGTGCTCGACGGTTTCATGGAGCGGCGCGGCAGCTTCTACCTGCTGTGGCCGTCGGGCCGGCAGATGCCACCGAAGCTGCGGGTGTTCATCGACTTCATGCTCGAACGGGTGCTTCCCGCCAGCCAGGTCAGCCGTACAGGTAGCTGATGTCCCGGTGCGGCAACGGCGGCACCTGGGCCAGCAGGAAGTCACGCAGCTTCTGCATCTGCCGCGCCTTCGGGCTGGACTTGAGCCAGGTCATGTAATAACCGTCGCCGGTGGCCACCGCATGCGGGAAGGGGGTGATCAAGTTGCCAGCAGCCATGTCGGCGCTGGCCAGCACCAGGTCGACCACCGAGATGCCCAGGCCCTGCTGGGCCGCCGAAATGCCCTGGTCGAGGGTGTCGAACACCTGGCCCTGGTCGATGCTGATATCCAGCGCATCCATGCGCGCCAGCCAGCGCCGCCAGTCGCGCCGGTCCGGTGAAGGGTGGAGGAATTCACAGTGCTTGAGCGCCGCCAGCTCCGGCGCGGGGCTGTCCAGGTACTCGGGGTGACAGACCGGGATCAGCCATTCATCGAACAGTTTCAGGCTCTCCACGTCCGCCGGGAAACGCCCGTTGCCCAGCAGGATGGCGCAGTCGTAGGGCTCGGAGTAGAAATCCACCGCATCGATGTCCATCCACACACTCGACAACTGCACCGTGCAGCTGTTGTCGACCTTCTTGAAGCCATCCAGGGCCCGCAGCAACCAGCGCACGGTCAACGTCGACGGTGCCTTCAGGCGCAGACCGTAGCGGTCCTGGCGTAACAGGGCGCAGGCATTCTCGATGATCTTGAAGCCGACCTTGAGCTCCTGGGCCAGCAACTGGCCGTGCTCGGTCAAACGCAGCTTGGGGCCGCGACGCTCGAACAGGTCGCAGCCGAACATGGCTTCCAGGGTCTTGATGTGGTGGCTGACCGCGCCTTGGGTGAGCGCCAGCTCCTGTGCCGCGCGGGTGAAGGAGCCGTAGCGCGAGGCCACTTCGAAGGCACGCAGGGCGTGCAGGGCTTGAATCCGTTCAGACATCGGCGCCATCCAGAGCATGAGTGAGGCTAATAGTAGGTCATAGTTCCAGGCGTTTTACAACGCCGGACCCATCTCGGAAAATGCCGGTAAATAACAATTACATATAGCCAAACCGCTCGATTAATACGGAAAAGTTATTTAACGCTGCATTTGGATATACCTGGGGAAATCATGTTTACGGGTTATGGAAACTGCTACCGCCTGGATGCGCTAGAGCTGGCCGATGAACATGTGCAGAACAGACACCACTGGACGCACAAGACCATAGAACATTTCAAGGAAACCCTCGCCAACCCCGACTTCCCGTGCCTGTTCGGGCGCAAGGCGGTCACCGCGCGCACCTGCCACATCATCTTCGCCCGGGCGCAGCGATTGGCCGACGACATCGCCCAGGGGCTGGCCGACTACGTCCGCACCGTCGAACCGCTCCCGATAAAGCAGCGCATAAGCCATCCGTTGCTGGTGTTCCTCGAGACCGCGCCGGACACCACGCTGAGCGACCAACAGGCCCTGGCCTGGGATGTGCTGCGCCAGGTCCATGCCCGCGACCCGCAACCCTGGCCTGAAGAGGTCCCTCAGGACCCGCACGACGCGCACTGGTCGTTCTGCTTCGCCGGCATGCCGCTGTTCATCAACATGAGCTTCCCCGCCCATCGGTTGATGAAAAGCCGCAACCTGGGCAAGCACATCGCCTTCGTCATCAACGCCCGCGAGAGCTTCGACGAAGTGGCCAGCGCCGCCACCGAAAGCGGCCAGCGCATTCGCGCGCGCATCCGCGACCGGGTCCGTCACTACAACGACGGCGTGATGCCGGACACCCTCGGCTTCTTCGGCCACGGCGACAACTTCGAATGGAAACAGTACCAACTGCAGGAGCCCGGCTCGCTGAACCCCGCGCGCTGCCCGTTCCATGCACAAGCAACAACTGACTCACTGATCGAGAACTGAACGTGAATACCGCACTGACCGCCACCTACGCCCTCACCGTCCTGCTGCTGATCGCCACCCCAGGCCCGGTGGTGGCACTGATCGTCAACACCGCCGCCGCCTCCGGCTCGCGCAAGGCCCTGTTCACCGCCGTCGGCACCAACTGGGCGTCGCTGGTGCTGATCGGCGCCGCCGCCTGGATCATCATGACCAGCGCGGCCATCGACAAGGCCTGGCTCAATGGCATGAGCCTGCTGGGCTGCCTGTTCATCGGCTACATCGCCGTGGGCACCCTGCGCGAGGCCCTGCAGGCACCGGTCGAGACCGCCCCCAGCACGCTGCCGGCAGGCCGAGGCGGCCTGGTGCAAGGGTTCATGGTGGGCATCTCCAACCCCAAGGACATCATCTTCTTCATCTCCTTCTTCCCACAGTTCATCCAGATCACCGAGTCGTTCGGCAAGAGCATGGTGGTGCTGTCGCTGCTGTGGATCGCCATCGATTTCGCCGTGCTCAGCCTGTACATCTTCGCCATCGGCAAGATCGCCTCGCAGCGCAGCAGCCGGCTGATCAGCCTGGCCTCCGGGGTTGCGCTGCTGCTCATCGCCATCGTCGGCCTGGGCTACAACCTCAGGGAACTGGCGGCCTGAGCCCATTGCCCATCAACCCAGGAGCGCCCATGACGATCCTCGACACCTCAGTGGCAGACCCCATGGGCAGCACCCATCCCCTGCAGCACGACTACCAGCGCTTCCTCCAGCTGGGCAGCCGGCGCATTCCGCACACGCTCTACGTGCATGAGCGCGGCTACCGCTCCGGCACCATCAACACCGACGCCCTGGGCATGCGCTACAGCCATTTCGCCGGCAAGCGCTTTTCGGTCGCCGAACGCGGTGGCCTGGCGCGGGTCAACCTGCTGGTGGGCGGCTCGACCGCCATGGGCATCGGCGCCAGCTCCGACGAACACACGGTGGCCTCGTACCTCTCGCTGCTGACCGGCGAGATCTGGCTGAACCTGGCCGGCTGCGGGCTCAACGCCACCCAGGAACTGCTGATGTTCCTCACCCACCAGCACCGCTTCGGCCAGATTGGCCATGTCGTGGTGTTCAGCGGGCTGAACACGCTGGCCCAGGAAACGCTGGCCGAGATAATGACCAGCGCGCAAGCTGTGCAAACCGGGCAACAGGACTACTTCAACCGCTTCCACGAAGGTGTTCAGCCCGCTGAGGAACCACGCCGCGAGTCATTGTGGCAACGCTTGGGCCACGCCCTTGCGCCGCGGCGCCCGTGCCCCTGCCCCGCACTGGAACCGCTGTCCAGCCCGGACAAGCGCCTGATCCGCGCCGCCGACAGCATCGGCCGTACACTGCGCCAGTGGGACCGCCTGCTGGCCGACGGCCACACCACCCTGACCTTCATCCTCCAGCCCCTGCTGCCCTGGTGCAGGGAAGCGCTACCGGCCGGCGAGCAGGCCATGCTCGAACGGCTCGAACAACAGCCGTCCAATTTCGATCGCCTCATCGATGGCGCCTTCGACAGCCAGTTGCACATGGCCTTCTTCCGCCGCATCAAGAGCCAGGCCGACCCCGTCCCCTGCTACGACATGAACAGCATGCTCAGCAGTTCGCCGGTGTTCGCTGAAAGCCTGTTCGCCGATCGCCTGCATTTCAACGACCTGGGCAACAACGCGCTGGCCAAGGTGATCACCGCCAAACTTGGCCTGGCCCAGGAAAAATACGCCCAGCGCAAGGTCACATCGATCAAGCTCATCTGATAAGGAATTCCCCGACTATCGTCGAACACACCCGGGTGGATAGAATAGGCCGGTCATCGCTCCTGATCCGCCTGAGGCACCCGCGCACCTGTCATGACCATCGAAGCCGCCCCCAAGCGCCGTAGCGCCCACGCAGCCTTGCTGCCGTTGCTGCTGACCTCCTTCGCTGCGCAGGCGCTCGACGTGAGCATCGACCCGCATGCCGACCTGCTCTATCGCCAGGCCCTCCCCCTGCTGGAGCAGGCCGACAGCCAGGACGACACGGCCAGCCCCCTGCGTACCAGCACCGGCGACCCGGAACTCAGCCGCCAGGGCCAGGCGCTGGCCCGCACCCTGCCCACGGCAGTGGCGTTGCTGAAGAAGTCCGTCGCCCTCGACCACCCGGTAGCCCAGTATCGCCTGGCCCTGTACTACACCACCTACCTACCTGCCGGGCAGATCGCCGACGCTGCCTGCCCGCTGCTCGAAGCCAGCCTCAAGCAGGGTTTCGCGCCACCGGCCCTGGCCATCGCCCGCTGGTGCTCGGCCTACAGCGCCAGCCCCGCCTACCGCCAGGCGCTGGAGGCGATCCCCAGCATGGCCACCCTCTACGCGCCCTACTATCCCCAGCCGGCAACGCACCTGGCTTGCAGCCGCAGCCGGCCGCAAGGGCTGGAAATGCAATGGGGGCGCCAGCGTGATTACCAGGCCGAGGTCTACCGCCTGCTCGGCGAGCTGGACCCGCAACATCGCCAGGCGCTCATGCAGAAGGCCATTGATATCAATGGCTGCGCCGCGGCGCAGCAACGCCTCGTAGGCGCTGGTTTGCCGGCGAACACACCTCGATAACTGTCGCTGTTTGGCACGCCCCCTGTAGGAGCGGCTTCAGCCGCGATCACCCGCGAAGCGGGTGCCAAGCACCGCACAGCCTGCATCGCGGCTGAAGCCGCTTCTGCAGAACAAACAAGCAAGATCGTTCAAGCCAGCTCTCCACCCCTCTGGCATGCTGGCCTGCCCTGTCGAGCCGTTGTCTTGCCCATGTCCAGCCCGCCCGTTGCCCGCCACGCCTTCCTCAAAGGCGCCATCGCCATCCTGCCGCTGTCCTTGGCCGTGGCCCCCTGGGGCCTGCTCGCCGGTTCCATGGCCATCGAGGCCAACCTCAGCGCCTGGGAGGGCCAGGGCCTGTCGGCCATCGTCTTCGCCGGTGCCGCGCAACTGGTGGCCATCGGTATGCTCAAGGGCGGCGCCAACCTGTTCTCGATCCTGCTCACCACCTTGCTGCTGACCTCGCAGCACCTGCTCTACGGGCTGTCGATGCGCCCGGTGATGTCCGGCCTGCCGACCCGCTGGCGGCTGGGCCTGGGCTTCCTGCTCACCGATGAATTCTTCGCCCTCACCAGCCACCACGACCAGCAGCAGTTCAACCGCTGGTACGCGCTGGGCGTGGGCCTGACGTTCTATGTGGCGTGGAACCTGTTCACCCTGGCCGGCATCGTCCTCGGCCAGAACATCCCGCACCTGGACCAGCTGGGCCTGGACTTCTCCATCGTCGCCACCTTCGTCGCGCTGATCGCGCCGCTGGTACGCAACCTGCCGACCGTGGTGTGCGTGGCGGTGTCGCTGTTCTGCTCGGTGCTGTTCAGCTACTGGCACTGGGAAACCGCCCTGGTGGCCGCCGGCCTGCTGGGCATGGCCGCCGGCTTCGTCTGCCAGAAATTCTCCGGAGGCCGCTCATGATCTGGCTGCTGATCTTCGCCATGGGCGCGGTGGTGTTCCTCAACCGCTACGCGTTCCTCGAACCGCGCCTGCCGCTGCGCCTGAGTTCCAACGCGCGGCAGTTCCTTGGTTTCGCCGTGCCCGGCATGCTCACGGCGATCTGCGGGCCGATCATCTTCCTGCCTGGGCACCAGCTCGACCTCAGCCCGCTCAACCCCTACCTGCTTGGGTCACTGGTGGCCATCACCCTGGTGCTGTTGACCCGCAGCGTGTTGCTGAGCATGCTGGCGAGCATGCTGATCTTCTTCCTCCTGCGCAGCTGGCTGGCATGAGCACGCCCCTGCGCGAACAAACCCACCTGTGGCAGGCGCCCGCCCTCGGCGACGTGGAGATGCTGCACGCCCGCTATATCCAGCAGCGCTTTGCCCCGCACGTGCATGAAGGCTATGTGTTCACGGTGATCGAGTCCGGCGCCCAGCGATTCTGGCACCGCGGTAGCGAGCACCTGGCACCGGTGGGCAGCATGGTGCTGATCAACCCCGACGAGCTGCACACTGGCGCCACCGCCCACGAGGCCGGCTGGCGCTACCGCGGTTTCTATCCCGAGCACGAGCGGGTCACGGGCGTGCTCGACGAGTTGGAGCTGGGCCGCCATGGCCTGCCCCGGTTCAAGGACAGCGTGATCCAGGACCCGGCCCTGGCCGCCGCGTTCAGCCAACTGCACCAGCGCTCCGAGAGCAACGCCAGCGCCCTGGAGCAACAGACCGCCTGGCGCCATGCCGTGCTCGCCCTGGTGCAGCGCCACGGCCATTGCGCCGAGCCCGCCGCCCCTGGCAACGAACCGCTGGCCGTGGCCCGCGCCCGTGAACTGTTGGAAAGCCAGCTGGCCGAGCCGCCGTCGCTGGAAGCCCTGGCGGCAGCGGTGAACCTCTCCCCTTTCCACTTCGCCCGGGTGTTTCGCCAGGCCACCGGCCTGCCACCCCACGCCTGGCTCAAGCAGCGCCGCCTGGCCCGCGCACGGGAGTTCCTGAGAAGTGGCCTGCCTGCGCTGGAAGTCGCCCTGGCCCTGGGCTTTGCCGATCAAAGCCACCTCACCCGCCAGTTCAAGCAAGCCTATGGTGTGACACCGGGGGCCTACCGACAGGCCTGCCTGAACCTGGTGTAACCCGTCTGCATGCTTGCACGCCGCTGCTACACTCAAATGGCTGAATGGAGGATCGCGTCATGTCCGAACGAGAAATCACCACGCTCCTGTCGCTGATGAGCCAGCGTCAGGCCTGCCTGAGCAGCGCCTGCAAGGAGATCGCCGACTGGATCGACCGCCAGGGCGACATACCCGCTGCCGGCAAGATCCGCGCCAGCCTCAAGGCGCTGGAGGCTGACGAAGCCCAGGTGCGCAAGACCCTGACCTCGCTGAACATCGAACGGCCGCTGCCACGTTTCCGTAGCTGATCGGGATTTACGCCCTTCCCTGCAGGAGCGGCTTCAGCCGCGATGCGGGCGACGCGGTGTATGGCACCCGCTTCGCGAGTGATCGCGGCTGAAGCCGCTGCTACAGGGATGGCGCAGGGCTCAAGCAATCGATCAGTGGTTCATGTGCATATGGTCGTGCCCGCCGCTCTCGGCGGTAAGCGCACGCACCGGCGCCTGCACCTGCACGGTCTCCTTCACGCCCTTGGCATCTTCGATGGTCAGGGTCAGCGGCACCTGCTCACCTTCCTTCACCTGCTGGTTCAGGCCCATCAGCATCACGTGCAGGCCATTCGGGTCCAGTTTCACCGCCTTGCCGGCCGGCAGTTCGACCGCCTTGACCTCACGCATGCCCATCACGTCGCCGTTCATGGTCATCTCGTGCACCTGTACGGTCTTGGCCACGGGCGAAGCCACGCTTATCAGCTTGCTGTCGCTGCTGGCGGTGAGGATCATGAAGGCACCGGTGGACTGCTGGTGCGGCACGCTGGCGCGTACCCAGGCGTCGCTCACGGTGGTCTGGGCCAGGGCCGGCAGGGCCAGGCTCATCAGGGCCAGGGCGGCCAGGCCGCGCTTGATCGGTTGCATCGACATTCAGCAGATCTCCATCAGGGTGACCAGGTCCTCGGCGCATTCCTGGGCGTTCAGGGAATGGCCCAGGCTCAGGCGCAGGGTGCCACGCGTATCGTAGACGTAGCTGGTGGACGAGTGAGAGATGGTGTAGGTGTCGCCGGCCGGGACCTTTTCGTAGAACACCTTGAATTCCTTGGCCACCTCGGCGATTTCCTCGGGGGTGCCGGTCAGGGCGACGATCGACGGGTCGAAGGCCTTGACGTAGGCGTCGAGCACCTCGGGGGTGTCGCGCTCCGGGTCCAGGGTGATCAACACCGGCTGGAACAGGTCGCGGTCACGGCCCCTGAGTATCTTGCGGATCTGCGCCACACGCGCCAGCGCGGTCGGGCAGACCGCCGGGCACTGGGTGAAGCCGAAGAAGATCATCGGCATCGAGCCGTAGAAGCTCGACAGGGTGCGCTCGTTGCCTTGGGTATCCTTGAGCTTGAACTTGCGCCCGAGGATTTCGTTGCTCATGTTCTTGCCGTACTTGAAGTCCAGGCCACGTGCCGGGCTGCAGCCCGCCAGCAAACCAAGCCCCAGTACGCCCATCCCGGCGACTACCGCGCGCCGGGTCAACAGATCAGTCATGGAACCATCCTTTACAGGGAAGGTGCCGGCCCTTGGGGCGGGCCGAGCGAAAACCGGCGCATTCTGGCATGACACCCCCCGAGCATCTACCCGAACTGAGGAGGATCTGGCTGCAGCCCTTTGAATCCGGGGCGCGACCGGTTGTCGCAGGGATTGAATCCGTAACAGTTTGTTGCTAGGGATCAATGAAATTCGCCGGCAAGCCGGCTCCTACAAGGGTGCAACCTGTAGGAGCCGGCTTTGCCGGCGAAGAGGCAAGAACCAACACCCACTACCCATCAGTAGTAGGCATTTTCCTTGTTGGTGTGGTCAGTCACATCACGCACGCCCTTGAGCTCCGGAATTCGCTCAAGCAGGGTGCGCTCGATACCTTCCTTCAACGTGACGTCGGCCTGGCCGCAGCCTTGGCAACCGCCACCGAACTGCAGCACGGCGATGCCGTCGTCGACCACGTCCACCAGGCTCACGGCGCCGCCGTGGCTGGCCAGGCCCGGGTTGATCTCGGTCTGCAGGTAGTAGTTGATGCGCTCGTTGATCGGGCTGTCCTCGTTGACCATCGGCACCTTGGCGTTGGGGGCCTTGATGGTCAGCTGGCCGCCCATGCGGTCGGTGGCGTAGTCGACCAGCGCGTCTTCGAGAAACGGCACGCTGACGGCGTCGAGATACGCGGTGAAGCTCTTCAGGCCCACCGGCTCGTCGTCGGGTTTCTCTTCGCCCGGCTTGCAGTAGGCGATGCAGGTCTCGGCGTACTGGGTGCCCGGCTGGGTGATGAAAATGCGGATGCCGATGCCAGGCGTGTTCTGCTTGGAGAGCAGATCGGCCAGGTAATCATGGGCGGCGTCGGTAATGGTTATAGCGCTCATGGAAGTTCCTCACAGACTTGCCGGCAGTGTACGCCAACCCGGCCTTCGAACAAAGTCCTAGCATTTGACTCGGGATAGCGCCAAGGCCGGTTCCCGCGCAGGCTCGGCGGCGATCCAGCCTTGCAGCCGCGTATACAGGCCACGTTCCAGCCATTGGTAGCTGAACCACGACATTAGTCCGATTGACGGCACGCAAAGGGCGAATACCAGGTATGGGTTCAGTTGCAGCCGCTGGCTGGCAAACAGGCCGCCGTACAGCACCAGCACATGGATCAGATACACCGAGTAGGAGCAATCGCCCAGCGCCTTGAGCACCCGGTTGCCCTTGAACCACGGCTCCAGGGCGATGAACGCCAGCACCACCAGCGCGCTGGGCAGCCCCCAGTGCAGCAGGCGCTGGGAGGCGTCCAGGTGGTAGAGGGTGAAACCGGCCGCGGCCAGCAGCGCCAGCGGCAGCCATAGGCCCTCGCGGATCAGCCCGCGGTGATACAGCACGCCCAGGCCGATGCCCAGCAGGAACTCGTAAACGATGTCGTTGTTGTAGAAACGGCTGAGTACTCCCAACCGGCCTAGCACTTCACTGACGAGCAATAACGCGGCGGTCACCAGCAACAGGTGATGACGCTGGCGCACCAGGAAGGCCAGGCCGAACAACAAATAGAAGAACATCTCGAAATTCAGCGTCCAGCCCACGTTGAGGGTCGGGTACAGGCCATAGCCGCCGGGGTTCTGCGCCGGGATGAACAGCAGCGACAGCAGCAGGTGCTGCCAGGCGAACACCTGATGCGGCATCCAGCGGCTGGCGACCAGCATCAGCGCCGCCATCAGCAGGGTGTAGAACCAGTAGGCCGGGACGATGCGCAGGGCGCGGTTGAGCAGGAACCGCCCGGGGGCAATCTCTTTGTCGCGGGTCGAGAGGTAGATCACCAGGCCGCTGATGACGAAGAAGATGTCCACCCCGACCGCACCGCGGTCGCTGAGCAATTGGCCGAGTGGGCCGGTGGCATGGAAGTCGAAGAAGATCTGCATGAAGTGGTGGCAGACCACCACCCAGGCGGCGAATGCCCGGAGTGCCTGAAGCGAATACAGCATGAAGTACCCTGCGATTGCCGGTGAGTTCGGGCCTTGCGTCGCGATCGTTCGCCGGCAAGCCGGCTCCTACAGAGGTTTGCACACCCCCTGTAGGAGCCGGCTTTGCCGGCGAATGGGCTGCACAGCAGCCCCAAGACCCACCTGACCTTCCGACCGCAGCATGCCGGGAAAGGTCAGGCCACCCCATCAGAGGTTCTCGTAGCGGTTCATGTCCAGTACCCCCGCCTCCACCGGATCGGTCTCCTGGATATAGCGGTTCAGGTCATGGAAGTAGCGCCAGAACTCCGGGTGGCTGCGGCGCACGCCCCAGCGCATGACGATGCGCTCGAACTTGGCCGTGTCGTCGCGGGCCGCTTCCAGGTCCTCGACGAACTCCGGCACCTCCTTCGCAGGCACATTGAAGATGAAGTTCGGGTAGCTGCTGAGCACGCCCGGCACCAGAGTGAGGGTGTCCAGCCCCGGCTGGTAGCGGTACGCCTCGCCCAGCAGGAACGCCACGTTGCTGTGGGCACGGTTGCGCAACAGGCTGTAAACCTGGCGCTGGCCGCCCTGCCCTTCGATGCGCAGCATCGTCGCCTCGGGCAACTGGTCGATCACCTTCAACCCGGCAGCCGGGCGCGACACCAGGCGGCTGAGCGACTGCTCGACGTCGCGGAACGCTTCGCTCATCTGCGGCCGCGAGCAATACGCGCCCTGGCAGCGGTTGATCGGGTCGGGCGCGGCGTTCAGGCTGCCGGTGCGCTGCAACAGCTTCAAGCCGAAATCACGCTTGGGGTCGTGCTTGTCCAACTGCAACGCGCTCGGGGTGCTGGTGTCGATGTCCTCGTAGTCCATCCACATCTTCACCTTGCCGCTGTTCTGGTACCAGCTACCCAGGATCTCGCCGCGCGTGCCGGCCGGCATCAGGCGCAGGAAGTTGACCTCCGCGCCATTGCGGATCAGGTCGAAGTACAGGCGCGTCTGCAACTGGTGCGAGACGTTGCCGAACACATCGAAGTTCACCGCCAGCTGGTAGTAGGTGCGTTCGAACAGCGGGTAGTCGAACAGCCACATGGTCAGCGGCACGTCGCCGATCAGGCCCTTGGTGACCGAGGCGCTGTCGAAGTGGCGGAAGATGCTGAGCAAGGCGTTGTCGTTGCCCGCCCACAGTGTCGACCAGCTTGGTGCCGGCTGCTCGGCGTAGGCTTCGCGGCGCAACGCCTCGTACTCGTTGCGCTTGTCGCGGTAGGCGTGCCACAGGCCCAGCACGCTGCCGACATCGTCGATCTGGCCGGGCATGGCCAGCAGCGGCGTGGCCTCGCCCCGGTACTTGGCGTCGGTGATGTAGAGGTCGTGGGCCGGCTCCTGGAACAGCGCCCAGAAGTTGTCGCGAATCACGTCGGTGGCGATCTGCCCGCGGCACACCGGGCCACGGATGAAGGTGCGCACGAAGTACTCGGCGTTGTCCAGCATGAACTGGTAGCGGGCCACCGCCGGGATCGCCTCGAAGGTCTCGAACGGGTTGGCGCGGTGGCGCGGGCCGTAGCCGGGCAACGCGCTGGCATGCCAGTCGCCGCTGTAGAACAACTGCTTGACCCGCTTGAGCTTCTGCGGGCCCATCGGGTAGGTGATATGGGTCTTGTGGACGATCACCCCCTGCACCGGAACCAGCCGGTAGTAGAAGTCGGTGCCCGGCGGGTCGTTGGGGCGGCGGGTGGCGATCAGGTCGACCGGCCGGCCGCTCGGGGTGCGCGAGCGCACCCACTGGAAGAAGTGGCCTTGCTCACCGCCGACGAAATGGATGTGGGCCAGGAACAAGTGCTCGTACAGCCAGCGGGCGACCAGCGCCTCGGTCGAGCCCGGGCGGTTGAGCAGTTCTTCCCACTCGAAGATCTGCCGCGCTTCCGCCGCGTTGGGCACGAACTGGGTCTTCTCCACCGGCGCGCCGGCCGCCAGCCAGCGCTGCAGCGTCTGGTACTCCTGGTCGCTCAGGCCGGTGACCGCCAGCGGCATGCCCTCCTTCGGGTGCGCGCCGGCATAGGCGTCGAACTCATGGGGCATGGGGCACATGTTGGTGCGGTTGAGCCCCAGCACGATTTCGTCCGGCAGCTTGGCGTTGGGCGTGAGCGGCGTCTTGTGCCCCAGTTCGAGCATGCGCGCCATCAGCGCGGCCTGGCTGCCCTGCTTGTCCAGCACCGAGTAGAACCCGGCCTTGCGCCAGCCAGCCTCGTCGCGGGCGTCGTAGAACAGCCGCGTGGTGGGCACCGCCTGGCTGCGCTCGCCCTGGTACACCGGCACCTTCGAGGCGCCACGCTCGGCGCCCTCGGCGCTGCCCAGGTTGAGCTGGCAGGCGGCGTCGTTGCAGGCGTGGCAGGCCACGCACTTCTCGGTGAAGATCGGTTGGATGTCCCGGGTGTACGAAATCGCCGGGCTCGATTGGGGGGCCTGCGCGAACGCCACGCCACTGATCAGCAGGGCGAAGACGCTGGCAAGTATGCGAAGCAACATGTGCCGAAAGTCCTGGTTTCTGAAAGCCATCACGATATGCCTGACCGGGTCCTGGGTGCTGGGGCATGCGCCAACATGAAGGAAATTCATGCAAAACGGCGGCACGCCTAAAATCCGTGCAGCTTTGTTATTATTCGGCACCTTCTGATATTCGC
This sequence comes from Pseudomonas entomophila, assembly GCF_029478665.1. GTDB lineage: Bacteria > Pseudomonadota > Gammaproteobacteria > Pseudomonadales > Pseudomonadaceae > Aquipseudomonas > Aquipseudomonas entomophila_F. The sequence continues at coordinate 46,411 of NZ_JARPQB010000029.1, forward strand.
CCGACCAGGTAGTTCCTATGTCCGACCGCAGCGCTCGTTTACAAGCACTCCAGAACGCACTCAAAGAGCGCATCCTGATCCTCGACGGCGGCATGGGTACTATGATCCAGAGTTACCGCCTGGAGGAACACGACTATCGTGGCACGCGCTTCGCCGATTGGCCAAGCGACGTGAAGGGCAACAACGACCTGTTGCTGCTCTCCCGCCCCGATGTGATCGCCGCGATCGAGAAAGCCTACCTGGACGCCGGCGCGGATATTCTCGAAACCAACACCTTCAACGCCACGCAGATCTCGCAAGCCGACTACGGCATGGAAGCGCTGGTGTACGAGCTCAACGTCGAGGGCGCGCGCGTCGCCCGCCAGGTCGCGGACGCGAAAACCCTGGAAACCCCGGACAAGCCGCGCTTCGTCGCCGGCGTGCTCGGCCCGACCAGCCGCACCTGCTCGATCTCCCCCGACGTCAACGACCCCGGCTACCGCAACGTCACCTTCGACGAGCTGGTGACCAACTACATAGAGGCCACCCGTGGCCTGATCGAAGGTGGCGCCGACCTGCTGCTGATCGAGACCATCTTCGACACCTTGAACGCCAAGGCAGCGATCTTCGCCGTGCAGCAGGTGTTCGAGGAAGACAACGTCGAACTGCCGATCATGATCTCCGGCACCATCACCGACGCCTCCGGCCGCACCCTCTCCGGCCAGACCACCGAAGCGTTCTTGAACTCGGTGCGCCACGCCAAGCCGATCTCCATCGGCCTGAACTGCGCCCTCGGCGCCAAGGACCTGCGCCCGTACCTCGAAGAGCTGTCCACCAAGGCCGACACCTTCGTCTCCGCGCACCCCAACGCCGGCCTGCCCAACGCCTTCGGCGAGTACGACGAGACGCCCGCGGAAATGGCCGCGGTGGTCGAGGAGTTCGCCGCCAGCGGCTTCCTCAACATCATCGGCGGCTGCTGCGGCACCACCCCGCCGCACATCCAGGCCATCGCCGAGGCCGTGGCCAGGCACAAGCCACGGGCCATCCCGGACATCCCCAAGGCCTGCCGCCTGTCGGGCCTGGAGCCGTTCACCATCGACCGCCAGTCGTTGTTCGTCAACGTCGGCGAGCGCACCAACATCACCGGTTCCGCCAAGTTCGCCCGGCTGATCCGCGAGGAGAACTACACCGAAGCCCTGGAAGTCGCCCTGCAGCAGGTCGAGGCCGGCGCCCAGGTGATCGACATCAACATGGACGAAGGGATGCTCGACTCCCAGGCCGCCATGGTCCGCTTCCTCAACCTGATCGCCGGCGAGCCGGACATCTCCCGCGTCCCCATCATGATCGACTCCTCCAAGTGGGAGGTGATCGAGGCGGGCCTGAAGTGCATCCAGGGCAAGGGCATCGTCAACTCGATCTCGATGAAGGAAGGCGTCGAGCAGTTCAAGCACCACGCCCGCCTGTGCAAGCGCTATGGCGCCGCCGTGGTGGTGATGGCCTTCGACGAGGTCGGCCAGGCCGACACCGCCGCGCGCAAGCGCGAAATCTGCCAGCGCAGCTACGACATCCTGGTCAACGAAGTGGGCTTCCCGCCGGAAGACATCATCTTCGACCCGAACATCTTCGCCGTGGCCACCGGCATCGAAGAGCACAACAACTACGCCGTCGACTTCATCGAAGCCTGCGCCTACATCCGCGACCACCTGCCCTACGCCCTGAGCTCGGGCGGCGTCTCGAACGTGTCGTTCTCGTTCCGTGGCAACAACCCGGTGCGCGAGGCGATCCACTCGGTGTTCCTCTACCACGCCATCCAGAACGGCCTGACCATGGGCATCGTCAACGCCGGCCAGCTGGAGATCTACGACGAGATCCCCGCCGCCCTGCGCGAGAAGGTCGAGGACGTGGTGCTCAACCGCACCCCGCACGGCACCGACGCCCTGCTGGCGATTGCCGACGACTACAAGGGCGGCGGCGCCACCAAGGAAGTCGAGAACGAAGAGTGGCGCTCGCTGCCGGTGGCCAAGCGCCTCGAGCATGCGCTGGTCAAGGGCATCACCGCCCACATCGTCGAGGACACCGAAGAGTGCCGCCAGCAGTCGGCGCGCCCGATCGAGGTCATCGAAGGCCCATTGATGAGCGGCATGAACGTGGTCGGCGACCTGTTCGGCGCCGGCAAGATGTTCCTACCGCAAGTGGTCAAGTCGGCGCGGGTGATGAAGCAGGCGGTGGCCCACCTCATTCCATTCATCGAGGAAGAGAAAGGCGACAAGCCCGAGGCCAAGGGCAAGATCCTCATGGCCACGGTCAAGGGCGACGTGCACGACATCGGCAAGAACATCGTCGGCGTGGTGCTTGGTTGCAACGGCTACGACATCGTCGACATGGGCGTGATGGTGCCGGCCGAGAAGATCCTGCAGACCGCCCGCGAGCAGAAGTGCGACATCATCGGCCTGTCCGGCCTGATCACCCCCTCGCTGGACGAGATGGTTCACGTCGCCCGCGAGATGCAGCGCCAGGACTTCCACCTGCCGCTGATGATCGGTGGCGCGACCACCTCCAAAGCCCACACCGCGGTGAAGATCGAGCCCAAGTACTCGAACGACGCCGTGGTCTACGTCACCGACGCCTCGCGCGCGGTGGGCGTGGCCACGCAGCTGCTGTCGAAGGAGCTCAAGGCCGGCTTCGTCGCCAAGACCCGCGAAGAGTACGTGGAGGTGCGCGAGCGCACCGCCAACCGCAGCGCCCGCACCGAGCGCCTGAGCTATGCCCAGGCCATCGCCGCCAAGCCGCAGTACGACTGGGCCAACTACCAGGCCGCCACTCCCTCCTTCACCGGCGTCAAGGTGCTGGAGAACATCGACCTGCGCACCCTGGCCGAGTACATCGACTGGACCCCGTTCTTCATCTCCTGGGACCTCGCCGGCAAGTTCCCGCGCATCCTCACCGACGAAGTGGTCGGCGAGGCCGCCACGGCGCTGTACAAGGATGCCCGCGAGATGCTCGACAAGCTGATCGACGAGCAACTGATCAGCGCCCGCGCGGTATTCGGCTTCTGGCCGGCCAACCAGGTCGAGCATGACGACATCGAAGTCTATGGCGACAACGGCCAGACCCTGGCCACCCTGCACCACCTGCGCCAGCAGACCATCAAGCCCGACGGCAAGCCCAACTGGTCGCTGGCCGACTTCGTCGCCCCCAAGGACAGCGGCGTGACCGACTACGTCGGCGGCTTCATCACCACCGCCGGCATCGGTGCCGAGGAAGTGGCCAAGGCTTACCAGGACAAGGGCGACGACTACAGCTCGATCATGGTCAAGGCCCTGGCCGACCGCCTGGCCGAGGCCTGCGCCGAGTGGCTGCACGAGCAGGTGCGCAAGGAGCACTGGGGTTACGCCAAGGACGAGCACCTGGACAACGAGGCGCTGATCAAGGAGCAGTACAGCGGCATCCGCCCGGCCCCGGGCTACCCCGCCTGCCCCGATCACACCGAGAAGGAAACCCTGTTCCGCCTGCTCGACGGCACCGCCATCGGTGAGACCGGCCCGAGCGGCGTGTTCCTCACCGAGCACTTCGCCATGTTCCCGGCGGCGGCGGTCAGCGGCTGGTACTTCGCCCACCCGCAGGCGCAGTACTTCGCCGTGGGCAAGGTGGACAAGGACCAGGTCGAGCGCTACAGCGCGCGCAAGGGCCAGGACGTGAGCGTGAGCGAACGCTGGCTGGCGCCGAACCTCGGTTACGAGGGCTGAGCCCGGCCATCGGGGGTTGCGCCCTGTAGGAGCGGCTTTAGCCGCGATGCGAGGCACCCGCTTCGCGGGTGATCGCGGCTGAAGCCGCTCCTACAGGGGCCCCACAAGCTACACCACGCCTCCGGTGCTCGCCGGCAAGCCAAAGCACAAATCCCACAGCCCCGCACCTGGCATTTCTATCAGTAGCCACCTGCACCAAGGCGCGCTAAAGAGGATCATCTCTCCTCCCATGGCAGCCCCAACATGCAATCCCGGCTCTACATCGCTTTCCACCTGCGCTGGATCATCAGCTACTTCCTCGAGCAGAGCCTGCACCAGATCCGCCCGGACATCTCCCTTGGCGAACTGGGTGCCGACAGCTTCGACATGTTCGAACTGCAAGCGCTGATCGAAGAAACCTTCGGCATCCTCATCCACCAGCCATTGCGCCCCTACCTCACCTTCGCCGAGCTGGTCGACCTGGTCTATCGCACCATGCCCACACCAGAGCATCCACCCATGTTGAGCTGAGTTTCCCCACCACCTGACATTTCTGCCAGGTGCGCCCTTCCCTTCCAAGGCGTAGCGTCAAACCAATCACCTTGCGCCCTGACGCAACCGCCAGGTCGCTGCCCGCCTTCACTTGCAAAGGACCTTCGCGATGAACGACCTGTCCACCCAGAACAACGACTACAGCCCCGCCAACCGCCCTGACACGGCCACCTACATGAAGCTGTTCGAGGACGACCAGACCCGCTGCGCCCCCGGCGCGCTGATGGCCAACAATGGTCGGCTGGCCTACCTGGTACACCTCAGGGAAATGATCCAGGCCTTCGAGGTCCGCGCCGATGTCAGCGCACCGATCACCCTGCAACAGCGGCGCTCCGATCTGCTGGACCTGAAGCTCGATGAAAAGAACACGCGCAAGGTCCTGCCCAAGATTCGCATGGTCCTGGACGTGCTGGAAAGCCGCGCCAGGCAGGTGCTGCCGGAGCGAAAAACGCTGCAGCAAGCCGTCGCCAACGGTCTTTACCAGGCCAACGTACCCTTCCACCATGCCTGGGAATCGATCAAGGCCACCCTGGCCACCAAGCAGCTGCATGTGTGGGATGTGCTGCGCAGCACCCACGCCAGCTACCCCGCCTTCACCTTCGACAACCTCACCCTCGCCGACCAACGCGCAGCGACCGTCCTGAGCAGCGGCTTTTCGCCACAGCTGCGGGCGCTGTTGCTGGCGCCATCGCTGCCAGCGGCAAATCTGATGCCGGACGTGACCGAGGAAAACCAACGCCAGGAGGCTGAATTCTATCAACACCACTTCCATATCAGCGACAGTAGACCTCTGAACAAGCTCAACACCACGCAAAAACTGACCAAGGCCCTCGGGCTGACCCGCCGCGAACTGCGCAAACTGCTGGCCGTCAATGCCATCGGCGAGGGCAACACCTCGGTGACACGCAGCGCCCTTGTCACCACCCTTTCGGTCGCTTCGCCTTCGAGCCAGGTGTTCGGCGCAGCGTTCATCAACAACGGGACGACACCGCTATACCTCACCGAGTTGACGCCGGGTGCGCCACAGGCGTCTACCCCGGAGGAGACAGCGCAGGCCACATCGAGCGACACCCCAGCAGCAACATCAGAAACGAGCGAAGCGCCCGCACAGGCCAACCCGTCAGCACCCTTGCAGCAGTCGGCCCAGCCCCCTGTCAGGAAACCGGCGAAAAAGACCGTGGCCATCACCGGCCTGACCAGCGCCCACCTCGACCGCCTGCAACGTATCCTGCGCATCCAGCGCGCCCTGGACCTGACAGCCGCGGAAGCCGACGCCCTGGTCATGGCCGCGCTGCGCGCCGAAGGCCAGGCCGGCGACTACCACCTGACCGCCAACACCCTGCGCGCCCTCGGCATGTTCCGCCACCTGCAGCAGAAGTACCGGGTCACCCCCTGGCAGTACGCGGCCTTCCTGGATGTGATCGCGCCGTATGCCGCCGACCAGCAGGTGTCGTTCTACGACAAGCTGTTCGCCCCCGCCAACAGTGACGAGGACGCCGACGAGAAGCCGCTGCAGCTGGACGACCAGCCATTCGACTACCAGGCCTCAGCCGGCGCCGATGCGCAAACCCTCAACCAGCTCGCCGTGGCGATGAAGGTGAACAGCGAGGTGCTGCGCGTCGTACTCGAGTGGGTCTGCAAAGCCCAGGGCCTGAACAAGCCAACACGTTCGCTGGCGGTGATTTCGGCTTGCTATCGGATTGTCACCCTGTTGCGCCTGTTCGACAGCCCGATCGCCGAAGGCATGTTGATCCTGACGTTGCTCACACAGGAACAGCCCGCCTACCTGCAGCAATTGGCGGGTAGACCCTGCTTGCGGGACACACTGGACGAACCCGACATCATCGACGTGATCGCGGGCCTGATGAACACCCTGGAATGGCTGCAAGGCCAAGGCCTGGAGACCATGCAGGTGTTCGCGCTGTTGAATCACCAGCAGCCGGTGTTCCAGAAGGACTGGGAGATCGCATTCGAGGCGGGCACCTTCAAGCCCGACCCGCAGTTGAGTCCTGAGCCGGACAAGACGATCAGCGATACCCCGGCAGAAGGCGAGACCGGCCCTGGTCAACTCGACGAAGTAGCTCAGCGCGCAGCAACGCCAAGCCAGAAAGCGGCCGGCGCTACCAAAAAAGCGCCGCCATCAAAGACCAAAGAGCAGAGGGTGGAGGCCTGCTACAAAGCGTTGAGCCAACCGCTGCGAAAAGCGCTGAAACTTGAAGCCGGCAACTGGGTGGAACCCCTGCTGAGCTGGGCGGGAGTCGATCCCGAAGCGCTCTATCAGCGGATGCTGCAGGTCCAAGTGCAACTCAACGCCGACCTGCCGTTAAAGCCGTTAAAGGAGATACTCCTGCTCAGCGACCTCTGGACCTGGACGCTGCTGCAGCGCTACAGCGACCTCATCAAGCTGTTCAAGCTCAATGCCAGCGCACTCGAGCAAATCGCCCACCAGCCCACCTGGTTCAATCTGGACGCACCGCATCACGCGACCGTGATCAACGAGGGCGAACTTCTCCAGCTGGACGTGCGGACCCTCGACTTCACCACCCTCTACCAGCTTGGCCGCTACAAGGCGTTGCTCGCCAGGTTGGCCAAGGGCAAGTCGGAAGAAGGTGTGCTGGCCTACCTGAAGCAAGCCAATGACAAAGACGCCGCCACTGATGCAAAGGCGACATGGGCCGAGCTCGAAGCGTTGCTGGGGCTCCCCGCCACCCGTCCCTCGGCCCTGAACCTCGACTCGCCCCCCAAGACGCTGCGTGACCTCGACCGGCTGCTGCGCTTGCAGGGGCTGGCAGACAAGCACCAGCTGTCACTGGACACCCTCCTTGACCTGGGCAAGCTCCCCCTGGCCCAGGATCACGCTGATTTCACCCGGGTTGAAACCGCCTTGCGACAAGGCCGCTCGAGCAAACAGCGCAAAGCCCATGAAGCGCAACTGAGCGTGGCCTGGCGCGACGCCCTGATGCAATGGATGCTGGTGCACTGGGTGCCTGGCAGCACGGCCCCCAACTGGATCGACAGCCCGCAGACCCTGGCCGACTACCTGCTGATCGACCTGCAGGTCTCCCACGAGCCGCTCACCACCCGCACGCTGTCGGCCACTGCCAGCCTGCAGCGCTACCTGCACCAGATCCATTCGCACCTGGAGAATGGCTACCGCGACGTCACCATCGGCGAGGAAGAGCGCGAGGAGTGGGAGAACTTCTCCAGCAGCTACGAGCGCTGGGAGCTGCGCAAGAGCGCGCACAACGAGCCGCAGAATTACATCGACCCCACCCGGCGCACGCGCAAGACCAATGCGTTCAAGGATCTGGAGAACCTGCTGGCCCAGGGCAAGTGCACGCCCGATGACGTCAAGATAGCCTTGGAAACCTACCTGAGTACCTTTGAAAAACTCAGCAATATCCAACCGATTTCGGCGTACGCCGATGGCACCTCGCCGCTGAGCGATACCTACCACTTCATCGGCAAGACCAACGTCGAGCCGGTGGAGTACTACTGGCGCACGCTGGACATGTCCCTGCGCGACCAGGATGGCGCGCCGAGCATGCTGGCGTGGGGGGAGTGGGAGAAGATCACGCTGGGCATTACTGGGAAGTTGGCCGTCACGCCGCTGCCCAAGGAAGCCCCCCTGCTGTATGTCAAGGGCAACGAAACAGAAGAAGCCGAGAAGGCGAAGGAAGACGCAGCCAAAGCAGCCAAGCAGCACGAAGACGAACGCCTGGCTGAAGACCTGCGCACGCATATCGAGTTGATCCGCCCCGTGATCATCGCCGGCCGCCGTTATGCGGTGTGGGCAGAGTGGGGCGCCACGGCCATCCCCATGGGCCCCGACAACAAGGCAAGCGACTATTACCCGTTGCGGGTGTGCTTTGCCTACCAGCAGACCGACGGCGCGTGGAGCGCACCCAATGAGCTGCTGCTGCTGGACGGTCATGATGAAAAGGGCAACTTCGACCCCAAAATAGAGCAGAGCGTTACAACCGAGGATGAAAAAACCAAGAAAAAGACCGTCGTTACACATGTCCACGGGACTGCACCATCCAATGTGTTCCTGAAGACCAAGGACTTCCAGCCGGGCTTGATGGTGATGGTGAACCAGATGGGCGGGCGTGAGCATGACCCTTGGTTCATGGTGATGCTGTATGACACGGTCATGGCAAAAAGCAAGCGCAGAAATATCGATTATTTCCTTGTTGCCAAAGACCTGCTTCTGATCGAGTCGCAAGTTCTTGACAGCTCGAACACAGCCAGCAGGCCAATTGAGGAAAAAATGATTTCCAATTGGTTAGATTTCTTTCATGACCCGCGTACCGTGCAGCACCCCTACATGGGTGCCGCCACCACATTAAAAGAGACACTCAAAGATGACAAGCTATCAAGACATCTTCCCACACAAACAGCATTGAAATATTCAAGAACAAAAAGCGGGGAAGTCCTATTAGCCAAGCCAGCCCCCCCTATCAACGGCACGATAAACTTGAAATACAACCTCAATGGAGAATGGAAGACCCGTAATGGCCATCAGACATTTGAACCCGTCACACTCGTGCATGGCTTCATAAAAGAGACCGGATCCGCAAAAATCACAATAATTGAGACGTTCGACATAAACACCGAAGTCAAAAAAATACAAGAAGCCTTCAAGCAAGCTTTAGAAAACCTCGAATGCCTCAAAAGAGCCCACACAGATACCGATACTGAGATCAACGAAACAATCAACGAAGCAATCAACAAAGCAAAAAACAAAAAAAGCAAGATTCATCTATTACATTACACAGCAGAAACACCAAACGAATTCATAGTCACTAACATCACTGTCAGCGATCTCGCCAGCGACGTACAAAAAGCAGATATTTCCGGGCTCGCAATATACATCCCAGACATTGAAAATCTGATCACCCTGAATATAAAAACAGCACTTCTCAACCCAAAGAACTATACCTACGACATCTACGACAGCACTGTCACCAAACTTGAGCATAAACCATCACCTTCTCGACACGGAAAATTTTCAGCCAGGCTCACAGCGACCGTCGTAGCCCCACCCAACCCAAACTGGACACTCTCCACCCATGACCATGCACTCCTTAACACCCCCGAACATCAAATACTAAAACGTCTCTCCGAGGAACCAGAAACCAAAGAAACATTCACCAAAATTAAACAGTCACTGCTCAAAGTCCGCTACACCACAACAAAAGAGCTCCATCATAAAATGGGGTACGCCTTGAAAGGCGCCCCCAGCAGCCGCCTTTCAGTGCATAAAGCCATTATCACCGCAAGAGCGAAGAATAGGCAGGACGTTGTCAATTTCTACTTAAAACTTGAAGAAGACGCGATACTGAAAGAAATAGGCACTCTGCCAGACGGTATCAATTTAGATGCGGCCCTGCGCCTACGCCATTTTCATCCTGATGCCTGCAGCAGAATCCTGCTGCATATCGACCCCGACCATCAGATGATCTTCGAGGACGAACTCATCACCGACGGCATTGATCAGCTCAATTTCCACTGCCCAATCAACCTGGATTTCCCTCACTACAGATTCAAGCTGGACTTGTATGACGGTACAGACCACCTCGGTTCGTTGACCCACACCTACGAGTTGGTCGACACTCCAGACGACGCCGTTCCTACTGTCCAGCTAAGGCGTAATGACGAACAAGCACTGTATCTGGATTTGAAAGAGGTCAACGCCAAGCTCGATACCGGCCAAACACGTTTGCCCGAGAGCCTGCGCCTCAACACCTTGTTCGGCAAGCAACTGGTTGCCCTGGCCACCCAATCGGTACAGCGCGCCCTGTCCTGGGAAGCCCAATGCCTGCCCGAGCCCCGTCTGGAGCCCGGAGGTTTCGCCTCAACGGTCGACTTCCACAGCGCCAACGGCCTCTACTTCTGGGAACTGTTCTTCCACGCGCCCTTCCTGGTCGCCTGGCTGAAACGCCAGAATCGCGACTACGGCGTAGCCTGGCGCAGCAGCACGCGCCACCTGTTCGACCCCTACCGCACCTGGGTGCCCGATGGTAACCATCCGCCCTTGTTCTGGCTCACTCAACCGATCCTTGGCAAACCTGCCGTCGCTGCCACCGACAAGACCAGTGACCCCGACGAACTGGCCTACGCCGACCCCGAACGCTACAAAAAGGCCCTGCACCTGTTCGTGGTGGAAAACTGGCAACGCCAGGGTGACGACTTCTACCGCCAGCTCAACCTGGACACCCTGGTCGAGGCCGCCCTGTGCTACGACAAGGCCCTGCGCCTGATCGGCGTGCTGCCGGAAAACCTCTCCACCGCGCCGGTGCAGGCCAAATCGCTGGCCGAGAGCGCCACGGCAGACTTCACCCCACCGCTCAACAACAAGCTGGTCGAGCTGCGCAACCTGCTGCGCAACCGCCTGTTCAACCTGCGCCATGGCCTGACGCTGGATGGCAAACCCGCCGCGATCATGCTCGACCCCGCAACGCTTGATCAAATTGCACTGGGGTACGGTGGCGCCAACCAAGAGCATGGCAGGACGGCTCGAATTGCTAGAACGGTACCGCCCTGCCGCTATGAAGAAGCCCGCAAGTGCGCCGGTGAGGCCGTGCTGCAGTTGATCGAACTGGGGCAGACACAACTGCGCTTTTACGATCGCGATGCATCATTGCAACTGTCCCTGGCCAACAAGGCCAATATCATCAAACTGATGGACTACCCATGCCGCCTGCAGGCACAGGCACTTGAACTGGCCAAGCGCGAGCGTGAGACCGTACTGGCGAGCAAACGCATGGTACAAGACCGCCAGAGCTACTATCAGGGTTTGGTTGACGAAGGGATAACCGATCTCGAACATGCCGCCCAAGCATTTGCTTATATGTCAAGAGCCGCAGTTGCAACCTCAGCAATCTTTGCGTCCAGCTCAAAGATTATCGAGGCCACCGTCCCGACCATCTATGGCCTTGCATTTGGGGGCAATAGCCCAGCGCAAGGCGTCGCGCAAGCCGTAGTTGCATTCGATATGATGTCTTCAATTTGCGACATGACTAAGGACGAACTTCGCCTGCAAGCGGATTACCAGTTGCGCTCCCAGCAGTGGCAATTTGAAGCCGATCAGGCATCCTTTGAATTGCAATTGCTCGACCAGCAACTTCTTGAGCATGACGTCCGTATTAAAGCCGCCAGCATCGCCGTTGAGGAGGCCCGAGCAACACAAGCCGCACACCGTGCCGAATACGAGATCATGACCTCGGTCTTCTCCAACCATGCAACTTATCTCTGGTTGATCGGGCGCATGTCGCAGATCTACTCCAGCGCCTACGACGCCACCCTGTCGCTGTGCCTGATGGCCGAAGCCTGCCTGCAGTTTGAACTGGGTGATTTCAGCAGCACCTGGATCAAGACCGACGGCTGGCTCGACAACTGGCGCGGCATGCTCGCCGGTGAGGCGCTGGAGCGTGACCTGATGCGGATGGACGTGGCCGCGATACGCGACAACCACCGTCCCCTGGACATCCGCAAGGACCTGTCACTGCTGGACTGCATGCAATGGACCCACGAAGACCTGCACGCGCAGCTGGACAGCGACAAGGTGGCATTCACCCTGTCGCCCTGGCTCTTCGACAGGGACTACCCCGGCCATTACCTGCGCAGGCTCGAGCGGATCGTGTTGTCGTTCAAGCTCGACGGCGCCTCGAGTTCGGCCCCCGTGCCGGCGATGCTGGTCCAGACCAGCAACAGGCTGCTGCTCGACGCCGACAGCGAAGGCGCCCGACACCTGTACAACGCCAACGAAGGCAGCGCGGCCAATGTCCTGCGCGATCTGCGCCCGCAGCAGAACATGGCGGTGTGGTCAGTGAATGAGTTCAACCGCACCCTTGACTTGCTGCCGTTGACATCGGACAAGTCCCGCTATCAACCCTTCGAGGGTACCGGCCTGATTTCGACCTGGGTGCTGTCATTCCCCGGCGGGGCGAAGAACAACCCCTTGCTGTACCGCGATGGCGAGTGGTTGCTGGAAGACATCAACGTGCAACTGAACTACTCCGCCGTCGACGGCACGCCAGCATTCCGTGAAAACGTCAAGCGTTGCCTGACAGCATTTGATGCGGCCAACCGCGAAGCTGATGCAGACTACCAGGCCAGAGCCGCCGCCTCGAAACGCCAGTTCGCGGCCAGAAGCGCCAGCCGCAAAGAGCTGATGAAAGCGCTCAAGGCACTGCACGAGGCCGATACCAAAGCCAGGGTCGCTGCCGAGTCGCTCAATGCCATCGAGGCCAGGGCCAAGCCATTGGCCGACGGCCATGTGAACGCCACGGCCAATTTGGTTACCGCAGAAACTGAACTGAAAACCGCCCAGACCAAGGCGGCTGAAGAAGGACTCAGCGCTGCCCAAAAGCTGGCGGCCAAGGAAGCATTGGTGGCCGCACAAGCGGAAGTCGACGCTGCCAAGGCTGCCATCGTCCCGGCCGAGGCAGCCCTCAATGTACTGAACAAGGCCAAGAAGAATGCCGATAACACGGCACGCGAGGCCGCCGAAGCCAAGCTGACCGTCGAGGCCTTGCAGGCGCGTAATGCCGAGGTTGTCGCTCAGGCACTGAACACCACGAAGACGTTGGCTTCCTCTCAAGTGACAACAGCCCTTGAGACCTTGAGGACGCTTCGTGAGGCCATCAATGTGCAGGCTGCCAAGCCGGGGATAAAGGCACCTGAAGCCCAAGCGCACTTCACCGTGATTGAACAATCGATAGCAACGCTCAAGACCGCGCATGCGACCGTTGAGCGGGCACCGACCGAAATTGAGCAAGCAACCACGATTGCGGAAACCAATGGGGTGCTTGCCAACCTGCGCAAAGCCGTCGACTCCGCCGTGAAAGCTAAGCGTGATGCCGACGAAGCGGTCGCCCGGGCCGTAAGCGAGGCCGATGAAGCCGAGGCCAAGCGCATCACCGATGAAGCCGAAGCCAAGCGCAAAGCCGACGAAGCCGAGGCCAAACGCATCGCCGA
>NZ_JARPQB010000003.1 GCF_029478665.1 Pseudomonas entomophila
GCGCCGCCTGCGCGGCGCATCGCGGATGAATCCGCTCCTACCGGGCCATGGTTGCCTGCCTGACGCATGGCCCGAAACAAACCTGTGTAGGAGCGGATTCATCCGCGATGCGCCGCGCAGGCGGCGCCCGGTCTCATGGACGCCACCTCTGCGCCGACGTCCACCAGCAGACCAGTGGTATTGACCTGGTATTGAAGTGGTATTAACTTTCACCCCACAACAATACCGGACACCTCCGTCATGCGCCCTCTCACCGCCCTGCGCCCCGACGACAGCGCCGCCACCCCGCTCTACCTGCAGCTGGCGCGCAACCTCGAACAGGCCATCCACGCCGGCCAGTGGAGCGCCGACCAGGCCCTGCCCTCCGAGCGCACCCTCAGCGAAACCCTCGATATTTCCCGCGTCACCGCGCGCAAGGCCCTCGAAGTGCTGCTCGAACAAGGCCTGATCCGCCGCATCCAGGGCTCCGGCACCTTCATCACTCCGCGCCTGGAACAACCCCTGTCGCGCCTGTCGAGCTTCAGCGAGATGCTGCGCATGAAAGGCTTCGCGCCCAGCTCCCTGTGGCTGGAACGCAGCATCGGCAGCCCAAGCAGCGACGAACTGATCCGCCTGAGCCTGTCGCCCACCGACCAAGTCGCGCGCCTCAAGCGCCTGCGCAAGGCCGACGATATCGTCATGGCGGTGGAGGTCAGCACCTTGCCCGCCCGCTTGCTGGGCGACCCCCAGGCCATCGGCGACTCGCTTTACCAGCATCTCGACCGACTCGGCCGCCCGGTGGTCCGGGCCCTGCAGCACATCCGCGCGATCAACGCCAGCGACGAGCTGGCCGCCCAGGTCGGCATCGCGCCCGGTACCGCCATGTTGCTGATGACCCGTATCGGTTACCTCGACGACAACACCCCCATCGAGCTGACCGACACCTACTGCCGCAACGACTACTACGACTTCGTCGCCGAACTGCGGCGCTGACCGGAGCCCCCATGGACATTGCCAATATCCTCACCCCCGACGGCTGGGTGCGTGGCCACCTGCACCTGCGCGACGGGCGCATCCAGGCCATCGAAGGCACCCCGTGCGACCCGCGGGACAACGACCTGCCCTACCTGCTGCCCGGTTTCATCGACCTGCACGTACACGGCGGTGGCGGCAGCGACATCATGCAGGGCGGCGAGGCGTTCGCCACCATCGCCCGCACCCACCAGCGTTTCGGCACCACCTCGCTGCTGGCCACCACCATGACCGCCCCTCGCGAGGAACTGGCGAGCGTGCTGGCCGAGCTCGGCGAACACCTCACGCAACCCCGCCAGGGCGCGCGCATCCTGGGTGTGCACCTCGAAGGGCCGTACATCAACCCCGGCAAGCTCGGCGCGCAACCGAACTTCGCCCACCAGGCCCTGCTCGACGAGGTCGAACAGTACCTGGCGCTGGCGCCGATCAAGGTCATCACCATCGCGCCGGAAGTCGCCGGCCACCTGCCGCTGATCCAGGCGCTGAGCGCACGTGGCATCCGCCTGCAGCTCGGCCACACCCTGGGCAGCTACGAAGAGGGCGTCGCCGCCCTGGAGGCCGGGGCCAGCAGCTTCACCCACCTGTACAACGCCATGAGCCCGCTGCACCACCGCGAGCCGGGCATCGTCGGCGCCGCCCTGGCCCACGCCCGCTACGCCGAGCTGATCCCCGACCTGCTGCACGTGCACCCCGGCGCCATGAAAGTGGCCCTGCGCGCGATCCCGTGCCTGTACTGCGTGACCGACTCTACCGCCGCCGCCGGCATGCCCGACGGCGAATACCGCCTGGGCAGCCACACCGTGACCAAGTGCCTGGGCGGTGTACGCCTGCCCGACGGCACCCTGGCCGGCAGCACCCTGACCATGGACCAGGCCCTGCGCAACCTGGTGAAGATCGGCCTGCCCCTGAGCGAGGCCTCCGACCGTCTGTCGCGCTTCCCCGCCGATTACCTCGGCATCACCGACCGAGGCCGCCTGCAGCCGGGCACCTGGGCCGACGCGGTGCAACTCGACCGCCAACTGAACCTGACCGCCGTGATGATCGAAGGAGAACAAGCATGAGTTCAAGGATGCTCGAAGAGGCGCGCGCCTGCGCCAACGTAGTGGAACGCCAGCTGGGCGCGCTGGCCCCGCGCCTGGACACGCTGGCCGAACACCTGCGCCGGCTCGACCCGCACGTGGCGCTGACCGTGGCCCGGGGCAGCTCCGACCACGCCGCCAGTTACTTCGCCTACATCGCCATGCAGCAACTGGGGTTGCCGGTGGCCTCGCTGCCGATGTCGGTGGTCACCTTGCAGCAGGCGCCGCTACGTGTGCGTGGCCAGGTGGCACTGGGTTTCTCCCAGTCGGGGCAAAGCCCGGACCTGGTCGAGAGCCTGCGCCGCCTGGGCCAGCACGGGGCAACCACGGTAGCGCTGGTCAACGCCGAAGGCTCGCCGCTGGAACATGCCTGCCAGCACCACCTGCCGCTGGGCGCGGGGCCTGAACTGTCGGTTGCCGCGACCAAGAGCTTCGTCGCCACGCTCAGTGCCAGCGCACAGCTGGTTGCCCACTGGGGCCAGGACCAGGCCCTGCTGCAAGCCTGCCAAGCCCTGCCCGAGCAACTGCGCCAGGCCGCGAACCTGGACTGGAGCGCGGCCATCGACGGCCTGCAAGGCAGCGAGCGGCTGATGGTGATCGGCCGTGGCGCAGGCTTCGCCATCGCCCAGGAAGCCGCGCTCAAGTTCAAGGAAACCTCGGTGATCCAGGCCGAGGCCTTCAGCAGCGCCGAAGTGCGCCACGGGCCGATGGCCCTGATCGACGCCCACTACCCGCTATTGGTGTTCGCCCCCCGGGGTGTCGAACAGGCCGGGCTGCTGCAACTGGCCGCCGACATGCGCCGACGCGGCGCGCAGGTGTTGCTGGCAGCGCCGAACGACATCGCCGACCGCGACCTGACCCTGGGCTGCGCCGAACACCCCGCGCTCGACCCGCTGCTGGCGATCCAGAGCTTCTACATCATGGCCGCCGGGCTCGCCGAAGCCCGTGGCCTGGACCCCGACCAGCCGCGCCACCTGAGCAAAGTGACGTGTACGCAATGACGCCGCGAGGAACCGCGCATGTCCAACAATAACAAGATCACCCTCCATGCCCCGCTTGCCGGCCCGCAGGTGGCCCTGGACCAGGTCCCCGACCCGGTGTTCGCCAGTGGCACCCTCGGCGACGGCGTCGCCATCGACCCGCTCAACGACTGCCTGCACGCACCCTGCGCGGGTGAGGTGGTGCACCTGGCGCGCACCGGTCACGCCCTCACCCTGCGCGCCGCCAATGGCGCGGAGATCCTCCTGCACATCGGTGTGGACACCGTGCAACTGCTGGGGCGTGGCTTCGAGCCCCTGGTCGCGCTCGGCGCACGGGTCGAACAGGGCCAACCGCTGATCCGCTTCGACCTGGACCTGGTGGCCCAGCACTGCACCAGCCTGGTCACCGTGATGCTGGTCGGCAACGGCCAGGACTTCACACTGGAAGCGCTCGACACCCGCTCCAGCGAACTGGGCGCGCCACTGCTGGCGGTGAGCGGCAAGCCCCAGCTGGCAATGCTCGATACCGCAACCGCCAACGAACAGGCCAACGGCCGTGCCAAGGTGGCCCACCAGGGCGGCCTGCATGCGCGCCCCGCAGCGTTGCTGCGCCAGACCGCCCAGGGCTTCCGGAGCCGCGTGGAACTGCACTTCCAGGACCGCCACGCCAGCCTCGACAGCCTGGTCGCCGTCATGGGGCTGGGGGTCGGTGAAGGCGACGAGGTCGAAGTGCGCTGCACCGGCCCGGATGCCGCCGCCGCCTTGCAGGCCGTGCTCCAGGCGCTGCGCACACCCACGGCCGGCGAACGACACGCACCCGCGCCAATGATCGCCCACGCACCGGCCAGTACCGAGCCCGGTGTGCTGGCAGGCGTCACGGCGTCGCCCGGCCTGGCCCTCGGCCCGCTGGCGCGCCTGGATGGCATCAGCCTGCCAGCCGACAGCGGCAACAATGTCCCTGACGAACAACACCAGGCCTTGAAGGACGCGCTGGCCGAGGTGCGCACCGCCATCGACCGCGACTGGCGCCACCTGCCCCGTGGCCAGGAAGACGCCGCCGCCATTCTCGAGGCGCACCTGGCCCTGCTCGACGATCCGGCCTTGCTCGATGCCGCGCGCCAGCACATCGACGACGGCGTGGCCGCCAGCCATGCCTGGAGCCGCGCCATCGATGCCCAGTGCCAGGTCCTGCGCGGCCTCGGCAACCCGCTGCTGGCCGAGCGCGCCAACGACCTGCACGACCTGCAGCAACGCGTGCTGCGCGCCCTGCTCGGGGAAACCCGCGAGCTGCGCCTGCCCCCGTCGGCCGTTGTCGTCGCCCATGAGCTCACGCCATCGGACCTGCTGCTGCTGGCCCGCCACGATGTCGCCGGCCTGTGCATGGCCGCCGGCGGCGCCACTTCCCACGTCGCCATCCTGGCCCGCGCCCGCGGCCTGCCATGCCTGGTCGCGCTCGGCGAAACGCTGCTGGAGCTGGCACCCGGCACCACCCTGGTACTCGATGCCGACAACGGCCGTCTGGAAACCCGCGCCGATGCTCCACGCCTGGCCGAAGTGCGCCAGCACTGCCAGCAGCGCCGCGAACAGCGCCAGCGCCAGCAGGCCGCCGCCCACGACAGCGCGCGCACCCGTGATGGCCGCCTGATCGAAGTCGCCGCCAACGTTGCCAGCGCCGACGAAGCCGCCCAGGCCCTGGCCCTGGGCGCCGACGGCATCGGCCTGCTGCGCAGCGAATTCCTCTTCGTCGACCGCCACACCGCCCCCGACCAGACCGAACAGCACAGCGCTTATCAAGCCGTGCTCGACGCCATGGCCGAACGCCCGGTGATCATCCGCACCATCGATGTGGGCGGCGACAAGCAGCTCGACTACCTGCCACTGCCGATCGAGGCCAACCCGGTGCTCGGCTTGCGCGGCATACGCCTCGGCCAGGTACGCCCGGAACTGCTCGACGAGCAACTGCGCGCCCTGCTCCAGGTGAGCCCGCAACGGCGCTGCCGGATCATGCTGCCCATGGTCACCGAGGTCGACGAACTGGTCGCCATCCGCCAGCGCCTCGACCGACTTGCCACCGAACTGGGTGTGATCGAGCGCGCCGAGCTGGGGGTGATGATCGAAGTGCCGGCCGCGGCCCTGCTGGCCGAGCGCCTGGCCGAGCACGCCGACTTCTTCTCCATCGGCACCAACGACCTGTCGCAGTACACCCTGGCCATGGACCGCGACCATGCCGGCCTGGCAGCCCGTGTCGACGCCCTGCACCCGGCGCTGCTGCGCCTGATCGACCTGACTTGCCAGGGCGCGGCCAAACACGGTCGCTGGGTGGGCGTGTGCGGCGCATTGGCCTCCGACCCGCTGGCCACGCCCGTGCTGGTGGGGCTGGGCGTGGCCGAGTTGTCGGTCAGCGCCCCGCAGATCGGCGAGATCAAGGCCATCGTCCGCCAGCTCGACACCAAAGAATGCCGACGCTTCAGCCAGGGCCTGCTGGCCCTGGCCAGCGCCAGCGCGGTACGCCAGGCCTGCCGGGACTTCAGCACCCAGCCCCATGCCCAACACACGGCCCCCGTGGCCCTGCAACAATAATTGGAGCGCACCATGTACCAGCACTTCATCCAGGGCCTGCAACGGCTCGGCCGCGCCTTGATGCTGCCCATCGCCATCCTGCCCATCGCCGGCCTTCTGCTGCGCCTGGGCGACACTGACCTGCTCGACATCGCCCTGGTGCATGACGCGGGCCAGGCGATCTTCGCCAACCTGGCGCTGATCTTCGCCGTCGGCATCGCCGTGGGCTTTGCCCGTGACAACAACGGCACCGCCGGCCTTGCCGGCGCCATCGGCTACCTGGTGCTGGTGGCGACGCTGAAAGTGATCGATCCCAAGATCGACATGGGCATGCTGGCGGGTATTCTCTGCGGCTTGCTCGGTGGTGGCCTGTACAACCGCTTCAAGGATATCCAGCTGCCGGACTACCTGGCATTCTTTGGCGGCCGGCGCTTCGTGCCCATCGCCACCGGGGTGTCGGCGGTGTTCCTCGGGCTATTGTTCGGCTTGATCTGGCCGCCTATCCAGCACGGCATCAACAACCTCGGCCAGCTGATGCTGGAGAGCGGCAGCATCGGGGCGTTCTTCTTCGGCGTGCTCAACCGGCTGCTGATCATCACTGGCCTGCACCATATCCTCAACAACCTGGTGTGGTTCGTCTTCGGCAGCTTCCAGGCGGCCAGCGGGCAAGTAGTCACGGGCGACCTGGCGCGTTTCTTCGCCGGCGACCCGCATGCCGGGCAGTTCATGGCCGGTATGTTCCCGGTGATGATCTTCGGCCTGCCAGCCGCCTGCCTGGCCATGTACCGCCATGCCCTGCCGGCGCGGCGCAAGCTGATCGGCGGGGTGTTGCTGTCGATGGCGTTGACCTCGGCGCTGACCGGGGTGACCGAGCCGATCGAGTTCGCCTTCATGTTCCTTGCACCCCTGCTGTACCTGATCCATGCCGTGTTGACCGGTTTGTCCATGGCCCTCTGTGACCTGCTGGGCATCCGCCTGGGCTTCACCTTCTCCGGCGGCGCCATCGACATGGCCCTGGGCTGGGGCCGCTCCAGCAACGGCTGGCTGGTGTTCCCGCTGGGCCTGGCATACGCGCTGCTGTACTACTTCGTGTTCGACTTCTGCATCCGCCGCTTCGACCTGAAAACCCCGGGCCGCGAAGAACAGCCGGCCACGCAGCACGGCAGCAGCGCCGATGCCGCCCGAGGGCGCCGCTACATCGATGCCTTGGGCGGGGCGGCCAACCTGCAAGGTGTCGATGCCTGCACCACGCGCCTGCGCCTGGTGTTGGCCGACCGCGCCCTGGCCAACGACCAGGCCTTGAAAGCCCTTGGCGCCCTGGCCGTGGTACGCCCCGGCAGCGGGGGCAGCCTGCAGGTGGTGGTAGGGCCAATGGCTGATGCGCTGGCGGATGAGATTCGTGCCGAATTGCCGCTTGCCCCAAGTGCCAACCCACTCGGTGCGGACGTGCCGGCTCCCCTCCTGCAGACGGTAGACGCAGCACAATGGTTGCAAGCATTAGGCGGCCGGGAAAACCTGCTCAAAGCGCAGTGCGTGGCGCTAAGCCGGGTGCGCATTGAGCTCAAGGATCAGCAGCGCGTCGACGCCTCACGGTTGATGAGCCTGGGTTGCCTAGGCATCAGCCCACAGCCGAATGGCGTTTGGCATTTGCTGCTGGGCGCTCGGGCAGCGTCGCTGAGCCGGGCACTGGACAACTGACGGGTCATGCAGGGGCACAGCCGTCAGCGGTTTTGCCCCTCACACTGCGTGTAGGAAAACCCCGCAATAACTCGCAAGAAACAAGCGCTCCCGCAGAAGGACCAGGCTGAAACCACTGTAGGGTAGTTGTTCCATATTCGTATACCGCCCGCCGAACAGCACTGTGGCCCTCACAACCATTGATGAGGACGCCACCATGAGCGAACTGAACAGCACCTTTGCCCTGGACCAATTGACCGGAATTGCACGCACCACCGGCGAGCTGGAATTTGTACTGATGTTCATGCCGATCTTCGGCTATGAAGTCCCTGCGGCACTCTTCACCAAGTTTCGCGATGCCCTGCTCTCGGGCGAGGTTGAAAACCCGGAGCACCGCGTCGACGCCAACGCCGAGCGCATCGCCAGCTACGACAGCGACACCCGCACCATCAGTGTCGACATCAGCGCTATCGAGCAAGCCCTGGAAGACCAAACCACCGCCCCCCATCTGCTGATCGCGATGCTAGGCGCGTTCGGCCGTCACCTGCATGCCTTGTTCGCCTCCGAGCTCGATGCCCAGGAGCCAATGCCAGAGTTGCTCGAAGCCGAAGAAGTCGGCCATAACTACGCTGCGATGCTGGCCCTGTTCGACAGTAACACTGAGACAGGGACAGTCTTCGGCTATTACACCAACGCTGAAGAAACATCACCCCTGCTGCTGGATTTCAGCGCCGCACCGGACCTTGAGGACCTCCTGCCACAGGAGCCCGGCAGCCTGGTCATCCAACCTCGATTCGGCGCTGGCACAGGTAACGGTTCGGAACACTCCTTCGCCCACGAGTCCATCGAGCATATTCTCAAGGATGCCGGTTTCAGCGAACGTGAATGCAAGGCGATCTACTTCGGTAATTGGCTACGGGACCACTCGCAGATCGTCGACCCCAAGATCGTACGTCCGGCGGGCGCAAGCCAAGACCAGCCCTGGCAGTTGCCCAGGGAAATCCTCGCGCAGATCATTGATATCTTTGCCCACGAAGAATTCATCAGCCTGCAAGAAACCGATGAAGATCGCGAAGCCTACCGTGTGACCAAGGAGATGCTGGGCGTATACCGACCATCCGAACATATCGATAACCCCACCAACCTCGACGAAGCCGCTGTGGACCCGCGAACAATCGACGAAGACTTCGAAGCGTTGGTAAGGCCCGGCGATCCAAAAACCCAGGTAAACCCGTATACCTCGAAAAAACACCACATCGATTACGCCGAAAGCTACATGCGCCATAAACTGTTCGAGGCGGCAACCCAAGGCAAGACCCCTGCTGGCATGCGTTGCTTCGGTGAGGCCCTGCATGTGCTGGAGGACTACTTTGCCCACTCCAACTTCGTTGAACTCAGCCTGATCAAGCAAGGCCACGAGGTGTTGCCATGGACAACGCCGAATGACAAGTACCGTCATGGCTTGCCGGTTGTCACCGGACTTTTCAGCAGCCTGGATGTGATCGCCAGTGTCATCGAACCCCTTGGCAAGATACTGTTCTCCACGCAAGACCCGAAAGATAAACGGCAACCCGGTTACCGCGCGCGAACAGACAAGGCGTTACTGCTGGTACTGTCCGAGTTGGAGGATCGGCGCTGGTACTATGCACTGAACACCCTGCTGGCGATCCGTGACGGTATACGTAGCAACCCACTCGTCAGGTTCTGTTCGAGATTGCTATGGGCCATCGGCAAGCCAGACAGGCTGGTCAGCCAGATAATGAATGCCTACTTGCAGAAAGCACTGGTGCTCATTGGTGAACTGGTACATGACCACCAGACGGCACTCGGCGACCCCAACACCGAGCCCGGCGTCGATCCTACCCACACCCAGCTGGCCAAGGACCATGACGATCATCCCTTCCATGCGCTGGCGGCACGGCTTGCCCAGAGGGCGGTTTATGAGGTCGGGCTGAAGATGCGAGCGATCTGGGACAAGGATGAAACGGAGTCCATCGATTGGATCGAGCTGCAGGAGCTTGCTTCCAGTTTCCTCCTCCATCCCAATGACAGCGAATGGCAGGACGATATCGTTGCCGCCTGGAGCGCCACCAATGCTCAGGCTATCGAAGACGGTAAATCGGCCAGCTACTTCGAAAGGCACCGAAAGCAAGAGATGGAGCAGTCCAGTCAGAAGGTCAAAGCGCTGAGCGAAAATCCGAACTTCCAGCTGATCAAGCTCAATGAGAGCTTCCGCAATACGTTCCCTCTGTTCTGACAGTACTGTTGCCTGAACAATAAAAACCGTCAGTTAAGCCAATTGGGGTCGCTCCGCGACCCTTCGCGGGTAAACCCGCTCCTACAGGATCGCGCAAACGCTGAATCGAGCGCTGTACTTGTAGGAGCGGGTTTACCCGCGAAGGGCTGCAAAGCAGCCCCAATAAGTGCGATGAAGCGCTAACTGCCAGGCATTAGGCTAATAATGCCCACTTTCTTCGTGCAACTGACCCACCGAATCTTCAAATGCCCAACAACTGCCAGACCTCGTAGGCCGGTGTTTCATAGGGATGGCTGTGCTTGAGCGCGGCAATGACCTGAGCGATCAGCTCATCGGCCACCACCAGCTCCACCTTCCACTCCTCGACCACCTCGACCTGGCCGGCCTGCCCGAGGTACGGCTGGCTGCCGTGCAACGGGCGGAACTGGCCCTGGCCAAGGGTCTGCCAGGCGCAGTGGTCGTAGTCGCCGATGCGTCCGCCGCCGGCGGCGAACACAGCGGCCTTGACCACTTCGACATGGCTGTCGGGGACGAAGAAGGCGAGCTTGTACACCCCTTAGTTCACCCACACCCGCGCATTGCGGAACATGCGCATCAGGGCCGCGTCTTCCTGCCACTCGTCCGGGCGCCAGGAGTTCTGCACCGCGCGGAACATGCGCTCAGGGTGCGGCATCATGATGGTCACGCGGCCGTCGCGGCTGGTCAGGCCGGTGATGCCACGCGGCGAGCCGTTGGGGTTGGCTGGGTACTGTTCGGTGACCTTGCCGTGGTTGTCGACGTAGCGCAGGGCCACGCAACCGGACAGGTCGGCTTGCAGCAACGCTTCCTCGCTGGCGAACTCGGCATGGCCTTCGCCGTGGGCGATGGCGATCGGCATGCGCGAACCGGCCATGCCCTGCAGGAAGATCGAGTTGGACTTCTGTACCTCGACCATGGCCACGCGCGCCTCGAACTGCTCCGAGCGGTTGCGCACGAAGTGCGGCCAGTACTCGGTGCCCGGGATCAGCTCATGCAGGTTGGACATCATCTGGCAACCGTTGCACACGCCCAGGGCGAAGCTGTCGGTTCGCTCGAAGAAGGCCTGGAAGGTGTCGCGGGCACGGGCGTTGAACAGCGCCGACTTGGCCCAGCCTTCGCCGGCACCCAGCACGTCGCCGTAGGAGAAGCCGCCGCAGGCCACCAGGCCCTTGAACGCTTCGAAGTCGACACGGCCAGACAGGATATCGCTCATGTGCACATCGACCGCAGCAAAGCCTGCGCGGTCGAAGGCGGCAGCCATCTCGACCTGGCCGTTGACACCCTGCTCGCGCAGGATCGCCACTTGCGGGCGCACACCCTTCTTGATGTACGGCGCGGCAACGTCTTCGTTGACGTCGTAGCCGAGCTTGACCGACAGGCCTGGGTTGTCTTCTTCCAACAGCGCGTCGAATTCCTGGTCGGCGCAGTCGGCGTTGTCGCGCAGGCGCTGGACCTGGTAGCTGGTCTCGGCCCACTGGCGCTGCAGCAGGCGACGGTCGCCCTTGAACAGTTCTTCGCCTTCGAACTTGACCAGCACTTCACCGTTGTTGATCGGCTGGCCGATCACCGCGACGCAATCCTCGCCCAAGCCCGCGGCGCTGAACTGCGCCAGTACGTCTGGAGTGGCGTCCTGACGCACCTGGATCACCGCACCCAGCTCTTCGTTGAAGAGGATGGCAGCAATCTTTTCGCGCTTGCTGGTCAGGGTGTTCAGTTCCAGCTCCAGGCCGCAGTGGCCGGCAAAGGCCATTTCCAGCACGGTGGTCATCAGGCCGCCGTCGGAACGGTCGTGGTAGGCCAGCAGGTGGCCGTCGGCGTTCAGGCCCTGGATCACGGCGAAGAACGCCTTGAGGTCTTCGGCGTCGTCGACGTCCGGCGCCTGGGCCGCCAGCTTGCCGTGGGTCTGGGCGAGGATCGAGGCGCCCATACGGTTCTGGCCACGGCCCAGGTCGATCAGGATCAGGTCGGTTTCGCCTTTGTCCATGCGCAGCTGCGGGGTCAGGGTCTTGCGAATGTCGGTGACCGGGGCGAAGCCGGTGATGATCAGCGACATCGGCGAGGTGACGCTCTTCTCGACGCCCGCTTCACTCCACTTGGTTTTCATCGACATCGAGTCTTTACCGACCGGGATGGTGATGCCCAGCTCAGGGCACAGTTCCATGCCGACGGCCTTGACGGTGTCGTACAGGCGGGCGTCTTCACCCGGGTGACCGGCGGCGGACATCCAGTTGGCCGACAGCTTGATATCGGACAACTTGTCGATGCGCGAGGCGGCCAGGTTGGTCAGGGTTTCGCCGATCGCCATGCGCCCGGAGGCCGGCGCGTCGAGCAGGGCCAGCGGCGTGCGCTCGCCCATGGCCATGGCTTCACCGGTGTAGACGTCGAAGCTGGTGGCGGTGACGGCGCAGTCGGCCACCGGTACCTGCCACGGGCCGACCATCTGGTCGCGGGCCACGAGGCCGGTGATGGTGCGGTCGCCGATGGTGATCAGGAAACTCTTGCTGGCCACGGCCGGGTGACGCAGGACGCGCTCGACCGAGTCCTTGAGTTCCAGGGTGCTTGGGTCGAATTCATCGCCCAGTTCCGCTTCGCGGGTGACCGAACGGTGCATGCGCGGCGGCTTGCCCAGCAGCACGTCCAGTGGCATGTCCACCGGGGTGTTGTCGAAGTGGCTGTCGGTGACAGTCAGGTGCTTCTCTTCGGTGGCCTCGCCCACGACCGCGAACGGGCAGCGCTCGCGCTCGCAGATGGCCTGGAAGCGCTCGAAGTCTTCAGCGCTGACTGCGAGCACGTAGCGCTCCTGCGATTCGTTGCTCCAGATTTCGTGCGGGGCCATGCCCGGCTCGTCGTTGGGCACGTTGCGCAGTTCGAAGCGACCGCCACGGCCACCGTCGTTGACCAGCTCGGGGAAGGCGTTGGAGATACCACCGGCGCCGACGTCGTGGATGAAGGCGATCGGGTTCTTGTCGCCCAACTGCCAGCAGCGGTCGATGACCTCCTGGCAGCGGCGTTCCATTTCCGGGTTCTCGCGCTGTACCGAAGCGAAGTCCAGGTCGGCGGAGCTGGCGCCCGTGGCGACCGACGAGGCGGCGCCGCCACCCAGGCCGATCAGCATGGCCGGGCCGCCGAGCACGATCAGCTTCGCGCCGACGGTGATCTCGCCCTTCTGGACATGGTCTTCACGGATGTTGCCCATGCCACCGGCGAGCATGATCGGCTTGTGATAACCGCGAACTTCTTCACCGTGCGGGGTGTTGATGCCCTGCTCGAAGGTGCGGAAGTAGCCGGTCAGGGCCGGGCGGCCAAATTCGTTGTTGAACGCGGCGCCGCCCAGTGGGCCTTCGATCATGATGTCGAGGGCGTCGACGATGCGCTCGGGCTTGCCGTACGGCTTCTCCCAAGGCTGCTCGAAGCCGGGGATGCGCAGGTTCGAGACGGTGAAGCCGGTCAGGCCGGCCTTGGGCTTGGCGCCACGACCGGTGGCGCCTTCGTCGCGAATTTCGCCGCCGGAGCCGGTGGAGGCGCCGGAGAACGGGGCGATGGCGGTCGGGTGGTTGTGCGTCTCGACCTTCATCAGGATATGCACCGGCTCCTGCACCGCGCCGTACTGGCGGGTCTCAGGGTTCGGGAAGAAGCGCCCGGCAACGCTACCGACGATGACCGAGGCGTTGTCCTTGTACGCGGACAGCACGCCTTCGCTGTGCATCTGGTAGGTGTTCTTGATCATGCCGAACAGGCTCTTTTCCTGCGCCTGGCCGTCGATATCCCAGCTGGCGTTGAAGATCTTGTGGCGGCAGTGCTCGGAGTTGGCCTGGGCGAACATCATCAGTTCGATGTCGTTCGGGTTGCGCTTGAGGCCCTGGAAAGCGTTGACCAGATAGTCGATCTCGTCTTCGGCCAGGGCCAGGCCCAGGTCGATGTTGGCTTGCGCCAGGGCCGCGCGGCCACCGCCCAGGATGTCCACCGAGGTCATCGGTTTTGGCTGGGCGTGGCTGAACAGGTCGGCGGCGTCTTCCAGCTTGCCCAGCACGCGCTGGGTCATGCGGTCGTACAGCTCGGCGGCGATGACGTGAGCGTCGGTTTCACTGAGGCTGCCGGCGACGTAGTAGGCGATGCCGCGCTCCAGGCGCTGGATCGACTGCAGGCCGCAGTTGTGGGCGATGTCACTGGCCTTGCTCGCCCAGGGCGAGATGGTGCCCAGGCGCGGCACCACCAGGAACAGGCGGCCGGTCGGCTCCTGCACCGGCACGCTCGGCCCGTACTTGAGCAGACGGCCCAGCACCTGCTGCTGGTCGGCGGTCAGCTCGCCGTCAACGTCGGCGAAGTGGGCGAATTCGGCATACAAACCAGTAACAGCGGGGACTTTCTGGCTCAGTTGCTCGAGTAATTTACCGTGGCGAAAGGCAGAAAGGGCAGGAGCGCCGCGCAGGATCAACATCGTCGGGACAGCCTCAGAAAGGGGTGTGCTTAGAGGCCGTGCATTCTAGCCTAATTCTCAGGCTTTCGGCACCCGCTCTAGCCCAATGCTGCCGGGCGGTGGAACCGGACTTCGGGGTCAGAAAAATCCTCCTCTCCTGCGCCTCGATACCCTGCACGAGCCGGCTTGCCGGCGAACAGCGGCCACCAGAGCACATCGCCGCGCTACCAGACAACCCACATATTGTCGAGATATGGTGCAACCGGCCGTTTGCGTATACTGCACCTTATGTTCGCCCACACTGCTTTTCGCCAGCGTTGCGCCCGATGGCTCTTCGCAACCGGACTCTTCCTGATGCTCGGTGCCTGCGTTGAAAAACCCAGCACCCTCGAGCGCGTCAAGGAGGATGGCGTGCTGCGCGTGATAACCCGCAACAGCCCGGCCACCTACTTCCAGGACCGCAACGGCGAAACCGGTTTCGAATACGAACTGGTCAAACGCTTCGCCGACGACCTGGGCGTGAAGCTGCAGATCGAGACCGCCGACAACCTCGACGAACTGTTCGACCAGCTGGGCAAGCCCTCAGGCCCGGTGCTGGCGGCCGCAGGCCTGGTCAGCAGCGAGCGACGCGCCGCCCAAGCCAGGTTCTCCCACCCGTATCTGGAAGTCACGCCACAGGTTATCTACCGCAACGGCCGCTCCCGCCCCACCAATGCACAAGGCCTGGCGGGCAAGAAGATCATGGTGCTCAAGGGCAGCAGCCACGCCGACCAGCTCGCCGAACTGAAAAAACAGTACCCCGGGCTGCAATACGAAGAATCCGACGCCGTCGAAGTGGTCGACCTGCTGCGCATGGTCGACGAAGGCCAGATCGACCTGACCCTGGTCGACTCCAACGAGCTGGCGATGAACCAGGTCTACTTCCCCAACGTGCGGGTGGCCTTCGACCTCGGTGACACCCGCGACCAGCGCTGGGCAGTGGCGGCCGGCGACGACAACAGCCTGCTCAACGAGATCAACGAGTTTCTCGACAAGTCGCAGAAGAACGGCACCCTGCAGCGCCTGAAGGACCGCTACTACGGGCATGTCGACGTGCTTGGCTACGTCGGCGCCTATACCTTCGCCCAGCACCTTCAGCAGCGCCTGCCCAAGTACGAGAAACACTTCAAGGCCACGTCGAAGGTAGAACAGGTCGACTGGCGCCTGCTGGCCGCCATCGGCTACCAGGAATCGATGTGGCAGCCGGAGGTCACCTCCAAGACCGGCGTGCGCGGCCTGATGATGCTGACTCAACGCACCGCGCAAGCCATGGGCGTGTCGAACCGGCTCGACCCCAAGCAGAGCATCCAGGGCGGCGCCAAGTATTTCATGGTGGTAAAAGAGCAGCTCGATGACAGCATCAAGGAGCCGGACCGCACCTGGTTCGCCCTGGCCGCCTACAACGTCGGCAGCGGCCACCTGGAAGACGCCCGCACCCTGGCCAAGCGCGAAGGCCTGAACCCGAACAAGTGGCTGGACGTGAAGAAAATGCTGCCACGGCTGTCGCAGAAGCAGTGGTACAGCAAAACGAAGTACGGCTACGCCCGTGGTGGCGAGCCGGTGCATTTCGTGGCCAACATCCGCCGCTACTACGACATCCTCACCTGGGTGACGCAACCGCAGCTCGAGGGCCAGGTGGCCGAGGGCAACCTGCACGTGCCGGGTGTCAACAAGGACAAGCCGGCGGAGCAGTCGCCGCAGATGTAACTGCGTCGATGCCTTGTAGGAGCGGCTTCAGCCGCGATCATCCGTAAGACACCGCGTTGCCTGCATCGCGGCTGAAGCCGCTCCTACAGAGGCGCTACCCCTTTGCCCGGCGTGCCTTGAAGAACTCGCTCAGGATTGCCCCGCACTCCTGCGCCAGCACCCCGCCCTCGAACATCACCCGATGGTTGAGAAACCCCTGGCTGAAGAACTGCCCCTGGCTCTGCACGATCCCCGCCTTGGGCTCCAGCGCCCCGTACACCACCCGCGCCACCCGCGAATGGACGATCAGCCCCGCGCACATGCTGCACGGCTCCAGCGTCACATACAGGGTGCTGCCCGGCAGCCGGTAGTTGCTGGCGGACTTGGCCGCGGCGCGAATCGCCACCATTTCGGCGTGTGCGCTGGGGTCACTGTCGATGATCGGCCGGTTGAAACCCTGGCCGATCACCTGGCCATGCTGCACCAGCACCGCCCCCACCGGCACCTCGCCCAGGGCCGCGCCTTGCGCCGCCAGTTCGAGGGCCAGGCCCATGAATTCCTGGTCGCGGCTGCGATCGATGATCTGCGGTCGCATCACACTACCGTGATCGCGGCCATCAGGCCGGTTTCCATGTGGTCGATGACATGGCAGTGGAACATCCAGGTGCCTGGGTTATCCGCCACCAGCGCCACCTGGGCGCGCTCGTTCTTGCCCAGCAGGTAGGTGTCGGTGAACCAGGGCTCGACGATCTTGCGTCGATTCGAGGCGATCACCTTGAAACTCATGCCATGCAAGTGGATCGGGTGCTGGTACTGGGTCATGTTCTTCAGTTCGAAGATGTAGCTCTTGCCCTTCTGCAGCGTGGCGATCGGCCGGTCGGCACAGGTCTTGTCGGTGATGTCCCAGGCCTGACCGTTTATCTGCCACAGGCTCGGCGGCTTGCCATTCTCGGTATTGACCGAGACCTTGCCGACCCATTCGAAGTTGAAGTTGAGCTTCTCGGCGTTCTCAAGGTCCGGCTCGGCCACCGGGTTGGCCGGCAAGGCCTCCGGCCAATCGCCCGGTGCCTCGCTGCTGGCCACCGAACGCAGGGTACCCAGGCGCACGAAACCATCGCGCAGGGAGATTTCTTCGCCCGCCTGAGGGATGCGGATGGCCAGGCAGATGCGCATGCCCGGGCCAAGCCAGTACTCGTCCTCCAACGGGCGCGGCGTGACCGGGTTGCCGTCGAGGGCGTAGATCATCGCCTCGCAGTTGCCCTTGAGGTTGAGCCGGTAGGTCCAGGTGTTGTCCAGGTTCAGCAGGCGCACCCGCACCACTTGCCCCGCCGGTAATTCGGTGACCGAGTCGGCCTGGCCGTTGATGGTGATCAGCCGCCCGGCCGTACCATTGCGCGCGGCCTCGCGAGGTACGCTGAAGGGCATCCAGGCGCCCTGCTCGTCCACATGCCAGTTCTTCAGGCTCAGGGTGCGTTCGTGC
Organism: Pseudomonas entomophila; assembly: GCF_029478665.1. GTDB lineage: Bacteria > Pseudomonadota > Gammaproteobacteria > Pseudomonadales > Pseudomonadaceae > Aquipseudomonas > Aquipseudomonas entomophila_F. The sequence goes on from NZ_JARPQB010000003.1 coordinate 17,204, forward strand.
CTGAAGCCGGTCGGCTCGCGCTCCTCGACGATCAGCGGGCCGACCAGGCCGCGGCCCAGCTCCTCGGAGCTGCTGACGTGCGGGTGGTACCAATAGCTGCCGGCATCCGGCACCTTGAACTTGTAGTCGAAGTACTCGCCCGGCTTGACCGGCAACTGCGAGACGTACGGCACACCGTCCATTTCCAGTGGCAGGCGGATGCCATGCCAGTGGATGGTGGTTTCCACCGGCAGGTGGTTGATGAAGCGCACCCGCAGCCAGGTTCCCTGCCGCACACGCAACTCGGTACCCGGCGCCGACGGGCCGAAGGCCCAGGCCTCGGTCTTGAAGCCCGGCACCAGCTCGACATCCAGCGGCGCGGCGATCAGTTCGTAGTCGTGCCCGGCGTTGTCGTCCTCGACCTTGCCCAGCCAGTAGCGTGCCGCGCCTCCGGCGCCCAGGCCTACCACCACGAGGCCGGTCAGGCCCTTGAGCATTTGTCGACGGGAAAAGGACATCGGTGCGGGTACCTCGTTTCTGCGCGATCAGCCTGCCGGCAGGGCCGGCGATGAAGGGCGAATACGATACACCTGCATTTGCGAAATATTAAGTGAAGTCTTGTCGCAGGATTGTCATTGCCGGAGCCGTGTGGCGCTAAACCTGTAGGAGCCGGCTTTGCCGGCGAACACCGGCAAAGCCGGTGCCCAAGAACGCGGTCTTGGCTTCAAGCGGTGTTGCAGTTCGCCCATGGAACAGGGAAAGTCCGAATGCGGGCAAGTTCGCGCCTTCCCAGACAATCGAGCGGGGGATACATGAAGGAACATCAGTACGCCGTCACCGTGAACTGGACCGGAAACACCGGCTCCGGCACTGCCAGCTACACCACCTACCAACGCGACTTCGATGTCCAGGCACCGGGCAAGCCGACACTTTCCGGCTCGGCCGACCCCGCGTTTCGGGGCGATCCTGCCCGCTGGAACCCCGAAGACATGCTGCTGGCCTCCCTGTCGGCCTGCCACAAGCTCTGGTACCTGCACCTGTGCGCGGTGAACGGCGTGCAGGTCCTGGCGTACGTCGACCACCCCGAGGGGCGCATGGTCGAGGGAGATGCCGAGCACAAGGGGCGCTTCACCGATGCCCTGCTGCGCCCGCAGGTCGTCGTGAGCTCGGATTCGGATACGCAACTGGCCCTGCGCCTGCATGACGATGCCCACCACGAATGCTTCATCGCCAACTCGGTGAACTTCCCGGTCCGCTGCGAGGCAGTGATCCAGCGCAAGGCCTGAGCCCTCCTGGATACGACAAGGGCGCCTTGCGGCGCCCTTGTGGCTCAACTCATTCCCACTCGATAGTGGCTGGCGGCTTGCTCGACACGTCGTAAGTGACGCGGGAGATGCCGTCGATTTCGTTGATGATACGACCGCTGACAGTCTCCAGCAGCTCGTACGGCAGGTGCGCCCAGCGCGCGGTCATGAAGTCCACGGTCTCGACGGCACGCAGGGCCACGACCCAGGCGTAGCGACGGCCGTCGCCGACGACGCCGACCGACTTGACCGGCTGGAACACCACGAATGCCTGGCTGGTCTTGTGGTACCAGTCGGCCTTGCGCAGCTCTTCGATGAAGATGTGGTCGGCGCGACGCAGGATGTCGGCGTACTCTTTCTTCACTTCACCGAGGATGCGCACGCCCAGGCCCGGGCCCGGGAACGGGTGGCGGTAGACCATGTCGTACGGCAGGCCCAGCTCCAGGCCGATCTTGCGCACTTCGTCCTTGAACAGTTCACGCAGCGGCTCGACCAGCTTGAGGTTCATCTCCTCCGGCAGGCCACCGACGTTGTGGTGCGACTTGATCACGTGGGCCTTGCCGCTCTTGGCGCCGGCCGACTCGATCACGTCGGGGTAGATGGTGCCCTGGGCGAGGAACTGGATGTTGTCCAGTTTGCTGGCTTCGGCGTCGAACACGTCGATGAAGGTACGGCCGATGATCTTGCGCTTCTTCTCCGGGTCGGCTTCGCCTTCCAGGTTGTCGAGGAACTGCTTTTCAGCGTCGGCGCGGATCACCTTGACGCCCATGTTCTCCTTGAACATGGCCATCACCTGGTCGCCTTCGTGCAAGCGCAGCAGGCCGTTGTCGACAAACACGCAGGTCAGCTGGTCGCCGATGGCGCGGTGCAGCAGCGCGGCAACCACGGACGAGTCGACACCGCCGGACAGGCCCAGCAGAACGTTGGCCGAACCGACTTGCTCACGCACCTGGGCGATGGCGTCTTCGACGATGTTCGATGGTGTCCACAGGGCTTCACAGCCGCAGATGTCCTGGACGAAGCGCGACAGGATGCGACCACCTTGCTTGGTGTGGGTCACTTCCGGGTGGAACTGCACGCCGTAGTAGCCCAGGGCGTCGTCGTACATGCCGGCGATCGGGCAGCTCGGGGTGCTGGCCAGCACGCTGAAGTTGCCCGGCATCTGGGTGACCTTGTCGCCGTGGCTCATCCACACGTCCAGGCCCAGCACGCCGTCATCGTCGACGTGGTCTTCGATGCCGTCGAGCAGGCGGCTCTTGCCGACCACGTCGACGCGGGCATAACCGAACTCGCGCAGGTCGGAACCTTCGACCTTGCCGCCCATCTGCTCGGCCATGGTCTGCATGCCGTAGCAGATGCCCAGCACCGGGACCTTCAGGTCGAACACCGCTTGCGGGGCGCGTGGGCTGTTGGCTTCGTGGACCGACTCGGGGCCACCGGCCAGGATGATGCCGCGCGGGTTGAATTCGCGGATCGCTTCATCGTCCATGTCGAACGGGTGCAGCTCGCAGTACACACCGATTTCGCGCACGCGGCGGGCGATCAGCTGGGTGTACTGGGAACCGAAATCGAGGATCAGGATGCGGTGAGCGTGAATGTCGAGGGCCATGACTCAATCTCGTCAGTGGAAATCGGAAACGACACGGGGCTGTCATGACAGCCCCGCTTGCTATTGCTTGAAGCCTCAGCCTACGCGGTAGTTAGGGGCTTCTTTGGTGATCTGCACGTCGTGCACGTGGGACTCGGCCATGCCGGCACCGGTGATGCGCACGAACTCCGGCTTGGTGCGCATCTCTTCGATGGTCGCGCTGCCGGTGTAGCCCATGGACGAACGCAGGCCGCCCATCAGCTGGTGGATGATCGCGGCCAGGGCGCCTTTGTAAGGGACGCGGCCTTCGATGCCTTCCGGGACCAGCTTCTCGGCGCCGGCCGAGGAGTCCTGGAAGTAGCGGTCGGAGGAGCCTTGCGCCTGTGCCATGGCACCCAGCGAGCCCATGCCGCGGTAAGCTTTGTACGAACGGCCCTGGAACAGCTCGACTTCACCCGGCGCTTCTTCGGTACCGGCGAACATCGAGCCCATCATCACGCACGAGGCGCCAGCGACGATGGCCTTGGACAGGTCACCCGAGAAACGGATGCCGCCATCGGCGATCAGTGGCACGCCAGTGCCTTCCAGTGCGGCGGCGACGTTGGCGATGGCGCTGATCTGCGGCACGCCGACACCGGCGACGATGCGGGTGGTGCAGATCGAGCCTGGGCCGATACCGACCTTGACCGCGTCGGCGCCGGCTTCAGCCAGGGCCTTGGCAGCGGCGCCAGTGGCGATGTTGCCGCCGATCACCTGCACTTGCGGGTAGTTCTCCTTGACCCAGCGAACGCGGTCGATCACGCCTTTGGAGTGACCGTGGGCGGTATCGACGACAACCACGTCAACGCCGGCCGCGACCAGCGCCGCAACGCGCTCGCCAGTGTCCTTGCCGGTGCCGACCGCGGCGCCGACGCGCAGGCGGCCCTGGTCGTCCTTGCTGGCCAGCGGGTAGGCCTTGGCCTTCTCGATGTCCTTGACGGTCATCATGCCCTTGAGGGCGAACTTGTCGTCGACGATCAGGACTTTTTCCAGGCGGTGCTTGTGCAGCAGCTCGCGGACTTCGTTCTTGTCGGCGCCTTCACGGACGGTGACCAGACGCTCTTTGGGGGTCATCACGTCGCGGACCTTGGCGTCCAGGCGGGTTTCGAAACGCACGTCACGGGAGGTGACGATGCCGACCAGGTCGCCGTTCTCCAGCACCGGAACACCGGAGATGTTGTTCAGGCGGGTGAGGTCGAACAGGTCGCGCACGGTGGCGTCGGCCTCGATGGTGATCGGGTCCTTGACCACGCCAGCCTCGAACTTCTTGACCTTGCGCACTTCGCCGGCCTGCTGTTCGATGGTCATGTTCTTGTGGATGATGCCGATGCCGCCTTCCTGGGCCATGGCAATGGCCAGGCGCGCTTCGGTGACGGTATCCATGGCGGCGGAAACCAGGGGAATGTTCAGCTCGATGCCACGAGTCAAACGTGTCTTGAGACTGACTTCATTGGGCAGTACCTCGGAGTAGCCGGGTACAAGGAGGATATCGTCGAAGGTCAGGGCTTCTTGGCTGATACGCAGCATCGCGGGGGCTCCCGGGAGGGAAAAATGGAAGCGCGCCATTATACCCATCCATGGCGCGCCGCTCAATGCAAAATAAGGGCCTTCGGTCAGGCCTGTGGCACTTTTACCTGCACCACGGCCACCGGCTGGTCGAGCCAGTCGGCGAAGCTGTCGAGGAAGGCCTGGGTGAAACCCGCCTCGCCCCAGTTGTTGAAGATGAACCCGAGGTTGGAAAAGGCACATGGCTGCAGGTAAAGAAAGCCATTGATGTCGTCTTCGAAGCCGCACAGCGGGCAGGTGAAGTTGTCGCTCACCCCCGGCATCCACTCCTCCAGGCTCTCGAACAGCGGCTCACCGACTTCGCGCCGGCATTCCGGGCAGCCGGCCTCTTCGAGAAAGCCCTCGGTGGGGGTATAGATGCAGCGCTTGAGCATCACCTCCAGGCCGTTGACCTGCTCACCGAGCGGCAGCTTCTGCGGATGCAACGCCACCTTGCGCGCGCCTTCGGCCAGGGCATGGCCCATGCGGTTGCCGGTGCGCCCGCACGTGGTCAACTGCTCCTCGACGATCTTCTCGCGTACCAGCCAGCGCAGGATGGCCCGGGCACGGGCTTCGTGGACCGGCACGGTAGACAGCTTGGGGACGATGATGCTTTGGGTGTTCATGAACGAAACGAGCCTGCGGACAGCGATAATCGCGCAATTCTACCGCCTGCTCAGGCGCTCAGGTAGCGAGCGATCAACGCCAGGCCGCTGGCCAGCACCAGCCAGGTGATCAGCCGCACGAAGGCTTCGCGGGACAGTTTCAGGGTCAGCCGGCGCCCCAGCCAGGTACCTGCGAACATCACCGGTAACAGGCAGGCGGCCAGAAGCAGCAGGCTGGCATCGGCATACACCCCGGCGATCATGAACAGCGACAGGCGCACCACCGTGCTGCAACTGATCAGCGCGACTTGGGTCGCCCGCACCTGCTCCTTCGCCTCCAACCGGGCGCTCAGGTAGATCGCATACAAAAAGCCACCACTGCCGAACATGGCGCCGAACAGCCCACCCACCGTGCCCATGGGCACCGCCCAGGCGCCCGACAGACTCGCCGGCCGCACCTTCACCGCCAGGCCGTAGACCGCATAGGCGGTGACGAAGAGCCCCATCAGCAACAGCAGAACATCCGATTTCAAGTGCAGCAGGAACACCACGCCCAACGCGCAGCCCACGGCCATGAAGGGCAACAGACGCAGCAACTCGCCGTGCACCACATCCCGCCGGGACGGCAGCAGATTGCCTAAGGAGGCGACGAAATCCAGCAGGACCAGTAGCGGAACGATCCGCGACAACGGCATGAAGTGAATCAGCACAGGGCCGGCGACCAGCGCAGTGCCGAAGCCGGCAATGCCGAAGACGATATAGGCCACGGCCACGCCAAGCAGGATCGGCAGCCAGTCGAGGCCGGAGAACGACAGTTGGGCAAGCATCGCAACGACTCCTGGGAAGACACCTGCAGGTTAGCCAGTCGTCAGCCATGCCGACTAATATGCCTTTGCGCCACAAGCCATCTTAAAAAGGCATGACATGACTTCGATCCGCCAACTGCGCTACTTCGTCGAAATCGCCGAGAGCGGCAGCTTCAGTGCCGCCGCCGAGCGGCTGTACATCGCCCAATCGGCCCTCAGCCGGCAGATCAAGGAGCTTGAACAGCAGTTGGCAACGCCCCTGTTCGAGCGCACTGCCCGCCAGCCACGGCTGACCGCTGCCGGGCTGGCATTTCTCGACCGGGCGCGGCGCCTGCTGGCCGACCTGGACAAGGCCGAGCGCCTGGCTCGTGAAGTCGGCCAAGGCTTGCGCGGCAGCCTGCGCCTGAACCACTCCAGTACCGTGCCGTTGACCGGGCAACTGCTTGAGCGGCTCGGCGGTTACCTGGGCGACAACCCCGGCGTTTCCCTGGAAATCGCCCAGCAATCTTCGGAAGCGCAACTGGAAGATATCGCCGAGGGGCGCCTGGAGATCGGCCTGTTGCGCCTGCCCGTGCTGCGCCAGCATGAGGGCGTGGTGTTGCACGCTTTGTTCGATGAGCCGTTGCTGCTGGCGGTGGCCGCCCAACATTCATTGGCATCCGAAACCAGCGTGAGGTTGGAGCAACTGCGTGAAGAGCGCTTCATCTCCATTCCTCATCGGCAACGGGGCGGCCTGAGCTATCTGTCGGCGTCGCTGTGCATGAGCGCAGGGTTCTTCCCCCGGGCCGCGCAGGTGGTGTCACGCAAGACCACGCAGTTGCAGCTGATTCAGGCGGGGTTCGGGGTGGCGTTGCTGCCGGCGAGCATGCGCGAGATCGCGCCGGCGTCGGTGTGCTTCGTACCACTGGTCGAAGCTTGTCAGAGCACCGTGGCGCTGGCCTGCCGGCGGGATGCCGGGGACCTGGTGCGACAGTTCGTGATGGCGATGCGCAACTGAATGCCCTTTCGCCAGCAAGGCTGGCTCCTACGGCGGACAAGGGCGCGCACTCCGTGACTGGCTAACACAGACAACCCCGTCCATGTCCTTTATGATGCCCGCCATGATCAAAGACCCCTTCGAACGACTTGGCCTGGACCGCGAGGTCCTCACCGTCAGCCAGCTCAACGGCCGCGCCCGCGTGCTGCTGGAGGATGTGTTCCGCAGTGTCTGGGTGGAAGGCGAGATATCCAACCTCGCCCGCCCGGCCTCCGGGCACATGTACTTCACCCTCAAGGACAGCGGCGCGCAGATCCGTTGCGCGCTGTTCCGGCAGAACGCCCTGCGCGTGCGCCAGGCCCTGCGCGACGGCCTGGCGGTGCGGGTGCGTGGCAAGGTCTCGCTGTTCGAAGGCCGCGGCGACTACCAACTGATCCTCGACACCGTCGAGCCCGCCGGCGATGGCGCCCTGCGCCTGGCCTTCGAAGCATTGAAGGAAAAACTCGGCGCCGAGGGGTTGTTCAGCACCGAGCGCAAGCGGCCGCTACCCGCGCACCCGCAGCGCATCGGCATCATCACCTCGCCCACCGGCGCGGTGATCCGCGACATCATCAGTGTGTTCCGCCGCCGCGCGCCGCAGGTCGAACTTAATCTGATCCCCACCGCCGTGCAGGGTCGCGAGGCCATCAGCCAGATCGTCCGTGCCCTGCAGATGGCCGACCGGCAAGGCTTCGACGCACTGATCCTGGCCCGTGGCGGCGGCTCGCTGGAGGACCTCTGGTGCTTCAACGAAGAAGCCGTGGCCCGCGCCGTGGCCGCCTGCGCCACGCCGATCGTCAGCGCCGTGGGCCATGAGACCGATGTGTCGATCAGCGATTTCGTCGCCGATGTGCGCGCCCCCACGCCGTCCGCCGCCGCCGAACTGCTCGCTCCCGACAGCAGCGGCCTGCAGCAGCGCCTCGACAGCCTGCAGCGGCGGCTGCTGCTGCGCATGCAGAGCCGCCTGGCTCACGACCGCTTGCGTGTCGAGGGCCTGGCCCGGCGCCTGCGCCACCCCGGCGAACGTCTGCGCCAGCAGGCCCAGCGCCTGGACGACCTGGACATGCGCCTGCGCCGTGCCTTCGCGCTCAACATGAACCAGCGCCACGAGCGCCTCGGCCGCCTGGACACACGCCTGGCCGCGCAACACCCCGGGCGCAGCCTGAAACTGCTGAAGCAGCGCCTGGACAGCCTCGCCGAACGCCTGCCCAAGGCCATGCGCGACGTGCTCAAGGACCGCCGCCAGCGCTTCCAGGCGCAGCTGCAGACCTTGCAGGTAGTCAGCCCACTGGCCACCCTCGCCCGCGGCTACAGCATCCTGCTCGACGAACACGGCCAGGCCATCCGCAGCGCCGCCCAGACTCACAACGGCCAGCGCCTGACCGCCCGCCTCAATGAAGGCGAGCTCAAGGTGCGGGTCGAGGACAACCACCAGACCCCGGTCACCCTCTCGCTACTGGACTGACACATGCCCCGCCTGTTCGCGCCCCTGCTCGCCCTCGCCCTGCTGCTGCCGCTCACCACGGCCCAGGCCAGCTACATCACCCGCACCCTCGACAAGCCGGTGCCCGGCGGTGTGGCCGTGGTCAACCTGGGGCCATCCGCCAGCGCGCCGAGCGCGCGCTTCGACGGCAAGCCGGTGCTGGTGGTCAGGGAACAGGACAACTGGCTGGCCATCGTCGGCATCCCGCTGACCCAGAAGCCGGGCGCCGCCGTGCTGACCCAGGACGGGCGCAACATACCCTTCAGCGTGGGCAGCAAGAAGTATCCCGAGCAGCACATCACCCTGAAGAACAAACGCCAGGTCAACCCTGAGCCCCAGGACCTCAAGCGCATCGACCGCGAGCTGGCCGAGCAGATCAAGGCCTATCGCAGCTTCAGCCCGGCCGTGCCCAGCAACCTGGTCCTCGACAAGCCGGTCAACGGCCCGCTCTCGAGCAAGTTCGGCGTGCGCCGGTTCTTCAATGGCGAGGAGCGCAACCCCCATGCCGGCCTGGATTTCGCCGTGCCCGCAGGCACGCCGATCAAGACCCCGGCCAACGGCAAGGTGATCCTGGTAGGTGACTACTTCTTCAATGGCAACACCGTGTTCGTCGACCATGGCCAGGGGTTCATCAGCATGTTCTGCCACATGTCGAAGATCGATGTGAAACCGGGGCAGGTGCTGCGCCGGGGCGAGGTGGTCGGGCGCGTGGGCTCGACCGGGCGAGCGACCGGGCCGCACATGCACTGGAACGTCAGCCTGAACGATGCGCGAGTCGATCCGGCGATTTTCATTGGCGCGTTCCAACCCTGAAGCCGAGTCGTGCCTTACGCGGGCAAGCCCGCTTCCACAGGCATTTGAAGGCAGCGCTGCCCCTGTGGGAGCGGGTTTACCCGCAAAGAAGACAGCACAGGCCAATTGGTTTGCGCGTTCAAATAATCCAGCGCAATACAGAAAGCACAAAGCCAACAAAGCAGCCATAAAATCTCGCCTTTTATGCTTTTTTAAGCATTCCTCTCAATTTTCTCGCAATGCTTGCCATCCCCCAACCCACTGGTTAGGGTTGAGCACATGAACATCTTCAGCACCCTGCTCCGACAACACCGCAGCCTCTGCCTGGTCAGCGCCCGACTACCAGGGTGAATCGCGTCGCCTCGCCTTTTTCTCTTGTTTACGTTTGGCAGGCCCGATCACGGCCGCACATAAAAGGATTGCTTCCATGACCATGCTCAAAGACCCATCGAAGAAATACCGCGCGTTCCCGACCATCGACCTGCCCGACCGTACCTGGCCGTCGAAGACCATCACCCAGGCACCGATCTGGTGCAGCTCCGACCTGCGTGATGGCAACCAGTCGCTGATCGAGCCGATGGACGCGGAGAAGAAGCTGCGGTTCTGGAAGACCCTGGTGCAGGTGGGCGTGAAGGAAATCGAAGCCTCGTTCCCGTCGGCCTCGCAGACCGACTTCGACTTCGTGCGCTCGCTTATCGAAGACGGCCACATCCCGGACGACACCACCATCCAGGTGCTCACCCAGGCCCGTGAAGACCTGATCGCCCGTACCTTCGAGTCCCTGCGCGGCGCCAAGAAGGCCATCGTCCACCTGTACAACGCCACGTGCCCGTCGTTCCGCCGCATCGTCTTCAACCAGGACAAGCAGGGCGTGAAGGACATCGCGGTCAACGCCGCCAAGCTGTTCGTCAAGTACGCCGCCCAGCAGCCGGAAACGCAGTGGACCTTCCAGTACTCGCCGGAGACCTTCAGCGCCACTGAGCTGGAGTTCGCCAAAGAGGTGTGCGACGCGGTGATCGAGGTGTGGAACCCAACGCCTGAACACAAGGTCATCCTCAACCTGCCGGCCACCGTCGAAGTCGCCACCCCCAATGTCTACGCCGACCAGATCGAATGGTTCTGCCGCAACGTCAACCGCCGCGACAGCGTGATCATCAGCCTGCACACCCACAACGACCGTGGCACCGGCATCGCCGCCACCGAGCTGGGCCTGATGGCCGGCGCCGACCGCGCCGAAGGCTGCCTGTTCGGCAACGGCGAGCGCACCGGCAACGTCGACCTGGTCACACTCGCCCTGAACCTCTACACCCAGGGCATCGACCCGCAGTTGGACTTCTCCGACATCGATGGCGTGCGCAAGGTCGTCGAGGAGTGCAACCAGTTGCCAGTTCACCCACGCCACCCCTACGTCGGCGACCTGGTCCACACCGCCTTCTCCGGCTCGCACCAGGACGCCATCCGCAAGGGCTTCGCCAAGCAGCAGGAAGGCGAACTGTGGGAAGTACCGTACCTGCCGATCGACCCGGCCGACATCGGCCGCAGCTACGAGGCGGTGATCCGCGTCAACAGCCAGTCGGGCAAGGGCGGCATCACCTACCTGCTTGAGCAGGAGTACGGCATCAGCCTGCCACGCCGCATGCAGATCGAGTTCAGCCAGGTGGTGCAGGGCGAGACCGACCGTCTCGGCCTGGAAATGACCGCCGAGCAGATCTACAAGCTGTTGCAGAAGGAATACCTGCAAGCCAACGCACCGTACGCGTTGGTCAGCCACCGCCTGCAGGAAGAGAACGGCAGCAGCCACGTGCAGGTGGAAGTCTCCGGTGAAGGCGAGACCACCCTGCACTGGCATGGCAAGGGCAACGGCGCCCTGGAAGCGCTGGTGGCCGGCTTGCCGGTCAATGTGGAGATCATGGACTACAACGAGCACGCCATCGGTGCCGGCACCAATGCCAAGGCGGCGGCCTACATCGAACTGCGTGTGGCCGGTGGCCGTCCGGTGCATGGGGTGGGGATCGACGAGAACATCACCACCGCCAGCTTCAAGGCCTTGTTCAGCGCGCTGAACCGGTCGTTGAGCCAGCAGCAGGCCAAAGCGGCCTGATGCGCTGATCGACCCGAAGAGCCCGCAGAGATGCGGGCTTTTTTGTGCGCGCTGGACGGGATCAACAGGCTGCAGAGAGCGAGCCATCATTTGGCCGTTATTCATGGGTATACTGCACGACCCCTCTCCCACTCATGCAAGGAGCACCATGAGCTATTGCCTGGCGCGCGCACCGCGCCACCGCCCCCTGGAATGCAATCGATGAGCATCCCATTGAGTGAACGGATCGGTGCCATGGGGCTGGTTGACCAACTGCGTCATCGCGAAATGGCCATCCAGGAGCACCTTGACTTACCTCGGCGCCGCGCCGAAGTGGCCGAAGGCATTCGTACTTACTACCAGAGCCATGGCATCGCCTTCGACGAAGCAACGGTCGAGGAAGGCGTACACCAGTTCTTCGCACGACGCCTCGAGTTCCAAGCGCCTGCCCTGGGCTTCACGCAGCGCCTGCTGGCTCGTCTGGCCATGGCCTACCGACCGCTTCTCAAAGGCGTGGCTTACAGTGTGCTTTTGATTGCACTGGGCCTGGGCACACGCTTTCTGGTGGAGAGTGGATTAAACATTCGGGCGGGCCTGAGCGCCGATCAACTGGCCATCGACGTCCAACTGCTGCAGATGGATCTAGCCAAGCAGCGCCAGCGTCTGGAGCAATCCAAGGCTCGCCAGGCACGCCAACCGGTTCCAGTGGTGGCGGACCTGCTCGTCAAGATCGAGCGTGTGCTGCCCAGCCCCAGCCAATCATTGAATGTCGCGCGACCCGATCCGATCACCCGCGACAACCGCGCCACCTTGAATGCTCGAATCGAACAAGCGTACTTCGTGTTGGCCGGCGCGCAAAACAACCTGGCAAAGGCCAGAAAACGACTCAACCGCGTGGAGCACCTCTACATCAGCCTCGACCGGCAGCAGCAACTGCACAATCGCCTGAATGCCATGCCGCTGCCCAAGACCGATCATGAGCAACTGGCCGACTGGCTCAACCTTGCCGGTGAAGACATCGCCAAGCTGCAACTGGAAAAGGCCGACTCCACCCTCGACGCAGTGAAGGACTACCTGATTTACGCCGCAGAACCCCTGACCATCGAGCTGGTCGATCGCCCCGGCATCAAGTCGGGCGTGGAGCGCTGTTACGAAAATTCCGGCTGCAATCCGAACAGCACGCGAGGCAAAAGCTGGTACCTGATCGTCGAACCCTTCGACGCTGCCGGCAAGCAGACATGGGTGCCGGTGACCAGCGTGGAGACCGGCAAGACCCGCTGGGCCGATCGTTTTGGTGTGCGCGTCAGCTACGACGAGTACCTGCGTGTCCGGCAGGACAAGCTAGAAGATGGCCATATCAGCCAACGCCTGATTGGCAGAAAACCGGTGAACAGCCTGAGCATGCACTTCAGCCAGAGCACCAATGCCACCCCTGACATGATTCTGGAATGGTGATGCCATGAAACCGATCGCCCTTGTCAATGCGCTCGAACACAACTCGCGCCAGGCCGAACAGACCAGGCGTGAAGCCGAGCAGACGCTGTATGCCCAGCTCGACCAGGAAGCCCGACTGGAAGACCAGATCACCTCGAAGCTGGGCCAGATCGCCACCCTGCAGCTGAATATCGACCCCGAGCAGGACCTGCAGACACGGCTGTTGTTCGAGCAGCGGGAGTACGCCCGAGCGAACCTGATCCAGGCAATCGAACGAGTCGAGCAACTGATAGCAGCCCGACTGGACAAACGTCAGCAGGTGCGCAGTGATCTCGACCAGCTCGATGCCAAGGCACAGCGCCTGCTCGACGAGGACCCCGCTTTCGCCCAACTGCTGGAACAACTGAATGCAAACCGGCAAGCCGAACAGCAGTCCGATGCTGGCTACGAGGAAATCCGCAACGAGTGCGCCAACAAGCTGGAGGGCTACAAGAGCAACCCGCTCTACCGTTTTCTCAAGGCCTGTGGCTATGGCACCGAGCAATACCGACCTTACCCCCTCCAGCGAGCGTTGGACGACTACCTGGCACGCAAGGTCGACTTTCACGCCAACTACGCCAACGAACAGACCTTGCTGGCCATGTACACGCGCAACGAGACCCAGCGCCAGACCCTCACCCAGACGCGGCAACAATTGCAAGCGCAGCACCAGCAACATCTGGAAAAAGCCCGTGAAGCAGCTGGCATGCAGGCCTTGCTGGCCGAGGAACAAGCGCTGGAAGTGCTGTTGAACGAGGCCAAGGCCCACGCCAGTTCACTGCATGCTCAACTGGCCGAATTCAATCAGCAGCGCGATCCCCACCTGTTGCAGATTCGCCAGAGCATCACCGACAGGCTCAGGGCACGCCCCTTGGCCGAGTTGATCATCGAGGCAGCCAGGACACCGAACCCGGATGACGACGTGCTGGTAAGCGACCTGCAGTTGCTGCACGCGCGACTACGGGAGATTCAGCAGCCCCTGAAAGGCCTGCGCGATGAGAGCGACAAACAGCGCCAACGCTATGACCGGGCCAAGACCCTGGAGTACGCGCTGCGCGATGCCCATTACAGCGATCCAAGCCATGAATACCAGCTGCAGCAGCCCATCGAACAAATACTCGACGACTACATGCGCGGCCAGCTGGAACAGTCCGAAGTGCAGCGCTTGTTCGATGAAGGTCGGCAGTTCGTGTCATCACAACGCCGGGATGACAGCAGGAGCACCAGCCGGGGCAACGACTCGAGCAACTCCCATGGCACCTCTGGCAGTTTCGGTGGAGGCGGTTTCAGCACCTCCAGCAGTTCCGGCGGTGGTGGTTTCCGCACCACCGACAGTTTCTGAATCGCGTAACTCAATTGCAGATTTCCACTCAGGCAAGGATCACCATGAGCCAATACCTCGAACGCGCCCTAGACGGCCTGCGCAAACTCGGCATCACCTTCGGTCAAGCGCCCCAGCCAGCGCCCGTACTGACCCTGCTGGACAAGGTCGCGCACTACGACAACCAGCGTGTCACCGGCATCGCCGCGGTACTGCAGCAGGCGTCGCTGTTCAACCAGACGGTACGCGAGCAGATCGCCGGGATGGATATCTCTCACCGCTACATGGAGATCACCGACAGCTTCACGTCGATTCGTGAAGATGCCGCCGCCATGGCCACATGGATGGACGATGGTCGCCTGGATACCCTCGAACGCCTCAAGATGGCATGGATGCGCATGCTACGAGGCTCGATTCCGAGCCGTTTCGAGGACATCCGCAAGCACTACCTCGAGGTGTGCGAGGCCGCCAGCGACCAGATCACCCGCGAAAACCTGATCCTGGAAGCGTACATGGACTTCCGCCTGGCCATGAAGACTGCCGAGGTCGACGCCCAGCAAGTACTGGCCATCGCAGGGCAGTCCCTGCAGGAGTGCACCGGAGCCCTGGACACCGCCAACGCTACCGTGGCTGCAGCCGCAAGCGAAGCGCCCGCCCGCGTCGCAGCACTGGAGCTGGCGCGTGACGAAGCGGTACGAGCCCTGCAGAACGAAGACAAAAGCTACCAGATCGTCAAGGATATCGCTGACGACCTACGGGTCGGCTACAACACCGCCGAGATGGTGTTCGCCCGCATCAGCCAGGTGCATGTAGTCAAAGAGCGTCAGTACCAGCGCATGGTGTCGTTCTTCGCCACCAACGAAGTCGTGCTCACCAGCCTTGCGGTTTCGTTCACCGCCAACCAAGGCATGGCCGAAGCCACCCATACCCTCAACGCCACAACCGACGGCATCAGCAAGGGCCTCGAAGCGCTGGGCGAGATCGGCAACCAGCAGCTTGGTGCCGCAGTCAAGGCCAGCTATGGTTCGACCATTCGCGTCGACTCGGTGCGCGCCCTGGCCCAGGCCACCCTGGACTTCCAGAACGACATGCAGGGCCTGACCGAAACCTACCGTGCCGAGTCGAGCAAGGCCGCTCTGGAAATCTCCACCGCAGTCGAAGACGCCAAGCGCGCCTTCGCCGCCTTGCTGACCAAGGCCACGCAATGAGCGACGGCACGCTCAGCGAACAGATGGGGGCCATGGCCCTCGTCGACGAGCTGCGCCTGCAGCAGCGCCAGGTGCAGGAGCACCTGGACCTGCCGCGGCGCCGCGCGGAAATCGCCGAACGTATTCGTGGCTACTACCAGCGCCAAGGTATCGCTTGCGACGACAGCCTGATCGAAAAGGGGGTACGCGAGTTCTTCGCCCGCCGCCTGGTATTCGAGGCGCCACAGCTGCCCTGGTCCCGCAGGCTAATGGCCGGGGTGCTCCTGCGCCGCCGCCTGCTGGCCTGGGGAGGGCTGGCTTGGGTGGCCCTGCTGGGCGGTGCCCTGTTGGCGGCGAACCCGCGCCAACCCGTGGCGCTCTCCCGACCGGCCGAGGCCAGCGTCCCAGCCGACAAGGGCCTGGGGGTGCCGGCGCCCCTCTGGACAACGGAAGCGGACCGAGCGGCGCACCAGGCACGCCTGAGCCAATACACTCAGCTGATGGCCCGACTGGAAGCCATGCCGCTGCCGGAAGACGTGCGCGCCAAGCTGCTGCCGTTCGCCCGCTCCACCGGCGCGCTGGTGGCCGACCACGGGCCGGCCAAAGCTATTCAAGCCTTGCGCGAGCTGCAGGTGTACACCGACTACACCGAAGCGCAGCTGCAACTGCGCATCCCCGACGGCGCCGGACAGATATCCGGTTACGAACGCTGCCGCAAGACTTCGCCGTGCCAGCCAGGCAGCGAGGATGGCAAGGCATGGTTCCTGGCGTTCCAGGCACACGACCCGCAGGGCAAGCTGGTCACGATGCCGCTCGCCAACGGCCACACCGGAGCAATCGCACTCGCCGACACCCTCGGTGTGCAGGTCACCCACGCGCAGTACCTGAAAGCTCAGCAGGCCAAGCAGACCAAGGGCCGCATCGACAACCCGGTCATCGGCCGCAAGGATGCCTACAACCTGAGCCGGCACTTCGATGATCGCGTCTTCGCCGGCAGCAGCTTCGACAATCCGGCCGACACCAGCCAACCTAATGTCTCCGCCAGCTTCTGATGACCCGCCGATGACCATCTCACTTTCCGAACAAATGGGGGCCATGGCCCTGGTCAACGAGTTGCGCCACCAGGAACTCGCACTGCAAGAGCACCTGGACCTGCCGAAGCAGCGCAGCGAAGTGAGCGAACGCATACGCAACTATTACCAGCGCAACGGCATCCGTCATGAACAGACGCATATCGACCAGGGCGTACGGGCATTCTTCGCCCAACGCCTGGTCTTCGATGCCCCGCCGCTGAGCAGGTGGGAGCGCTTGCTGGTGCGCCTGGCCCTGTCGCCCTCGCTGCTGATCCCGCCAACTGCGGCCTTGCTGGCTGTCGGCGCCCTGAGCTGGGCACTGCTTGCTGGTTGGATTTGACCAAGCCATGACACCCGATACCTTGCTCATCGCGATTGACAGCTACACCCGAAGCACACTGCTGGCGCTGCGTGAAGCCGAAGAAGACTTGCGTGAGACCATTGCCCGCGAGGTCAGGCTTGAGTGCCTGATGGCTGAGAAACTCAGTGAACTTGCCAGTTTCCAACTGGAACACGGCCCAGAGCTTGATCCTGAAACCCGACAACTGCTGGCCGAGCGCGAAAGCGCACAAACCGAGCTGCGCGACCACATCGATCGCCTGCAGCGTCTGATCGAGGCACGCCTGGAGACTCAGCGCCATCTGCAAACACGCATCGGCACACTTGAAACCCAGGCACGTACCCAGCTTGAGAAAGACCCGGCATACCTGAGCCTGACCGCGCACATTCGCCGAGCGCTGGACAACGAGCCGCAAGCCGAACTGGCTTATGCGGATATCCGAGACGAGTGCAGGGCAAAGCTGATAGCGTACTGGAACAACCCCATCTTCCGCGCCCTGGTACTAAGGGACTATGCAACCGAGCGCTACAGACCACGCTTACTGCGTACCTGGCTCGATGACTTCCTCGCCCGCAAGGTGAATTTCCAGGTGAACCTGGCCAACGAGCGGATGCTCCAGGCAATGCTCGACCGCAATGAAGCGCAAAGGGAACAGCGCATGCGCGACAGGGAGCGAATGGGGCGTGAACACCAGGCGTATCTGGACGAGGCGTACCATCGGCTGGGCTTGCCGGCGCTCTGGGCACAGGACGACGCCCTCGATCACGAACTGTTCGAGGCGAAGGCCGAAATCGATGCCTGGCACCTGCAACTGAGCACCTTCAGCCAAGGGCTGGACCGCAACCTGCAACGTATTCGCGAGCAGCTCACTGCGAAACTCAAGACCCGCCCGCTTGCGCAACTCATGCAGCATGCCGCCGCTACACCGAATGAGACCGATGATGCGTTGGTGAGTGAGCTGCTGGGCTTGCACCCACGCCTGCGTGCACAGCAGGAGGCCCACGCCAGGCTGCTGCAGGTGCGTGACCGAGCGAGCCTCGACCATGAGCGCGCCCTGGCACTGGATCGTGCCTTGCGCAACGATTTTTTCCAGGATCGCAACAGCCGCTACATTGTCCCTCGCCCGATCAGGCAGGTCATCGAAGCCTACCAGCGAGGCGACATGGACCTGTGGGCGATCAGGACCCTGCTTACCAGCGCACGGACCCTGATCGACCCCGACAGCCCTGGCAACGGCTGAACAATTGTCGGCTTAAATGTCTCAGGCAAAAAAAGGGGCGCCGACCAAGCGCCCCACAAGCCGTGTAGCACACAACGAAATCTGTCAGTCCAGCAACGCCATCGCCTCGGCGCTGCACGCTTCGATCCGCGCCCAGTCGCCGTTCTTTATCCAGCTGCTGTCGAGCATCCAAGTCCCCCCCACGCACATCACGTTGGGCAGCGCCATGTAATTACGCACGTTGGCCGGGTTCACCCCGCCGGTCGGGCAGAAGCGAATGTCGCCGAACGGGCCGGCGAACGCCTTGATCGCCGCCACGCCACCACTGATTTCGGCCGGGAACAGCTTGAAGCGACGGTAACCAAGGGCGTAGCCCATCATGATCTCGGACGGCGTGCTGATGCCGGGCAGCAGCGGAATATCGCTTTCCACACCGGCCTCGAGGATGTCCTGGGTGATGCCCGGGGTGACGACGAACTGCGCGCCCGCCGCCTCGACCGCAGCAAACATGCCGCGATCGAGCACGGTACCGGCGCCGACACACAGCTCCGGGCGCTGCTCGCGCAGTACCTGGATGGCCTTCAGGCCATGCTGCGAGCGCAGGGTCACTTCCAGGGTGCGGATGCCGCCAGCGGCCAGGGCGTCGGCCAGGGGCAGGATGTCCTCCTCACGGGCGATGGTGATCACCGGCAGGATGCGCGCCTGGTCGCAGATCGCGTCGATCCGCGCGGCTTTGTCGGCCATCGAGAGCAAAGGCTGTGGGCGTTCAAGGGTGGTCATGACAGTAGATCCTTGGCTCATGGGCACCAGTAGATGTCCAGGGGGTCGTGAAGAAAGGCGCGAATCGGCATTTCGGTGGGGTCTTCGGCCGCCAAGGCGGCACGCAGGGTGGCAAGCTTGCCCTCGCCTTGCACGGACAGGGCGGTGAACCCGGCACTGGCCAACAGCGCGCGGGTCATGCTCAGGCGCTGGTGCGGCACGCTGGGCGCCAGCATGGCCAGGCAGCGACGCTCACCGACCTTGGCCAGGCCCTGGCGCAGGTTGGGGCTGGCCGGGAACAACGACGCCGTGTGGCCATCGTCACCCATGCCCAGTACCAGCACATCGATAGGCGGCAGGTCGACCAGCAACTGGTCAGTGTGCTCGGCGGCAGCCTCCAGGGTCGCGGCCGGCTGGTACAGGCCCACGAAGCGCGCCTTGGCCGCCGCGCCCTTGAACAGATGGCGCGCCAGCAGGCCGGCGTTGCTGTCCTGGTGTTCCACCGGTACCCAGCGCTCATCGGCCAGGCTCACGGTCACTTTCGACCAGTCCAGCACCTCGCCGGCCAGCTTCTCGAGAAACGGCACGGGGCTGCGGCCACCGGACAGCACCACGCAGGCCTGGCCTTTGCTGGCGATGGCCTGGCGCAAGCGCTCGGCCACATCATGGGCCAGGGTCGCCGCCAGGGTTTTCGCATCAGCCAGCTGATGCGCCTTCACCGTCGCCGGCAGTTGCAGTTCAGATATCGCCATACCAGGCCCTCCCATCGCGTGTGATCAGTGCAATCGAACTCATCGGCCCCCAGGAACCCGCCGCGTAGGGCTTGGGCGCATCACCGCTGGCTTTCCAGCCGGCGATCAGCTGGTCGCACCACTTCCAGGCGTATTCGATCTCATCCTTGCGCACGAACAAGTTCTGGTTACCGCGCATCACCTCCAGCAGCAGGCGCTCGTAGGCGTCGGGAATCCGCGCGCTGCGCCAGGTGTCGGAGAAATTCAGTTGCAGCGGGCCGCTGCGCAGTTGCATGCCCTTGTCCAGGCCCTGCTCCTTGGTCATCACCCGCAACGAGATGCCTTCATCCGGTTGCAGGCGGATGATCAGCTTGTTGCCGATCTGCAGGCGCTGCTCCGGGGCGAAGATGTAGTGCGGGGTTTCCTTGAAGTGGATGACGATCTGCGACAGCTTCTGCGGCATGCGCTTGCCGGTGCGCAGGTAGAACGGCACGCCCGACCAGCGCCAGTTGCGGATGTCGGCGCGCAGGGCGACGAAGGTCTCGGTGTCGCTCTGGGCGTTGGCGTTGTCTTCTTCCAGGTAGCCCGGCACCGGCTTGCCGTCGCTGTAGCCGGCGATGTACTGGCCGCGCACCACGCGGGTGCTCAGCCCCTCGCCGGTGATCGGCGCCAGCGCCTTGAGCACCTTGACCTTCTCGTCACGGATGCTGTCGGCCGACAGGTCGCTGGGCGGGTCCATGGCGATCAGGCAGAGCAGTTGCAGCAGGTGGTTCTGGATCATGTCGCGCAGTTGGCCGGCCTTGTCGAAGTAGCCCCAACGGCCTTCGATGCCGACCTTCTCGGCGACGGTGATCTCCACGTGGGAGATGGAATTCTGGTTCCACTGGGTTTCGAACAGGCTGTTGGCGAAACGCAGGGCGATCAGGTTCTGGACCGTCTCTTTACCGAGGTAGTGGTCGATACGGTAGACACGGTTCTCCGGGAAGAAGCGCGCCACCGCGTCGTTGACCCGGCGCGACGATTCCAGGTCGTGACCGATGGGTTTTTCCAGCACCACCCGGGTGCGCCCGGCAAGGCCGGCCTTGTCGAGGTTTTCGCAGATGGCGCCATAGACCGCTGCCGCCGTGGCGAAGTAGGCGATCAACGGCAGCTCGGCTGGCGCCTGCTCGGCCAGGGCCTGGTAGCCCTCGGGCTGGACGAAATCCAGATGCTGGTAGGTCAGGCGCCCGAGAAAGCGTTCAAGCGCAACAGCGTCGATTTCCGCCGCGGGCACGTGGCGGCGCAAATGCGCCTCGATGGTGCCCAGGTGCTCCAGCGCGGTGCCCGGCTCGCGGGCCAAGGCCAGCAGGCGGGTGTCCGGGTGCAGGAGGTCGGCGCAGTCGAGCTGGTAGAGCGCGGGAAACAGCTTGCGCAATGCCAGGTCGCCGAGGGCGCCGAAGAGGGCAAAGGTGCAAGGTTCGACACTGATCGCAGCCATGATGTTGGTTCTTTTATAAAGTTGAGCTAGGAATACCGCTTTCAACCCTGCTTTTCAAGGGCTAATGTAGTAAAAACCACAACATTAAACACATCCTTTACAGACAAGTGGTGTGACAACCCCACCGCCAGTAGGATACACAACACTGCAAAAAGCCTGCTGTCGCGCCAGCCGGCTGTCTCTGAGCCCCCAAGGACACACCATGGACCGCGTGCGAAACCTCCTGGAACAGATCCAGGGCCGCCTGGACGAGCTGAACAAGGCTGAACGCAAAGTCGCCGAAGTCATCCTGCTCAACCCGCAACAAGCCACCCGCTTCAGCATCGCCGCCCTGGCCCAGGCGGCCAAGGTCAGCGAACCGACGGTCAACCGCTTCTGCCGCTCGTTCGGTGTCAGCGGCTACCCGGAGCTCAAGCTGCAACTGGCCCAGAGCCTGGCCAGCGGCGCCGCCTACGTCAGCCGGGCGGTGGAGGCCGACGACGACCCGGCCGCCTACACCCAGAAAATCTTCGGCAGCGCCATCGCCTCGCTGGACAGCGCCTGCCAGGCGCTCGACCCGCAGCAGGTCAGCCGCGCCGTGGACATGATGATCCAGGCCCGGCAGATCCATTTCTTCGGCCTGGGGGCCTCCGCCCCGGTGGCCCTCGATGCGCAACACAAGTTCTTCCGCTTCAACCTCGCCGTGTCGGCCCACGCCGACGTGCTGATGCAACGCATGCTGGCCTCGGTGGCGCACACCGGTGACCTGTTCGTGATCATCTCCTACACCGGGCGCACCCGCGAACTGGTCGAGGTAGCGCGCCTGGCCCGGGAAAACGGCGCCTCGGTGCTGGGCCTGACCGCCGCCGGCTCGCCGCTGGCCCAGGCCTGCAGCCTGAGCCTGCACATCCCGCTGCCGGAGGACACCGACATCTATATGCCGATGACCTCGCGGATCATCCAGCTCACCGTGCTCGACGTACTCGCCACCGGCATGACCCTGCGCCGCGGCGTGGACTTCCAGCCGCACCTGCGCAAGATCAAGGAAAGCCTCAACGCCAGCCGCTACCCGATCGAGGACGACGACCTCAGCTGAGCCGGTGTGCCTGCAACCGCAGGTGCGCGCGCTCGCCCGGCGCCAGGCTCAGGCCCTCGCCACTGCCGCTGGTGGCCTCGACGCAGACGAAGCCTTGGCATTCGCGCCCGCTCACGCCCATCAGCGGGCGGCTGCCCGGGTGCCAGACCACGGTGTCGTCACTGTCGCCGGTGTCGATGCACAGCTCGCGCTGCCAGGCCGGGTCCTGCAACTGCACCTTGGGCGTGCCCGGGTAGACCTTTTGGCAACCGCCCTTGAGCTTCAGCGCGCCATCTTCACGGCAGGCCTGGCGATTGAGGCGGTCGTAGCCTTCGATATCCTCAAGTCCGGACAGCGCTACCTTCGACACGTCGCTGATACGCCAATAGGCCAGCAGCGCATGGCTCAGTTGGCAGGGTTCGCTGTCCTGGTGTTCGGTGCTGAGGCTCAGTTCCATGCTTGCGCCCAGTCGGGCATGCAGGTCGACCTGCCAGTCGCACAAGTCCAGGCGCCACTTGAGCGTCACACCCTCTTCGTCCTCGCGGCTGTCCACCAGCTTCCAATCCAGCAACCGCGCCCAGCCATGGGCCGGCCACAAGTCTTCGCTGGGGTGGCGGCCATACCAGGGCCAGCACACCGGCACGCCACCACGGATGGCGCCGACCTGCGGCCACTGCTCGGCACACCACAGCCAGGGCTTTTCGCCAGCTGGCTGGAAATGCAGCAACTGCGCGCCCTGGCGGCTGAACACCGCCTGGCAGCGCGGATGGTCGATGATCAGTACATCGCGCTGCTGGTAACGCTCCCACTCGAAGGTCGGCCTGGGCCGTTGCGACGTGAAGAAGCGATGTAGCGGATGTTCAGGCATGGTTCCAAGCTCTTTTGTTGTTCGAGATAGCGCTGTCTCGACCTGTACCCGCTAACCACTGCAGTCCAGTGGTTAGCGGAGGGTCGAAAATGGATGGCGTAAATTTACAACAATTTTTCTCAGAATGACGACTGAATCTTCAACCCCGCGACCAGCGCGTTGTCCACCTCGTCGACACCGCCCGGGCTCTTGATGTACTGCAGGTTGGGCCGCACGGTCAGCCAATTGGTGACGTGGAAGCCGTAGTAGAGCTCGGCGTTGTACTCGGTGCGCTGCAACGGCACGAAGCCTGGGTTGTCGTAGTCGTTGATGCCGGATTGGGCGTTGAGCAGCTCGGCGCGTTTCTTCACGTCGTCGTTGACGTGGATGCGGGCGATACCGAAGCCGATATCGTCCTTGGGCCGGGCGTCGAAAGCGCCTTTGTAGACCAGGCCGACCTGCTGGTAGTTGTCGACCACGTTGGTGGCCTTGTCATGCACGGTGAAGTTGGCGAACAGGCTCAAGCCACGGTTGATGTCGCCAGCGTGGGCGGTCACCTGCTGCTGCGCCACCACCCACCAGCCATGCTTGCTGGAGTGCGACTTGAACGCCGCGCCCGTCAGCGCCTGCGGGTTGCCGTTGATGTCGTCGTACACATCGTCGGCCTTGGCGGTGCTGTAGTAGTAGCCCAGGCGGTACTCGCCCGGCAGGCCGTTGACCTTCGGCGACCAGACCGCCTCCACCGGCAGGATCGCGCCCTTGGTACCGCTGCCGCTGAGCTTGAAGCCGTTGCCGATTTCCAGGTTCGAAGGGTTCTGCTCGTAGGCACCGACCTGGACGAAGAATTCCGGCGTGATGTTGTACTTCACCCGCAGCGCCCACTGGCTGACCGGCCAGTTGTACCAGATGCCGCCCACCCAGTTGCCCACCTGCGAGCCGCAGAAGGCCAGGTTCTGGAAGTCGCAGGGGAAGCTGTTGAAGTCCTCGCCTTCGCCGAAGCGGCCGAATTTCACGTCCAGCGCGCCATCGAAATATTTCTGCTTGATCCACATCTGGGTCAGGCGCCAGGTCTGGCCACGGCCCCAGACTTCCTGCACCGAACTGAACTGCCCGGCGCGCGGGTCGCTGATGCGGTCGTTGGACAGGTTGCGGCCGCTACGCTCGGTGATCGCCAGTTTGAACTCGGTATCCTTCCAGCCGAAGATCTTCTCCAGGTCCAGGTGCGCCCCCAGGGCGAACTGGTCGCTGTAGCGCGCGGTCTTGTCGTCGTTGTAGCCGCCATGCAGGTTGCCGGCCACCTCGCCGACGTAGTCGAGGGTGAAGTCGTAGCCCTTCTCCAACAGCTCGGTGCGGGTGCCGCCCCAGTCGCCGGTCATCCATTTCGATTCCGACGAGAAAGCCTCGGCGGCCTGGGCCCCGCTGCTGCCGACCACGGCCAGCAGCGCCAGCGAACCCAGGGTCCTGATGCGATTGCGATGTTCCATCCCTTTGCGTCCTCTTTTCTTGTTATTAACAGAACGGTTTAACGGCGTTCGTCTGTAGGAGCGGCCTTGTGCCGCGAAAGGGCGGCGAAGCGGCCCCAGGCCTTGGCAGTTTTCAGCATTGCTGGGGCTGCCGTGCAGCCCTTTCGCGGCTCAAGGCCGCTCCTACAGGGTTTAACGGCCTTTGAAACGCGTCACGTTGTCCTTTACGGCCGTGGCAGCAAGATCCAGGCGTTCGCCACTGGCGGCGTCGAACAGCAGCACCCGCGCCGGGTCGAACTGCAGGTTGAGGCTGTCGCCGACCCGGCACGCCACATCCGGCGCCAGGCGGCAGCACACCTTGGTCTGGTTGAGGGTGACGAACACCAGCAGGTCCGGGCCGGTGGGTTCGGTGACCTGCACCTCGGCGCGGATGCCCGGCAGGCCATTGCCCTGCTCCGCCCCCAGCGCGATCTGCTCCGGGCGCACGCCGAGGATGATCTCGCGCCCTTCCAGCGCGTCGGCCACCACGCCCAGCGGCAGTTCGCAGCGCGCCTGGCCGCTGTCGAGCAGCGCCAGCACGCGGCCTTCCTGCTTCGTCAGGCGCACCGGGATGAAATTCATCGGCGGCGAACCAATGAAGCTGGCGACGAACAGATTGGCCGGGTCGTTGTAGATCTGTTGCGGCGTACCGAATTGCTGGATGATGCCGTCCTTCATCACCGCCACCTTGTCACCCAGGGTCATGGCCTCGATCTGGTCGTGGGTGACGTACACCGTGGTGGTCTTGAGGCGCTGGTGCATCAGCTTGATCTCGGTGCGCATCTCCACCCGCAGCTTGGCGTCAAGGTTCGACAGCGGCTCGTCGAACAGGTAGATCTTCGGCCGCCGCGCCAGCGCCCGACCCATGGCCACGCGCTGTTGCTGGCCGCCGGACAGCTGGCCGGGCTTGCGTTCGAGCAGGTGCTCGATCTGCAGCAGCTTGGCGACCCGCGCCACCTCCTCGTCGATGGCTGCCTGGGGCAGCTTGCGGATCTTCAGGCCGAAGGCGATGTTGTCGCGCACGTTCATGGTCGGGTACAGCGCATAGGACTGGAACACCATGGCGATGTCGCGGTCCTTCGGGCTCATGCCACTGACGTCCTCGTCGTCGATGAGGATCGCCCCGCCACTGATGCTCTCGAGGCCGGCGATGCAGTTCATCAGCGTCGACTTGCCGCAGCCCGAGGGGCCGACCAGGATCAGGAACTCACCGTCCTTGATCGCCAGCTGGATATCCTTGAGCGTGTCGGGCAGGCCCGCGCCGTAGGTCTTGTTCACGTTACGCAGTTCGAGTGTTGCCATGACTTACCCCTTGACCGCGCCGGCGGTCAGCCCGCGCACGAAATACTTGCCCGCCACCACATAGACCAGCAGCGTCGGCAACCCGGCGATCATCGCCGCGGCCATGTCTACGTTGTATTCCTTGGCCCCGGTGCTGGTGTTGACCAGGTTGTTCAGAGCCACGGTGATCGGTTGCGAGTCGCCACTGGAGAACACCACGCCGAACAGGAAGTCGTTCCAGATCTGGGTGAACTGCCAGATCAGGCAGACCATGATGATCGGCGTCGACATCGGCAGGATGATCCGCCCGAAGATGGTGAAGAACCCGGCGCCGTCCAGACGCGCGGCCTTGACCAGCGCCTCGGGGATGCTCACGTAGTAGTTGCGGAAGAACAGCGTGGTGAAGGCCAGGCCGTACACCACGTGCACCAGCACCAGGCCACCGGTGGTGCTGGCCAGGCCCAGCTTGCCGAGGGTGAACGAGGCCGGCAGCAGCACCGTCTGGAACGGCAGGAAGCAACCAAACAACAACAGCCCGAAGAACAGCTGCGAGCCACGAAAGCGCCACATCGACAGCACGTAGCCGTTGAGCGCGCCGATGGCGGTGGAGATCAGCACGGCCGGCACGGTGATCAGGATCGAGTTGACGAAATAACCGCTGACCGTGGCCCAGGCCTTGGCCCAGCCGATGCCGCTGAACACCGTCGGCCAGCTCAGCAGGTTGCCGGTGCTGATGTCTTCGGGGGTCTTGAAGCTGGTCAAAAGCATCACCACCAGCGGCACCAGGTACAGCAGCACGGCCAGCAGCAGCACGCCGTGGATGGCGATGCGGCTGAGGCTCAGCGCAGGTTTGTCGGTAAGGCTAGTCATGACGCTTGCCCCGCAATTCCGAGTACAGGTAGGGAACGATGATCGCCAGCACCGCGCCGAGCATCAGGATGGCGCTGGCCGAACCCATGCCCATCTGCCCGCGGCTGAAGGTGAACGCGTACATGAACATCGCCGGCAGGTCCGAGGAGTAGCCCGGCCCGCCTGCGGTCATGGCCGCGACCAGGTCGAAGCTCTTGATGGCTATGTGCGCCAGGATCATCAGCGAACTGAAGAACACCGGGCGCAGGCTGGGCAGCACCACCGTCCAGTAGATGCGCGGCAGGCTGGCGCCATCGAGCTGGGCGGCGCGGATGATCGACGGGTCGACCCCGCGCAGGCCGGCCAGGAACATCGCCATGATGAAGCCCGAGGCTTGCCATACCGCGGCGATTACCAGGCAGTAGACGACCCGGTCGGGGTCGATCAGCCAGTCCAGGCGGAACCCTTCCCAACCCCAGTCGCGCAGCAGCTTGTCCAGGCCCATGCCGGGGTTGAGCAGCCATTTCCAGGCGGTGCCGGTGACGATCATCGACAGGGCCATGGGGTACAGGTAGATCGTGCGGATGAAGCCTTCGCGACGGATACGCTGGTCGAGCAGCACGGCCAGGAACACGCCGATGGCCAGGGTGACGCCGATGAACAGGCCACCGAACAGCAACAGGTTCTTGCTCGCCACCCACCAGCGGTCGTTGTCGAACAGCCGTGCGTACTGCGCCAGCCCCGCCCATTTGTAGGTGGGCAGGAAGGTGGAGGTGGTGAACGAGAGGACGAAGGTCCACAGGATGTAGCCGTAGAAGCCCACCAGGACGATGAACATGCTGGGGGCCAGCACCAGTTTGGGTAGCCAGCGTTGGAGCGCGTCCAGGGGTGAAGCCCGCAAGCGGGCGGTTGCAGTGGTCATGGTTCAGATCCCGTTTCGAAAACGACACATAGCCCTGTAGGAGCGGCTTTAGCCGCGATCACCCGCGAAGCGGGTGACGGACACCGCGTTGCCTGCATCGCGGCTGAAGCCGCTCCTACTGAGCCGCCTTCACCGCCGCGTAGAGCTTCTTCGCCGCATCGGCCGGATCAGCCTTCGGATCGTTGATGTAGTTGGTCACCACATCGAAGAACGCCCCCTGCACGGCCAAGGTGGTGGCCATGTTGTGCGCCATGCTCGGCTGCAGCCCACCGGACTTGGCGTCCGCCAGGAAGTCCTTGGCCGAAGCCTGGGCACAGGCGTCGAAACCATGCTTGTTCATGTCGGCGAGCATGTCGTTGCGCACCGGGATCGAGCCCTTGTTGGTGCTGAACACCTTCTGGAAGTCCTCGCCCAGCACCTTGCGCGCAATGTCCTGCTGCCCGGCCGCGGTGCCCTCGTTGTTCTGCTTGAACACCACCAGCGAGTCGATGTTGTAGAGGAACGCCTGGTCGGTGCCGGGGAAGGCCACGCACTGGTAGTCCTTGCCGGCGGTTTTTTTCGCCAGGGTCCATTCGCTCTTGGCCCAGTCGCCCATGATCTGCATGCCGGCCTTGCCGTTGATGACCTTGGCGGCTTCAAGGTTCCAGTCCTGGCCCTTGCCGTCGGCATCCATGTAGGTGGCGACCTTCTTCAGTTCGGTGAGCGCCTTGACCATCTCGGGGCCGGTGAGGGCGCCCTTGTCGAGATCGACCAGGGCTTTCTTGTAGCCATCGACACCCATCACCGAGAGCACCACGCTCTCGAACACGGTGCTGTCCTGCCACGGCTGGCCACCGTGGGCGAGCGCAATGAAGCCTGCGGCCTTGAGCTTGTCGCCGGCGGCATAGAACTCATCGAGGGTGGTCGGCGCCTTGTCGATGCCGGCCTTCTTGAACACCTCGGGGTTGATCCACAGCCAGTTGATGCGGTGGATGTTCACCGGCACGGCCACATAGTCGCCGTCGTACTTCACGGTGTCGGCGACTTTCTTGTCGAGCAGGCTGTCCCACTTCTCTGCCTCGGCCACGTCCTTCAGGACATCGGGATCCAGCAGCCCGGTGGCGGCCCAGTCCTGGATGTCCGGCCCTTTGATCTGGGCAACGGCAGGTGGATTGCCGGCCACGGCGCGGCTCTTGAGCACGGTCATCGCGGTAGCGCCGCCGCCACCGGCCACGGCACCGTCCTTCCAGGTGAAGCCATCTTTCTCGACCTGGGCCTTGAGTACGTCGACGGCGGCCTTCTCACCGCCAGAGGTCCACCAATGGACGACCTCCACGTTGCCTTTGGAATCGGCGGCATGGGCACTGAGGGAGCAGAGGGAGGCGAGGGAAACGGCGGCGGCGAGACGAAGCGTCGAATGCATGGGAATACCTTTCTTGTTGTTATGCGTGGCAAGACTGTCGCTTGCTTTGCATGGAGTGTAAGGACCTCGCGCACCGCGCCAGGTAACGAACGGATGCGCGATTGTCATCATCTGGTTACAAAGCCAGGGCGGTGGCCAGGCTTGGCGCCAGCGGCAGGCGCGGCAGCAGCAGGGCCTGATAGGCATGGTAGAGATCCGGCTTGCCGCCCCAGATGCGTGCACTGGGACGGTTGGCCGGGTCGAGTTCGTGGTGCCAACCGCCATGGGCACGATCAATGAAGTGTTCGCCGATGAAGTCCCAGAAGCAGCGATACCAGCGTTCGTACTGCGCCTCGCCCGTGCGTCGCAGCAAGGCGGCGGCGGTGGCGCAAGCCTCGGCATGCACCCAGTGCAGGCGCTCGCGCACCACCGGGCGATTGCACCAGTCCAGGGTGTAGACCAGGCCCGGCGCGCCATCGACCTGCCAGGCATGGCGGCAGGCACTGCCGAACAGGCCCTTGGCGGCGCTCACCAGCCCCTTCGGCACAGGCAGGTCGGCCTGCTGGCGGGCGGCTTCCAGGTGCAGGAGCAGACGGGCCCACTCGAAGGCGTGGCCGGGCGTGGTGCCATAGGGGCGGAAGCCATCGGCGGGGTTGTCGCAGTTGTAATCCGGCAGGGCCTGCCAGTGCCGGTCGAAATGCTCGATGACGC
The DNA here is from genome assembly GCF_029478665.1 of Pseudomonas entomophila. Taxonomy (GTDB): domain Bacteria; phylum Pseudomonadota; class Gammaproteobacteria; order Pseudomonadales; family Pseudomonadaceae; genus Aquipseudomonas; species Aquipseudomonas entomophila_F. The sequence goes on from NZ_JARPQB010000003.1 coordinate 46,567, forward strand.
GCAGGCCATCTGTCGCCGGCTGGCTGAGGATGAGCCGGTCGACGATCCTCTGGGCGCGCTCCAGCCACAACCTGTTGCCGGTCACGTCGGCCAGGGCGAGAAACGCCTCGACGCCATGCATGTTGCTGTTGGCGCCGCGGTAGGCCTCCGGCTGTTGCCAGTCGCGGGCATAGGTTTCACCCAGGGCGCCCTCCTCCTCGCGCCAGAAACGCTGCTCGATGATTTCGATTGCAGCGTCCAGCAGCGCCTGGGCGTCGCTGACACCGGCCACCACCGCCGAACTGGCGGCCAGGGCGACGAAGGCATGCAGGTAGGCGGCCTTGTCGCTGCCGCGCTGACCTTGCGGATGGGAGAACCAGCCGCCGAAGTCGGCGTCGCGCAATGGCCCTTGCAGCGCGGCAACCCCGTGCTCGACCAGCCCCAGGCAGCCTGGCACACCCTGGATATGCGCCAGGGCGAAGCTGTGGGTCATGCGCGCGGTGTTCAGGGTTTCGGCGATGGCGCAACGGGGCAGGCGCCCCTCGTCGTCTAGGTTGCCAAAACCCTCGGGCAGGCGCGAGGCCTTGGCGAAGTCGAGCAGGCGCAGGGCTTCTGTCGCGAGCCAGGCGTGGTGGACCGGGGAATCGAGCCAGCTGTGGGTCATGGGACATGCCTTCCTTGTTGTTGTCAGCGGATTCTAGCCAGCCGTCCTGGCTGGCATGTCACGAAGGCCCGCAGGTTTGTCACCGGATGGTGACCTGCAGGAGCGGCTTCAGCCGCGATCAGCCGCGAAGCGGGTGCAAGGTACCGCGGTGCCTGCATCGCGGCTGAAGCCGCTCCTACAGGGAATCGTGTCAACCTTCCTCAATCGGCGGTACGGGGCAGGTACAAGGTTACCCGCAACCCACCGTCGCGCAGGTTCAGCAGGCTCACCTCCCCGCCATGGCTATGGGCGATGTTGCGCGCGATCCCCAACCCCAGCCCATACCCCTGCTGCTGCCCGGCCAGGCGAAAATGCGGCTCGAACACCTGTTCCAGGCGCTGCTCCGGTACCCCCGGCCCCTGGTCGTCGACTTGCAGCACGAAGCTCTCGGCGCTGTCGAGAATCCGCAGGTGCGCCCGCTCGCCATACTTGATGGCATTGTCGATCAGGTTGCCGATACACCGACGCAAGGCCAGCGACTTGCCCGGATAAGGTGACAAGGCTCTGCCCTCGACGGTAATGCGGCCATCGCCTACGTAAGGCTCGGCAAGAATTTCCAGCACCTGGTTTAGGTCGATCGGTTCGATGTTCTCGTGGATATCGGTGTCTTTCACGCATTGCAGCGCGCCTTTGACCAGCAACTCCAGTTCATCGAGGTCACGGCTGAACTTGGCCTGCACCTGTTCGTCCTCAAGCAGTTCGACCCGCAGGCGCAAGCGCGTGATCGGCGTGCGCAGGTCATGGGACACGGCGCTGAACAATTGGGCGCGCTCGGTCAGGTAACGGCTGATGCGCTCGCGCATGCTATTGAACGCCCGCCCAACCTCGACCACCTCGCTGCCGCCGCCCTCGGCCACCGGTGCCACGTCCGCACCCAGGGACATTTCCCGCGCGGCCCGTGCCAGGCGCTTGAGCGGCCGGCTCTGCCAATGCACCAGCAAACCGATGAACAACAGCAGCATGGCGGTGGTGAGGGCGATGAAACCGATCTGCTGACGCGGCAGACGCTCGGCTTCAAGACTGGTGTAGGGCTCAGGCAGCAGCGAGGCGATGTACAACCACTCGCCTTCATCCAGGCGGATCTGGGTCACCAGCACCGGCGGATTGAGCGGTTCGAGGGTCAACGAGTAATGCGCCCATGAGCGCGGCAGCTCATCGAGCTTCAGCCCGCTGTTGAAGATGCGCAAATCGTCCGGGCTGACGAATGCGACGGAGATTTCCATCTGCTGCCCAAGGCGCTCGTGCAGCACCTGCTGGAAAACGTCGATCACCGCCTGCTTGCGCGAGGTGACTGGCAACAGCGGCATCTCCAGCGGCTTGACGTTGAGCGAGACGAAGAAGCGCGTGCCGCCCATGCTGCGCAACTGATCGAGGACCATGGGCCGGTAGCCCACCGGCAGCGAGCGGAAGTAGCTGACACTGGCGCTCATCGAATGGGCCAGGCTGCTGGCGCTGGCACGCAGGCCCTGCAACTGGCTGGCGCGCAGCTGCGCCACCCAGATCAGGCTCGACAGCCCCTGGGCCAGCAGCACCACCAGTAGCGTGAGCAGCAGCATGCGCCCCAGCAACGAGTGCGGCAGCAGGCGCCAACGCCGCTCGCTAGGCCGGGCAGACATGGGCCGCCAGCAGGTAGCCGCTGCCACGCACGGTGCGGATCAATCGCGGGGGTTTCTCGGTGTCGCGCAGCCGTTGGCGCAAGCGGCTGACGGCCATGTCGACGATACGGTCCAGGGGCATCGGCTCACGGCCGCGGGTGGCGTTGCCGATGGTGTCGCGGTCGAGGATCTGCTGCGGATGGTCAAGGAACAGCTTGAGCAGGGCGAAGTCGGCGCCGGACAGGATCACCTCTTCGCCGTCGCGGTGGAAAAGACGGTGGCTGACCATGTCCAGGCGCCAGTCGTCGAAGGCCAGCACGGCGCTGGCCGGCGTCGCCTGGCCGAATTCGGCGCGGCGTAGCAGGGCCTTGATCCGTGCCTGCAGTTCCCGCGGGCTGAAGGGTTTGCCGAGGTAGTCGTCGGCGCCCAGCTCCAGACCGATGACCCGGTCGGCTTCGTCGGAGCTGGCAGTGAGCATGATGATCGGCACCCGTGACAGGCGCGGGTGCTGGCGAACCCAGCGGCACAGGCTGAAGCCGTCCTCGTCGGGCAGCATCACATCGAGGATCACCAGGTCGCAGGGGCTGGTCTCGAGCGCGCGGCGGAAGCCCTGGCCGTCAGCTTCGGCGTGCACCTGGAAGCCGGAGCGGGCGAGGTAGGTCTGCAGCAGTTCACGGATGTCCTGGTCGTCGTCGACCATCAGGATCGATTTACCGGCAGTGGTCACAATGGTCCTTCCTCTGTTCAATCGCAGATCTTGCTGTCTGCTGTTGGGGCTGCTTTGCAGCCCTTTCGCGGCACAAGGCCGCTCCTACAGGGGCACGCGCTCGACTGTAGGAGCGGCCTTGTGCCGCGAAAGGGTCGCGAAGCGGCCCCAGCGATCAATGATCCAGCGCTTGCTGCAGAGCCACCCCGGCCCCCAGCAACCCGGAAAACTCCGCCGTCACCAGCCACACCGGCACCCCGGCGAAATACCCGCTCATGCAGCCCTTGTCGGCAAAACTCGCGGCAAAGCCACTGCGCAGGAACAACTCGGCGAAACGGGGAATCACTCCGCCAACGATATAGACACCTCCCCGGGCACCGAGGGTGAGCACATTGTTGCCCGCTACCCGCCCGAGGAACCGGCAGAACTGCTCGATCACCGCCAACGCCCGCGGCTCGCCGGCCAGGGCTGCGTCGGTGATCTGCGCCGGAGTCTTGTGCGCCGGCGTGGCGCCATCGAGCGCGCAGATGGCCTGGTACAAACGCACCAGCCCACCGCCACTGAGCACGGTCTCGGCACTGACATGGCCGATCTGCCGGTGAATCTCCTGGTGGATCGCCGCCTCGCGGGCATTGCCCACCGGCAGGTCGACATGTCCGCCCTCCCCCGGCAGCGCCAGCCAGTGCTCGCCCAGGCGCAGCAGGCTGCCCACGCCCAGGCCAGTGCCGGGCCCGATCACCAACGCCGGGCGCGACGGATCGGCGTGGCCGGCACAGACCTCGCGGAACTCGCCGTCGCGCAGGCGGGTCATGCCCAGGGCCATGGCGGAGAAATCGTTGATCAGCAGCAGGCGCTCGACCTGCAACGTCTGGCAGAAGGCGCTGCGGCTCAGCCGCCAATGGTTGTTGGTGAAGCGGAATTCGTCGCCATCCACCGGCCCGGCCACCGCCAGGCACACCGCCGCCAGGCCGCCCCGGGCAATCCCCTGGTCGGCCAGGTAGGCCTCGATGGCCTGCTCAGGGCTGGTGTAGTCGGCGGTGGCCAGCACCTGGACCGCCTGCAGCTCGTTGTCGCGCCACAAGGCGAAACGTGCGTTGGTGCCACCGATATCGCCGACCAGCAAGGCCTTCATTTGAGATTCTCCAGGGCCGAAGTGAAGGCGCTCGCGCCCTGTTCGGCGGAACTGAACGCCACGCGCATGAAGCCGAACAGCTCGCGCCCGCAGCCCAGGTCGTTACCCTTGGGCGGTTCGGGCAGGTCACGGCTGGCCAGCTCCTCGGCCGACACCATGATCCGCAGCGTACCTTCGACACCATCGACCCGCACGATATCACCATCGCGCACCCGCGCCAGCGGGCCACCATCGAAGGCCTCCGGGCACACGTGAATGGCTGCCGGGATCTTGCCCGAGGCACCGGACATGCGCCCGTCGGTAACCAGCGCCACCTTGTAGCCTCGGTCCTGCAGCACACCGAGGAACGGCGTGAGCTTGTGCAGCTCGGGCATGCCGTTGCAACGCGGCCCCTGGAAGCGCACCACGGCGACGAAATCACGCTCCAGCTCGCCGGCCTTGAACGCATCGGCCAGGGACTGCTGGTCATGGAACACCCGCGCCGGGGCCTCCACCACCTGATGCTCGCGCGCCACGGCGGACACCTTCATCACGCCACGGCCCAGGTTGCCTTCCATCACCCGCAGGCCGCCCTCGGGCGAAAACGGCCGCGCCACCGGGCGCAGGATGCTCTCGTCCAGGCTGTCCTTCGGCCCCTCGCGCCAGACCAGCTGGCCGTCCTCGAGGAACGGCTCCCGGGTGTAGCGGCGCAGGCCATGGCCGGCCACGGTGTTGACGTCCTCGTGCAGCAGGCCCGCGTCGAGCAGTTCGCGAATGAGGAATGCCATGCCGCCCGAAGCCTGGAAATGGTTGATGTCGGCCTTGCCGTTCGGATAGACGTGGGACAGGGTCGGCACCACCTCGGAGAGATCCGCCATGTCCTGCCAGGTCAGCTGGATGCCGGCGGCCTGGGCGATGGCCGGGATATGCAGGGTGTGGTTGGTCGAGCCGCCAGTGGCGTGCAGGGCGACGATCGAGTTGACCAGCGCCTTCTCATCGACGATCTCGCCGATCGGCATGAAGTTGCCGCTGGCCTTGGTCATGCGCGTGACCTGCCGCGCGGCCTCGGCGGTGAGGGCCTCGCGCAGCGGCGTGTAGGGGTTGACGAAAGAGGCTCCGGGCAGGTGCAGGCCCATCACTTCCATCACCAGCTGGTTGGTGTTGGCGGTGCCGTAGAAGGTGCAGGTGCCCGGGCCGTGGTAGCTCTTCATTTCCGACTCGAGCAGTTGCTCGCGGGTGGCCTTGCCCTCGGCGTAGCGCTGGCGCACGTCGGCCTTCTCCTTGTTGGAGATCCCCGAGACCATCGGCCCGCCCGGTACGAAAACGGTGGGCAAATGGCCAAAGCGCAGCGCGCCCATCATCAGGCCGGGGACGATCTTGTCGCAGATGCCCAGCATCAGCGCGGCGTCGAACATGTTGTGCGACAAGGCGATGGCGGTGGACATGGCGATCACCTCGCGGCTGGCGATAGCCAGTTCCATGCCCGGCTCACCCTGGGTGACGCCATCGCACATGGCCGGCACGCCACCGGCGAACTGGCCGACCGAGCCGATGTCGCGCAGGGCCTGCTTGATCTGTTCGGGGAAGTGTTGATACGGCTGGTGCGCCGAGAGCATGTCGTTGTACGCCGAGACGATGGCCACGTTGGCGGCGTTCATCAGGCGCAGGGTCTGCTTGTCCTCACCGCCGCAAGCGGCCACGCCATGGGCGAAGTTGGCGCACTGCAGGCTGGCGCGCACGGGTCCGTCACTGGCCGCGCCGCGGATCAGCTCAAGGTAGCGTTCACGGGTGCGGCGGCTGCGGGCGATCAGCCGTTCGGTGACCTCAAGGATGCGCGGGTGCATGTACTGGACTCCAGGCTAACGGTAAGGGCGGTCTCACCGGGTATTTTCCCTCCAAACGATTGCGACCTAGGCTCTAGAGAGAGATGCCTGGCGTGTTCGAAGAGGGGCTGACCCGACCGCTCGTTGTATGTTTAAACAAAATACTGCCAGCAAAAAGGCTTGTTTTCTATCACTCGATGAATAATCTTGTAATTCCAACAACAAAACCGTTTCAGTGAAGCTACTCTTTGTGCCACAGGCTTCACCTGACTGCCAGAGGTAACGCCATGACCCTTCGCATCGCCATCAACGGCTTCGGTCGCATCGGACGCAACATCCTGCGTGCACTCTACACGCACGGCTACCGTCAGGACCTGCAGGTCGTCGCCATCAACGACCTGGGCGACAGCGCGATGAATGCCCACCTGCTCAAGTTCGACAGCGTCCACGGCACCTTCGACGCCACGGTCGAGTCCGACCACGAAAGCCTCACCGTCAACGGCGACCGCATCGCCGTCAGCGCCATCCGCAACCCCGCCGAGCTGCCCTGGAAAGCCCTGGCCATCGATGTGGTGTTCGAATGCACCGGGCTGTTCACCGAGCGCGCCAAGGCTGCCGCGCACCTGGCCGCAGGGGCCACCAAGGTAATCGTCAGCGCGCCGGCCAAGGGTGCCGACGCCACCGTGGTGTACGGGGTCAACCACGACGTGCTGCGCGCCTCGCACCAGGTCATCTCCAACGCCTCCTGCACCACCAACTGCCTGGCGCCGATCGCCCAGGTGCTGCACCGCGAGTTCGGCATCGAGCAGGGGCTGATGACCACCATCCACGCCTACACCAACGACCAGGTACTCACCGACGTCTACCACAGCGACCCGTACCGCGCGCGCTCGGCCACCCAGTCGATGATCCCGAGCAAGACCGGCGCCGCCGAGGCCGTAGGCCTGGTGCTGCCGGAGCTGGCCGGCAAGTTGACGGGGATGGCGGTGCGGGTACCGGTGATCAACGTGTCGCTGGTCGACCTCACCGTCAACCTCAAGCGCGAGGTGACGGCGGAAGAAGTGAACCAGGTGTTCCTCGAAGCCAGCCGCCACTCCCGCGTGCTGGGCTACAACGCCCTGCCGCTGGTGTCGTGCGACTTCAACCACAACCCGTTGTCGTCGATCTTCGACGCCAACCACACCCGCGCCAATGGCCGCATGCTCAAGGTGCTGGCCTGGTACGACAATGAGTGGGGCTTCTCCAACCGCATGCTGGACAACTGCCTGGCGTTGTTCAACGCGAAGTAACCCTCGCTCCCAAGGCAGGCGCTGTACCTGTAGGAGCGGCTTCAGCCGCGATCACCCGCAAGGCGGGTGTCAGACACCGCGATGCCCGCATCGCGGCTAAAGCCGCTCCTGCAGCGCCCGGTGCGACATTCCCGGTCTTTACCCGTTCATGACATTTTCCCACTTGACCTGAAGCATGGATGATAAGCATTATCATTCACCCCAGAGCGGTCAGGTTTCCCCGTGAGTCAGTCCCGGTTCAACTCAGTCTTCCTCAACCAGCGCCTCACCCTGCTGCGCACCCTGCAGCGCATGGTGGGCAACCCCAGCACCGCCGAGGATCTGCTGCAGGAAACCTACCTGCGGGTCACCCGAGCGTTGGGCGAACGCCCCATCGAGCACCTGGAACCCTTTGTCTTCCAGACCGCCCGCAACCTCGCCCTGGACCATCTGCGCGCCCGTCGGGTACAGGCCCGCACGCTGATCGACGATGTCCCCGAGCAGGTCCTGCACAACGTCGCCGCCCCTGCGGGCAGCAGCGAAGATGCCGCCCACGCCGAACAGTTGCTCAAACACCTGAGCGTCAGCCTCGGCCAGTTGACCGAGCGCCAGCAGCGCATCTTCATCCTCAGCCGCCTGCACGGCGCCAGCTACCTGGAGATCGCCGAGCAACTGGACGTCTCGGCCAGCACGGTGCAGAAGGAACTGAAACTGATCATGGCCATCTGCATGGGCGTGGCCGACCGGCACCAGTGACAGCACCGCTCGCCAGGCCACCCGCGCAAAGCCCTTGCCATGCATCGGGTCTGCACTGATCATGCGCAAAAAAGCCCGCCGCAAGGACCCTCCGTGACCGACCAGCCCTCTCCTCGCCCGACCGCCGCCGCGCCTGACGCCCGCGCCCGTGCCCGCGCAGAGGCGATGGACTGGCTGATCCGCCTGCAGTGCGCCGACGAAAGCGACACCCAGGCCTTCGAGCACTGGCTCGGCGCCGAGCCGGAAAACGCCGAGGCCTATGTGGAGGCCGAGGCGCTGTGGAACGGTGCGCCGCTGCGCCAGGCCGCTGGCCAGTTGCACCAGCAGCGTCGGCGCAAGTTCGGCGGGCGCCTGCGCCGCCACTGGAAGCCCCTGGCCACCGCCGCCATGCTGTTGGTCGGGCTGTTCACCTTCGGCAACCTGCCGGTGCGCCTGCAGGCCGACCACCTGACCGTGGTCGGTGAACGCCAGCGCCTGCAACTGGACGATGGCGCCAAGGTCCTGCTCAACACCAATTCAGCCTTCGCCAGTGATGTGCGCGACGGGCGCCAGGTGGCCCGCCTGCTACAGGGCGAGGCGTACTTCCAGGTGTCCGACGGCGGCCAACCCGCACTGGAAGTGCAGGCCGGCCCGTTGCGCGCCAGTGTGCGCGACACCGACTTCGCCGTGCGTTATCTCGACGGCCAGGCTCAGGTGCGCGTGCAACGCGGCGATGTCGACTTGCAGGCAGCCAGCGACCAGCGCATCCGCCTCAGTGCCGGCGACAGCATCAGCGTTGGCCCCGACGGCTTCGGCCAGCGCCAGCGCCCGGACCTGCGCAAGGAACTGGCCTGGATCGAGGGCCGCCTGGTGTTCGAGAACTGCCCGCTGAGCCAGGTGCTCGCCGAGGTGCGCCGTTACTACCCCGGCTGGATCATCAACCACAACGAGCGCCTCGAGCAGGTCGCCGTCACCGGCAACTACCGCCTCGACCAACCCCTGGAAACCCTGCGCGCCCTCGCCCATATCACCTCGGCACAGCTGCACGAATACCCCGCGCTGGTGATTCTCAACTGACCTGAAAGTTTTTTTACGCGATCGCCTTCCCTCGCCCGTCTCGTTATAGCCAATACGATTGATTCTCGTTCGAAAACGAGAACAGCCACTGCCTATAACCCTTCGCGCGACAGGGAGCGCTTTCGATGTCCACTGGTCAAACCCGCCCGTCCTCCATTTCCCGCCGTCGGGGGCAACTGTCGCTGCTGACCCTGGCCCTGCTTGCCAGCGGCGCCATCAGCCTGCCGACGCTGGCCGCCGAACCGGCCCAAGCGAGCAGCCCGCGCATGGGCGACTACCGTTTCGCCATCGACCAACAGCCACTGGTGTCGGCCGTCAACGCGTTCAGCCAGGTAACCGGCTGGCAGGTCGGGTTCAGCGCCGACCTGGCCGAGGGCGTGGCGTCGCCGGGCGTGCAGGGCTCGCTGGCGCCGGAGGCGGCGTTGCAGCGCCTGCTGCGCGGCACCGGTTTGAGCTACCGCAAGATCGGCAACGGCAATGTAGTGCTCGAACGCCAGGCGGCAGGCAATGCCATCGCCCTGCAACAGGTGACGGTCAGCGCCACGCGCAGTGCCCAGGACGTCAGCCAGGTGCCGAGCACCGTCAGCGTACAGACCCGCGAACAGCTGGACCGGCAGAACGTCAACGACATCAAGCAACTGGTGCGCTACGAACCGGGCGTCTCGGTCGGCGGCGTCGGCCAGCGCAGCGGCCTTAACGGCTACAACATCCGCGGTATCGATGGTGAGCGCATCCTCACCCAGGTCGATGGCGTGTCGATCCCCGACAGTTTCTTCTACGGCCCCTACGCCCAGACCCAGCGCAACTACGTCGACCCGGAGATCATCAAGCGCGTGGAGATCCTCCGTGGCCCGGCCTCGGTGCTGTACGGCAGCAACGCCATCGGTGGCGCGGTGAGCTACTTCACCCTCGACCCCGACGACATCATCAAGCCTGGCAAGGATGTCGGCGCGCGCCTGAAGACCGGCTACAGCTCCGCCGACGAAAGCTGGCTGACCTCCGCCACCGTCGCCGGTCGCCAGGGCGATTTCGACGGGTTGCTGCACCTGAGCCAGCGCAATGGCCACGAGACCGAATCCTACGGCGAACACGGGGGCACCGGCCTGGACCGCAGCGAGGCCAACCCCGAGGACGTGCGCACCACCAACGTGCTGGCCAAGCTCGGCTGGAACTACGCCGACGACGCGCGCCTGGGCTTCACCTACGAGCACTACAAGGATGACCGTGACCAGAACATCCTCAGCGCCGTGGGTGGCCCGTTCATTCCGGGCCGTGGCGCCTCGAACATGTACCGCATGCGCCAGGGCAACGACACCGTCACCCGCGAGCGCTTCGGCATCAACCACGAATTCGGTCTCGACAGCCTGGTCGCCGACCACGTGAAGTGGAGCCTGAACTACCAGATCGCCAAGACCGACCAGCGCACCGACGAGCTGTACTTCGCCAACGGCCGCCAGGTGTTCCGCGACCGCCAGACCACCTACAAGGACCGCCAGTGGGTCTTCGACGGCCAACTCGACAAGGCCTTCAGCATTGGCGCCACCGAGCACCTGCTGACCTACGGCACGACCCTCAAGCATGAGAAGGTCACCGGTTCGCGCAGTGGCACCGGCACCTGCCTCAACGTGGGTGGCTCCTGCCGGGCCATCGGCCAGAACAGCCCGAGCGATGGCCAGGTGCTGGTCAGCGACTTCCCGGACCCGACCGTGAACACCTACAGCCTGTTTGCCCAGGACGAAATCCGCTGGAACAACTGGACCTTCCTGCCGGGTGCGCGCTACGACTACACCCGCATGGAACCGAAGATGACCGCCGAGTTCCTGCGCGGTATCCAGGGCACCGGCGCGGCGCCAGGCAGCATCGACGATTCGGACAAGAAGTGGCACCGCGTCTCGCCCAAGTTCGGCGTCACCTATGCCTTCAACGACAACTACACCTGGTACGGCCAGTACGCCGAAGGCTTCCGCACCCCGACCGCCAAGGCCATGTATGGGCGCTTCGACAACCCGACCCTGGGCTATAGCGTCGAGCCCAACCCGAACCTGGAACCGGAGAAGAGCAAGAGCTACGAGACCGGCCTGCGCGGCAACTTCGAGGCCGGTAACTTCGACGTGGCGGTGTTCTACAACAAGTACCGCGACTTCATCAACGAGGACGCCGTGCAGTCGGCCAACCTCGGTTCGACCTTCCAGGCCAACAACATCAAGCACGCCACCATCAAGGGCGCCGAGTTCAAGGGCCGCCTGAACCTCGACCACTTCGGTGCCGTGCAAGGCCTGTACACCCAGGGCTCGCTGGCCTACGCCCGTGGCCGCAACGACGACACCGGCCAGCCACTGAACAGCGTAAACCCGCTGACCGCGGTGCTGGGCCTGGGCTATGAGCAGCAGAACTACGGCGGGTTGGTCAGCTGGACCCTGGTCAAGCGCAAGGACCGTGTCGACGACACCACCTTCTTCGCCCCCGATGGCGCCAGCAAGCAGTTCCGTACCCCGGGCTACGGTGTGCTGGACCTGACCGGCTACTACAAGGTGACCGACGACATCACCGTCAACGCCGGCCTGTACAACCTGACCGACAAGAAGTACTGGCAGTGGGATGACGTGCGTGGCTACGACGCGCTGGGTGAAGCGGGCGTGACCCAACCGGCCAACCTCGATCGCCTGACCATGCCGGGGCGTAACTTCGCCATCAACCTGGTGTGGGATATCTGATCGGCTGAAATCGGCAACTGCATCGCGGGACAACCCCGCTCCTCAACGTGGCTGCGCTCAGCGTCATTTGTAGGAGCGGCTTCAGCCGCGATGCAGCCACCTCGGTGTGTGACACCCGCTTTGCGGGTGATCGCGGCTGAAGCCGCTCCTACACAGACCGCACCCAATCAATGCGCGACACCCTGACGTCGATTCATGAGAATGATTTCACTTCGCAGGTGAGGTTTTTTTACTGTCCCGCGTCTTCTGTTTCGTCTTGTCACTAGACGCCCCATTTTCCAAGGATGCCCCATGAACGCCCCTTCCTCCGAGCGCGCCGCCCTGCGCTCCCAGCGCCTCAACCAGATCACCCACGCCCCGCACACCGAGCTGGACGCCCTGGTCAAGTCGCACAAGCCGTTCGACACCCGCGAGAGCTTCGCCCGCTTCGTGGTCGCCCAGTACCTGTTCCAATCTGAATTGCAGGCGCTGTACAACGACCCGCAACTGATCGCCATCGTCCCCGACCTGGCCGAACGTTGCCGCGCCGAACAAGCGCGCCTGGACCTGGCCGACCTCGACACCGAAGTCCCCGCCCCGGTCGCCGGTGCCCTGCAGTCGCCAAGCCTGGGTGAAGCCATGGGCTGGATCTTCGTCTCCGAAGGCTCCAAACTGGGCGCCGCGTTCCTGATCAAGCGTGCCGTGGCCCTCGAGCTGTCCGACAGCTTCGGTGCCCGTCACCTGGGCGAACCGGCCGGTGGCCGCGCCGAAGGCTGGAAGCAGTTCACCCGCATTCTCGACGGCCTGGCGCTGTCGGCTGAAGAGGAAGCCGCCGCCGAGCGTGGCGCGGTCGCCGCCTTCGAGCGCTTCACCGAACTGCTCAAGCACGCCTACGCCGCCGACGCTGCACTGGCCTGACACGCTTTACCCGGCCGCCCTCGGGCGGCCACACCGTTGCCGTGAGACCATGACCCGAATCGCCCGCTCGAAACTGTCCCGCCTGCTGTATGCGATCCTGGCCTATGTCAGCCTGGGGATCGGCCTGGTCGCGATCGTCATCCCCGGCCTGCCCACCACCGAGTTCATCCTCCTCGCCGCCTGGGCCGCCACCCGCAGCTCGCCACGACTATCAGCATGGCTGGAGAACCACCGTCTGTTCGGCCCGATCCTCTACAACTGGCGCAACGGCAAAGTGATCCAGCGCCGGGCGAAAGTCAGCGCCACCGTCAGCATGTTGCTGTGCGCGGGGCTGATGCTGACCTTCCTCGACCACCGCTGGCCAGTGTTCCTCGCCATCGGCGGCATGACCCTTGGCAACCTGTGGATCTGGTCACGCCCCGAGCGCCGGAGTCGTCCGACGATCACGACCCGCATGTCGAGCACACACCCTGGGGTGAAGCGAGATGGATCAGGGGGCCTCTTGAAGTAGGAGAAGCACAGCTGAGCGGGTCCCTGGGCGCCTGCGAGCTCGGCTCTTCCAACGCCCGCTGGTGACGCTTTTCGTAGGAGCCAGCCTTGCTGGCGAATGCAAGGCGCAGCCTTGCCTGATACACCGAGGTGTACCGTTCGCCAGCAAGGCTGGCTCCTACAGGGTCAGCAATCCGGAATAGAGTGCGTACGCGGCCAATCCCGCACCGGCGAGCACCGCCGCGAAAATCAGCTTCTCCCAGGCCGTGAACAACACCTGCCCCTGCTCGCGCTTGGCATGGGCGAACAGGATCACCCCCGGCGCATACAGCAACGCCGACAACAGCACGTACTTGAGCCCGCCGGCATACAGCAGCCAGACCGCATACAGCAACGCGACCGCCGCCACCAGCAGGTCCTTGCGCCGCAGCCCGGCCTGCCCCTCGTAGCTCTCTCCCCGCAGCGCCAGCAACACCGCGTAGGCCGCCGACCAGAAGTACGGCACCAGGATCATCGACGACGCCAGGTAGATCAGGCTGGTGTAGGTGCCCGCCGAGAACAGGGTGATCAGCAGGAAGCCCTGGATCATCACATTGGTCAGCCACAGGGCATTGGCCGGCACATGGTTTTTGTTCTCCCGCGCCAGGAAGCGCGGCATGGTCTTGTCGCGGGCGGTGGCGAACAGGATCTCGGCACACAACAGCGCCCAGGACAGCAAGGCCCCCAGCAGCGAAACCGCCAACCCGATGCTGATCAGCAGCGCGCCCCAGGGCCCGACGATATGCTCCAGCACCGAAGCCAGCGAGGGGTTCTGCAACCCCGCCAACTCAGGCTGGGTCATCACCCCCAGCGACAGCACGTTGACCAGCACCAGCAACGCCAGCACCCCGAGAAAGCCCACCACCGTCGCCTTGCCCACGTCCGAGCGATGCAACGCTCGCCCGGAATAGACACTGGCGCCCTCGATGCCGATGAACACGAACACCGTCACCAGCATCATGTTGCGCACCTGCTCGAGCACGTTGCCGAACTTGGGGTTGCTCAGCCCCCAGATGTCGCGGGTGAAAATGTCGGCGCGAAAGGCGAAGGCGGCGATGACGATGAACATCAGCAACGGCACCACCTTGGCCACGGTGGTCACCTGGTTGATGAACGCCGCCTCCTTGATACCGCGCAGCACCAGGAAATGCACCGCCCACAGCAGCAACGAGGCACAACCGATGGCCACCGGCGTGTTGCCTTCGCCGAACACCGGGAAATAGAAGCCCAGGGTGCTGAACAGCAGCACGAAGTAGCCGACGTTGCCCAGCCAGGCGCTGATCCAGTAGCCCCAGGCCGAAGAGAAGCCCATGTAGTCGCCAAAACCGGCCTTGGCGTAGGCATACACCCCGGAATCCAGCTCCGGCTTGCGGTTGGCCAGGGTCTGGAACACGAACGCCAGGGCCAGCATGCCCACCGCGGTGATGCTCCAGCCGATCAGCACGGCCCCGACATCGGCACGCGCCGCCATGTTCTGCGGCAACGAGAAGATCCCGCCGCCAATCATCGAGCCGACCACCAGCGCGATGAGCGCGCCAAGGCGCAATTTCTGTCCTGGTTCGCTCATGGGGTTCCTCGTGCGCGGGCGCGCGTAAACGTGTTTGCCAACATTATCGTTACAAGATTTTTATCAAATCGAGCCATTAAACCTATAGCACTCATAACCGGAATGTCTATGGCATCCCCCTCATAAAAATCACTGTTGTCGAATACTTCACGAGCCGTCTAAACCTGTCGCTATTTACTGTGAAAAATTTGCGAAAACCCTAAAACGGTCTAACTTCACAGTTCGCAGGCGAAACGGAGCGTTTGCTCTAGAAGGACACGGAGGTGCCAGCGCACAAGGCCTGCGCCAGAGCTGTCGGCATCCTCCAGGAGGCGCATGAAGGATTTTTCTGATCTTCATGCGGGCATGAACTGATCTAAGTCAGCGAATGATCCAGGCGTCAGATTTATTCTGAGGTCAACTTTCTCCTGGTATGGAGTCGTTAAATGTCTGATTCTCCCGGAAAACTAAAACTCGGTGCACTTGTTGCACTTGTCGTCGGCTCGATGATCGGTGGCGGGATCTTCTCGTTACCACAGAACATGGCCGCCAGCGCTGGCGTTGGGGCCGTGCTGATCGGTTGGGCCATCACCGCGGTGGGCATGCTCACCCTCGCCTTCGTCTTCCAGACCCTCGCCAACCGCAAGCCTGACCTCGACGGCGGGGTGTACGCCTATGCCAAGGCCGGCTTCGGCGACTACATGGGTTTCTCTTCCGCCTGGGGCTACTGGATCAGCGCCTGGCTGGGCAACGTCGGCTACTTCGTGCTGCTGTTCAGCACCCTGGGGTACTTCTTCCCGGTGTTCGGTGAAGGCAACACCCCGGCGGCGGTGATCGGCGCCTCGGTCCTGCTGTGGGCAGTGCACTTCCTGGTGCTGCGCGGCATCAAGGAAGCCGCCTTCATCAACCTGGTCACCACCGTGGCCAAGGTCGTGCCGCTGGCGCTGTTCGCCCTGATCTGCCTGTTCGCCTTCAAGCTCGATGTGTTCACCGCCGACATCTGGGCGCTGGGCACACCTGAGCTGGGCAGCGTGATGAACCAGGTGCGCAACATGATGCTGGTCACCGTGTGGGTGTTCATCGGCATCGAGGGCGCGAGCATCTTCTCCTCCCGTGCGGAAAAACGCTCCGACGTCGGCAAGGCCACGGTCATTGGCTTCGTCACCGTGCTGCTGTTCCTGGTGCTGGTCAACGTGCTGTCGCTGGGCGTGATGACCCAGCCGGAACTGGCCAAGCTGCAGAACCCGTCGATGGCCGCCGTGCTTGAACATGTGGTCGGCCACTGGGGTGCGGTGCTGATCAGCGTCGGCCTGATCATTTCGCTGCTGGGCGCCCTGCTGTCGTGGGTGCTGCTGTGCGCCGAGATCATGTTCGCCGCCGCCAAGGACCACACCATGCCGGAGTTCCTGCGCCGCGAGAACGCCAACCATGTGCCGGCCAACGCCCTGTGGCTGACCAACGCCATGGTGCAGATCTTCCTGGTCATCACCCTGTTCTCCAACAGCACCTACCTGTCGCTGATCTACCTCGCCACCTCGATGATCCTGGTGCCCTACCTGTGGTCGGCGGCCTATGCCTTCCTGCTGGCCTGGCGCAGCGAGACCTATGAACAGGCCCTGGCCGAACGCAAGAAAGACCTGATCATCGGCGGCATCGCCCTGGTCTACGCGATCTGGCTGCTGTACGCCGGCGGCGTGAAATACCTGCTGCTCTCGGCCCTGCTCTATGCCCCTGGCGCGATCCTGTTCGCCAAGGCCAAGCGCGAGGTCGGCCAACCGATCTTCACCAACGTGGAAAAACTGATCTTCGCCGCCGTGGTCGCGGGCGCCCTGGTGGCGGCCTACGGCCTGTATGACGGCTTCCTGACGCTCTGAACCACGACTTCGCTTTACAGGAGGATTCACCATGTCCACTGAGAAACAGCAATACGGCGTTCATTCCGAAGCCGGCAAACTGCGCAAAGTGATGGTCTGCAGCCCGGGCCTGGCGCACAAGCGCCTGACCCCGAGCAACTGCGACGAACTGCTATTCGACGACGTGATCTGGGTCGACCAGGCCAAACGAGACCACTTCGACTTCGTCACCAAGATGCGCGAGCGCGGCGTCGACGTGCTGGAAATGCACAACCTGCTGACCGACATCGTCCAGCAACCCGAAGCGCTGAAGTGGATTCTCGACCGCAAGATCACCTCCGACACCGTCGGCGTCGGCCTCACCAACGAAGTGCGCAGCTGGCTCGAAAGCCTGGAGCCACGCAAGCTGGCCGAGTTCCTGATCGGCGGCGTGGCCGGTGACGACCTGCCCGACAGCGAAGGCGCCAGCGTGATCAAGATGTACCGCGACTACCTGGGCCACTCCAGCTTCCTGCTCGACCCGCTGCCCAACACCCAGTTCACCCGCGACACCACCTGCTGGATCTACGGCGGCGTCACGCTCAACCCGATGTACTGGCCGGCGCGACGCCAGGAAACCCTGCTGACCACCGCCATCTACAAATTCCACAAGGAATTCACCGGCGCCGACTTCCAGGTCTGGTACGGCGACCCCGACAAGGACCATGGCAAGGCCACCCTCGAGGGCGGCGACGTGATGCCGATCGGTAAAGGCATCGTGCTGATCGGCATGGGTGAGCGCACCTCGCGCCAGGCCATCGGCCAACTGGCGCAGAACCTGTTCGCCAAGGGCGCGGTGGAGAAAGTCATCGTCGCCGGCCTGCCGAAGTCCCGCGCCGCGATGCACCTGGACACCGTGTTCAGCTTCTGCGACCGCGACCTGGTCACGGTCTTCCCGGAAGTGGTGAAAGAGATCGTGCCGTTCATCATCCGCCCGGACGAAAGCAAGCCTTACGGCTTGGACGTGCGCCGCGAGAACAAGTCGTTCATCGAGGTGGTCGGCGAACAGTTGGGGGTCAAGCTGCGCGTGGTCGAGACCGGCGGCAACAGCTTCGCCGCCGAGCGCGAACAATGGGATGACGGCAACAACGTGGTGGCAGTCGAGCCCGGCGTGGTCATCGGCTACGACCGCAACACCTACACCAACACCCTGCTGCGCAAGGCCGGGATCGAGGTCATCACCATCAGCGCCGGCGAACTGGGCCGGGGCCGCGGCGGCGGCCACTGCATGACCTGCCCGATCGTCCGCGACCCTATCGATTACTAACGCCCATCGCACCCGGCCGCCCCCACAAAGCAGCGGCCGGGCACCTCACCGAATCCAAGGAGAACCGTCATGGCGTTCAACATCCATAACCGCAACCTGCTCAGCCTCGAACACCACAGCACCCGCGAGCTGCGCTACCTGCTGGACCTGTCCCGCGACCTCAAGCGCGCCAAGTACACCGGCACAGAACAGCAGCACCTGAAGGGCAACAACATCGCCCTGATCTTCGAAAAGACCTCGACCCGCACCCGCTGCGCCTTCGAAGTCGCCGCCTATGACCAGGGCGCCAACGTCACCTACATCGACCCCAACTCCTCGCAGATCGGCCACAAGGAGAGCATGAAGGACACTGCCCGCGTGCTCGGGCGCATGTACGACGCCATCGAATACCGTGGCTTCAAGCAGGAGATCGTCGAGGAGCTGGCCAAGTTCGCCGGCGTGCCGGTGTTCAACGGCCTGACCGACGAGTACCACCCAACGCAAATGATCGCCGACGTGCTGACCATGCGCGAGCACAGCGACAAGCCGCTGCACGACATCAGCTACGCCTACCTGGGCGACGCCCGCAACAACATGGGCAACTCGCTGCTGCTGATCGGCGCCAAGCTCGGCATGGATGTGCGCATCGCCGCGCCCAAGGCGCTGTGGCCCCATGACGACCTGGTCGAGCGTTGCCATAAATACGCCGAGGAAAGCGGCGCGCGCATCACCCTGACCGAAGACCCGAAAGCCGCGGTCAACGGCGTGGACTTCGTCCACACCGACGTCTGGGTGTCGATGGGCGAGCCGATTGAAGCCTGGGGCGAGCGCATCAAGCTGCTCAAGCCCTACCAGGTGAACAAGGAACTGATGAAGGCCACCGGCAACCCGCGCACCAAGTTCATGCACTGCCTGCCGGCGTTCCACAACTCCGAAACCAAGGTCGGCAAGCAGATCGCCGAGCAGTACCCGGACCTGGCCAACGGCATCGAAGTGACCGATGACGTGTTCGAGTCGCCGGCCTGCATCGCCTTCGAGCAGGCGGAAAACCGCATGCACACGATCAAGGCGATCCTGGTGTCGACCCTGGCCGACCTGTAACCCCACGCCCCCCCTGTAGGAGCCAGCCTTGCTGGCGAACCGGCCCACCCCGATGCCGACACATGCCATGGCATTCGCCGGCAAGGCCGGCTCCTACAGGGACCGCGTCACTCATCAGAAGGACATTCCCCATGCGTATCGTTGTTGCTTTGGGCGGCAACGCCCTGCTGCGCCGCGGCGAGCCGATGACCGCCGACAACCAGCGCGCCAATATCCGCACCGCCACCGAGCAGATCGCCAAGATCCACCCCGGCAACGAGCTGGTCATCGCCCACGGCAATGGCCCGCAGGTCGGCCTGCTGTCGCTGCAGGGGCTGTCGTACAAGCCGGATGAAGCCTACCCGCTGGACGTGCTCGGTGCCGAGACCGAAGGCATGATCGGCTACATGATCGAACAGGAACTGGGCAACCTGCTGGCCTTCGAAGTGCCCTTCGCCACCCTGCTCACGCAAGTCGAAGTGGACGCCAACGACCCGGCGTTCAAGGATCCGACCAAGTTCATCGGCCCGGTCTACGCCAAGGACGAGGCCGAGCGCCTGGCCAAGGAGAAAGGCTGGGTGGTCAAGCCCGACGGCGACAAGTACCGCCGCGTGGTGGCCAGCCCGAAACCCAAGCGCATCTTCGAGATCCGCCCGATCAAGTGGCTGCTGGAGAAGAGCAGCATCGTGATCTGCGCCGGCGGCGGCGGCATCCCCACCATGTACGACGAAAACCGCAAGCTCAAGGGCATCGAGGCGGTGATCGACAAGGACCTGTGCTCGGCGCTGCTGGCCGAACAACTGGACGCCGACCTGCTGATCATCGCCACCGACGTCGACGCGGCGTACATCGACTGGGGCAAGCCGACCCAGAAGGCCATTGCCCAGGCACACCCCGACGAGCTGGAACGCCTGGGCTTCGCCGCAGGCTCCATGGGGCCGAAGGTCCAGGCCGCCTGCGATTTCGCCCGCAACACCGGCAAGGTCGCGGTGATCAGCTCGCTGGAGAACATCGAGGACATCGTCAAGGGCACCGCCGGCACCCGGGTTTCCACCAGCAAGCCCGGTATCAGCTACCGTTGAATGCAGTTGGCGGGTGCCCGGCACCCGCCGCTTTCAACCTTCCGGAGGATTCCGCCATGGCCCAGTATCAACCCGGTCACGTGCATATCGAGCGCACGGCGCTGAACAAAAACGACCACAGCTACGACCTCAATATCGAATACGAGGCAGCGACCGACCCCAAGGAAGGCAGAGGTATCCAGTTCCGCCTGCATGGCAGCATCGAAGGCAAGACGGTGGACGAGAAGTTCTTCCTGGCCAAGGACCAGGTGCTGCCCAGTTTCTTGAGCGTCACCACGCGCAAGGCCCAGGCTTACCTGGCCCCACCGAAGAAGTTCGAGACCCTTGGCTCGCCGCACAAGCTTTACGACGCGATGTTCGAGGACATTCGCGCCAAGCTGGATGTGAAATCGGGCGACCCGATCAAGCCTGAGCATCTGGAGTGATCCTCGGGGTCCCTTTTCGGCACAAGGCCGCTCCTACAGGTACGTGCGATCCCTGTAGGAGCGGCCTTGTGTCGCGAAAGGGGCGCACAGCGCCCCCGGCAATGTTGGGCTAGCCCCGGCTCCCAAGGCATACTACGGCCTCCCTCGGCCATAATTGCCCCCCATGCGCATCCACGTCAGCTTCATCGACCGCGTCGGCATCACCCAGGAAGTCCTGGCCCTGCTCGGCGCCCGCAACCTGAACCTCGATGCCGTGGAGATGGTCCCGCCGAACGTCTACATCGACGCCCCCACCCTCAGCCCCGCCGTGCTGGAGGAACTGCACGACGCCCTGTTCGAGGTGCGTGGCGTGCAGTCGGTGGAAGTGGTCGACATCCTCCCCGGCCAACGCCGCCACCTGCAGCTCGACGCCCTGCTCGCCGCCATGAGCGACCCGGTGCTGGCCGTGGACAGCGCCGGCAAGGTGCTGCTGGCCAACCCCGCGCTGATCGCCCTGTGCGGCCGCGAATCGGCCGGGCGCTCGGTGGGCGAGCTGTTCGGCGACCCCGACCTGCTGCAAGCGTTGCTGGACAACAACTTCCACCTGCCCATGCGCGAGATGCAGCTCAATGGCCAGAGCCTGCTGCTCGACGCCACGCCGATCACCCACGCCGGCGGCCTGCTGACGCTGTACCCGCCCAACCGCATGGGCGAGCGCCTGTCGGCCCTGCACCACGACCACGCCGAAGGTTTCGACGCCATGCTCGGCGACTCCCCGGCGATCCGCACCCTCAAGGCCCGCGCCCTGCGCGTGGCCACCCTCGACGCGCCGCTGCTGGTGCATGGCGAGACCGGCACCGGCAAGGAGCTGGTGGCCCGCGCCTGCCATGCCATCAGCAGCCGCCACGCCGCGCCGTTCCTGGCACTCAACTGCGCGGCGCTGCCCGAAAGCCTGGCCGAGAGCGAGCTGTTCGGCTATGCCCCCGGCGCCTTCACTGGCGCGCAACGTGGCGGCAAGCCCGGGCTGATGGAGCTGGCCAACCAGGGCACGGTGTTCCTCGACGAGATCGGCGAGATGTCGCCGTACCTGCAAGCCAAGCTGCTGCGTTTTCTCAGCGACGGCAGCTTCCGCCGCGTGGGCGGCGACCGCGAAGTGAAGGTGGACGTGCGCATCATCAGCGCCACCCACCGCGACCTGGAGCGCATGGTCGCCGAGGGCACTTTCCGCGAAGACCTGTTCTACCGCCTCAACGTGCTCAATCTGCAGGTCCCGCCCCTGCGTGATCGCGGCCAGGACATCCTGTCCCTGGCGCAGTACTTCATGCAGCAGGCCTGCACCCAGATCCAGCGCCCGCCCTGCCGCCTGGCCGCGGCCACCCATCCGGCGCTGCTGGGCAACCCCTGGCCGGGCAACGTGCGCCAGTTGCAGAACGTGATCTTCCGCGCTGCGGCCATCTGCGAAAGCAATGTGGTGGACATCGGCGACCTGGACATCGCCGGCACCTCGGTGGCCCGGGGCCAGGATGGCGAAGTGGCGAGCCTGGAGCAGGCGGTGGGGGATTTCGAGCGGGAGTTGCTGCAGCGTTTGTATGCCAGCTACCCCTCGACCCGGCAGCTGGCCGGGCGGTTGCAGACCTCGCACACGGCGATTGCCCAGCGGCTGCGCAAATACGGCATCCCCGGCAAAGCCTGACACTGGAACCACTCGACTTGACGCAACCTCTGTAGGAGCGGCTTCAGCCGCGATCACCCGCGAAGCGGGTGCCACGCACCGTGGTGCCTGCATCGCGGCTGAAGCCGTTCCTACAAAGGACGCGACGGCGCTCTGACCAGGACCGGCTACGCTGAAGGCACCCTGCCATCAACCTGCGCAGGGAGATTTGCCGCGAACAGGGAGGGACACCATGGCACAGGCGCTGCTGGTCAAGATTCGGGGGAACTTGAGCGACGGACACAGGCAGGGGCTGGCCGCCGCGGTCGGCGCGACGGACATGGAAGCGATCCTGACGATCCCCGCTCAACCAGGTATCGCCGGCGTGGCGCGCGCGCAGGGCTCGACCTGGTACCGTGCCCCCTTGCCGTTCACCAGCAACCCCTGGGACGCCGCCCATGCCATGCTGGCCCACGGGGCAGGTTTTGCCGCCACCGGCAGCACGCAGATCGAGTTTGTCGAACCGGACATCGAGCAAGCCTGGTTTACCGAGTCGCCAGCACCAGCGGCCGCGCTGGCCGCGGCGGCGTGTACCTTTCACCCCCAGGACAAGTCAGGCCAGAAGGCCGTGGTAAAGGATGACAACCAATGGCACCTTGAAGACCGCTTCTCGCAGCTGGGCGCTGCACGGAGCAAGGTCGCCAGGGACCAGCAGCAGGCCATCAGGATCGCGCACCTGGACACCGGCTACGACCCGAACCACGCCTCCCTGCCCCTGCACCTCGACAAGCAGAACCAACGGAATTTCCGCGACAGTGATCACCCCAACGACGCCACCGATCGCACACCGGACGGCTGGACGGCGGTCCGCAACCAGGGCCATGGCCATGCCACGCTGAGCCTCCTGGCCGGCAACGAAATCAACAACCCAGCCATCGCGCAGGGCTTTTCCGGCTTCGTCGGCGGCGCGCCACACGCCACCGTCATTCCCATTCGCATCGCCGACTGGGTCGTGCGCTTCTCGACCGGCAGCATGGTCCAGGGCTTCCAGTATGCGGTGCAACAGAAGGTGCACATCCTGTCGATGAGCATGGGCGGCCTGTCCTCCCGCGCCCTCGCCGATGCGGTCAACCTGGCCTACGAGCACGGCGTGTTCATGGTCACCGCGGCGGGCAACAACTACGCCTGGGCCCCGACACCCGGCTCGATCGTGTTCCCCGCCCGCTTCAAGCGCGTGCTCGCGGCCTGCGGGGTGATGGCCAACGGGCGCGCCTACGCCGGCCTCAGCCCGGGCACCATGCAAGGCAATTATGGGCCGGCGTCGAAGATGCAGACGGCGATGGGCGCCTTCACCCCCAACGTGCCCTGGGCCGAGTTCGGCTGCGGCAACCTGGTCAGCATGGACGGCGCAGGCACCTCCTCGGCCACGCCGCAGCTGGCAGCCGCCGCCGCATTGTGGATGGCCAGCCATCAAGCGGAACTTGCCAGGTACCCAGAGCCCTGGATGCGCGTCGAGGCAACGCGCGCGGCCCTGTTCGGGTCGGCCTTGGCCACCACCGGCGCCATGGACGCGGAAGAAACCCTCGAGAAGATCGGACGGGGCGTGCTGCAGGCGAACGCGGCACTGGGCATTGCTCCACCGGCTGAGGGCGTGCTCGTGAAAACCTCACCGGCAGAGCCCAGCTGGAGCTGGCTCAACCTGATCACCGGCGCTGGCGGCGTCTCGCTCGCCCCGGACCAGGCG
Source organism: Pseudomonas entomophila (assembly GCF_029478665.1). Taxonomy (GTDB): domain Bacteria; phylum Pseudomonadota; class Gammaproteobacteria; order Pseudomonadales; family Pseudomonadaceae; genus Aquipseudomonas; species Aquipseudomonas entomophila_F. The sequence goes on from NZ_JARPQB010000003.1 coordinate 70,348, forward strand.
TCAGCGGTCGAGCAGATGCTAGCGCTCGAATTGACGCAAATGGCGCAGCGCCATCGCGCAGTGGACCAGGCGCTACCCGATAGCGAAAGCGGCTCGGATGTGCCAGCGGCCTTGCTCAATCGCTACCTCGAGGCAGCACTCGATTCCGGCAATCCCTCAGCGCCCTTGAAAACCTTCCTCGAAAAGCATCTGGGCCGGAGCCAAGGCACCCCAGCCACGGGCCCCGTCACGGTAGCCGAGGGTCCGCGAATCGCACGCAAGACCAAGCAACTCCCCACCCCGCCACGGCGCCTGCGCGTCTATGCGCTTGACCCGTCCATCGCCAAGCAGCTGGACTCCGTCGAGATCAACGAGACCGTCATCAACGTCCCATGGGAGAAACTCGAACCCGGACCGGTGGGCGAGTACCTCGAAATCGTCGACATCGACCCCGCCTCCGACCGCCTCTACGACCCGGTGGACCTGAACGAGCCGAAGCTGCTGGCCCAGGATGGCTGGCCACCCTCCGAAGGCAACCCGGCCTTCCACCAGCAGATGGTCTACGCGGTGGCGATGAAGACCATCAGGAACTTCGAGGAGGCCCTGGGCCGGCGCGTGCTCTGGGCTTCACGCAAGGTCGCGGGCACCGGCGGGCAAGGCCAGCCGCACTACGAGCACCACAGCGTGCGCAGGCTGCGGATCTACCCCCACGCACTGCGCACCGAGAACGCCTACTACAGCCCCGACAAGGTGGCGCTGCTGTTCGGCTACTTCCAGTCCACCGCCACGGCGGACGGCGCCACTCCTGGCGGCAGCATGGTGTTTGCCTGCCTGTCCAGCGACATCATCGCCCACGAAATGTCCCACGCCCTGCTCGACGGCTTGCACCGCAGCTTCCAGGACGCCTCGAACCCGGACGTGCCGGCCTTTCACGAGGCCTTCGCCGATATCGTCGCGCTGTTCCAGCACTTCTCGATCCCCGAGCTGGTGCGTTTCCAGGTGCGCCAGGCCCGTGGCCGGCTGGACGCGGCGAAACTGCTGGGCTCCCTGGCCCAGCAGTTCGGCGAAGGGACCAACCGTGGCGGGCCACTGCGCGACTACCTCGCCAAGGGCGACAAGCCCTGCTACCCCGACGAATTGGAGGTGCACGCACGGGGCTCGATCCTCGTCTCGGCGGTCTATGAGGCATTCCTCAGCATCGTCGACCGCCGCACGGCGGATCTTGTCCGTATCGCCACCAACGGCAGCGGGTTGCTGCCCAGGGGCGCCCTGCTCCCCGACCTGGTCGAGCGGCTGACCGAAGAAACCTGCAAGACCGCCCGGCACGTGCTGCGGATGTGCATTCGCGCCCTGGACTACTGCCCCGCCGTCGACATCACCTTCGGCGAGTACCTGCGCGCATTGATCACCGCCGATATCGATCTGGTGGCCGTCGACCGGTTCCACTACCGCGTCGCCTTCATGGATGCGTTCCGCAAGCGCAACCTGCTACCAGCGGACGTGCGCACGGTCTCGGAAGAGTCCCTGGCCTGGGGCACGCTGGCCGATACGCAGCCGAAGTGGCTGAGCGCGCTGGTCAAGGACCTCGACTTCGGCTGGGACCTCAAGCTCGATAGAGAGGCGATCCACAGGCTCAACGAGACCAACCGCAAGACCTTGTGGGAGCGTCTCTCCAGGCTCCTCGAGCGCCACCCTGAACTGTATCCGGCGTTTGGCCTGCTTCCCGATGTACCGAAATACACGGAAGACGGAGAGATCGCAGAGCAGGCGAGCCCCGGCCGAACCAACTTCTCGGTTGCCAGTGTGCGCCCCGCGCGCCGTGTCGCCCCTGATGGCAGCTTTTTCACCGAGGTAGTGGCAACGGTCATGCAACGCCGGCGTGTCGCGCTGGACCCGAACGACCCGCAGGGGCCACAAATATGGTTCCGCGGCGGTGTCACGCTGATCATCGACCCGCGCCGCAACCACTGCGAGATCCGCTACGCCATCGTCAAGAACTGCGGCAGCGAGAGCCGCCTCGCCCGGCAGCGGCAGAGTGTCTTGGGCGGCGGCTTCGGTGCGTTGCAGTCCCTCTATTTCGCGAACACCCCGAGCGAGCCGTTCGCACTTCTGCACACCCACAACGGGGAGTTCGGCCATGCCCACTGAAAAGCCAGGCTTCACCATCCGCCACTACTGCCAGGGCATTGGCGACTGCCACCTGCTGCGCTTCGGCAAAGCCGATGGCGGCACCTGCTGGATGCTGATCGATTGCGGGATCCACACCGCCATCAAGGGGGGCTCGCAGATCATCGACGACATCGTCGACGACATCTACCAGCAGACCGGCGGCAAACTCGACATCCTGGTGCTGACCCACGAACATACCGACCACATCAGTGCCTTCCGCGAGTCCTCGAACCGCTTTTCGCGCTTCAGCGTCGGCGAGGTGTGGATGGCCTGGACCGAATCCCCCAGCGATCCCCAGGCCCGGCAACTGGACAGGTTCAAGCAGCAGGCCCTGAGCGCGCTGTCCGGCGCCAGCCGGCAGTTGCATGGCGTGAACACGGCAGGCACCCGCGCGTTTCGCGATGGCCTCGACCAGCTCCTGGCCTTCAGCTTCGGCGCCCAGGGTGAGACGGTACGCGCCATGCGCGATGCCGCCGCCAAGCTGGGCAAGGCAGGCGTCAAGTACCTGGAGCCCGCGCTCGCCCCCCTCGACATGCCCGGCGTACCGGCGGTCCGGGTGTACGTCCTGGCCCCCTCGCGAAACGCCGACTACCTCGACATCATCGACCGTGTCGGTGAGCGCTACCCAATGGCCAACAGCCTGCAAGGCCTGCGCACCGCCGAATCGCTCTCGAATGCGTTCCGCGCGGCGGCATCGGGCACCGGCTTCACCGACCCGACGGCGCCCTTCGACGCCAGCCAGGGCACCCCGCTGAGCGAACTGACGCGCCCAGGCAAGACGTTCAAGGCAGACGCCATCGGCCGTTTCGCCTATACGCACTACTACGGTCCAAGCGACCACTCCGACCTGCTCGACACAGGCAAGTCCGCGAACACCGTCGATACAAGCGCAACCGACCAATCCTGGCGCCGGATCGACCTCGACTGGCTTGGCGGCGCGGGCACACTGGCGATGCAACTCGACAACAAGATCAACAACACCAGCCTGGTCCTCGCCTTCGAGATCGTGGCGACCGGGCGCGTGGTGCTGTTCGCCGCCGACGCGCAGATCGGCAACTGGCTGAGCTGGCAGGATGCAACCTGGAAGATGCCCGACGGGACGACCGTGACCGGCCCAGACCTGCTGAAGCGCACGGTCTACTACAAAGTGGGCCACCACGGCAGCGAGAACGCGACTGCCAAGGCCAAGGGGCTCGAACTGATGACCAGCGAGGACCTGGCGGCCTTCATCCCCACCAATGCCCAGGACGCGGGCACGGTACGCTGGGGCCGGATGCCGTTCCCTTCCTTGCTGGCGGCCCTCGATAGCCAGTGTCACCAGCGGGTCGTGCGTGCCGATGACGCGCAACTTCTGCAAGGAACAGCGCCCTTCCAGGCGCCGTCCGGTTCAATCAAGGCGCTTCGGGTGGGCAGCGTCGGGCAGGGCAACGACCAGCGCCGCACCTGGATCGAGTTCGACGTGGCTTGACTGTATCGATTTCGATCCACCGTAATAAAATCATTCCAACAGGTTTCAGGTGCGTCTACGCAAGGGTTTGATCCTCCAGCGCTTTCGAATCGTTATCCATGTGTATCGATTTCATTCCACGCAGACGAATCGTATAACGAGAAATCAATTTAACTATCTGATTTACAAGGATATTTATAGTCTGGCCGCATTATTGCTAAGGGAATTCCAACCTTAAGAGCGTGGCCCAACCACGCCCAACGCCCCTGCTTCCCGAGGAATTCCCATGAGCGAGTTGCGTTTCACCGAAGATCACGAATGGCTGCGCGTCGAAGCTGACGGCAGCGTCACCGTAGGCATCACCGCCTACGCCCAGAACGCCCTCGGCGACGTGGTCTATGTGCAACTGCCGGAACTGCAGCAGTACGACAAGGGCGCCGAAGCCTCCACCGTGGAATCGGTAAAAGCTGCCAGCGGCGTGTACATGCCATTGACCGGTGAAGTGGTCGCCGTCAACGAAGGCCTGAACGACAGCCCCGAGCTGGTCAACGAAGACCCGCTGGGCGAAGGCTGGTTCTTCCGTTTCATCCCCGCCGACATGAACGACGTTGACGCCCTGCTCGACCAGGAAGCCTACGACCGCCTGCTCAAAGCCAACGACGACGCCTGAGGTACCGCACCATGACCATCAACCTCGGCACCGCCAACGAATTCATCGCCCGTCACATCGGCCCGCGCGCCGCTGACGAGCAAGCCATGCTCAACGCGCTGGGCTTCGACTCGCTGGAAGCGATGACCGCCGCCGTCATCCCCGACAGCATCAAGGGCACCAGCGTGCTCGGCAGCGAAGACGGCCAGAGCGAGGCCGACGCCCTCGCCGCGCTGAAAGCCATCGCCGGCAAGAACCAGCTGTTCAAGAGCTACATCGGCCAGGGTTACTACAACACCCACACCCCGGCGCCGATCTTGCGCAACCTTCTGGAAAACCCGGCCTGGTACACCGCCTACACCCCGTACCAGCCCGAGATTTCCCAAGGCCGCCTGGAAGCGCTGCTGAACTTCCAGACCCTGATCAGCGACCTCACCGGCCTGCCGATCGCCAACGCCTCGCTGCTCGACGAAGCCACCGCCGCCGCGGAAGCCATGACCTTCTGCAAACGCCTGTCGAAGAACAAGGCCAGCCACGCCTTCTTCGCCTCCGTGCACTGCCACCCGCAGACCCTCGACGTGCTGCGCACCCGCGCCGAACCCCTGGGCATCGAAGTGGTGGTGGGCGACGAGCGTGAACTGGGCGACGTCGGCGCCTTCTTCGGCGCCCTGCTGCAATACCCGGCCAGCAATGGCGACGTGTTCGACTACCGCGAGGTGGTGCAGCGCTTCCACGCCGCCGGTGCCCTGGTGGCGGTGGCCGCCGACCTGCTGGCCCTGACCCTGCTCACGCCGCCAGGCGAGTTCGACGCCGACGTGGCCATCGGCAGCGCCCAGCGCTTTGGTGTGCCGCTGGGCTTCGGTGGCCCGCATGCGGCCTACTTCGCCACCCGCGATGCGTTCAAGCGCGACATGCCGGGCCGCCTGGTCGGTGTGTCGATCGACCGCTTCGGCAAGAGCGCCCTGCGCCTGGCCATGCAGACCCGCGAGCAGCACATCCGCCGCGAGAAGGCCACCAGCAACATCTGCACCGCCCAGGTGCTGCTGGCCAACATCGCCAGCATGTACGCCGTGTACCACGGCCCGGCCGGCCTCAAGCGCATCGCCGAACGCACCCACGCGCTGACCGCGATCCTCGCCACCGGCCTGACCAAGCTGGGTATCAAAGTGGTCACCGGCGACTTCTTCGACACCCTGACCCTGGCCACCGGCAGCGCCACCACGGCCCTGCACGACAAGGCCCGCGCCAAGGGCATCAACCTGCGCCAGGTCGACGCCGCCCAGCTGGGCCTGTCGCTGGACGAGACCAGCAGCCAGGCCGATGTCGAGGCCCTGTGGCAGCTGTTCGCCGAAGGCCAGGCCACCCCGGACTTCACCGCCCTGGCCGCGACCGTCGCCGCGCGCCTGCCGGCCACCCTGCTACGCCAGTCGGCCATCCTCGAACACCCGGTGTTCAACCGCTACCACAGCGAAACCGAGCTGATGCGCTACCTGCGCCGCCTGGCCGACAAAGACCTGGCGCTGGACCGCAGCATGATCCCGCTGGGCTCGTGCACCATGAAGCTCAACGCCGCCAGCGAGATGATCCCGGTGACCTGGGCCGAGTTCGGCAACCTGCACCCGTTCGCCCCGGCCGAGCAGAGCCAGGGCTACCTGCAGATGACCACCGAGCTGGAAGCCATGCTCTGCGCCGCCACCGGCTATGACGCCGTGTCGCTGCAACCGAACGCCGGTTCCCAGGGCGAGTACGCCGGCCTCTTGGCGATCCGCGCCTACCACCGCAGCCGCGGCGACAGCCACCGCGACATCTGCCTGATCCCGTCCTCGGCCCACGGCACCAACCCCGCCACCGCGCACATGGCCGGCATGCGCGTGGTGGTCACCGCCTGCGACGCCCGCGGCAACGTCGACATCGACGACCTGCGCGCCAAGGCCATCGAACACCGCGAGCGCCTGGCGGCAATCATGATCACCTACCCGTCGACCCACGGCGTGTTCGAGGAAGCCATCGGCGAAATCTGCGCGATCATCCACGACAATGGCGGCCAGGTGTACATCGACGGCGCCAACATGAACGCCATGGTCGGCCTGTGCGCCCCAGGCAAGTTCGGCGGTGACGTCTCGCACCTGAACCTGCACAAGACCTTCTGCATCCCCCACGGCGGTGGCGGCCCGGGCGTCGGCCCGATCGGCGTCAAGGCACACCTGGCGCCGTTCCTGCCCGGCCACGCAGCACTGGAGAACACCCAAGGCGCGGTCTGTGCCGCGCCGTTCGGCAGCGCCAGCATCCTGCCGATCACCTGGATGTACATTCGCATGATGGGTGGCGCGGGCCTGAAGCGTGCCTCGCAGATGGCGATCCTCAACGCCAACTACATCGCCCGCCGCCTGGAAGAGCACTATCCTGTGCTGTACACCGGTGGCAACGGCCTGGTGGCGCATGAGTGCATCCTCGACCTGCGCCCGCTCAAGGACACCAGCGGCATCAGCGTCGACGACGTCGCCAAGCGCCTGATCGACTTCGGCTTCCACGCCCCGACCATGTCCTTCCCGGTGGCGGGCACGCTGATGATCGAACCGACCGAAAGCGAGTCCAAAGAAGAACTGGACCGCTTCTGCGACGCCATGATCCAGATCCGCGAAGAGATTCGCGCCGTCGAGAATGGCAGCCTGGACAAGGACGACAACCCGCTGAAAAACGCCCCGCACACCGCGGCGGAGCTGGCCGGCGAGTGGACCCATGGCTACAGCCGCGAGCAGGCGGTCTATCCGCTGGCAAGCCTGGTGGAAGGCAAGTATTGGCCACCGGTGGGCCGGGTCGACAACGTGTATGGCGACCGCAACCTGGTCTGCGCCTGCCCGTCGATCGAAAGCTATCAGGACGTCTGATAGCGAGTGTCGTCATCAGGGGCGCTCCGCGCCCCTTTCGCGGCACAAGGCCGCTCCTACAGGACGGCGCTGGCCTCTGTAGGAGCGGCCTTGTGCCGCGAAAGGGCCGCAAAGCGGTCCCAGATTCTTCAGGAGAAGTACCATGTCCCTGAGCGTCTTCGACCTGTTCAAGATCGGCATCGGCCCCTCCAGCTCGCACACGGTCGGCCCGATGCGCGCCGCCGCGCGCTTCGCCGAAGGGCTGCGCCGCGACGGCCTGCTGGCCAGCACGGCCAGCGTCAAGGCCGAGCTGTACGGCTCGCTGGGCGCCACCGGCAAGGGCCACGGCAGCGACAAGGCTGTGCTGTTGGGCCTCGAAGGCGAACACCCCGATACCGTTGACACCGAATCCATCCCCGCACGCCTGCAGGCGATCCGCGACAGCGGCCACCTGCGCCTGCTCGGCGAGCACGACATCGTCTTCGTCGAGAAGCAGCACCTGGCGATGATCCGCAAGCCGCTGCCCTACCACCCCAACGGCATGATCTTCCGCGCCTTCGACCAGGCCGGGCTGCAGATCCGCAGCCGCGAGTACTACTCGGTGGGCGGCGGCTTCGTGGTCGACGAGGACGCGGCGGGCCATGACCGCATCGTCGAGGACAGCACCGTGCTGCCCTACCCGTTCAAGACCGGCAAGGAACTGCTCGGCCATTGCACCGCGCAGCAGCTGTCGTTCAGCCAGGTGATGCTGGCCAACGAAGCCGCCTGGCGCCCGGAAGCCGAGACCCGCGCCGGCCTGCTGCGCATCTGGCAAGTGATGCAGGACTGCGTCGAGGCCGGTTGCCGCCACGAGGGCATCCTGCCCGGCGGGCTCAAGGTCAAGCGCCGGGCGCCGGCGTTGTATCGCCAGCTCAGCCGTCATCCGGAGGCGAGCTTGCGCGATGCGCTGTCGGTGCTCGACTGGGTCAACCTCTATGCCCTGGCGGTGAACGAGGAAAACGCCTACGGCGGCCGCGTGGTCACCGCGCCGACCAACGGCGCGGCCGGCATCGTCCCGGCGGTGCTGCACTACTACATGCGCTTCGTCCCCGGCGCCAGCGAGGACGGCGTGGTGCGCTTCCTGCTCACCGCGGCCGCCATCGGCATCCTCTACAAGGAAAACGCCTCGATCTCCGGCGCCGAGGTCGGCTGCCAGGGTGAGGTGGGCGTGGCCTGCTCGATGGCCGCCGGCGCATTGTGCGAAGTGATGGGCGGCACCCCGCAGCAAGTGGAGAACGCCGCCGAGATCGGCATGGAACACAACCTGGGCCTGACCTGCGACCCCATCGGCGGGCTGGTCCAGGTGCCTTGCATCGAGCGCAACGCCATGGGCTCGGTGAAGGCGATCAACGCGGTGCGCATGGCCCTGCGCGGCGACGGGCAGCACTACGTCTCCCTCGACAAGGTCATCCGCACCATGCGCCAGACCGGCGCCGACATGAAAAGCAAATACAAGGAGACCGCCCGCGGCGGTCTGGCCGTCAACATCATCGAATGTTGACCCGAATAAAAAACGAGGAGTCACCGATGTCCGAAACACTGCACAAGACCCCGCTGCACGCCCTGCACCTGGAACTGGGCGCGCGCATGGTGCCGTTCGCCGGCTACGACATGCCCGTGCAGTACCCGCTGGGCGTGCTCAAGGAACACCTGCATACCCGCGAGCAGGCCGGCCTGTTCGATGTCTCGCACATGGGCCAGATCATCCTGCGCGGCAGCGACGCCGCCCGCGCCCTCGAATCGCTGGTACCGGTCGATATCATCGACCTGCCGGTGGGCATGCAGCGCTATGCCATGTTCACCAACGACGAGGGCGGCATCCTCGACGACCTGATGGTCGCCAACCTGGGTGACGACACCCTGTTCCTGGTGGTCAACGCCGCCTGCAAGGACCAGGACCTGGCGCACCTGCGCAAGCATATCGGTGATCGCTGCGAGATCCAGCCGCTGTTCGAAGAACGCGCCCTGCTGGCCTTGCAAGGCCCGGCGGCGGTCAAGGTGCTGGAGCGCCTGGCGCCGGAAGTGGCCGGCATGACCTTCATGCAGTTCCGCCCGGTCAACCTGCTGGGCAACGCCTGCTTCGTCAGCCGCTCGGGCTACACCGGCGAGGACGGCTACGAAATCTCGGTGCCGGCCACCGCCGCCGAAGCCCTGGCCCGTCGCCTGCTGGCCGAGCCTGAAGTGCAGCCGATCGGCCTGGGCGCCCGCGACTCGCTGCGCCTGGAAGCCGGGCTGTGCCTGTACGGCCACGACATGGACAGCACCACCACCCCCATCGAAGCCAGCCTGCTGTGGGCCATCTCCAAGGTGCGCCGCGCCGATGGCGCGCGCGCTGGCGGCTTCCCCGGCGCCGACACCGTGTTCGCCCAGCAGCAGGCTGGCGTGGCGCGCAAACGGGTCGGCCTGCTGCCCCAGGAACGCACCCCTGTGCGCGAGGGCGCGCAGATCGTCGACCCGGCGGGCAAGGTGGTCGGCGAAGTGTGCAGCGGCGGCTTCGGCCCGACGCTCGGCGCCCCTGTCGCGATGGGCTATGTCGATACCGAACATGCGGCCCTCGACACGGCATTGTTTGCCGTCGTCCGTGGCAAGCAAGTTGCCCTTAAAGTCAGCAAAATGCCTTTCGTGGCACAGCGTTACTACCGTGGCTGAATGAGGGGTTTGGGCAGGTCCGACATATTCGTTTTCGAACCTGCCCAATAACTTCTGAACATAGCGCCAGGCCAGGCGCCACGCCGTTTCCGATAAATCGTTCGGTTATCGGGAAAAGCCTGATTTTCACCCGCCGGAAGGGCTTGTTTTTCGCTCAGGAGTTGGCGTAGAGTCACTGCACTGTGTTTGCATGGGTCGCAACAGTTCGTGACCTGGGCCAGTAGCCGCAATCCGCTACAACCCGTTCGACGTCTCTTACTTTCCTGCAACCCAGCCCAGTAATCTTTCACTTACAAAAGCGTGAAAGAAACTGTCATCAAAATTCAAGTTTCATAGGAAATAAGACAATGGCTGAGCGTCAGAACGGTACCGTCAAGTGGTTCAATGACGAGAAAGGTTACGGCTTCATCACCCCAGAAAGCGGTCCGGATCTGTTCGTCCACTTCCGCGCTATCCAAGGCAACGGCTTCAAGAGCCTGAAAGAAGGCCAGAAAGTGACCTTCGTTGCTGTGCAAGGCCAAAAGGGCATGCAAGCCGACGAAGTCATTCCTCAGTGATCTGACTTCCACAAAAAAGCCCCTGTGTTGACCCACAGGGGCTTTTTTGTGCGCGCAATTCCATAGAATGGGCCTTTGCCATCTGGAGCCGCCCTGCATGTCCAAGCCTCTGCTCAACCCCCAGGGTGATTTCCCACCGGTCGGCCTGGGTCGGCGCCTGGCCGCCATGTTCTACGACTTCCTGCTGTGCACCGCTTTGCTGATCGTCACTGCCGGTCTCTACAAAATGATCCAGATGGCGATCATCGGCGAGGCGCGCATGCGTGAGCTGACCGAGGCCGGCGCGCTGGATGGCGACCCATTGCTGTCGACGATCCTGCTGTTCGCCCTGTTCGGCTTCTTCGCCAAGTTCTGGACCCACGGCGGCCAGACCCTGGGCATGCAGGTGTGGGGCATGCGCGTACAGAACGCCGACGGCAGCGCCATCAGCCTGTGGCAGGCACTGCTGCGCTTCGTGGTGTCGATCGCTTCCTGGCTGTGCCTCGGGCTGGGGTTCTTCTGGACGCTGATCGACAAGCGCCAGCGCAGCTGGCACGACATCTATTCCGAAACACAGCTGGTGCGCCTGCCCAAACGCAAGAAGTAGCCAGCACAGATCCCCTGTAGGAGCCAGTCTTGCTGGCGAACCCTGGCCAGCCCCGGTTCGCCAGCAAGGCTGGCTCCTACAGGCAAAAAAAAGCCGACCCTGGGGTCGGCTTCTTGTTTGGCGGATCAGCCCGCCCGGCGCATCAACCACAAACCGGCCAGCGCGCAGATGCCCGCCGGGATCACCACCGCCAGCAACGGCGGGAAGCCGAACACCTGGCTCGATGGCCCCAGCAGATCACCCGCGATGCGGAACACGAAGCCCACCAGCACACCGGTGAACACCCGCTGGCCGAGGGTCACCGAACGCAGCGGGCCGAAAATGAAGGAGATCGCCATCAGCACCAGCGCCGCGGTCACCGCCGGCTGCAGGACCTTGGTCCAGAACGCCAGCCAGTAACGGGAGTTGTTCAGGCCCTGGTCGGACAGGTAGTGGATGTAGTCCCACAGCCCGGTGATCGACAGCGACTCCGGTGCCAGCACCACGGTATTGAGCAACTCCGGGGTCACCGACACGTCCCAGACTTCTTCAGGCGCATTGATCACTTCGGTGTGGTCGCCACGGAAGTACGTGGTGGCCACATCGTTCAGCACCCACTTGCCGTCCTGGTACTGCGCCCGACGCGCGAAGCTCGAGGTCTGGATCTTGCGCTGCTCGTCGAAGCGATAGCGGGTCACGCCCAGCAGCAGGCCGTTGGGCTGCACCGAGTTGATGTGCACGAACTCCTCGCCCTGGCGGTGCCACATGCCACGCTTGGAGCTCTGCGCCTCGCCACCGCCCTGGGCCAGCGAACGGTCGGCCTGGGCCTTGTTCTCGGTCACCGGGGCGACGTACTCGCCGATCAGAACACCAACCAGCATCAGCACCAGCATCGGCTTCATCACCGCCCAGACGATGCGGCCGATCGAAACGCCGGCGGCGCGCATGATGGTCAGCTCGCTGCTGCTGGCCAGGCTGCCCAGGCCGATCAGGCAGCCGATCAACGCGGCCATGGGCAGCATGTCGTAGAGCCGGCGCGGCGCGGTCAGCAGCACATAGCTGCCGGCGTCCATCACCGTGTAGGTGTCGCTCAGGTCGCTCATCTCGTCGATGAAGGCGAACAACGAGGCCAGGCCGAGGATGATGCCCAGCACGGCGAGAATGGCCAGCAGCACGCTCTGGCCGATGTAGCGGTCCAGTTTAACCACGGGCCACCTCCGCACGGCGAGCGGCGCGCTTGAGGCGCAGCGGCTCCCAGTACATCAGCCCCAGGCCGATGAGCAGGAACAGGCCATGGACCCACCAGATACCCAGCGAGATAGGCAGCTTGCCCTTCTCCAGGGCGCCACGCACGGAAATCAGCATCGTCAGATAGGCCATGTACAGGAGAATCGCCGGCAGCAGCTTGAGGAAGCGGCCCTGGCGCGGGTTGACGCGGGACAGCGGCACCGCCAGCAGCGTCACGACGAACACCAGCAGTGGCAGCGACAGGCGCCACTGCAGCTCGGCGCGTTCGCGCACGCCCGGGTTGCCGAACAGGTCGGAAGTCGGGATCGCTTCGCGCTCGGTCACCTCTTCGGCGACCTCCGGCTTGGGCAGCAGCACGCCGTAGGTGTCGTACTTGATCGCCCGGTAGTCGGCCTGGCCTGGGTTGCCGTCATAACGGTAGCCGTTCTGCAGCACCAGGTAGCGGTTGCCGTCGGCTTGCACTTCCTGGTGGCCCTTCTCGGCGACCAGCACCGACGGCGCACGGTCCTTGGTTTTGTCCTGGTTGAAGCGCTTCTCGGAGATGAACACCCCGGCCAGGTTGATGCGATCGTCGGACAGCTGCTCGGTGTAGGTGACCCGCGAGCCATCACGCAGGGTCTGGAAGCGGCCCGGCACCAGGGTGTCGAACTCGGTGAGCGCATCCTGCTGGGCAATGATCTTCTGCACCTGGGCCACGCCCAGGGGCGCCAGGCTCAGGCTCAGCCAGGCCACCAGCAGGGCGACCAGCGCCGCCGGCGCCAGGGTCATCGCCAGCAGGCGCTGCTGGCTCATGCCGGTGGCCGACAGCACGGTCATCTCGCTTTCGAGATACAACCGGCCATAGGCGAGCAGGATGCCGAGGAACAGCCCCAGGGGCAGGATCAGCTGCAGGAAGCCCGGCAGGCGGAAGCCCATGATCATGAACAGCACGCCCGGGTCGAGCACGCCCTGGGCCGCCTGGGCCAGGTATTTGATGAAGCGCCCGCTCATGATGATCACCAGCAGCACGGCGCTGACGGCGCTCAAGGTCACCAGGACCTCGCGGGACAGATAACGAAAGACGATCAAACCAGACACTCCTGGGTTGTCAGGGGCGGAAAGCCAAACGAACGATTCGGACAGCCAAGACCCATGCCGGTTCGCCAGGGGCGAACCTCCATGTAAAGTGCGCGCATTATCCTGTGATTGATGGCGCCTGTCACTTGGCCGCGCATGACGCCGCATGACGGGGTTGTCATCGAGGTCGCGGCAGGCTCAAACTGGCAGCTTTTCCGCTGGCCGGCATTGGCCGCCGGCGGCGTTTTCCGAGCGCCTGCAAAAGACAGCGCCCACTGACAGATCATTCGGGGACCCCAGACATGGAATTGGTTGTAAAAAGCGTAGCCGCTGTATCCGTCAAGACCGCGACACTGGTTGTACCGGTCGGTGAAGGGCGCAAGCTCGGCGCCACTGCAAAGGCCGTCGACCTGGCCAGCGAGGGCGCCATCAGCGCCGTGCTCAAGCGTGGCGACCTGGCCGGCAAGCCGGGCCAGACCCTGCTGCTGCACAGCGTGCCAGGCCTGAAAGCCGAGCGCGTGCTGCTGGTGGGCAGCGGCAAGGACGAGGCTCTCGGTGACCGCGCCTGGCGCAAGCTGGCCGCCAGCGTTGCCGGCGTGCTCAAGGGCCTGGGCGGCAGCGACGCGGTGCTGGCCCTGGACGACATCGCCGTGACCGGCCGTGACGGCCACTATGGCAAGTTCCGCCTGCTGGCCGAAACCCTGCTCGACAGCGACTACGTGTTCGACCGCTACAAGAGCCAGAAAGCAGAACCGCGCGCCCTGAAGAAGATCACCCTGCTGGCTGAAAAGGCTGGCCTGGCCGAAGCCGAACGTGCCGTGAAGCACGCCAGTGCCATCGCCACCGGCATGGCCTTCACCCGCGACCTGGGCAACCTGCCGCCGAATGTCTGCCACCCGAGCTTCCTGGCTGAACAGGCCAAGGGCCTGGGCAAGGCGCACAAAGGCCTCAAGGTCGACGTGCTGGACGAGAAGAAGATCAAGGAACTGGGCATGGGCGCGTTCTACGCCGTGGGCCAGGGCAGCGACCAGCCGCCACGCCTGATCGTGCTCAACTACCAGGGCGGCAAGAAGAGCGAGAAGCCGTTCGTGCTGGTGGGCAAGGGCATCACCTTCGACACCGGCGGCATCAGCCTCAAGCCGGGCGCCGGCATGGACGAGATGAAGTACGACATGTGCGGCGCCGCCAGCGTGTTCGGCACCCTGCGCGCCGTGCTCGAGCTGCAGCTGCCGATCAACCTGGTGTGCCTGCTGGCCTGCGCCGAGAACATGCCGAGCGGCGGCGCCACCCGCCCGGGCGATATCGTCACCACCATGAGCGGGCAGACCGTCGAGATCCTCAACACCGACGCCGAAGGCCGCCTGGTGCTGTGCGACACTCTCACCTATGCCGAGCGCTTCAAGCCACAGGCGGTGATCGACATCGCCACCCTGACCGGCGCCTGCATCGTCGCCCTGGGCAGCCACACCTCCGGCCTGATGGGCAACAACGACGAGCTGGTCGGCCAACTGCTGGACGCCGGCAAGCGCGCCGACGACCGCGCCTGGCAACTGCCGCTGTTCGATGAGTACCAGGAGCAACTGGACAGCCCGTTCGCCGACATCGCCAACATCGGTGGCCCGAAAGCCGGCACCATCACCGCCGGCTGCTTCCTGTCGCGCTTCGCCAAGGCGTACAACTGGGCCCACCTGGACATCGCCGGCACCGCGTGGATCAGTGGTGGCAAGGACAAGGGCGCCTCGGGCCGCCCCGTCCCGCTGCTGACTCAGTACCTGCTGGATCGCGCTGGCGCCTGATGCCCACGCCGGTGGCGCCCTGGCGCCACCGGCCGGCAGACCGAACCATGAGCCAAGTCGATTTCTACATCCTGCCCACCGACTCGCTGTCGGCGCGGCTGGATTTTGCCTGCAAACTCTGCGAGAAGGCCTGGCGCCTGGGGCACCGGGTCTACCTGCACTGCCAGGACGAGGCCCAGCGCCTCGAACTGGATGAACGCCTGTGGCGGTTCAAGGGCGAAGCCTTCATCCCCCATGACCACGCCGAAGCGCACCAGGATGCCAGCGTGGCCCTTGGGCTCGGCAACGACGCCGGTGAGCACCGCGACCTGCTGATCAACCTGGGCGGCCACGTCCCCGGGTTCGTCGGCCAGTTCGAACGGGTCGCCGAGATCGTCGTCGAGGAACCGGCCATCCGCCTGGCCGCACGCGAGCGATTCCGTTTCTACCGCGAACAGGGCTATGCTCTGCAAGACCACCGCTTACAGCGACTTTGACGACGATGGACAAGCAGCTGACCAGCCTCACCCATTCCGCCCACCTGCTCGACGATCTCGAATCGATCCGCGAGCTGCTGGGAGACGCCAACCTGCAACCGCCGCTCTTGACCGAGACGGTGGAGCAGATTCCCTTGTTGCTCGACGAGCCCGCCGCTACCGCGCCGCCGGTCGTCGAGGCCGCGCCGGCGCCAGCGCCCGAGGAAGATGCCCAGGCCCGCCGCCAGGACACCCTGCTGCACCTGGACAGCGAACTGCGCGCCGCCGCGCAACTGATCATGCAGGACGTGATCAACGACTTCACCCCGCACATCGAGACCGAGATCAAGCGCCGCCTTGATGCACGGCTGGAGCGCTTGCTCAAGCGTTCCGAGTGATCCCGTTCGCCAACAAGGCTGGCTCCTACGCACGATCCCTTGTAGGAGCCAGCCTTGCTGGCGAAATCGCTCACTCCCTCCCCTGTCGCCTGCGGCCTCTACGTTGGTTATACTTCCCGGCTTTCCCGAATTAATGCCTAAGGGTCCCGCCGCGCATGGATAAGACCTACCAGCCGCACGCCATCGAAACTTCCTGGTACAACACCTGGGAGTCCGAGAACTATTTCGCCCCACAAGGTGCTGGCGACTCGTACACCATCATGATCCCGCCGCCGAACGTGACCGGCAGCCTGCACATGGGTCACGGTTTCAACAACGCGATCATGGACGCGCTGATCCGCTTCCGCCGCATGCAGGGTCGCGACACCCTGTGGCAGCCGGGCACCGACCACGCCGGCATCGCCACCCAGATGCTGGTGGAACGCCAGCTCGAGGCGAAAGGCCAGAACCGCCATGACCTGGGCCGCGACAAGTTCCTGGAAAAGGTCTGGGAGTGGAAGGATCAGTCCGGTGGCAACATCAGCCGCCAGATCCGCCGCCTGGGCTCGTCGGTGGACTGGAGCCGCGAGCGCTTCACCATGGACGACGGCCTGTCCGAAGCGGTCAAGGAAGCCTTCGTGCGCCTGCACGAAGACGGCCTGATCTACCGCGGCAAGCGCCTGGTCAACTGGGACACCAAGCTGCACACGGCGATTTCCGACCTCGAAGTGGAAAACCACGACGAGAAGGGCCACTTGTGGAACCTGCGCTACCCGCTGGCCGACGGCGCCAAGACCGCCGAAGGCAAGGACCACCTGGTGGTCGCCACCACCCGTCCGGAAACCCTGCTGGGTGACGTCGCCGTCGCGGTCAACCCGACCGACGAGCGCTACCAGGCACTGATCGGCAAGTTCGTCGAACTGCCGCTGGTCGGCCGTCGCATCCCGATCGTCGCCGACGACTACTGCGACCCCGAGTTCGGCACCGGCTGCGTGAAGATCACCCCGGCCCACGACTTCAACGACTATGAAGTCGGCAAGCGCCACAACCTGCCGCTGCTCAATATCTTCGACAAGAACGCCACCGTGCTGGCCGCCGTGCAGGCGTTCAACCTCGACGGCAGCGTCAACGAAGGTATCGACACATCGCTGCCAGCCCAGTACGCCGGCCTCGACCGCTTCGTCGCGCGCAAGCAGATGGTCGCCGACCTGGACGCGCAAGGCTTGCTGGTCAGCATCGACGACCACGCCCTGAAAGTCCCGAAAGGCGACCGTTCCGGCACCGTCATCGAACCTTGGCTGACCGACCAGTGGTACGTCTCCACCAAGCCGCTGGCCGAACCGGCCATCGCCGCCGTGGAAGACGGCCGCATCCAGTTCGTGCCGAAACAGTACGAGAACATGTACTTCTCCTGGATGCGCGACATCCAGGACTGGTGCATCAGCCGCCAGCTGTGGTGGGGCCACCGCATCCCGGCCTGGTACGACGAGGCCGGCCAGGTCTATGTCGGCCGCGACGAGGCCGAAGTGCGCGCCAAGCACAACCTGGGCGCCGAGGTGAAACTGCGCCAGGACGACGACGTGCTCGACACCTGGTTCAGCTCGGGCCTGTGGACCTTCTCCACCCTCGGCTGGCCGGAACAGACCGAGTTCCTGAAGAAGTTCCACTCCACCGACGTGCTGGTCACCGGCTTCGACATCATCTTCTTCTGGGTCGCCCGGATGATCATGCTGACGATGCACCTGATCAAGAACGAGGACGGCACCCCGCAGGTACCGTTCAAGACCGTCTACGTGCACGGCCTGGTGCGCGACGGCCAAGGTCAGAAGATGTCCAAGTCGAAGGGCAACGTCCTCGACCCGCTGGACATCGTCGACGGCATCACCCTCGACGCCCTGCTGGAAAAACGCACCAGCGGCATGATGCAACCGAAGCTGGCCGAGAAAATCGCCAAGCAGACCAAGGCTGAGTTCCCGGAAGGCATCGCCAGCTACGGCACCGACGCCCTGCGCTTCACCTTCTGCTCGCTGGCCTCCACCGGCCGCGACATCAAGTTCGACATGGGCCGCGTCGAAGGCTACCGCAACTTCTGCAACAAGATCTGGAACGCCGCCCGCTACGTGCTGGACAAGGGCGAGGACTGCGGCCAGAACGGCGAGGCCTACGAGCTGTCGCTGGCCGACCGCTGGATCATCTCGCAGCTGCAGCGCACCGAAGCCGAAGTGACCCGCCAGCTCGAGCAGTTCCGCTTCGACCTGGCCAGCCAGGCGCTGTACGAGTTCATCTGGAACCAGTACTGCGACTGGTACCTGGAACTGTCCAAGCCCGTGCTGTGGGACGAGAACGCCCCGGTCGAGCGCGCCCGTGGCACCCGCCGCACCTTGGTGCGCGTGCTGGAAGTCGCCCTGCGCCTGGCCCACCCGTTCATGCCGTTCATCACCGAAGAGATCTGGCAGCGCATCGCGCCGCTGGCCGGCATCGAAGGCAAGACCATCATGCTGCAGCCGTGGCCTGAAGCGAACGAAAGCCGCATCGACGCCGCCGCCGAAGGCGACATCGAGTGGCTCAAGGAGCTGATGGTCGGCCTGCGCAACATCCGCGCCGAGATGAACATCGGCCCGGGCAAGCCGCTGCCGCTGTTCCTGAAGAACGCCAACGCCGACGACCAGCGTCGCCTGCAGGAAAACGAAGCCCTGCTGAAGAAACTGGCCAAGGTCGAGTCGTTCACCGTGCTGGGCGAACAGGACGAAGCGCCGCTGTCGGCCACCGCGCTGGTGGGTGATCTGCAGGTGCTGGTACCGATGGCCGGCCTGATCGACAAGGACGCGGAACTGGCGCGCCTGAGCAAAGAGATCCAGCGCCTGCAGGGCGAAGTCCAGCGCGTCGGCGGCAAGCTGTCGAACGCCGCCTTCGTCGACAAGGCCCCGCCTGCGGTGATCGAGAAGGAACGTGCCAAGCTGGCCGAGTCGGAGCAGGCCCTGGCCAACTTCACCGAGCAGCATGCACGGATCGCTGCGCTGTAATCATTTACATCGCTGACTGACCGGCGAGGGCTTCGCCCTCGTTCGCGGCACAAGGCCGCTCCTACAGGGAATTGCATGGCTCACATGCCTGCGCTTTCCTGTAGGAGCGGCCTTGTGCCGCGAAAGGGCCGCAAAGCGGTCCCGTGGCCAACAAAGCAACACCGGATCGACCATGACCGACAAACCCACCCTGCACCCACGCAACCGCCACCAGGGCCGCTACGACTTCCCCGCGCTGATCAAGGCGCACCCGGACCTGGCCCGCTTCACCATCACCAACCCCTACGGCAAGCCCAGCATCGACTTCGCCAACCCCGAAGCCGTGCGGGTGTTCAACCGTGCCCTGCTCAAGGCCCAGTACGGCATCCAGCACTGGGACATCCCGGCGGACTACCTGTGCCCGCCGATCCCCGGCCGCGCCGACTACATCCACGTGCTGGCCGACCTGCTGGCCGAGGACAACGCCGCCGAGGTGCCTCGCGGCGCCCAGGTGCGTGCCCTGGACATCGGTGTCGGCGCCAACTGCATCTACCCCCTGCTGGGCCACAGCGACTACCGCTGGCGTTTCCTCGGCTCGGACATCGACACCACCGCCCTGGCCTCGGCCAAGGCCATCGTCCAGGCCAACAAGCTCGACAAGGCCATCGGCCTGCGTCAGCAACCCCAGCCCAAGCACATCCTTGCCGGGCTCCTGCAGGCGGACGAGCGCTTCGACGTGACCTTGTGCAATCCGCCCTTCCACGCCTCGCGCGAAGAAGCCACCCGCGGCAGCCAGCGCAAGTGGAAGAACCTCGGCAAGCAGGACCCCAAGCGCAAGCTGCCGGTGCTGAATTTTGGCGGGCAGAACAACGAGCTGTGGTGCGAAGGTGGCGAAATCCGCTTCGTCAGCCAATTGGTCGGCGAAAGCCAGCAGTACGCCGAACAGGTGCTGTGGTTCACCAGCCTGGTATCGAAGGCCAGCAACCTGCCGGGCATAGAGGCAGCCTTGAAGAAGGCCGGCGTGAAAGCCCTGCGCATCGTCGAGATGGGCCAGGGCCAGAAACAGAGCCGAATGGTCGCCTGGAGCTTCCACGACGACACGGCCCGCCAGGCATGGCATGCCCGGCGTAAATCACAGGCATGAAAAAACCGCGCCCGGGCAAGCCGGGCGCGGTTTCGTCAACGCATCAACAATTACTTGTTGATCGAGTCGGTCAGCACTTTGGCTGGAACGAACTTGACGACTTTCTTGGCAGCGATTTCGATGGCGGCGCCAGTCGAAGGGTTGCGGCCGGTACGGGCAGGACGCTCGGTGACTTTCAGCTTGCCGATGCCTGGCAGGGTGATTTCAGCGCCGTTTTCCAGTTGGTCGGCGACGATCTGGCCCAGTTGCTCCAGGGCAGCGCGCGCGGTGG
The DNA here is from genome assembly GCF_029478665.1 of Pseudomonas entomophila. GTDB lineage: Bacteria > Pseudomonadota > Gammaproteobacteria > Pseudomonadales > Pseudomonadaceae > Aquipseudomonas > Aquipseudomonas entomophila_F. Next base: position 90,618 of record NZ_JARPQB010000003.1, read on the forward strand.
TTTTCGGCGCGTCGATGGATTCGGCGATATCGGCAATCAGTTGGTCTTTGGTCAGTGCCATGTTGATGTTCCTTCCCTATCAAATTCAGTGGTTGTGCAGCGTGCTTGGTCGGTGGTCGGGCCAGCCCGGGACAATCCAGAGGCCGCGTCGATCGCGTATGTAGATGCGCAAATCGGCGTTTGGTTCGACACCCCGCAAACGTGCTGCCAGCAATGCGCCACACAAGGGGCGCAAGACCGCGCAAAGCTACCACAGGAATCGATAAATATCCGCTATCGACATTGATTTTGTGCAGGTTTTTCGGGGGTTTTCGGAAAAATCGCAAAAAAATGAACAAAAAACGAACAACCGGCATTTCCGCCAACATCTGGCCACTGCATCACCCCTGCCCTGAGGTAAACTGAGCGACTTTTGCAGCGCGGCTTCCTCCGCCCACACCACCGAGATTTCCATGCCAATCCGTCATTGCATCGTTCACCTGATCGACAAGAAGCCCGATGGCAGCCCCGCCGTGCTCCATGCGCGCGACAGCGAACTGGCAGCGTCCGACGCCATCGAAAACCTCCTGGCCGACCTCAACGACAGCTACAACGCCAAACAAGGCAAAGCCTGGGGCTTGTTCCACGGCGAATCCGGCGCCTACCCGTTCAGTGGCTGGCTCAAGCAGTACCTGGACGAGGAAAAGGACTTCGCCACCTTCAGCCGCGTCGCCGTCGAGCACCTGCAGAAGCTGATGGAGGAATCCAACCTCTCCACGGGTGGTCATGTGCTGTTCGCCCACTACCAGCAAGGCATGACCGAGTACCTGGCCATCGCCCTGCTGCACCACAGTGAAGGCGTGGCGGTGAACGCCGAGCTCGACGTCACCCCATCGCGCCACCTCGACCTCGGCCAGTTGCACCTGGCGGCACGGGTCAACCTGTCCGAGTGGAAGAACAACCAGAACTCGAAGCAGTACATCTCGTTCATCAAGGGCAAGAATGGCAAGAAGGTCTCGGATTACTTCCGCGACTTTATCGGCTGCCAGGAAGGTGTCGACGGGCCGGGCGAGACCCGCACCCTGCTCAAGGCGTTCAGCGACTTCGTCGAAAAAGAAGACCTGCCGGAAGAGTCCGCCCGGGAGAAGACCCAGACCCTTGTCGACTACGCCACCACCCAGACCAAGCGGGGCGAGCCGGTGACGCTCGAGGAGCTGTCCAGCCTGATCGACGAGGACCGCCCCGAGGCGTTCTTCGACCACATCCGCAACAGCGACTACGGGCTGTCGCCGGAGATCCCGGCGGACAAACGCACCCTCAACCAGTTCCGCCGTTTCACCGGGCGCGCCGAGGGCCTGTCGATCAGCTTCGAAGCGCATTTGCTGGGCTCGAAGGTGGAGTATGACGAGGAGGCCGGCACGCTGGTGATCAAGGGCCTGCCTACCCAGCTGATCGACCAGTTGAAACGGCGAAAAGACTGATTACACCTGTAGGAGCGGCTTTAGCCGCGAACACCGGCGACGCCGGTGCCATCCACCGCGTCGCCTGCATCGTGGCTGAAGCCACTCCTACAGCGAATGCAAGGCGCAGCCTTGCCATCGGCGTTGGCCTCGTTCGCCAGCGAGGCTGGCTCCTACACGGTCTCCTGCGCACCAGCGAACGAGGCGACCAACGCCTCCTTCGCCGATTTGCGCAGCTTCTTCACCAGCCGCTCCTGGCGCAAGGCCTCGCCCTTGTCCGGCCACTGCTCCACGTACACCAGCGCCTGCGCCGGGCTGGTCTTGAAGTACCGCGCCCCCTGCCCCTTCTGATGCTTGATGAAACGCCGCTGCGGATCGTCACTGACACCGCAGTACAGCGAGCCATTGGCGGCCCGCACCAGGTACACGTACCAGGGCTTGAACTCGGGGGGGATGGGTGTCTCGCTCACGGCTCGATTCGATACAACTGAAGATGGCCGCCAGCTTACCCGCTCAACGGGCCTGCTGGAATGCACGCAAGCCTTTGAACGCCTGCTGGCGCACCTTGTTCTGCAACATCGGTGTCCAGCCCAGCAGCATGCCGGGCATACCCAGTGCCTGACGCGCCCAGCGCCACAGGTCGAAACTGTCGTCATGCTGGCAGATCAGCCCGTCGCGGATTACGAAGCGCGCCTGGATGTCGTTGACCACCACACGGCCGGTCTGGCTGAACAGATAGGTCGCGACCCAATGCGCGCCGTCGCTGCGCACATTGTCGAAGGTCAGGGTGAAGTCCTTGGCGCGGGAGGTGAGCATGCGCCACATGTCACCTGCGTCCGGGCCACGCAGGGTGCCGAAGACCGGGTCGCTGAAGACAATATCGTCGCTGTAGCAGGCCACCATGGCCTCGGCGTCCAGGCGCTGGAAGGCCTGGTAGAAACGGGTGATCAGGGCGCTGTTGGCGTCGCTCATGGGCCGGTCCGTGCTGGTCGAAAATCGCACGATAATCCCTGTCCAGCCATGGCGCCATCTCCATTTGCGCCATGAATGGTGGGCAAGCCTGCTTCAGAGTTTCTCGCTGACGGCCCCGACATGCAGCGCCCGCCCGGCACCAAGCCCGAATACGATTGCCCCCGCCCCCAGCACCGCGAAGATCCACCCCACGGCACTCCAGCCTCCCGTGAAATCATGCACCAGCCCCACGGCAAACGGCCCCATCGACGCCAAGGTGTACCCCACCCCTTGAGCCATGCTCGACAGGTTGGCAGCCACATGGGCGTCCTTCGCGCGCAGCACGATCAAGGTCAGCGCCAGGGCGAAGGTACCGCCCTGCCCCAGCCCAAGTACCACCGCCCAGCCCCACAGCCCTTCGATGGGCGCGTACAGGCAGCCGAACAACCCCGCGAGGGTCACCAGCATCACCACCACGATGGCCAGGCGCTGATCCCGGCCACGGGTTGCCAGCCAGGGCGCACTCAAGGAGCTCGCCAGTTGCACGATCACCGAGCCGGACAGCACCAGCCCGGCTTCGGTAGGGCTCAAGCCGCGCCCAATCAGGATCGACGGCAACCAGCCGAACACGATATAGGCCAGCGACGATTGCAGCCCCATGTACAGGGTCACCTGCCAGGCCAGCGGATCGCGCCACAGGCCGCGCACGCGATAGGCCACCTTGTGCAGGCCATGGCCCTGTCGGGCCTGGGGCATCCACATCAGCATCGCCAGCAGCGCGGGCAACATCCAGACGCCCAGGCCCATGGCCCAACTGCCGTCAAAGTGCTGCGCCAGGGGCACGGTCGCCCCCGCGGCCATCGCCGCCCCCAGGCACAAGGCCATGGTGTAGACCCCCGTCAGGGTGCCCGCATGCCGGGGAAAATCGCGTTTGACGATGCCCGGCAGCAAGACACCGATGATGCCGATGCTCGCCCCCGCCATCAGGCTGCCGAGGAAGACGCCGGTCACCCCGAGCGTGCTGCGCACGAGGATGCCCAGTGCCAGGGTGAGGAGAATGCCGAAGATCACCCGCTCGCTACCGAATCGGCGCGCAAGGATTGGCGCCAGCGGCGCGAACAGCCCCAGGCACAGCACCGGCAATGTCGTCAGCAAGCCGGCCTGGGAGGCATTGAGCCCCAGCCCTTCGGCGACCTGGCCAAGCACCGGCGCCATGCTCGACAGCGCCGGGCGCAGGTTCAGCGCCACCAACACCAGCCCAAGCAACAGCAGCCAGGGGCGATGTACCGCTGGCGGCTGCAGTTGGACCTGCTCGTCATCGGCTTCGGCGTCGATCAGCAACTCGTCGAGTTCCGCTTCGCGGGAGTGGGTGTTCCGGGTCTGTTGCATGACCATCTTCCTGTCAGGATTCGATGAGGGTCCGGCTCAGGCGCTTGGCCCGTTGCGGATCGCGTTGCTCGATGGCGTCGAGGATGTCCCAGTGCAGGTCGAGCACGGCCTGGCTGCGGGGGACGTCACCCATGTTGTGCTGCAGGGTTGCAGCCACCACACCGGAGAAATAGCGGTACAGCTCGCTGAGTGCCGGGTTGTGGGCGGCGTCGACCAGGCGTTGATGGAACACCAGGTCGCAGGCGACGTAGGTGTCCAGATCGCCGTGAAAATGGCCTGCGCTGTGCTGCAGGGCCTGGCGCAGCTCGCGCAGGTCCTGGTCACTGCGACGCAGGGCGGCCAGGGCGATGGCTTCGGCTTCGAGAATGTGCCGGGTCTCGCGGGCATGCTCCAGGGTGCAGTTGGACATGGCCTGGACGGCCTGCAGCGGGTCCAGGGCCGTGCGCAGGTAGCTGCCGTCGCCCTGGCGGATCTCCACCAGGCCGCTGAAGGCCAGGACGCGCATGGCTTCGCGGACGGTATTGCGGCTGATACCGAGGTCGCTGGCCAGCTCGGGTTCGGTGGGCAGGCGCTGGCCTACCGACCAGGTGCCCTTGGCGATGCGATCGCGGAGCTGGTCGACGGCTTGCTCCACCAGGGAGCGTTTGATCAGGGGGGACATGCATTACGTCCAATCATCGGATGAATTTATCGCGACGGTGGACGATAACGGGTTTGAGGGATTTGGCGCAAGGATTCGGGGTTGAGGTGGACTTTTGAGTGCAGGAGTGCGGTGTTCTCGGGACCGAGTGCCGCCAGCGCGGCGCATCGCGGATGAATCCGCTCCTACAGGCGGGTAGTGCCATTCGGGAAATCACGTCGGACAAACAAGGTCACGTTGCAAAAAACGTAGGAGCGGATTCATCCGCGATGCGCCGCACGAGCGGCGCTCGATCTCACAAGCGTTGCAACGCTTGCGTCGAACATCCTGAAAATTCTGACGCCCGCATTCGTCAGGACCTCAACCGAAAGGCCGCAACCCCTGCCTCATCCCAAACAGAAACAACAACAAATCATGGTCCGGCTCGACCCGAGCCTGCCCGGGCTTGACCGCCGTCCGCGGCAACGGACAAGCGCCACCTACCTCGGCCTTGCTGAACACCATCGGCCTGGGTTGCTCCCAGGCAGCCGCGGCCGCCGTGGTGACCCCCAGCGCCCCGATGAAAAACAAAGCTCGAGCGATTTCTAGTTTCATTGCTCTAACCCTTTGACAGCGCTGCCAAACGCCATCTGGTAAAAATAGAGCAGGCTGCGCCACTCCGCCTCGTTCAACGACGAATGGCGACGTAGCTGACGCAAGTCGTTGTACGCCGCACGCTGGCAGCGGATACGCCGCCGGCACTTCTCGAGGTCGAGCAGCGCAACCTCGACACGGGCCTGTTCACCCTCGCCGATCACCTTCACGAACACATGCTTGCCGTACAGGCAGCCATGCTGCCAATGCCCCAGGTGCATGCGCGCCAGGTTGTCGGCCAGGTCCTTGAGCATGCGCTCATGCACCGCTTGCGGATACCGCTCGCGAGCGCCGCTGGCATGCCAGGCGTCAAGCTCGACGAAGCCATCCAGCGCTTCACTGACCAGCAGGGCGCGCCACTGATGATCGGCATCACGCTCGGCGCCGGCGTAGACGATCCGCGGCACGCGTACACCCAGTTGCTCGAAACTGTTCAGTGCGTCGAGCTCGCGCAAGACCGTGGGCCGACCGAACGGGTGCAGCAGGCTACGGTAGATATGGCCGACCTGACGCTTGGCATAGAGCGTCTGCCCACCTTCCGTGGACAACCGCTGCACACCACTCTCGCCGCCACGCCGCTGGTTGGGCTCCTCGACCCACTCCCCTTGCTGCTGCCAGTAATAATCGAACTGCCTGGTCTCTCTCTGGGCCACTGCCATCAATACCTACCCTTTGCGCAATACGTACACTCGCCACATGGCATAGAACGGCAGGAAGTCGAGTCGTTCCTGAATTCTGAATCCAGCTGAAACAAATTCTTCTTCTACTGTAGCCGCTGGTAACACAAAACGGTTCTGGTAGCTGTCCTGCTCCGCCCGCTGGCTACGCCGTGCTTCCAGCTTTCGACGCCGCCATGCCTTGAAGTTACCATCCACCCACAGCGACAAGATTACGCTATCGCGGCTAACTCGTTGAAATTCCGAAAGAATAGTCTGCCGATGAACCGGATCGCCGATATGGTGGAACAAGCGCATGCAGAAGATGCTGTCCACCGAATTGTCCGGCAGATCAATAGCGAAAGCCGATGTCTGCAAAGGCCGTACCCGTGCCACCACCTCTGGCGGTTGCGCCGCACACGCTGTCTCGATCATCGCCGCAGAATTGTCGGCCCCGATGATCACGCGGTTGGGCTTTTCCGCCAGCAAAGGCCAGAAGCGCCCGGCACCGCAAGGCAGGTCCAGGACCAGCCCAGGCTCCCCGGCAAGGGTCAAGGCACGACGGGCCAGTTGCTCATCACGCTGGTGCGACAAACGACGAGCCAAACCAGCCTGGTGCTTGCGGAAATATTCCTGGGCATGGTCCCGGTCGTATTTGTCGGAAAATTCGAGTTTGATAGGGCTTCGCATGGGGCATCTCCTGACTCCAATGCGCCCACCTTAGGTAGGCAAGCGTTGGCGTCAGGTCATGCAGATGTGAAAAATCTGTCAGTGCGAAACGTAGATGTTACAAGAAGTTAATCGGCGATCGATGCCTGTTCGCCGCCATCCATCTCCAGATTCGCCGTTTTCCCCTGGCTCAGGTCCACCTGGAAACGGCAGCCATGGGGTAGCGTCGTCGTCAGGGTGACCCGCCAGCCCTGGTCATCGCAGATGCGTTGAACCAGTGACAGGCCCAACCCCAACCCCTCGCCGCGACGCTCGTCACCCCGCACGAACGGCCGGAACATCGCTTCGCGCTGTTCCTCGGGAATCCCCACACCACTGTCCTCGACACTGAATCCTGCGGGCTCGAGGCTCAGTCGAATGTAGCCACTGTCGGTGTAGTGGGCGGCGTTGCGCAACAGGTTACCCATCACCGATTGCAGGAACGTGGCGTTGTACAACACCTGGCTGGCGCCGGCCCGACCCTCGTAGTGCAGCGCCAGGCCCTTCTGCTCGATGGTGTCGCGCCATACGCCGGTCAGGTCATCGGCGACTTCCCGCAGGGTCGCACGGGATGCCACCGCCCCTTCATCACGCTGGGCACGGGCAAGCATGAGGAAGGTCTTGACCAGTTCGCGCATCTCTTCCGTGGCCCGTGCGATTCGCTCGACCTGGCTGCGTGAACGGCTGTCCAGGTTCGGGTTCTCCATCAACAGTTCACAGGAGGTGGCCAGCACCATCAGCGGTGTGCGCAGTTCATGGCTGACATCACTGGTGAACAGCCGCTCGCGGGTCAACGCATCGCGCAGGCGCCCCAGGGTGTCATCGAACGCCACCGCCAGTTGACCGACCTCATCGGCGGCATAGTCCGGCGCCAAGGGTGGCGCCAACCCGAGCAACTGATCACGATGGCGGACCTGACGGGCCAGCCGGATCACCGGCGCCATCACCCGGCGGGCCAACAACCAACCGAGGATCACCGCCAGTGCCAGGCTGAGCACGAAGCCGACCACCACCACCGCGAACAGCACCCGCTCGCGCTCCTCGAAATCGCTCTGGTCCTGCAGCAGTACATAACGGCGACCATCGACGATTTCGACCATGGCGTGGTACGACAACTGGTCGCGGAACACTTCATGGAAGCCCGCATCGAGGTGCCGCAAGTCCTTGGGCAGCTCGAAGTCATCGCGCCCGCCGCTGAAGTAGAACAACTGGTCCGGGCGCGGCCGGTGGCTCCAGTCGCTGACGCTGTCCATGCGCAGCAGGCGCTGCAAGTCGCCGCCGAGCACCGACGAGATCAACCGCTCTTCAACCAGGTGGACAGTGGCAACGATACCGAAAGCGAACGCCCCGGCCACCAGCGCGCTCATCAAGGCAAAGGCGATGATGATGCGCTGGGCAAGGCTCTGCTTAAACTCCATCGCGGCCCTCGGCGAGGCGATAGCCGACGCCATGGACGGTATGCAGCAGGGCTTTCTCGAACGGTTTGTCGATCACCTGGCGCAGTTGGTGGACATGGCTGCGCAGGCTGTCGCTGTCCGGGCAGTCATCGCCCCACAGGGCTTCCTCCAGCACTTCGCGGCGCAACACGTGAGGGCTCTTCTGCATCAGCACGGCCAGCAGCTTCAGGCCAACCGGGTTGAGCTTGAGCAGGCGGCCCTGGCGCGTGACCTCCAGCGTGTCGAGGTCGTAGCTCAGGTCGGCGACCTGCAACGTACGCCGACCGCCACCCTGGGCACGGCGCAGCACGGCTTCGATGCGCGCGGCCAGCTCGGACAGGGCGAACGGCTTGAGCAGATAATCGTCGGCGCCGGAGCGGAACCCTTGCAGGCGGTCGTCCAGCTGGTCGCGGGCAGTGAGCATGATCACCGGGGTATCACGGCGCGCATCCTCGCGCAGGCGCTTGCACAGCGTGTAGCCATCGATGCCGGGGAGCATGATGTCGAGCACGATCAGGTCGTAGTGTTCGGTGGCGGCCAGGTGCAGGCCGGAAAGACCGTCCTGGGCACAGTCGACGGTATAGCCCTTCATACCGAGGTAGTCGGCCAGGTTGGCCAGGATATCGCGGTTGTCTTCAACCAAAAGAATGCGCATCGGGGTCTCCTGTGCGGCGCTTCGCTCGCGGCGCGGCAGGCGCAGCTTAAGGCCATCGCCCGCGTCGTACCAGCCCCGAGGAGAAATCGCCGAACTTGACAGATTTTTCACTGATCCTTCACGGACACAGGATAGCGGGCGCCCGACAATGCCCGGTCTTTTTCAGTCCTCTGGAGCTGTCATGCCGGAAACCCTCCGCCCTCGCCCGATCAACCCGTGGCTGTACCTGGGCATCCCTTTCATCACCGCCGTGGCGCTGATCCTGCTCGAATGGACGTCGCTGGACCTGGACGTGGCCGACTTGTTCTTCGACCAGGCCGCCGGTGAATTCATCGGCCGTCACAGCTATCTGCTGGAAACCGTGCTGCACGACCGCGTCAAGCAAGGGGTAATCGCCTTCGGGCTGATCGCCGTGGCGGGGTTCGCCGCGAGCTTCTTCTGCAAGCGGCTGTTCGGCTGGCGCCGTGAACTGGGCTGCCTGGTGCTGGCGTTGGGGCTGTCGACGGCCTTTGTCACGCCCTTGAAGAAGGTGACCCAGGTGCAGTGCCCCTGGAGCCTGACCCAGTACGGAGGCAAGGAAACCTACAGCAAGCTGCTGGAACCGCGCCCGCCCACCGACAAACCCGGGCTGTGCTGGCCGGGTGGTCATGCAGCGACCGGGTTCTGCCTGTTCGGCCTGTTCTTCATGCTGCGCGACCGCCGTCCGCGCCTGGCACGGGCGGCCCTGGCGCTGGCGTTCGTGGCCGGCTCGGTGCTGTCGCTCGGGCGGATGATGCAGGGGGCGCACTTCTTGTCACACAACGTGTGGACGGCGGTGTTCTGCTGGTTGATCGGGTTGGGGTCGTATTACCTGGTGCTGTATCGCCGGGGTGTGGCGGTTGCGGCAGCGCCACGAACAGCGTCGCCTGATCGCGGATGAATCCGCTCCTACAAGCGCGGATTCATCCGCGATGGATTGGACGTCAACAAAAAGCCCCGCACTAGGCGGGGCTTTTTTTGTAGCAGGGGGTAAGGCTGGCTTACATCATGCCGCCCATGCCACCCATGCCGCCCATGTCAGGCATGCCAGCAGCTGGCTTGTCTTCCGGCAGGTCGGCAACCATGGCTTCGGTGGTGATCATCAGACCGCCGATCGACGCTGCGGCTTGCAGGGCCGAACGGGTGACCTTGGCGGGGTCCAGGATGCCCATCTCGATCATGTCGCCGTACTCGCCGGTAGCGGCGTTGTAACCGAAGTTACCCGAACCTTGCTTGACCTTGTCAGCGACAACGCTTGGCTCGTCGCCGGCGTTGGCAGTGATCTGGCGCAGCGGGGCTTCGACAGCGCGACGCAGCAGGGCGATACCGACGTTCTGGTCTTCGTTGTCGCCTTTGAGGTCAACGATGGCAGCTAGGGCGCGAACCAGGGCCACACCGCCGCCAGGCACCACGCCTTCTTCGACGGCTGCGCGGGTGGCGTGCAGGGCGTCTTCAACGCGGGCTTTCTTCTCTTTCATCTCGACTTCGGTGCCAGCACCGACCTTGATCACGGCAACACCGCCAGCCAGTTTGGCCAGACGCTCTTGCAGCTTCTCACGGTCGTAGTCCGAAGAGGTTTCTTCGATCTGGGCACGGATCTGCTTGACGCGTGCTTCGATGTCGCCGTCGGCGCCAGCGCCGTCGATGATGGTGGTGTTTTCCTTGGACAGGATGACGCGCTTGGCGTTACCCAGGTGCTCCAGGGTGGCGGTTTCCAGGGACAGGCCGATTTCTTCGGAGATGACCTGGCCGCCGGTCAGGGTGGCGATGTCCTGCAGCATGGCCTTGCGGCGGTCGCCGAAGCCAGGTGCCTTGACCGCTGCAACCTTGACGATGCCGCGCATGTTGTTCACGACCAGGGTCGCCAGGGCTTCGCCTTCGACGTCTTCGGCAACGATCAGCAGCGGACGGCCGGCTTTGGCAACGGCTTCCAGAACTGGCAGCAGTTCGCGGATGTTGGAGATCTTCTTGTCGACCAGCAGCAGCAGCGGGCCTTCCAGCTCGGCAACCATGGTGTCCGGCTTGTTGACGAAGTACGGCGACAGGTAGCCGCGGTCGAACTGCATGCCCTCTACGACGGACAGTTCGTTTTCCAGGCCCGAGCCTTCTTCAACGGTGATCACGCCTTCTTTACCGACTTTTTCCATGGCTTCGGCGATGATTTCACCGATGGAGTTGTCGGAGTTGGCGGAGATGGTGCCTACCTGGGCGATGGCCTTGGAGTCGGCGCATGGCTTGGACAGGTTCTTCAGCTCGGCGACAACGGCGGCGGTGGCCTTGTCGATGCCGCGCTTCAGGTCCATCGGGTTCATGCCGGCAGCGACGGCTTTCAGGCCTTCGTTGACGATGGCCTGGGCCAGGACGGTGGCGGTGGTGGTGCCGTCACCGGCAGCGTCGTTGGCCTTGGATGCAACTTCCTTGACCAACTGGGCGCCCATGTTTTCGAAGGCGTCTTTCAGCTCGATCTCTTTGGCGACGGAAACGCCGTCCTTGGTGATGGTCGGCGCGCCGAAGCTCTTGGCCAGGACCACGTTACGGCCTTTCGGGCCCAGGGTCGCTTTTACCGCGTCAGCCAGAACGTTGACACCAACCAGCATTTTCTTACGGGCGGAATCGCCGAATTTTACGTCTTTAGCAGCCATGATCGTTTAATCCTTGGAATTCTTTGGAATAACGGGAAGTCGGGGGGGAAATCAGCCTTCGATGACGGCCAGGATTTCGTTCTCGGCCATGACCAGCAGGTCTTCGCCATCGACTTTCACGGTGTTGCTGCCCGAGTAAGGGCCGAAAACCACTTTGTCACCCACTTTCACGGCCAGCGCGCGTACTTCACCGTTGTCCAGGATGCGACCGGCGCCAACAGCGACGACTTCGCCGCGGTTTGGTTTTTCAGCGGCCGAACCCGGCAGGACGATACCGCCAGCGGTTTTCGATTCTTCTTCGCTGCGACGGATGACGACGCGGTCATGCAGAGGACGAAGCTTCATTGTCGATCTCTCCCAAATTGTGGTTTTCATCGGCCGGTGTCAGCACCGGCGGGTTGATTCGGTCCGGCGTTGCCGGTCAGGGCCCGCATTCCGCGAACCCTGTGTGTCATGCCCGGTGAACTCACCGGAAACCTTGCGGTGACCACTACATGAGGCCAGTGAAATCAATTACAAGGCTTCGAATGTAAAATTTTTTGAAGGTGCGATTGCGGGCTACTTGTCGCGACGCTCGTACTCGCCCTCGATCACGTTCGGGCGGTGGCCGCCGTCACGCGGCTGGGCCTGGAACGGGTCATCCTGGAACGCGCGCTGGCGCAAGGTTTGCTCTTCGGCACGGCGGCGCAGCTTGCCGGCCACCAGGCGGCGGGTGAACGGCAACAGGCACAACACACCCAGCACGTCGCTGATGAAGCCCGGCAGCAGCAGCAGGCCACCACCGACAGCCAGCATCAGGCCCTGGAACATGTCCTCGGCGGGCAGTTCGCCACGCTGCAGGCTTTCACGGGCACGCAGGGCGGTGGCCAGGCCAGCCACGCGCATCACCAGCACACCCAGGGCGGAACCGGCGATGATCAGCAACAACGCCGGGAAGAAACCGATGGCGGCGCTGACCTTGACGAAGACGAACAGCTCCAGCACCGGAAAAATCAGAAACAGCAATAGAAAAGCACGCATCAAGCATTCCTCTACGGAAGAGAATCTTCCTGTAAGAGCTTCAGATGGATGCGTGCCCTGCCCTTTTCAACCCTCGACTGCCGCCGCTACCGGCCATTGGTCGGCGCGAGCCAGCAATACCAGGGCTTCGCGCACTTGTGTCGGAGTGTTGCAGGTGCTTGGGAAGGCCAGCCAGTAAACGCCCTGGCCGATACGCAGGTGCATGCCTTCGCTGTCGATGCCGACCATTTCCGCCGACGCCGTGCGAGGCAGGTCGGTCAGCTCGACGTAGTGGGCAATGGCATTGGCGTGATCGCTGTTCATATGTTCGATCATGCTCGCTTCGGACTTGCCGGCGAAGGGGTTGGCCAGGGTGACCTGATCAAGCCAGTGGATCGCACCGAAGCCGCCGATGTAGCGGTGACGCACGGGCTGCAGCACCCAGAAATCGAAATCGTGGGCCTTGTGGTAGTTCGCCGACTCCGGGAAGTACCGATAGTAGCGGGCCGCCGCCGCTTCAATGGCCGCCTCGCCGGTCAGCTTGTGCGCCTCGGCCATGACCGTCAGGCGGCCGACCGCCTGGACATCCTCGGCGTCACGCTCCCCCACCAGCAGCGAGCACTTGGGGTCTTTCTGCAAGTTATGGGTGTGCTGGGCGATACGGCTGATGAGGATCAGCGGATGCCCCTCTGCATCCAGGCAGTACGGGACCACAGAACCGAAGGGGTAGCCGGGCATGGATTTGGAGTGGGTCGAGAGCACGCCGCGGTATTCCTTGAGCAGCAGTTCCCGGGCGGGGCGGAGGGCGTTGGTACTCACTGGCTTGGGCTCCTGGCAGTGATTCGATGGATGACAAGATAAGCATTATCACCCTCCCCTGCCACTGGAGCTGGGGCTGTTTGTAGGAGCGGCTTCAGCCGCGATGCAGGCAACGCGGTGATGGCACCCGCTTCACGGGTGATCGCGGCTGAAGCCGCTCCTACAGGCGTCGTGCCAGATCAATGGGAGTGGACTACCAGGTTACGCCGAATCCTGCGGTATAGCGCGTCTTGTCCAGGTCACTGTCGCGCGTGCCCTTGATCAGGTCCTTCTCGGCCTTGAGGTTGAGCGAGGCCCATTCGGTGACCTTGTAGCGCAGGCCCATCTCGGCATCCAGCGAGAAGTCGGCAACGCCGCCCAGCGGCTTGCCGAACTCGCCATTGGTGAAGAACTCGACCCGCTTGCCGATCAGGTAGCGGTTGTAATCCCACTTCACGGCGGCGGAATAGAAGTTATCCTTGCCACCGTCGCGGTATTCGAAATCGGTGCGGTTGATCAGCGAACCCAGGGAGAACGCGCCCAGTTCATCGTCCCAGAACTGATAACCCGGGCCAGTACCGACGGTGCGCTGGCGAGCGAGGTCCTCGATCTGGTCACGCTTGTACTCCAGGCGCCCTTGCCAGAACCACTTTTCGGTGATGAAGCGGTCCAGGGCGTACTCGGCGCTCCAGTTGTTGGTCGTGGTGACCTCGTCCTTGGTCTCGCGGTTGTATTCGCCTTCGGCATTGTGCCGCCAGCGACCATGACGGGCGGTGGTCTTGAAGCTGACGTCGTAGTCGTCGCTGTTGGTTTCGGCGCGCTTGTAATCCATCGCCACGTCGACATTGCCTTTCCACAGGAAATCCTCGACCAGCGGCCGGGGTTTCATGATCTGCTCGATGCTGGCCAGTTCGACGGTCTTGGGCGCCTCGCCGTTGGCCAGTGTCACCTTGCCAGCCTCCGCGGCCTTGAGCGACTTGGCTTTCTCGCCGTTGTAGGCGTCCTGCTTGACCAGCAGTTCCTGATCGCTCTCCAGCGTCTTGACCTGCTTCCAGTCCAGGGCGATCGAGCCACCATAGGGGGTTTCCAGCAACAGCTTGCCGCCGTCGAAGACCTTGATCTTACCGCTGAGCCGGTCTCCGTTCTTCATCCATACGGTGTCGGCGAGCGCCGGGGCGCAGAGGGAGGCGGCGATGAGGCACAGCAGGGTTCTAGAATACATAAGCGGACTACAGGTTCGATTTGGCGAAAAAAGCCGGGCATTATCCGGATTGACACGACTTGAGCAAGGACAGACCAAGGTCATGCCGACGAGTTCAATTCCCATTACCCACCGCCGCTCATCCGTTTTCATCCACAGGTCAGGAGTCGTCTGATGGCCAGCGACACACCCCTCGGCCACGACAATGCCGAGGCCCGACGAACGGCCCTGTACTCGGTGCTGGGGCAAGTCCCACCGGGCAAGGTGGTCAGCTATGGCCAACTCGCCGAACTGGCGGGGCTTGGCCGCGCGGCGCGCTGGGTCGGCCGCACCCTCGGGCAACTACCCGCCGACACCCGCTTGCCCTGGCATCGGGTGCTTGGCGCTGGCGGGCGGTTGAGCCTGGCCCTGGGCACGCCATCGGGCGACGAACAACGCGCCCGATTGCGCGCAGAAGGCGTCAACCTGACCAATAATCGTGTGGATATGGCGCGCCATGGCTGGCGCCCGATGGAGCACAGCGGTTAGAGTGCGCGCTTTGTTTTCGCTAACTTGAGGCAGATGTTGGCCCATGCCCCGTAAAACCTGGCGCGCTGCGCTCGCTGCCTATGCCAGCCCGTCAACCTTGGTGCTTTTGCTGCTCGGATTCGCCGCCGGCCTGCCGTACATGCTGGTGTTCTCGACGCTGTCGGTGTGGTTGCGCGAGGCGGGAGTGGCCCGCGAGACCATCGGCTACGCCAGCCTGATCGGCCTGGCCTATGCGTTCAAATGGGTGTGGTCGCCCCTGCTCGACCAGTGGCGCCTGCCGCTGCTGGGTGGCATGGGCCGACGTCGATCCTGGCTGCTGCTGTCGCAAGGTCTGGTGGTAGTGGGTTTGATCGGCATGGGCTTCTGCGACCCGCAAAAGCACCTGTCGTGGCTGATCGCCCTCGCCGTGCTGGTGGCATTCGCCTCGGCCACCCAGGACATCGCCGTCGACGCCTACCGCCTGGAGATTGCCGACGACCAACGTCAGGCCGCCCTCGCCGCCAGCTACATGGCTGGCTACCGGGTTGCCGCGCTGCTGGCCACCGCCGGTGCGCTGTTCTTCGCCGAATGGTTCGGTTCCACGGGCTTCAGCTACCTGCACCAGGCCTGGACCGGCACCTACGTGCTGTTCGGCGTGCTGATGCTGCCCGCGCTGTTCACCACCCTGGTGATGCGCGAGCCACCGGTGCCGCTGCGCACCCAACTGTCGGCCGCGCGCTACGGGCTGATGCACCAGCTGGTGTCGGTGTTCGTGCTGATCATCCTGCTGGTCTCGGTACCCGCCAGTTTCACCCAGATGTACAACACCGACTGGGCCAGCGTAGTGTTCGGCGATGCGTCCATGCTCGACCTGCTGCTCGAGGACCGCGCCTTCCTGCGCCTGATCCTCTACGCACTGCTGACCTGGCTGTGCCTGTCGTCGATGGGCCGTCGCGGCCTGGCGCCGGTGCTCACGCCGGTCAACGACTTCATCACCCGTTACCGTTGGCAGGCCCTGCTGCTGCTCGGGCTGATCGCCACCTACCGCATGTCCGACACGGTGATGGGGGTGATGGCCAATGTGTTCTACATCGACATGGGCTTCACCAAGGACCAGATCGCCAGCGTCAGCAAGATCTTCGGCCTGATCATGACCCTGGTCGGCGCCGGCGCCGGCGGCCTGCTGATCGTGCGCTTCGGTATCCTGCCGATCCTGTTCATCGGCGGCGCGGCCTCGGCGGCCACCAACATCCTGTTCCTGATGCTCGCCGACATGGGCCCGAACCTGGAAATGCTGGTGGTGACCATCTCGCTGGACAACTTCAGCTCCGGGCTGGCCACCTCGGCGTTCGTTGCCTACTTGTCGAGCCTGACCAACCTTAAGTTCTCGGCCACGCAATACGCCCTGCTCAGCTCGATCATGCTGCTGTTGCCGCGCCTGATCGGCGGCTATTCAGGGGTGATGGTGGAGAAGTTCGGCTATCACGATTTCTTCCTGATCACCGCCCTGCTGGGCGTACCGACGCTGGTGCTGATCGCCTTGCACTGGCGCCAGGAGATCGGGCGGGGAAAGCAGGCACCGGCGCAGAGCCCCGCAGCTGAGCAAAGCTGACCTGTAGGAGCGGCCTTGTGCCGCGAAAAGGGCGCAACGCGCCCCCGGCAACGGTCATGTGGAGCTCAGATTACTGGGGCCGCTATGCGGCCCATTCGCGGCACAAGGCCGCTCCTACAAGATTCAGTGTGGTCCTCGGGTTTACTGAGCGACGGCCCCTTCCCCAGAGCGCCCACCGACCACGAACCACAACGGCCACAAGGCCAGTGCGCCTGCAATGGCGGCCGCCACGGCAAAGTGCATCAGGCTGCCCCCCGCCCCCAGCATCGCCAGCACCGCGCCGCCCAGCCCCAGCAAGGCGATGGTGATCATCCCCAGCATCGCCGACACCAGGCCCTTGCTCTGTTCGCTGGAGAACAGCGTCATGCGGTACAGCACCGCGTTGGCCACGCCCAGGCCGAGGGCATACAGCGACATCCCGGCTACCACGCTGGGCACCGTCGGCCAGAGCCAGGTTGCCAGGAGCATCAGGCCGAGGCCCGCCAGGTAAGGCAGGAGCGCCCCACGCACCAGTGCAGGCAGTGGATAGCGATCGGCAATGCGGTTGATGATCAGGTTGCCCAGGATCAGCCCGCCGAACACCGGCAGCTGCCACAAGGCGTACGCCATCCTGCTCAGGCCCTCGTCGGTGATCAGCAGCACCGGCGACAGGCCGATCCAGCCGATCAGCGGCAAGCCCACCAGCCCCAGCGCCGCGCTGCCGGCGACGAAACGGCGGTTGGTCAGCAGTTGGCCGTAACCGGCCAGCAAGGGCAGCAGGTGGATCGGCGTGAACGGCAGGCGCGAGCCGTCGCGGCGCTCCACCCCCAGGGTTTCAGGCATCAGCCGGTACAGCAGCACCCAGCACACCACCGCGCCTGCGGCAAACGCGACGAACAGCCAGCGCCAGTCCAGCCACTCCAGCAGCAAGGTACCGACCAACGGCCCCAGCAGCGGTGACAGCAGGGCGATGTTGGCCAGCAGGGCCATCATGCGCACCGCGTCGGCCTCGCTGAACGCCTCGTTCAACGCCGGGTAGCTGACCGTGACCACGAAGCCCAGGCCGATGCCCTGCAGCAGGCGCAGCAAGTTGAACAGGCCGATATCGTCCGCCCAGAAAGTCGCCAGGCAGGCCACGCCGAAGAACACGCACCCTGACAACAGCAAGGGCCGTCGGCCGAAGCGGTCGGACAGCGGCCCGATCAGCCATTGCAGGACCACGCCGCCCAGCAGGTACAGGTTCAGGGCGTGAGGGATGTATTGGGGACTGGCCTTGAGGTCGTCGACCACCACCGGCATGGCGGGCATGACCGCGTCGCTGGCCAGGTAGGTCAGCAATTCGAACAGCGCCAGGGTCAGGCCGAACAGCAAGGCGCGCAGGGGGGTGATGTACAGCAAAGGTTTCATGATGGCTATCGGGTGTGAACAGTGGAGTCAGGGTATATGCCAGATATGGCGGGCGGTTGGCTGTGAACAAATGTAATGGCCTGAAAAGCAGCGCGGGGCAAGCCCGCTCCCACGATGTCGGTAGGAGCGGGCTTGCCCCGCGATGGAAAACGACGCGGTGTTACTGGACAGCGGTTTCCTGCACCACGCGAATCACCCGCTGCGGGAACGGAATGTCGATGCCTTCGGCCTTGAGCCGGTCACGGGCATGCTCATTGAGCATGAACAGCACATCCCAGTAATCCGGGGTCTTGACCCAAATGCGCAGAGACACGGTGATGGAACTGTCGCCCAGCGTCGAAACCACCGCCTGCGGTGCCGGGTCCTGCAGGACTCGCGGGTCCTGGGCCAGCTCCAGCAGTACGTTGCGCGCCTTCTGCAAGTCGGCGTCATAGTCGACACCCACATCGAACACAACCTTGCGGGTCGGCTGGCGGTTGGTGTTGGTGATGATGCCGTTGGACAGGCTGCCGTTGGGCAGGATCACGGTCTTGTTGTCACCGGTGCGTACCACTGTGTGGAAGATCTGGATGCTGTCCACGGTGCCCGCGATACCCTGGGCCTCGATCCAGTCGCCGATACGGAACGGGCGGAACATGAGAATCAGCACCCCACCCGCGAAGTTCGCCAGGCTGCCTTGCAGGGCCAGGCCGATGGCCAGGGTGGCACCACCAATCGCCGCTACGAACGACGTCGTCTCGATGCCGATCATCGAGGCCACGCTGATCACCAGCATCACTTTCAGCGCGATATTCGACAGCGTGCTGATGAACCCCTGCAACGCCGCGTCGGCACGCAGGCCGACCAGCTTGCCCAGGCGGGCGCTGAGCTTGTTGATGATCCACCAGCCGATGGCCAGGGTCAGCAGCGCCAGCAGAAGGCGGCTGCCGTACTCCATGATCAAGGGAATCCAAGTCTGCGATTGACGGACCAACTGATCGACTTCAGCGTTCAAATCCATATTTTTCTCCTGATGCCGAGCGGCACGTACACAATGAAGCAGGCCGCGAAACGAAAGCGGCCCGGGCCCCGATGGACATCACTACGCCATCAAGGTTCCGGGCCGGCGCGCGATCAGTCGCGGAAGTTGTTGAACTGCAGCGGCATGTCGAATTCCTTGGTACGCAGCAGGGCGATGGCTTCCTGCAGGTCGTCACGCTTCTTGCCGGTCACGCGCACCTGCTCGCCCTGGATGGCAGCCTGTACCTTGAGCTTGCCATCCTTGATGGTGGCGACGATCTTCTTGGCCAGGTCCTTGTCGATGCCTTCACGGAACTTGGCTTCCTGCTTCTTTTCCTTGCCCGAGGCGTAGGGGTCCTTGGTTTCCAGGCACTTGACGTCGATCTTGCGCTTGACCAGCGCCAGGCGCAGGATTTCCAGCATCGCTTCGAGCTGGAACTCCTCCTCGGCGGTCAGCAGCACGGTCTGTTCCTTGTCCTTGAACTCGAAGGTACCTTTGCCTTTGAGGTCATAGCGGCGATCGAGGTCCTTGATGGCGTTGTCGACAGCGTTCTGCACTTCGTGCTTGTCCAGTTCCGATACCACGTCGAACGAAGGCATGGGTGTTCTCCAGAAAAGAAAGCGCGCTCGTCTGAAGATGGAGCGCGTCGGGTTTGATGGTTAAAATGCGGACTCATTATAACGGGTTGCGAAACGCAGATGAGCAGCACCTGGCACATTCTCGGCGCCGGTAGCCTCGGCAGCCTCTGGGCCTGCCGCCTGGCCCGCGCCGGCAAGGCGGTCCGCCTGGTCCTGCGCGATCCGCAGCGCCTGGCCGCCTATCAAGCCGCAGGCGGGCTGACCCTGATCGAGCAGGATCACGCCAGCCATTACGCGATTCCCGCCGAAACCGGCGATGCGCCTGGCCCGATCCATCGCCTGCTGGTCGCCTGCAAGGCCTACGACGCCGCACCCGCCGTGGCACGCCTGGCCCCGCGCCTGGCCGATGGCGCGCACGTCGTGCTGTTGCAGAATGGCCTGGGCAGCCAGGACGAGGTGGCCGACCAGGTACCCCATGCCCGTTGCATCTTCGCCTCGAGCACCGAGGGTGCATTCCGTGAAAGCGACTGGCAGGTGCGTTTTGCCGGCCAGGGTTTCAACTGGCTGGGCGACCCCGGCAACCCCGCCACACCGGGTTGGTGGGGTGACCTGGGCGATGCCGGGATCCCGGCCGAGTGGAGCGTCGACATCCTCCCCCGCCTGTGGCGCAAGCTTGCGCTCAACTGCGCGATCAACCCGCTCACCGTGCTGCACGACTGCCAGAACGGCGGCCTGCTCGGCCACCTGGCCGAAGTCGACCAGCTGTGCGACGAGCTGGCCGAACTGCTGCGCCGCTGCGGTCAGCCCAAGGCCGCCGATGACCTGCACGAGGAAGTGCAACGGGTCATCCTCGCCACGGCGGCCAACTACTCTTCCATGTACCAGGACGTCCACCATGGCCGGCGCACCGAAGTCCACTACCTGCTTGGTCATGCCTGCCGCGCCGCTGAGCGCCATGGCGCGGCCGTACCCCGGCTGGAACACCTGCACCAGCGCCTGGTCGATAGCCTGAAGGCTCGCGGCCTGCCCAGCGCCTGATGCCCCCCACCCAACGGAGATGGAAACCGCCTTGCCCATGACCTTGCGCCAACGCCTGGACAACCTGCCGGTCGGGCAGAAACTGCTGGCGGCCTTGCTGGTGCTGCTGGTCACCATCCTGCTGGTGGCCAACCTGGCGTTCATCAGCGCCGCCTACTGGATCACCCAGGACAGCATGGCGCCCCAGGCCCTGCAGACCATCGGCAAGCTGGTGTCCAACCCGCAGTTGTCTTCGCAGGCCGGGGACTCGCCCGACACCGCCAATGCACTGCTCAAGGAGCTCGACAGCTACTCGCAGCTGCGCGCCGCGGCCATCTACGCCAGCGATGGCCGCCTGCTTGCACAGCTTCAGCACGGCGACACGCTCACCCTGCCCAAGCGCTTTCGCAATATCGACGGCTGGCGGCTCATGGAGTTTCGCAGCACCCAGCTGATCCGCCTGCCCCGCGATGGCGGCCCACCCGCGCACCTGCTGCTGGTGGCCAGCAGCGAACTGCCCACCGCGTTCTATACCGGCACCCTGTCGGCCAGCCTGGCCATCCTGGTGTTCAGCGTGCTGCTGTGGCTGGTCATCGCCCGCCAGATCAAGCGCCTGATCACCCTGCCGATCAACCGCCTCGAGGAGCTGACGCGCCAGGTCACCCGCGAAGAGAGCTACGCCCTGCGCGCCAAGCGCGGCAATGACGACGAGATCGGCAGCCTGGCCGAGGCATTCAACACCATGCTCTCGCGCATCGAAGCCCGCGAGCAGCAGCTCAAGCGCACCCGTGACGAGTTCCAGTCTGCCTACGACCAGGCCCAGGGCCTGGCCGAGGAAACCCGCCACACCAACCGCAAGCTGGAGCTGGAAGTCCAGGTGCGCAGCAAGATCGAGAAAAAGCTCACGGGCTTCCAGAACTACCTCAACAGCATCATCGACTCCATGCCCTCGGCGCTGATCGCCCTCGACGAGCAGCTCTATGTCACCCAGTGGAACCATGAGGCCACGGTGCTTTCCGGCACGCCCCTGGACGAAGCGCTGAACCAGCCGATCTTCCTCGCCTTCGAGCCCCTCAAGCCGTTCCTGCCGCAACTGAAGGAGAGCGTGGAGAAACACCGGGTGGCGAAGATCGAACGAATCACCTGGCCCAAGGACGACGACCTGCGCCACTACGCCCTGACCTTCTACCCGTTGACCGGCGGTGGTGGGCGCGGCGTGGTGATCCGTATCGACGACATCACCCAGCGCCTGTCCCTGGAAGAAATGATGGTGCAGTCGGAGAAGATGCTCTCGGTCGGCGGGCTGGCCGCAGGCATGGCCCACGAGATCAACAACCCGCTGGGGGCGATCCTGCACAACGTGCAGAACATCCGCAGGCGCCTGTCACCGGAACTTGCACGCAACCAGGAACAGGCCGCCGAACTGGGCATCGACCTGCCAAGCGTGAACCGCTACCTGGACAGCCGCGAAGTGCCGCAACTGCTCGACGGCATCCAGCAGGCCGGTGCGCGGGCGGCGAAGATCGTCACCCACATGCTCAGCTTCAGCCGCCGCAGCAACCGCCAGCTGGTGCCCTGCGAGCTGCCGGCGCTGATCGACCAGGCGGTGGAGATCGCCGGCAACGACTTCGACCTGACCATCGGTTTCGACTTCAAGGGCCAGGCCATCGTCCGCCAGTTCGACCCGACGCTCGGGCCGGTGCCCTGCACCGCCAACGAGCTCGAGCAGGTGCTGCTCAACCTGCTGAAGAACGCCGCCCAGGCCATCCACCAGCGCCCGCAACCCAGCGAGCCCGGGCGGATCATCCTGCGCACCCGGCTCAACCCGCCGTGGGCGGAGATCCAGGTCGAGGACAACGGCATCGGCATGCCCGAGGCGGTGCGCAAGCGCACCTTCGAACCCTTCTTCACCACCAAGGAGATCGGCCAGGGCACAGGCCTGGGGCTCTCGGTCTCGTACTTCATCATCACCAACAACCACAAGGGGCAGATGGAGGTGCAGTCCACGCCCGGCCAGGGCACCTGCTT
Source organism: Pseudomonas entomophila (assembly GCF_029478665.1). Classification (GTDB taxonomy): domain Bacteria; phylum Pseudomonadota; class Gammaproteobacteria; order Pseudomonadales; family Pseudomonadaceae; genus Aquipseudomonas; species Aquipseudomonas entomophila_F. The sequence continues at coordinate 112,911 of NZ_JARPQB010000003.1, forward strand.
CACCCTGCGCCTGCCCCTCGGCCAGCCGGCCGCCAGCAAGACGGAGGCATGACATGGGCTACCGCCTGTCGAAGATCTACACCCGTACCGGGGACAAAGGTGAAACAGGGCTGGGCGATGGCCGCCGGGTGCCCAAGGACCATCCCCGCATCGAGGCGATCGGCGAGGTGGACAGCCTCAACAGCCAGCTCGGGGTGCTGCTGGCGGGGCTGTCCGACGCCGGGCTGGCTGAGGTGTTCGAGGTACTGGCGCCCTGTCAGCACCGCTTGTTCGACCTTGGGGGCGAGCTGGCGATGCCCAGTTATCAGGCATTGAATGACGCGGAAGTCGAACGGCTGGAAGCGGCCATCGATACATGGAACGAAGAACTGGGGCCGCTGAAGAACTTCATCCTGCCCAGTGGTTCGGCGCTGGTGGCCCAGGCCCATGTGTGCCGCAGCCAGGCGCGGGCCGCTGAACGACGCTGCCAGCAGTTGAATGCCGTGGAACCGATGGAGGGCGTCGGGTTGGCGTATATCAACCGGCTGTCGGACCTGTTGTTCGTGGCGGCACGGATCATCGGGCGACGCCAGGGGGTGGCCGAAGTGTTGTGGCAACCCGCTGGAAAACCACAAGCCTGAACAGCTTCGCCGGCAAGCCGGCTCCTACAGGGATTGCACATGCCCGTAGGAGCCGGCTTGCCGGCGAACAGCCCATTCAAGCCTCAGGCCAGAAAGCCCGGATCCCCGCAACGCCTTGTGCTCCGACTTCCCATGCCCGCTCTCGCTCACCTGGCCCGACACCGCCCAGCAGGTACACAGGATGGCTGATCCCGGTGATCAGCCGCTGCGCCTCATCCCACCCCAGCGGCATGGCATCGGGATGGGTCTGGGTCGCCTGCACCGGTGACAGGGTGACGAAGTCCACCCCCATCTGCTCGGCCAGTGCCAGTTCCTCGGCGTTGTGGCAGGACGCCGCCAGCCAGCGTTCTTTCGGGAACGGCCGCCCTTTCGCGGCATACTTGCGCAGCTGCGCGGCGGTCAGGTGCCAGCCCGCCGACGGGAAATCGCCCAGCCACTCCAACGGCCCCTTGAGCATCAGTTGTGCCTTGCCCGCGCACAGCCCGACCGCGTCCACCGCGATATCGCGGTACTTGGGGTCGTACATGTCGGGGGCGCGCAGCTGGATCAGCCTGATCCCGCTGGCCACCGCCTTCTGGATACCCTTGAGCAACTGCGGCACCTCCAGGCCATCCGGCGTGATCAGGTACTGATCAGGCAGGCGCGCCGCGGCGACGATGGGCTTGTTGGCCTCGGGGAACGCGTACTGGCCCAGGTCACGCGGCGCCACCCAGGCCAGCGGCTGGCCTTCGGCACCATGAGGTTCTCCGGTGAAGGCGTCGACTTCACGCACATCCAGCAGCACTTGCTTGTCCGGATAGTCGTGGCTGACCTTGATCAACGGCCGCGAACGCGTGACCTCGATACCCAGCTCCTCGCGCAACTCGCGGGCCAACGCCGCCTCGATGCCCTCGCCGTCCTCGACCTTGCCACCCGGAAACTCCCACAAGCCGCCCTGGTGTTGCGTGTCGGCGCGACGGGCGATCAGGATACGGCCGTCAGTGCCGCGAATGACCGCGGCAACCACATGAATCCGTTTCACCCTTCACGCTCCGCCAGGCCAGCTTTCTGCCAAGCCTGGAACGCAGGCCACTGGTAGATGGTTTCGATGTAGGTGGCCGCCGCGGCCGGTACTTCGACACGGTAGGTGCGCAGGCGCACGGCCACCGGGGCGAAGAAGGCATCGGCGAGGGTTGGCCGGCCGAACAGGAACGGGCCGCTGTCCTTGGCCACCAGGCGGCATTCGTTCCACAAGGCGACGATGCGATCGATATCGACCTGCACGTCCAGTGGCACCTCATCCAGCGCCTGGTCGCGGGACAGGTCGAAAGGCATTGCGCCGCGCAAGGCGAAGAAGCCGCTGTGCATCTGCGCGCAAGCCGAACGGGCCTGGGCACGGGCGGCAACGTCCTCGGGCCAGAGCCTGGCCTCGGGGTGCTGCTCGTTGAGAAATTCGGCAATGGCCAGCGAGTCGGCGATCACGCCGTGCTCGGTCTTGAGCAAGGGCACCTTGCCAGTCGCCGAGAACGCGAGGAGGCGCTGGCGGGTGTCTGGCTGGTTGAGCTTGACCAGGGTTTCTTCGTAGGGGGCGCCGGCCAACTCGAGGGCCAGGGCGCCGCGTAGCGACCAGGAGGAATACAACTTGTCGCCGATGATCAGGTGGTAGCTCATGAAGCTGCTCCATCAGGTTCGGATACGAGGGGCTGCTGCGCAGCCTTCGCCGGCAAGCCGGCTCCTACGGGCATCGCGCCACTCTGCAGGAACCGGCTGGCCGGCGAACAGGCCGGTGAATCAAGTACGGTATTCGGCGTTGATCTTCACGTATTCGTGGGACAGGTCTGTGGTCCAGATGGTTTCGCTGCACTGGCCGCGGCCCAGCTCGATGCGAATGGTGATCTCTTCCTGGGCCATCACCGCCGAACCCTGCGCCTCGGTGTAGCTCGGGCTGCGGCCGCCCTGGCTGGCGATGCAGACGTTGTCCAGGTACACGTCGATCAGGCTGACATCCAGCGCCGGGACGCCCGCACGGCCGACTGCGGCCAGAATGCGGCCCCAGTTGGGGTCGGAGGCGAACAGCGCGGTCTTGATCAGCGGCGAGTGCGCCACGGCGTAGCCGACGTCCAGGCATTCCTGGTGATTGCCACCGCCGTTGACCTGCACGGTGACGAACTTGGTCGCGCCTTCACCGTCACGGACGATGGCCTGGGCCACGTCCATGCACACCTCGAACACCGCATTCTTCAGCGCCTCGAACAGCGCGCCGCTGGCCTCGGTAACCTCAGGTACATCGGCCTTGCCGGTGGCGATCAGCATGCAGCAGTCGTTGGTCGAGGTGTCGCCATCGATGGTGATGCGGTTGAACGACTTGTTGGCGCCGTCCAGCATCAGGTCTTTCAGCACCGCCGGTGCGACCTTGGCGTCGGTGGCGATGTAGCCCAGCATGGTCGCCATGTTCGGGCGAATCATGCCCGCGCCCTTGCTGATGCCGGTGACCGTGATGGTCTTGCCGTCGAACTGGAACTGACGGCTGGCGCCCTTGGGCAGGGTGTCGGTGGTCATGATGCCGGTGGCGGCTTCGGCCCAGTGGTTCTCGGACAGGTTGTCCAGGGCGGCCTGCAGCGCGCCTTCGATCTTCTCGACCGGCAGCGGCTCGCCGATCACACCGGTGGAGAATGGCAGTACGGACTCAGCAGGTACGCCAGCCAGCTCGGCCAGCTTGGCGCAGGTGCGCTCGGCCGCGGCCAGGCCTGGCGCGCCGGTGCCGGCGTTGGCATTGCCGGTGTTGGTCAGCAGGTAGCGCACGGTGCCCTGCACGCGCTGCTTGGAGAGGATCACCGGGGCGGCGCAGAAGGCATTCAGGGTGAACACGCCAGCCACGCTGGAGCCTTCGGCACAGCGCATCACCACCACATCCTTGCGCCCAGGGCGCTTGATGCCCGCCGAGGCGATACCGAGTTCGAAACCGGGAACCGGGTGCAGGGTGGGCAGGGGACCAAGACCAACAGCCATTAGAGCGCTCCTAGAAATTTCGCGGGGAATTTAAGCGGGCCGCTTTGCGGCCCTTTCGCGGCACAAGGCCGCTCCTACAGATCCTGGTGCGGAACCTGTAGGAGCGGCCTTGTGCCGCGATGGGCTGCAAAGCAGCCCGGGGTTTTCAAGCCAACAGTGCAGTCAGATCATTCGATCTGACCGTGGCAATGCTTGAACTTCTTGCCCGAACCGCACCAGCACGGCTCGTTGCGGCCCAGCTTCTGGTCATTGCGCACAGGCGCCGTGGCGACGGCGACTTCGGCGCCCTCCTCGCTGGCCTGCAGGTCGCTCTCCATGCCTGGAGCGGCGGCGTGCTGGAACTGCATGCGGCTGGCCAGCTCCTCGGCTTCGCGGCGCAGACGGGCTTCTTCTTCCGCCGGGTCCTCGCGGCGAACCTGGACGTGCGACAGCACGCGGATGGTGTCGCGCTTGATCGACTCCAGCAATTCCTGGAACAGGGTGAAGGACTCGCGCTTGTACTCCTGCTTCGGGTTCTTCTGCGCATAGCCGCGCAGGTGGATACCGTGGCGCAGGTGGTCCATGGTCGACAGGTGGTCTTTCCACAGGTCGTCCAGCACACGCAGCAGGATCTGCTTCTCGAAGGTACGCAGCGCGTCCTCGCCAGCCTGATCTTCCTTCTCGTTGTAGGCGTCGGTGATTTCCTTGATCAGCTTCTCGCGCAGGGTCTCCTCGTAGAGGTGATCGTCCTCGTCGAGCCACTGCTGGATCGGCAGTTTCATGGCGAAGTCGCTGGCCAGCGAGGCTTCCAGGCCTGCCACGTCCCACTGTTCAGGCAGCGATTGCGGCGGGATGTGCTGGCTGATGGTGGCGTCGAGCACTTCCTGGCGGAACTCGCCGATGGTGTCGCCGATGTTCTGGGCCGCCAGCAGGCTGTTGCGCATGTGGTAGATCACCTTGCGCTGTTCGTTGGCCACGTCATCGTATTCGAGCAGCTGTTTACGAATGTCGAAGTTGCGGCCTTCGACCTTGCGCTGCGCCTTTTCGATGGCGTTGGTCACCATGCGGTGCTCGATCGCCTCGCCGGACTGCATGCCCAGTGCCTTCATGAAGTTCTTCACCCGGTCGGAGGCGAAGATACGCATCAGGCTGTCTTCCAGCGACAGGTAGAAGCGGCTGGAGCCAGCATCGCCCTGACGGCCGGCACGGCCACGCAATTGGTTGTCGATGCGGCGGGACTCGTGGCGCTCGGAAGCGATCACGTGCAGGCCACCGGCCTCCAGCACCTGCTGGTGACGTTTCTGCCAGTCGGCCTTGATCTGCGCGATCTGCTCGGGGGTCGGATTGTCCAGGGCTGCCACTTCAGCTTCCCAGTTACCGCCCAGCAGGATGTCGGTACCACGGCCGGCCATGTTGGTGGCGATGGTCAGCGCGCCCGGGGCACCGGCCTGGGCGATGATCTCGGCTTCCTTCTCGTGGTACTTGGCGTTCAGTACCTTGTGGTCGATCCCTTCCTTCTTGAGCAGGTTGGACATGTGCTCGGAGGTTTCGATGGTCGCGGTACCGACCAGCACTGGGCGGCCCAGGGCCATGCTTTCCTTGATGTCGGTGATGATCGCCGCGTACTTCTCGTCGGCGGTCAGGTACACCAGGTCGTTGAAGTCCTTGCGGGCCAACGGCTTGTTCGGTGGGATGACCATCACGTTGAGGTTGTAGATCTGGGCGAACTCGAACGCCTCGGTGTCGGCGGTACCGGTCATGCCCGACAGCTTGGTGTAGAGACGGAAGTAGTTCTGGAAGGTGGTCGAGGCCAGGGTCTGGCTTTCGGCCTGGATGTTCAGGTTTTCCTTCGCCTCGATGGCCTGGTGCAGGCCTTCGGACAGGCGGCGGCCCGGCATGGTACGGCCGGTGTGCTCGTCGATCAGGAGGATCTGGCCGTCCTGGACGATGTATTCGACATTGCGGTGGAACAGCTTGTGCGCGCGCAGGCCGGCGTAGACGTGGGTCAGCAGGCCCAGGTTGTGTGCCGAGTACAGGCTCTCGCCTTCGGCCAGCAGGCCCGACTGCGTCAGCATGTCCTCGATGAACTGGTGGCCGGCCTCGTTCAGTTCGACTTGGCGGCTCTTCTCGTCGATGGTGTAGTGGCCTTCTTGAGTTACCTGGCCTTCGACTTCCTCGATGTGTTGCGTCAGGCGCGGGATCAGGCGGTTGATCTCGATGTACAGCTTGGAGCTGTCCTCGGCCTGGCCGGAGATGATCAGCGGGGTGCGCGCTTCGTCGATGAGAATGGAGTCGACTTCGTCGATCACCGAGAAGTTGAGCTCGCGCTGGAACTTCTCGTCCTGGCTGAACGCCATGTTGTCGCGCAGGTAGTCGAAACCGAATTCGTTGTTGGTGCCGTAGGTGATGTCGGCGGCGTAGGCGGCGCGCTTCTCTTCAGGCGGCTGGAAGGCCGAGACGATGCCCACGGTCAAGCCGAGGAACTCGTAGAGCGGACGCATCCAGTTGGCGTCGCGGCGGGCCAGGTAGTCGTTCACCGTGACCACGTGCACGCCCTTGCCGGACAGCGCGTTCAGATAAACGGCCAGGGTACCGACCAAGGTCTTGCCTTCACCGGTGCGCATTTCTGCGATCATGCCTTCGTGCAGGGTCATGCCGCCGATCAGCTGGACATCGAAGTGGCGCATGCCCATCACGCGCTTGCCGGCCTCACGGGCCACGGCGAAGGCTTCAGGCAACAGCTGGTCCAGTGATTCGCCTTTGGCCAGGCGCTCCTTGAACTCTGCGGTCTTGCCCCGCAGCTGCTCGTCGGAGAGGGCCACCATCTTCTCTTCGAGAGCATTGACGGCGCTTACCGTCTTGAGCATGCGTTTGATTTCACGCTCGTTCTTGCTTCCAAAAAGTTTTTTTAACAAAGGCGCAAACATATCGGCAGGATCTTCCACACGTAGGGATGGAGGGCGGCCCCATGAGTCGCCCGTGCAGCCCTGAGGCCGCATGCGAACGAGCATTCTACCCGGAAACGATGGTGAGGAAAGTGGTGGATTTCCACGATGCTGGCACAGCGCTTTTAGGGGGCCTGACTAACATAGGGGCTTTTCGCGCAAGTTCAAGGTGCGGGAAGATGAAACGTATCGAGAATGACTTGCATCAATATCCAAGCCCTGCCGGTGCCTGTGCGGGCCCTTTCGCCGGCAAAGCCGGCTCCTACAGGTACGGCGCCGATCTTGAGATGGCACGGTGTTCCCGTGAAGAGGCCAGCGCAAGGGCATCTGTTAGACTGTCGGTCTTGTCACCACCTGCGCACTTCCATGGCCTACAAACCCTCCCCTGCCCGCCCGCCCGCCGCCCTGCTGCGCCAGGCCCGCCCGC
>NZ_JARPQB010000030.1 GCF_029478665.1 Pseudomonas entomophila
CAGATTCTAATCCCCCATCAAGACACAAGCGGCCTTGTGCCGCGAAAGGGCTGCAAAGCAGCCCCAGATTCTTCATAGCCCCGCAGCCTTCAGCCGAGCGGCATGCTCGGTAAATAGCCGCACCGGCTCGGCGCCCTTGCCCACCGCGCCCAGTGACTGGTTGACGATGTCCAGGTGATCGAGCGGATAGTCGTCACCGATCACCTGGCCCAGGTGCGAACTGAAGCGCCCGACCATGCCATCGCACTGCCCCTTCTCCCTGACAAAGCTGCGGGCGAACAGGCGGCAGAAGTAGTTGCTGCCGTCGAAGCGGTTCAGGCCCTGGTCGCTGCGCCCTGGCCGCAAGGTGCCGGACCAGGAGTAGTAGCGCACCCCATTCACTTCGGGCGGCCCCTCGCCACCCCAGACCTCCGGCAGCCCCTGTGGATAAGCCTGGTTGAACAGCGCCACCCCGGCGCGGGTCAGCGACTGGTGCGACGCATGCACGTCGATCGGCAGCGGCTCGCGGCGCCAACCGGTCTCCAGCCAGCCCAGCAGCACGGCCATGCCATGCAGCAGCGCCTTGAGGATGCGCCCCTGGGGTGAGTCGCCCGGCGCCGTGCGTTCGAGGTGGTCGGCCAGCTCCGAGCCATGATTGGGGCCGGCCACCGAGGTTACCGAAGCCACCCGGTCGGGCCGCTTCGCGGCCGCATAGCGCGCGCTCAGCGCCCCCTGGCTATGCCCGATCAGGTTGACCTTCTCGGCCCCCGTGCGCTGGCAGATTTCCTCGATGATGCCCAGCAACTGCTCGCCCCGCACTTCGCTGGAATGCAGCGGCGACACCTGCACCGGGAACACCTGCGCACCGCCCCGGCGCAATGCCGGAACGATGCCGAACCAGTAGGGATACAGCAGCGCCCGCACGAAACCGAGCATACCCGGCACCAGCACCAGTGGATAACGCGTGGCCAGTTCCTGACTCATCACCCTTGCCCTCATCCGTGAACAGACCGGCCCACCACCCTACAGCGTGATCGAAGACAAGCGCAATCGAACTCCTGGCGCGCCGTGCGGTTCCAAGCAGAACAGACCCTGAGCAAGGAGCGGCACCATGCACAAGCGAACCCTGGCCATCCTTCTGGCAAGCGCGACCCTCGCCGCCTGCGGCAGCCGCCCGGAGAACCCGGTGGACTACGTCACCTACCGCGACGAGCCGCTGGTCAAGCAGGTCGAGCACGGCATGACCATGCAGAAGGTCATCGCCATCGGCGGCAGCCCGTCGAACGTCATCGACCTGCCCCACGGCGGCACCTGCAACGACTACATCCTCAACCGCGATGGCCACCAGCAGCCCTACTACGTGCGCTTCGACGCCACCGGCCATGTCGACGCCAAGGGCTTCAAGACCTGCAAGCAACGCCAGCAAGACAGCGACGCCGTGCACGGCGCCTGACCCCACCCGATGCCTACGGAGATCAACATGAGCGTTGAACTGACCGATGTGAAGACCCTGCGCGACCGCGCCCGCAAGCATGTCGAGCAAGGGGCGGTGACCGAGGGTTACCACGCCGACCGCGAGAAGATCCTGCGCCTGCTCAACGAGTCACTGGCCACCGAGCTGGTCTGCACCCTGCGCTACAAGCGCCACTACTTCATGGCCAGCGGCATCAAGGCCAGCGTCGCCGCCGAGGAATTCCTCGAGCATGCCAACCAGGAAAGCGAACACGCCGACCGGCTGGCCGAACGCATCGTGCAACTGGGCGGCGAGCCGGACTTCAACCCGGACAACCTGAGCAAGCATTCCCACGCCCAGTACGTGGCGGGTGATTCGCTGAAGGAGATGGTGCTGGAGGACCTGGTGGCCGAACGTATCGCCATCGACAGCTACCGGGAGATCATCCAGTACATCGGCGACAAGGACCCGACCACCCGGCGCATCTTCGAAGACATCCTGGCCCAGGAAGAGGAGCATCCGGACGATATGTCCGATTTGCTGAAAGGGTTGTGAATGCCGGCACGCCCCTTACGATCCCTGTAGGAGCGGCTTTAGCCGCGAACACCGGCGTAGCCGGTGCCAATCACCGTGTCGCCTGCTTCGCGGCTGAAGCCGCTCCTACAATCATTGCTTCACCGCCGCCGGCGCCTTGCCGGTCTTCATCTGCTGCAACAACGGCGTGCACTGGTTCGGCGCATCGCCACTGCTCGGCGCAATCAATGCCAGCGGCACCGCCTGCACGCCGGCGCTGGGCTTGGCAAACGGCCCACGCACATACAGTGGCGAGCGTAGCGAGAACAACCGCAGGCCCTTGGATTCAGGGGTGATCTTCAAGTCCAGCTGCTCACTGGCGAAGTTGGCCGTGCCGTTGATGTAGATGATCGCGTTCTCGGTGTCGAAGACGAACAAGCGCGTGGTAGCCAGGCCATTCTTGATCCCGACGTCGGCCGCGGCGCAATTGATCTTCACGTCCTCATCGCCGAACAGCTTGCCGACCACGTAGTTACCCACGTTGAGCCCGGCGATCTCCATCAGGCCACGGCTGATGGCGCCATCGTTCATCAACAGGCGCAGGTCACCGTTGGCGGTGCCCAGCAAGGCCGCCACCGAGTTGCCGCGGCCGCTGATGTCGGCGTCGCCGTTGAGCTCGCCGAAGCTGGTCTGCATGGGTGCGAAGCCGGGGAACAGCTGCTTGAGCTTGAAGCCGCGCGCGGTCAACCGGGCACGGCCCTGCAACGGTGCGCCACGGCCGTCCAGGCGGATGTTGGAATCAAGGCTGCCACCGGCCACGCCAAAGCGCAGCGGCTCCAGGCGCAGCAGGCCATCATCGAGGATCACGTGGGCGGAGAGGTCGTTGAATGGCAACTTCTCGCTGTGGACGATGCGCTTGCCGGCAAAACTGACGTCGGCATCCATCGCCCGCCAGCGCTCGGTGCGGAATTCCTCCACCGGCAACACCTTGCCTGTCGGCTGCTTGCTGGCGCCACCGCGCGCCTTCTGCGCGCTGTTGGAGTCGGCGCCGATCAACGGCGCCAGGTCTTTGAACAGCAGCTGGTTCGAGACCAGCTTGCCCGACAGCTTCGGCCGCGGCTGGCTGGCGACGAAAGCCAGGTCACCATGGATGTCGCTGTCGCCGATCTTGCCGTTGAAGCCCTCGTAGCGGAACTGCGCGCCTGCTGGGTCGTGCAGGTTGGCAGTCAGGTGGCCATCGGTGGAGTACGCCGGCGTGTCCGGCAGGGTCACGCCGGTCAGCGGGTAGAGGTTGCCCAGGCTGCTGCCGGAGAGCGCCAGGCGCAGGTCCAGGGCGCCCAGGTTGCGTGGATCGGTCAGGGTACCTGCCAGGACCACGCGGGTATCGCCGATGCGTGCGTCGGCCTGCAAAGGGAAGGGCTGGCTGGCGTCCTGCAGCGCCAGCAACCCGCCGATCTTGCCGGTGGCGGCCACCGCCTGGCCTTTGTAGCGGCCCTGGGCCTTGAAGCCAAACGCATAATCCTGGGCCTTGCCGGCCTTCTCGGCGCGCTCCTTGCCGACGATATCGCTGAACGGGATCGGCTTGCCGAGCGGGTCGACCTGCACCTTCATGCTGGTCTTCAGGGTCTGGTCATCGAAGCTGACATTGCCCTGGTCAAAGCCGATGGCGCCGATATCCAGCTCCCATTTCGAGGGAGGGGTGTTCTCGTCCTTGGGCCCGAAGTCGAAGACCCAGTTGGCGCGGCCATCGGCCAGGCGCGCAAGGCTGGCGCTGGGCTTGACCAGGTCGATACGCGGGATGCTGATGCGCTGGACGATCAGCGGCAGTGGCGACAGGCGGAACTCCACGCGCTCCAGCCCGACCATCCGTGGCTCCTTGAGCCAGTCGGGGTTGCCGAGCGTGAGGTCTTCGGCGGTAAAGTGCGGCCAGGGCACGAAGGCCCGCCAGCCACCCTCTTCAGGCTCGGTGCGCCAGTTCACGGCGAGGTTGCCATTGATGGCGAAGGGGCGATGCAGGGCTTCGGAAACCTTTTCGTTGAGCAACGGCTTGACCCGGTTCCAGTCGAAGGTGGCGATCACCACCACCAGGATCGCCAGCAAGGTGGCCAGGGTGGCGAAGGTCCAAAGGAGGATTCTGGCGGGGCGCGTCATGCGGGGCTCTCCTGACTGCATGGCTCGAAGCGGGTGTCGCGATGGCACTCAGTATGTCGGACTGATGAAAACCCGTCGGGTTTAATCCGGACGGCCATGATAACGAAGTTTTCCTGACGCCTTTCTCAGCTTTGGGTCGACGAACGGCCACGGTGTTACCGGGCCGAAGGCACGCACACAGGTTGAGCGCACCTCCACAAGCGCCGCCGTAGAGGCGTTGCGACTCAGTATCAATCCCGTCGATTGTCACCATTATCCCGATGAACTTCTCTCTGGCGTTACCGGGCGTAGCATTGCCTCCGTACCCACTTTCCCAGCCCCCCAGAGGAGCACCGAGATCATGAAACGCCATCTGCTGCTGAGCCTGACCCTGTCCGTCCTTGCCGCCAACGCCTTCGCCCTGCCGGCCGAAGACCAGCACCTGAGCGCCGAATCGCGTTCCAGTGCCGCGACCGTCGCCCAACCGCTGAACACCCTGGCCGAAGGCGGCGCCGAACGCCTGCAAGAACGTGCCGGACGCTTGGCCGAAGGGGGTTCTGACCGTCTGATCGAACGTAACAACCGTGTTGCCGAAGGTGGCTCGGACCGTCTGATCGAACGCAACAACCGTGTGGCCGAAGGTGGCTCGGACCGTCTGATCGAACGCAACAACCGTGTAGCCGAAGGTGGTTCGGACCGTCTGATCGAACGCAACAACCGTGTAGCCGAAGGTGGCTCGGACCGTCTGATCGAACGTAACAACCGTGTAGCCGAAGGTGGCTCGGATCGTCTGATCGAACGTAACAACCGTGTAGCCGAAGGTGGCTCGGATCGTCTGGTCGAACTCAGCCGTGTGAGCTGATCGCCATGGCCGAGAACAACAACCCGCCCTACTGCGCCTGCTCCCCTCCAAGCCCGGTCCATTGACCGGGCTTTGTTTTTTTATCCAGAATGCCCAGCCGTACCGTCAAAGAATCCTGCCCCATGCTGCCGCGCGCCGAACAGAAGCTACAAACCCGCCAGGCCCTGCTGGATGCCGCCTGCCTGCTCATGGAGAGCGGCCGTGGCTTCGGCAGCATCAGCCTGCGCGAGGTGGCCAAGGCCGCTGGCATCGTGCCCACCGGCTTCTATCGCCACTTCCCCGACATGGACGCCCTGGGCCTGGCCCTGGTCGCCGAGGTGGACACCACTTTCCGCCAGACCATTCGCCTGGTGCGGCACAACGAGTTCGAGCTCGGTGGCATCACCGACGCTTCGGTGCGAATCTTCCTCGACGTGGTGATCGCCCATCGCGCGCAGTTCCTGTTCCTGGCCCGCGAGCAGTACGGTGGCTCGCAGCCAGTGCGCCAGGCCATCGCCCGCCTGCGCCAGGACATCAGCAGCGACTTGGCCACCGACCTTGCGCGCATGCCGCGCTGGCAGCACCTGGACGGCGCGGCGCTGGCGGTGATGGCCGACCTGGTGGTCAAGACCGTGTTCGCCACCCTGCCCGAGCTGATCGACAGCCCCGACCCGGGTTATCCACAGGCCTTGTCGCCGCAGGAAAAGATCACCCAGCAGTTGCGCTTCATTTTTGTCGGCGCACGGCATTGGCAGGGATTGGGTAATCCTGGCTGATCCCTGTTCGCCGGCAAGCCGCCTGCTACACCCTCCCCTGTAGGAGCCGGCTTGCCGGCGAACAGGCCACGACAACCAACCCACATCCGCACTTCTGCTACCATGGCGCCCTGCCCGACCGTCACGAGCGCCACCATGTCCGACCCCCGCCCCGCACTGACCCGTGTCCACCAGCACTTCGCCGAACGCATCGTTCCGCTGTGGCAGGGCCCTGGCTGGAACGCCGACATGGCGCTGCCCTACGAAGCCCTCGACGCCCAGCACCAGCCACTGCCCGTGCAGCGCTACCGGGCCATGGCCTGTGCCCGCCAGCTCTACCTCTTCAGCAGCCGCATCGAGCAGCCCGGCGCGGCCGAGCGCGCAGCGGCGCTGTTCCGCTCGCTGCAACGGCACTTCCACGACGCCGAGCACGGCGGCTGGTTCTACAGCATCGACGCCGAAGGCAAGCCGCTGGATCGGCGCAAGGACCTCTACACCCACGCCTTCATCGTCTTCGCCTGCGCCCATTACTGGGGCAAGGTGCGCGAAGGCCTGGTGGAGTCGGCCCTGAACGCGGCGCTGGAAATCGTTGCCGAGCAGTTCGCCCGCGATGATGGCCTGTACGAAGCCAGCCTGGGCGAGGACTGGTCGGACCTGGGCAGCGGCCCGCTGCAGAACCCGCAAATGCACCTGGCCGAAGCCTTCCTCCAGGTGCTAGCCGTGCGTGAAGACGAGCACGTTCGCGAGGCATTGCTGGACCTGTGCGAGGGGTTGCAGGCGCAGTTCATCGAACCGACCCACGGCTTGATGTTGGAGAAACCACGCGGGGCTGTGGATAACTGGTTCGAGCCAGGCCATCAGTTTGAATGGTTCTACTTGCTGGAGACCTCGCCGCTGCTGCGCGGGACAGCGCTGCACGCCTCCATCACCCGCGCCTTCGCCTATGCCGAGCAGTGCGGTGTGAAAGATACGGCGGTGCTGGCGATGCTCGATGTCGACGGCAAGGTCATCGATGCGACCCAACGGATCTGGGCCCAGGCCGAGTACCTGCGGGCGCTGGCCTTGCGGCCAGGCAGCGAGGCGAGGTTGCTGGCGCAGTTGCAGGCGCTGGCGTCGCGATTCCTGCATGACGGTGGCTGGCATGAGTGCCGCGATGGTGCGGGGGCGGTGAGCCGTCACGACATGCCTTCGACCACGCCCTATCACCTGGCGACCTGCCTGGAAGGCTTGCAGCGCCTGAACTGACGCTTTCGCGGGTAAACCCGCTCCTACAGGGACCGCGTCACGTTCAAGATCGGCGCCATACCTGTAGGAGCCGGCGTTGCCGGCGAATGGCCCGCAAAGCGGGCCCCATCACAAGCTTCAGCCCTTGGCCGATCGGTCGATCGAGAACCCCGCCCAGTCCTGGCTCACCGGCATCAGCTCGAGGCTGTTGATGTTGATGTGTGCCGGCTGGTTGAGGATCCAGAAAATCGTCTCGGCGATGTCCTGCGGCTGGATCGGCTCGGCGCCTGCATAGGTGGCGTCATACTTCGCCTGGTCACCACCGAAGCGCACCAGCGAGAATTCGCTCTCGCACAGCCCCGGCTCGATATTGCTCACTCGCACGCCGGTACCGCGCAGGTCGCAGCGCAGGCTCAGCGAGAACTGCCCGACGAAGGCCTTGGTGCCGCCATACACGTTGGCACCCGGGTACGGGTAGTTACCCGCCACGGAACCGACGTTGAGAATCGACGCGCCGCGCCCGTGGGCGATCAACCGTGGCAGCAGCAGGCGGGTGGTGTACATCAGGCCCTTGATGTTGGTGTCGACCATGGTTTCCCAGTCGTCCAGGCTGCAGTTCTGCGCGGCATCCACCCCCAGCGCCAGGCCGGCGTTGTTGACCAGGCCCTGAAGCTTGTCGAAGCTCGGCGGCAGGCTGGCGATGGCCGCCTCCATCGCCTGGCGATCACGCACATCGACCACCAAACCATGAACTTCGGTCTTGGCCGACAGCTCGGCGCACAGCGCGTCCAGGCGCTCCTGGCGACGGCCGGTCAGCACCAGCTTCCAGCCGGCATCGGCGAAACGGCGGGCGGTCGCCTCACCGAAACCGGAAGTCGCGCCAGTGATGAATACGGTGGACGTCATGCTCTTCTCCTTGGGGTGTGGTCGGCAGGTTTTGCAGCATGCCCGGCGCAAGCGTTGTCGACAACCGTTTCAGCAGCTGCTCAAAAAATAAACAACACCGGGAAAGCCCCGTAATAGATGGCTCGCGCCAGACTATGCGCATCTTATCCACAAGGCTTTCCCCACGGATTGGGGGCAACTCGTCGGACGAAGGGAACCAAATGGATGGAAAAGGTCCTGTGGACATCTCCCAATGATGGCGCAACGCTTTCAATCATGCCGCTTGCAGCAGTCTGTCCAACGTTTTTTCACAGAGTTATCCACAGAAATGCATGCCGCTTGCCTTGTGCATTGAGTGAGCAGAAAAGTGCAGTGAAATCATGCACAACCGTAGTTTGATCAAAAAACAGACAACCCTTTGCAGGCTACGAAAACAAAGGGCTTGAGCAAGGTGCCACCATGTTTTCCACAGGCGGTTCCACACAATCGGTGGAACGTTTTCAGCTTGTGGAAACAAGGGTTTGCGGTGGGGTCGTGGAGTGTTTCAAGAAAGATATGCGACAAGTTGTCCACATGCGTCGCCTGTGTTCGCCAGCAGGCCGGCTCCTACCTGATTTCGTAGGAGCCGGCTTGCCGGCGAACAGCCGCTCGATCAGTGCCCGCCCAGATAGGCGTTACGCACCTCCTCGTTCACCAACAACTCCTGCCCCGTCCCGGTCATGCGAATCTGCCCGTTGACCATCACGTACGCCCGGTCCGACAGCTTCAGCGCATGGTTGGCGTTCTGCTCCACCAGGAAGATGGTCATCCCCGTCTGCGCCAGCTCGCGCAGCGTGGCGAAGATCTGCTTGACCACGATCGGCGCCAACCCCAGCGATGGCTCGTCGAGCAATAGCAACTTGGGCCGGCTCATCAGCGCCCGGGCAATGGCGAGCATCTGCTGCTCGCCCCCGGACATGGTCATGGCACGCTGGTTGCGCCGCTCCTTCAGCCGCGGGAACAGCTCGTACATGCGCTGCATGTCCTCGGCCGCATGCTGGTCGCCGATGGGGATGGTGCCCATCATCAGGTTCTCCTCGACGGTCATGTCGGGGAATACCCGGCGCCCTTCCGGCGACTGGGCGATGCCATTGGAAGCGATGTAGTGCGACGACTTGCGGGTGATGTCGGTACCGCGATAGACGATATGCCCCGACGCCGCCCGCGGCTGGCCGAAGATCGACATCAGCAGCGTGGACTTGCCCGCGCCGTTGGCGCCGATCAGGCTCACCGTCTCGCCTTCGTTGATGTGCATCGAGACTTTCTTCAAGGCCTGGATCGGCCCGTAGAACACGTCCAGTTCCTTCAGTTCGAGAATGGGCGCACTCATACCAGCTCCTCTTCGTCGGCACCCAGGTAGGCGGCGATAACCGTCGGGTTGTGGCGGATGTCCTGCGGCGCGCCTTCGGCGATCACGTTGCCGTGGTCGAGCACGACGATATGGTCGGAAATGCTCATGACCATGCCCATGTCGTGCTCGATCAGCACCACGGTGATGTCATGTTCGTCGCGCAGCACACGGATCATGCGGCTCAGGGCCTCGGTTTCCTGCGGGTTGAGACCGGCGGCCGGCTCGTCCAGGCAGATGATCTTCGGCCGCGTGCACATGGCCCGGGCGATCTCCAGGCGGCGTTGCTGGCCATACGAAAGCTCGCCGGCCAGGCGGTTGGCACAGTCGACCAGGTCGACCACCTCCAGCCAGTAGAAGGCATGGTCCAGCGCATCGCTCTCGGCCTGGCGATAGGCCTTGGTGTTGAGCACCCCGGCCAGCAGGTTGCGGTTGACCCACATGTGCTGGGCCACCAGCAGGTTCTCCACCACGGACATTTCCCTGAACAGGCGAATGTTCTGGAACGTCCGCGCCAGCCCGGCGCGGTTGACCAGGTGAGTGCCGCCGAACATCTTGTAGTACATGCGGTTGGCAAAGCGCGCCGGCGAGACGAAGTCCGTTGGCTGGAAGCGCTCGCCCAGCAGTTGGATGACGTTGGTGCTGCTGCCGCGCACATTCAGCTCGATGCGCCCGCCGCTGGCCTTGTAGAAGCCGGTCAGGCAGTTGAACACGGTGGTCTTGCCCGCACCGTTTGGCCCGATCAGGGCGAAGATCTGGTTGCGCTTCACTTTCAGGCTGACATCGCTGAGCGCCTTGATCCCACCGAACTGCATCATCAGGTTGTCGACCGACAGAATGATATCGTCGCTCATGGCGCCACTCCTTTACGTGGGACGACACCGGTACGGCTGATGCGGATCAGCCCTCGCGGTCGCCAGATCATCATCAGCACCATCAGCACGCCGAACAGCAGCACCCGGTATTCGGAGAAGCTGCGCAGCAGCTCCGGCGCCACGGTCAGCACGAAGGCTGCGATCACCACACCCACGGTCGAGCCCATGCCGCCGAGCACGACGATGGCCAGGATCAGCGCCGACTCGAAGAAGGTGAACGACGAAGGGTTGACGAAGCCTTGGTAGGAGGCGAAGAACACGCCCGCCAGGCCAGCAGTGGATGCACCGAGGGTGAACGCCGAAAGCTTAACCAGCACATGGTTCAGGCCCATGGAGCGGCAGGCGATCTCGTCTTCACGCAGTGCTTCCCAGGCGCGGCCCACTGGCATGCGGGTCAGCCGGTGCTTGATGTACAGCACCGCCAGCACCACCAGGAACAGCACGGCATAGATGAACACGAACTTGAGGTTGGCGTTGTACTCGAAGCCGAAGAACTCGTGGATCGGCACACCGCCGTCCTTCGCCCGGCGCCCGAACTCCAGGCCCATGAACGTCGGCGATGGCACCGGCATGCCGTTCGGGCCACCGGTGAACGACAGCCAGTTGTTCAGCACCAGGCGAATGATCTCGCCGAAACCGAGGGTGACGATGGCCAGGTAGTCACCGTGCATTCGCAACACCGGGAAGCCGAGGATGCACCCTGCCAGCGCCGCGGCGATCGCCGCCAGCGGCAGCACGCTCCAGAAGCCCAGGCCAAGATACTGGTAGCCCAGGGCCAGGCCGTAGGCGCCGATGGCGTAGAAGGCCACGTAGCCCAGGTCGAGCAGGCCAGCCAAACCGACCACGATGTTCAAGCCAAGGCCCAGCAACACGTAGATCAGCCCGAGGATGACCACGGTCAGCAGGTACTTGTTGGCAAACACCGGGAACACGATGGCGATCACGATCAGCGCCGGGATGATGTAGCGCAGCCGCGACTTGTAGTTCGGCGCCAGCACATGCACGCCCGAGCCACCGCTGTCGAAGCCCTGCAACATGCGCAGGCCGGTGCCAGTCTGCAGGAACAGGCTGAGCAGGAAGCGCCCGACCATCACCCCGCCGACCAGCCAGGCGACGCGGGTGGGCTCGGCGTTGAAGCTGTAGCCGTCGAGCACCACGCCGACGACCGGGCCAAACACGATAAGGGCCAGCAGGCCGGCGACGATAGTCTCCAGCAGGCTGCGTTTGAGGTCGAAACCCTTGGTTTCGGAAGCAGAGGCAGTTTTGGCAGAAGACATGTTCACACCTTAGCCACGAGCGGGCGACCCAGCAGGCCTTGCGGACGGAAGATGAGGATCATCACCAGCAGCGAGAAGCTGAACACATCCTTGTAGTCAGAGTTGATCAAACCGGAGAACAGCGATTCGGAGATGCCCAGGATGATCCCGCCGAGCATCGCGCCAGGTAGCGAGCCAATACCCCCGAGCACCGCGGCGGTGAACGCCTTGATACCGATGATGAAGCCGGCGTAGAAGTCGAAGGTGCCGTAGTTCATGGTGATCAGCACGCCGGCCAGCGCCGCCATCACCGCGCCGATGACGAACACGTAGGAGATCACCCGGTCGGTGTTGATCCCCAGGATCGAGGCCATCTTGCGGTCCTGTTGCGTGGCCCGGCACATGCGGCCGAGCTTGGTGTACTTGATCACATAGGTGAGCAGGCCCATGCCGACGAACGCGGCCACCAGGATGAAGATCTTGGTGTAGGTGAGTTGCACGAAACCACTGCCCACCTCGACGCGCCAGGCCCCTTCGAGCAGGGTCGGCACGCCTTGCTGGCGCGCGCCCTGGCTGATCTGCGCGTAGTTCTGCAGGATCAGCGAGATGCCGATGGCGCTGATCAGCGGTGCCAGGCGGGTGGAGTTGCGCAGGGGCTTGTAGGCGATGCGCTCGATGGTGAAGCCATAGACGCCGGTGACGACGACGGTGAACAACAGCGTGCCCAGCATCAGCAGGGGGAAGGACTCGACGCCGAAGTAGGCCAGCAATGCCAGGCTGATCGCCGCGAGGTACGCGGAGATCATGTACACCTCGCCGTGCGCGAAGTTGATCATGCCGATGATGCCATAGACCATTGTGTAGCCGATGGCGATCAGGCCATAGACCGACCCGAGGGTCAGGCCGTTGACCAGTTGCTGCAGGAAAATACCATCCATAACGCAATCTCACCTGATTGAGATTGCACGAGCGCCGACCACGGCAGGCCACGGATGAAGCGGCCCTCGCAGCGCAGAACTGTGCAGATCTACGGATAAAGACGGGTACCGCGGGGCAGCGGCCCGAGCGTTCTGGCGCCCGGGCCGGATGCCATTGTTATTTTTGTTTTTCCAGCTGGTGGTACTTGCCGTCCTTGTCCCACTGGTAGACCACATAGTCCGATACCGTCAGGTCACCCTTGCTGTCCCACTTCTTCTCGCCCATGACGGTCTTGACCGGGTTGGCCTTGAGCCACTTGGCGGCATCCTCGCCCTTGTTCGACTTGGCGCCGTTGAACGCGGCGGCCAGGGCCTGGACCGAGGCATAGGCGTACAGGGTGTAGCCTTCAGGTTCGGTGCCGGCCTTGCGGAACTCTTCCACCACCGCCTTGCTGTCGGGCAGCAGGCGCGGGTCGGCGCCGAAGGTCATGTACACGCCGTCGACGTACTGGGCACCGCCTGCCGTGGCCACCAACTCGTCGGTGACGATGCCGTCATCGGACATGAACTTGACGTCCTTCAGGCCCTGCTCGCGCAGCTGGCGCACCAGCGGGCCGGCTTCCGGGTGCAGGCCGCCGAAGTAGACGACATCGGCGCCGGCGGCACGGATCTTGGTGACCACGGCGCTGAAGTCCTTCTCGCCACGGGTCAGGCCCTCGTACAGCACCGGGGTGACGCCACGCTTGGTCAGCTGTGCCTTGGTCGCATCGGCCAAGCCCTGGCCGTAGGTGTCCTTGTCGTGCAGCACCGCCACTTTCTTGCCCTTGAGCACGTCGACGATGTAGTCGCCGGCGACGATGCCCTGCTGGTCGTCGCGGCCGCACATGCGGAACATCGCGCCCAGACCGCGCTCGGTGACCTGCGGGTTGGTGGAACCCGGGGTGATGGCGATCACGCCGGCTTCGTCGTACACCTCGGAGGCGGGAATAGTGTTGGAGGAGCAGAAGTGACCGACCACGCCGATGACCTTGTCCTGGTCGACCAGGCGGTTGGCCACGGCCACGGCCTGCTTCGGTTCGCAGGCGTCATCACCCTTGACCAGAACGATCTTCTCGCCGTTCACCCCACCGGCGGCGTTGATCTTGTCGGCCGCCGCCTGGGCACCTTTCATGTACTGCTCGCCAAACGCTGCGTTGGCCCCGGTCATGGGGCCTGCGACGCCAAACTTGACGTCAGCCTGAACATACGAAGAAACACCCAGTGCCGTGGCCACGGCCAGTGCCAGGAAACCTTTCTTGTAAAACGTCTGCGACATGAGGTGGTGCTCCTAGAGTATTTTTTTTGGTTGGCACTACAACTTCTCAGCCCTGTGCTCCGAGCAAGGGCCGTGCCAGTGGATTTGTCTTCCGGGAAAACACACGACAGGGCGTAGTGACAGGCGACCGACGGCCTTTTCTTTATTGAGCGTGCAACCGTCTACGTCGGAGCAAGCGCCACCGACACGCCTAGACAAGGAGCAACCTGCGAGCGCCATCATTGCAACCCTTGCGAGTGTTAACGTGCAACCGACCTGTAACAGCAGACGTCACCGAAGTGCACACCACTGGTGCGGGACTGCTACAGGGGGCACCGTTTAAAGGCTAGCCGGTGCACGGAAAAACACCTGTTTTGGCGGGTTCGCCGGCAGCAAAACCTGTAGGAGCCGGCTTGCCGGCGAACCAGGCACATCAACTCCGCAAAGGCTGGCACAATAGCCACCATTCGACGCCCTGGAGCCCCCCCCTGATGAGCGAGAGCGCATTCGCCGAGCGCATCGTGCACAACCTGCTCGACACCGACTTCTACAAGCTGACGATGATGCAGGCGGTGCTGCACAACTACCCGGACGCCGACGTCGAATGGGAATTCCGCTGCCGCAACGGCGAAGACCTGCGCCCCTACCTGGGCGAGATCCGCAACCAGCTCGAGCTGCTCAGCGAACTGACCCTGGAAGACGAGCAACTGGCCTTCCTCGAACGCATCAGCTTCCTCAAGCCCGATTTCCTGCGCTTCCTGCGCCTGTTCCGCTTCAACCTGCGTTACGTGCGCGTCGGCATCGAGCATGACCAGTTGTTCCTGCGCATCCGTGGCCCCTGGCTGCACGTGATCCTGTTCGAAGTGCCGTTGCTGGCGATCATCAGCGAAGTGCGCAACCGCCACCTGCACCCGCGCATGCGCCTTTCTGAAGCGCGCGACCAGCTGCATCGCAAGTTCGACTGGCTGAGCGCCCATGCCAGCGACGACGAGCTGGCACACCTGCAGGTGGCCGACTTCGGCACCCGGCGGCGCTTCTCCAGCCGTGTCCAGGAGGAAGTGGTGCGCGTGCTGCGCGATGACTTCCCGGCCCGTTTCGTGGGTACCAGCAACGTCGACCTGGCATGGAAACTGGATATCAAGCCTTTGGGCACCATGGCCCACGAATGGATCATGGCCCATCAGCAGCTCGGCCCGCGGCTGATCGACAGCCAGATCGCCGCGCTCGACTGCTGGGTGCGTGAATACCGTGGCCTGCTGGGTATCGCCCTGACCGACTGCATCACCATGGATGCGTTCCTGAAGGACTTCGACCTGTACTTCGCCAAGCTCTTCGATGGTTTGCGCCACGACTCGGGCGAGCCAGTAGCCTGGGCCGAGAAGGCCATCGCCCACTACCAGAAGCTGGGCATCGACCCGATGACCAAGACCCTGGTGTTCTCCGATGGCCTCAACCTCACCCGCTCGCTGGAAATCTTCCGTGCCCTGCGCGGGCGCATCAACGTCAGTTTCGGTATCGGTACCAACCTGACCTGCGACATCCCTGGTGTGGCGCCCATGAACATCGTGCTTAAAATGACCGACTGCAACGGCTCACCGGTGGCGAAGATCTCCGACGAAGCCGCCAAGACCCAGTGCCGCGACGAGAACTTCGTCACCTACCTGCGTCACGTATTCAAAGCCCCCAGCAAGGAGTAACCCATGCAAGCCGTTCAGCAAGAGATTGCCCAGGCGCTCAAGGTGCAGCCGCCGTTCGAAAGCGCCGCCGCGCTCGAGCAGGAAGTCGCCCGGCGCGTGGCCTTCATCAAGGGCTGCCTGCACAACGCCCGGCTCAAGACCCTGGTGCTGGGCATCAGCGGCGGTGTCGATTCGCTGACTGCCGCCCTGCTCGCCCAGCGCGCCATCAACGAGCTGCGCGGCGAAACCGGCGACAAGGCCTACACCTTCATCGCCGTGCGCCTGCCGTACCATGTACAGCACGACGAGCACGACGCCCAGGCGTGTCTTGAGGTGATCAAGGCGGATGAAGTTCACACCATCGATATCGCGCCAGCCGTGAAGGCCTTGGCGGCAGAAGTGCAGGAACTGAAAAACGGCTCGCCGACCCTGGTCGACTTCGTCGTCGGCAACATCAAGGCGCGCACCCGCATGGTCGCCCAGTACACCGTCGCCGGCGCCCGCGCGGGTCTGGTGATCGGCACCGACCACGCCGCAGAGGCGGTGATGGGCTTCTTCACCAAATTCGGTGACGGGGCTTGCGACCTGGCGCCGCTGAGCGGGCTGGTGAAGAACCAGGTGCGGGCGATCGCGCGCAGCTTCGGCGCGCCGGAGGCGCTGGTTGAGAAGGTGCCGACCGCAGACCTCGAAGACCTCGAGCCGGGCAAGCCGGACGAAGCCTCCCACGGCGTGACCTACCAGCAGATCGACGCCTTCCTGCATGGCCAGGCGGTGAGCCAGGAGGCGTTCGACATCATCGTCGCCACCTACCGCAAGACCCAGCACAAGCGCGAGTTGCCTTTCGCGCCTTGAGGCCAATGGGGCTGCTACGCAGCCCTTTCGCGGCACAAGGCCGCTCCTACAGAAGATATGCAATCCCCTGTAGGAGCGGCCTTGTGCCGCGAAAGGAGGGCAACGCCCTCCCCCGGTTTCAAATCGTCATTACTTGACGACGACCTTGCCCTTCATCATCGAGATGTGGCCTGGGAAGGTGCAGAAGAAGCTGTAGTCGCCACCGGCTTCCAGCTTGGTCGCATCGAACTTCACTTCGGTTTCTTTCTCAGGCGCGCCGATCATCTTGGTGTGGGCGATGATCGCGGCATTGTCGGCCTTGATGTAATCCTTTTCCAGGCCCTGGGACATGCCGTCGGTGGCGATGGCCTGCATGTCGGCGGTCTTGCTGATTACCAGGTTGTGGCCCATGACGTTCTTCGGCAGGTTGCCGGAGTGGGTCAGTTTGACGGTGAATTCCTTGCAGCTCTTGTCGACCGTGATTTCCTTGGTGCTGAACGACATCTGGTCGGTCGAGTCGACAGTCACCGAACACTCGGCTGCGAAGACAGAGGCGCTGGCGAGGGTCAGCAGGGATACCGCTACAGCTTTCGCAAACATCATGAATCTCCTTGGCAGGGGTTTATCAATTGCGAGTCTGCCTGAAACCGGAACGCCCGTCCCTGATATGGGTCAAGGGGTGTCAAGTGGCCAGGCAGTAGATTTGTTCAATGGATTGTATACAACCAATCAAAGTGCACATCATGCCCTCTTACTGGACGATGGGACAACCTCTCATTTAGGAGTAATTGCCATGACCTTGAACAGCCTGATGCGCAGCCTGCTGGCTGCCTATGCCAGCGGTGCCAGTGGCGCGGCCGTCTGCGAGTTCGCCCGCCCCGAGTAATCACCCCTTGGAAGCGACAGGCATGCGCCTTACCCTGTGCGCGCATGTAAAGGGAGATAAGCAATGCCTGTACGTTCCGTTTGTGTCTTCTGTGGCGCCAGTATCGGCGCCAACCCCGCCTACCGCGAAGCTGCCGTTGCCCTGGGCCAGGCCATCGCCCACCGTGGCCTGACGCTGGTATACGGCGGTGGCGCGGTGGGGCTGATGGGCACTGTCGCCGACGCCGCCCTGGCGGCCGGTGGCGAGGTCATCGGCATCATTCCCGAAAGCCTGATGAACGCCGAGATCGGCCACAAGGGCCTGACCCGCCTGGAAGTGGTGGATGGCATGCATGCGCGCAAGGCGCGCATGGCCGAACTCAGCGATGCCTTTATCGCCCTGCCGGGCGGCCTGGGCACGCTTGAAGAGCTGTTCGAAGTGTGGACCTGGGGCCAACTGGGCTATCACGCCAAGCCGCTGGGGCTGCTCGATGTAAACGGCTTCTATGAAAAGCTGGGCGGGTTCCTCGACCATATCGTCGAGGAAGGTTTCGTGCGGCCGCAGCATCGGGCGATGCTGTTGCTCGGGCAGCAGCCGGAGGCGCTGCTGGACGGGATGGATCGGTTCGAGTCGCCGGTGTTGCCGAAGTGGGTCGACAAGCAGCCTGATTGAAAGCTGAAATCCCGGGACCGCTTTGCGGTCCTTTCGCGGCACAAGGCCGCTCCTACAGAAGATCGCATTCGCCTGTAGGAGCGGCCTTGTGCCGCGAAAGGGCTGCATAGCAGCCCCAAGAACGATCAATCAACGCGGGATGACAGGCTGGCGCGGCTTCTTGCCCTTGCCACCCTTGGCTGCTTCCTTGCGCTCCTTGGCCGCCTGCTGGTTGCGGGCGAACGCCTCGGCCTTGGCCTTCTCGCGCTTGTCCCACGGTTTGCTGCCATCGCTGGCGCGTGGTGGCAGGCCAGTGTGCTGAGTGAGGATCTTCTGGTCCTTGCCCACCTTGTGGCTGCCGGCCGGGGTCGAGTTCTTGCGGCGCGCGCTCTGGTAGCTGTCGGTCTGCGGCTGGTGCAGCGGGATCAACTGGTGCTTGCCCGGCCCGATCAGGTCGGCGCGGCCCATGCGCTGCAGCGCCTCACGCAGCATCGGCCAGCCCTTCGGGTCGTGGTAGCGCAGGAACGCCTTGTGCAACCGGCGCTGCTCCTCGCTCTTGACGATCTCCACCCCTTCGCTCTTGTAGGTGACCTTGCGCAGCGGGTTCTTGCCCGAGTGGTACATCGCGGTGGCCGAGGCCATCGGCGAGGGGTAGAACGCCTGCACCTGGTCGGCACGGAAACCGTTGCCCTTGAGCCACAGGGCGAGGTTCATCATGTCTTCGTCGGTGGTGCCCGGGTGGGCGGCGATGAAGTACGGGATCAGGTACTGCTCCTTGCCCGCTTCCTTCGAGAACTTCTCGAACATGCGCTTGAAGCGGTCGTAGGTGCCGATACCCGGCTTCATCATCTTGTCCAGCGGGCCACGCTCGGTATGCTCCGGCGCGATCTTCAGGTAGCCACCGACGTGGTGGGTGACCAGCTCACGCACGTACTCCGGCGATTCCACCGCCAGGTCGTAGCGCAGGCCCGAGGCGATCAGGATCTTCTTCACCCCTGGCAATGCACGGGCCTTGCGGTACAGCTCGATCAGCGAGCTGTGGTCTGTGTTGAGGTTCTCGCAGATGCCAGGGAACACGCACGACGGCTTGCGGCAGTGCTTCTCGATGTCATGGCTCTTGCAGGCGATGCGGTACATGTTGGCGGTCGGGCCGCCCAGGTCGGAGACCACGCCGGTGAAGCCCGGCACCTTGTCGCGCATCTCCTCGATCTCGCGGATGATCGAGTCGTGGGAGCGGTTCTGGATGATCCGGCCTTCGTGCTCGGTGATCGAGCAGAAGGTGCAGCCACCGAAGCAGCCACGCATGATGTTCACCGAGAAGCGGATCATCTCGTAGGCCGGGATGCGCTCCTTGCCATAGACCGGGTGCGGGACGCGCGCGTAGGGCATGCCGAACACGTAGTCCATCTCTTCGGTGGTCATGGGGATGGGTGGCGGGTTGAACCACACATCCACTTCACCATGCTTCTGCACCAGGGCGCGGGCGTTGCCCGGGTTGGTCTCAAGGTGCAGCACGCGGTTGGCGTGGGCGTAGAGCACCGGGTCGTTGCGGACTTTCTCGAACGATGGCAGGCGAATCACCGACTTCTCGCGGGTGACGCTCGGGCTGTCGAGAATCTGCACGACCTTGGCTTCGTTCGGGTCTTCCTGGTCGCCCTTGGCCTGCTCGATGGCACAGGCTTGGGTGTCTTGCGTGTTCACGTACGGGTTGATGATCTTGTCGACCCGGCCCGGACGGTCGATGCGGGTGGAGTCGATCTCGAACCAGCCCTGCGGCGTGTCGCGGCGAATGAACGCGGTACCACGCACGTCGGTGATGTGCTCGATGCTTTCGCCCTGGGACAGGCGCTGGGCAACCTCGACGATCGCCCGCTCGGCGTTGCCGTACAGCAGGATGTCGGCGCTGGCGTCGACCAGGATCGAGTGGCGGACCTTGTCCTGCCAGTAGTCATAGTGGGCGATACGGCGCAGCGAGGCCTCGATGCCGCCGAGCACGATCGGCACGTGCTTGTAGGCTTCCTTGCAACGCTGGCTGTACACCAGGCTGGCACGGTCAGGGCGCTTGCCGGCCAAGCCGCCGGGGGTGTAGGCGTCGTCGGAACGGATCTTCTTGTCCGCGGTGTAGCGGTTGATCATCGAGTCCATGTTGCCGGCCGCGACACCGAAGAACAGGTTCGGCTCGCCGAGCTTCATGAAGTCGTCTTTCGACTGCCAGTTCGGCTGGGCGATGATGCCCACGCGGAAGCCCTGGGCTTCCAGCAAACGGCCGATGATCGCCATGCCGAACGAGGCATGGTCGACGTAGGCGTCGCCGGTCACGATGATGATGTCGCAGGAGTCCCAGCCGAGCTGATCCATCTCCTCCCTGCTCATGGGCAGGAACGGTGCCGGTCCGAAGCATTCGGCCCAGTACTTGGGATAGTCGTAGAGTGGTTTGGCTGCTTGCATGTCAGTGACCGGTTCTAATGTGCAGGAAAATCGCGGGCGCGGAATATAGCACAAATTTTGACCAAATCCGACGGTGGTGGTCGGATTCATGGAGCGGACGAATAACGCGACGGGCGCAGTCTCTGTAGGAGCGGCCTTGTGCCGCGAAAGGGCCGCATAGCGGCCCCAGCATTTTTGCGCCACCACTGAATTGCTGGGGCCGCTGCGCAGCCCTTTCGCGGCACAAGGCCGCTCCTACAGAGTTCCCGGACAGCCCTTATTCGTCGTCGTCGAAGTTGTACATGCCCGGCGCGAGGTTCTCGAAGCGGGTGTACTTGCCGATGAACGCCAGGCGCACGAAGCCGATGGGGCCGTTACGCTGCTTACCAATGATGATTTCCGCAACGCCCTTGTGCTCGGTCTCGGGGTGATACACCTCGTCGCGATACACGAACATGATCACGTCGGCGTCCTGCTCGATCGCACCCGATTCACGCAGGTCGGAGTTGACCGGGCGCTTGTTCGGGCGCTGCTCCAGGGAGCGGTTGAGCTGCGAGAGGGCGATCACCGGGCAGTTGAACTCCTTCGCCAGCGCCTTGAGCGAGCGGGAGATCTCGGAAATCTCGTTGGTCCGGTTGTCGCCGGCGGACCCCGGAATCTGCATCAGCTGCAAGTAGTCGACCATGATCATGCCGATCTCGCCATGCTCACGCGCCAGGCGGCGGGTCCGCGCACGCATTTCCGAAGGGCTGATGCCAGCGGTATCGTCGATGAACAGCTTGCGGTCGTTGAGCAGGTTGACCGCCGAGGTGAGCCGCGGCCAGTCGTCGTCGTCCAGTTGGCCGGAACGCACCTTGGTCTGGTCGATGCGGCCGAGGGACGAGAGCATACGCATGATCAGCGACTCACCTGGCATCTCGAGGGAGAACACCAACACCACCTTGTCACTGCGCAACACGGCGTTTTCCACCAGGTTCATGGCGAAGGTGGTCTTGCCCATCGAGGGGCGGCCAGCGACGATGATCAGGTCGGCGGCCTGCAGGCCACTGGTCTTCTCGTCCAGGTCGGTATAGCCGGTGGAAATCCCGGTGATATCGCTGTCGGAGTTGAACAGCGTATCGATCCGGTCGATGGCCATGGTCAACAGCTCGTTGACCCCCACCGGCCCGCCGGTCTTCGGCCGCGCCTCGGCGATCTGGAAGATCTGCCGCTCGGCGTCGTCGAGGATTTCCTCGGCGTTGCGCCCCTGGGGGTTGAAGGCGTTGTCGGCGATGTCGGTGCTGATGCTGATCAGCTGACGCAGCGTGGCCCGCTCGCGGATGATCGCGGCGTAGGCCTTGATGTTGGCCACCGACGGGGTGTTCTTGGCCAGCTCGGCGAGGTAGGCCAGGCCGCCCACTTGCGTGGACACGCCTTCCTTGTCCAACTGCTCGTGCAGGGTCACCACGTCGAACGGCTGGTTGGCATCCACCAGCTTGTGGATGGCGCGGAAGATCAGGCGGTGGTCATGCCGGTAGAAATCGCCATCCGACACCTGGTCCAGCACCCGCTCCCAGGCGTTGTTGTCCAGCATCAGGCCACCGAGCACGGCCTGTTCGGCCTCGATGGAATGCGGCGGCACCTTCAGGGCAGCGGTTTGCAGGTCGAGCTGTTCGGGATGGGTGATCTCGTTCATGGCCACGAAAGAATTCTGGAAGATGAAAAAGACAAAGGGCACGGCCTGTTCAGAACAGGACCGTGCCCGATGTTAACCGCCCGGCCCGCGAGGGGCCAGCCGATCAGCGCAGCTTAGGCAGCTACGACAACCACGCGTACGGTGGCTTCAACGTCGCTGTGCAGGTGCACGGCTACGTCGTATTCGCCAACCTGACGGATGGTGCCGTTCGGCAGACGAACTTCAGCCTTGGCCACTTCAACGCCGGAGGCGGTCAGGGCGTCAGCGATGTCGTGGGTGCCGATCGAACCGAACAGCTTGCCTTCGTCGCCAGCGGTGGCAGTGATGGTCACTTCCAGCTCGGCCAGTTGGGCAGCGCGGCTTTCAGCCGAAGCTTTCTTGTCTGCTGCGGCTTTTTCCAGCTCGGCACGGCGCTCTTCGAACGCAGCCAGGTTGGCGGCGTTGGCAACGGTGGCCTTGCCGAACGGCAGCAGGAAGTTACGGCCGTAACCGGCCTTAACATTTACTTTGTCGCCCAGGTTACCCAGGTTGGCGACTTTTTCCAGCAGGATCAGTTCCATTTGGTAAAACCTCTTAACTTTTAACCTTCACCGTTCGCGGAGTCGTCACCCTGTGAAGGGGACTTGCGACCGCGAAAATCAAACAGGCTGTCGACAATGGCCAAAACCACGAGCAACGGATAAATCAGCTGCATGAGCAGCGGCAGCGTCACGTACAGCCCCACCAGCCAGAACCCGGCCAGTCGCCCTTGTGCCACCAGCCCATGAACCAGGGCGAGGGCAGCGAGCAGCAGTACCAGGCTTGATGCCGATGCCAGCACGATGAACTGTGACCCGAGGAACGGGCCCAGCACCATCAGCGACACCAGCGCCAGCATCGATACTGGCGGCAGCCTCACGTCGCGGAACTCGCGACCGAAACCACCGGGGTTGTACAACTCGGCTTGCCAGTAGCGCGCCAGCATCAAAGCCACCACGCTGAACAACTGCAGCATCACCGCACTGGAAGCGACCAGCAAAGGGCCGATCAGCTCACCAGGCAACACTGGCTTGCCTTCGAACTGCGGCAGGGCTTTTTCAAGCGCCTTGGCCAGCACTTCGAAAGTCTCGCGCAGCGCCACGTCCAGGATCAGGCCGTAGACCAGGCCTAATACGATGCTGGACAGCAGCACCCGGTTCCAGGAATGCCCGGCACGCAACAAAGCGGCCAGCCCCAGCGTCCCCAACAGCACCAGCAAGGTGCTTGGTTCGCCGAAGAACCACATGGCCAGCGCCGGCAAAAGGCCCCAGGCGATGACCGATGACGCATCCTTGAACCCACGCCGCAGGAACACCAGGCTCCCGGCGGCGGCACTCAACCAGAACAGCAGCGGCAGTACCGCGCTGATGACCACCACGAGGGTGGCCTGCATACGACCGCGCATGATGAAACTGGCTAACGCTCGCATGCTTATCCCTTGCTACTTAAGTCGACGACCCGGTCTCAGCGGCCGTGGCTGTCGGTGTAGGGCAGCAGGGCCAGGAAGCGGGCGCGCTTGATAGCGGTGGCCAGCTGACGCTGATAACGAGCTTTGGTACCGGTGATGCGGCTTGGAACGATCTTGCCGGTTTCGGATACGTAAGCTTTCAGGGTGTTGAGATCTTTGAAGTCGATCTCTTTCACGTCTTCAGCAGTGAAGCGGCAGAATTTACGACGACGGAAGAAACGTGCCATGTGATTGGCTCCTCAAAAGGTCCGTGGATTACTCGTCAGCGTTATCGCTGTTGTCGCTGTCATTGCTGTCGTCGCCTTCGGCGCCATCAGCATGCTCAGGACGTTCGCGACGCTCACGGCGCTCGCTGCGGTTCTCTTCGGCCTTGAGCATCTCGGACGGGCCGGTAACGGCTTCGTCGCGACGGATGACCAGGTTACGGATCACGGCATCGTTGTAGCGGAAGTTGTCTTCCAGCTCGGCCAGGGCCTTGCCGGTGCACTCAACGTTCAGCATCACGTAGTGAGCCTTGTGAACATTGTTGATTGCGTAGGCCAGTTGACGACGGCCCCAGTCTTCCAGGCGGTGGATCTTGCCACCGTCTTCTTCGATCAGCTTGGTGTAACGCTCAACCATGCCGCCGACTTGCTCGCTCTGGTCCGGGTGAACCAGGAAGATGATTTCGTAATGACGCATGAATGCTCCTTACGGGTTAGTAGTCTGCCAGTAACCTGGTCAGACAAGGAGTGAATGACACTGTATGACTTGCCCAAGCGAGAAGGCACATGCGCGCCTGCCAGCTCGGCAAGGGGCGCAATTGTAGAGAAGGCCGGAGGGACAAGCAAGGAGATTGGCGAATATTTGAACAACCCGGCATCGGGCGTTCTTGTAGGAGCCAGCCTTGCTGGCGAAACAGGCGCCACAGTGCATGGCACCGGCTACGCCGGTGTTCGCCGGCAAAGCCGGCTCCTACAGAGATGACGCCAGCCTTCAGATTTTCTGGCGCTGACGCACGGCCTCGAACAGGCACACCCCGGTCGCCACCGAGACGTTGAGGCTGCTGACGCTGCCGGCCATCGGCAACTTGACCAGGAAGTCGCAGTGCTCGCGGGTCAGGCGACGCATGCCCTTGCCTTCGGCACCCATGATCATTACCAGCGGGCCGGTCAGGTCCTGCTGGTAGATCTCCTGCTCGGCCTCGCCGGCAGTACCGACCACCCAAAGGCCGCGCTGCTGGAGTTTTTCCAGGGTGCGGGACAGGTTGGTCACGGCCACCAGCGGAATCACTTCCGCGGCGCCGCAGGCCACCTTGCGCACCACGGCGGTCAGGCTCGCGGACTTGTCCTTGGGGATCACCACGGCGGTGGCACCGGCAGCATCGGCAGTGCGCAGGCAGGCGCCGAGGTTGTGCGGGTCGGTCACGCCATCGAGCACCAGGATCAGCGGCGGCGTTTCGGTGCGTTCGAGCAATTCCTCGAGCATCAATTCGCCCCACACCTGGCTCGGGCTCACCTCGGCGACCACGCCTTGATGAACACCCTCGACCCAGGCATCGAGTTCACGACGCTCGGCCTGGCCGACCTGGACGCGGTTTTCCGCGGCCAGGGCCAGCAATGCCTGAATACGAGGCTCGCTGCGCCCTTCGGACAGCCAGATCTGCTTCACGCGCTTGGGGTGGTGTTGCAGCAGTGCCTGCACGGCATGCACACCGTAGATCTTTTCCAGCTGACTCATGGCTTGCTCTTGCCCTTACGTGGCGCGCCGGACTTCGACGGCCCCTTGCGATGCTTGGTCTTGCCCGAAGCCTTGGCACCCTTCTCCGCCTTGCCGCCAGCGTGGGTACTGTGCTTGGCATCGCTCATCAGGGCCTTTTTCATCTCGCGGCTCTTGCGCACCTCGGCGTTGCGCTGAACGGCGTCTTTCGGGAAGTACGCCTCGGCGGTTTCGCCCTTGCGGCTGCGCGGCTTGGGCGAGATCTTCGCTTCGGCTGCGGGCGCGGCCTGCGCTGCTGGCTCGGCCGACGCCGCGCGCGGCTTGCGGCCGACCGGCGCATTGACGGCGGCT
The DNA here is from genome assembly GCF_029478665.1 of Pseudomonas entomophila. Classification (GTDB taxonomy): domain Bacteria; phylum Pseudomonadota; class Gammaproteobacteria; order Pseudomonadales; family Pseudomonadaceae; genus Aquipseudomonas; species Aquipseudomonas entomophila_F. The sequence continues at coordinate 25,170 of NZ_JARPQB010000030.1, forward strand.
TCGGACATTTCGAAATCGATCTTGCGCTGCTCGAGGTCGACGCGCATGACCTTGACCTCGACCGTGTCACCCAGGCGGAAGCTGCGCCCACTGCGCTCGCCGGACAGGCGGTGGTGCACAGGGTCGAAGTGGTAGTAGTCGCCCGGCAGGGCGCTGACGTGCACCAGGCCTTCGACGTAGATGTCGGTCAGTTCGATGAACAGGCCGAAACCGGTCACCGCGGTGATCACGCCCGGGAAGGTCTCGCCCACGCGATCACGCATGTACTCGCACTTGAGCCAGTTGACCACGTCGCGGGTGGCCTCGTCGGCGCGGCGCTCGGTCATCGAGCACTGCTCGCCCATCTGCTCGAGGGTGTTCTCGTCGTACGGATAGATGCGCGCCTTGGGGATGCTCATGGCACCGGCACGCTTGACGTGCGGGGTGTCGACCTTCGAGCGGATCACGCTGCGGATGGCGCGGTGCACCAGCAGGTCCGGATAGCGACGGATCGGCGAAGTGAAGTGGGTGTAGGCTTCGTAGTTCAGGCCGAAGTGGCCATTGTTCTCGACGCTGTACACCGCCTGGCTCAACGAGCGCAGCATGACGGTCTGGATCAGGTGGAAGTCCGGGCGCCCGGCGATGCTCGCCAGCAGTTGCTGGTAGTCCTTGGGCGATGGATCCTTGCCCTTGTGCAGGGTCAGCCCCAGTTCGCCGAGGAAGGCGCGCAGCTTTTCCAGGCGTTCCGGCGGCGGGCCGTCGTGCACGCGGTACAGCGAAGGCACGTTGTGCTTCTGCAGGAACTCGGCGGTGGCGACGTTGGCCGCCAGCATGCATTCCTCGATCAGCTTGTGGGCGTCATTGCGCACGGTTGGGCGAATTTCATCGATCTTGCGGTCTTCGCCGAAGATGATGCGGGTTTCCTGAGTCTCGAAGTCGATGGCGCCACGGGTGTGACGGGCATCGACCAGCACCTTGTACAGGTTGTACAGGTTCTTCAGGTCCGGCAGGACTTCCTTGTACTCCTCGCGCAGCGCCTTGCCCTCACGGGTGCGGGCGTGCTCGAGCATGCTGCTGACCTTGTTGTAGGTCAGGCGGGCATGGGAGTGGATGACCCCTTCGTAGAACTGGTAGTCGACCATCTGGCCGGCCTTGTTCATGGTCATTTCGCAGACCATGGCCAGGCGATCGACGTGCGGGTTCAGCGAGCACAGGCCGTTGGACAGTTCCTCCGGCAGCATCGGTACCACGCGCTCGGGGAAGTAGACCGAGTTGCCGCGCTGCTGGGCCTCGACATCCAGGGCCGAGCCCAGGCGCACGTAGCTGGACACGTCGGCGATCGCCACGTACAGGCGCCAGCCACCGGAGAACAGGCGCAGCTTGCCCAGGGGTTCGCAGTAGACCGCGTCGTCGAAGTCGCGGGCGTCCTCGCCGTCGATGGTGACGAACGGCAGGTGACGCAGGTCGATGCGCTTCTCTTTATCCTTCTCTTCGACTTCGGAGCGGAACTTGCGCGCCTCCTTGATTACGTCCTGCGGCCAGACATGCGGGATGTCATAGCTGCGCAGGGCGATGTCGATTTCCATGCCCGGCGCCATGTAGTTGCCGATGACCTCGACCACGTCGCCCTGGGGCTGGAAGCGTGGGGTCGGCCAGTGGGTGATCTTGATCGACACGAACTGGCCGATCTTGGCGCCGCCATTGCGACCGGCGGTCACCAGCACTTCCTGCTGGATCTTCGGGTTGTCCGGGGTCACATAGCCGATGCCGCCCTCTTCGAAGTAGCGGCCGACCACGCTTTCGTGGGCACGGGAGATGACTTCGACCAGCACGCCTTCGCGGCGGCCACGGCGATCGACGCCAGACACCCGGGCCAGGCCGCGGTCGCCGTCGAACACCAGGCGCATCTGCGCCGGGCTGAGGAACAGGTCTTCGCTGCCGTCGTCGGGAATCAGGAAGCCGAAGCCGTCACGGTGGCCGGACACACGGCCGCAGATCAGGTCGAGCTTGTCTACCGGGGCATAAGTGCCGCGCCGGGTATAGATAAGCTGGCCATCGCGCTCCATGGCACGCAGGCGGCGGCGCAGGGCTTCGATCTGGTCTTCTTCGTAAAGACCGAACTCTTCAGCCAGCTGTTCACGTGCGGCGGGTTCGCCACGGTCGGCGAGGCGCTGCAGGATCAGCTCACGGCTGGGGATGGGGTTGTCGTATTTTTCCGCTTCGCGAGCGGCCTCGGGATCGAGGGATTGCCAATCGGCCATCAGAAGGGGTTCACCTTGGGGTATATAGATATGAATTCTGGCATAGGCGTATTGAAACCGGAAATGTCAGCCTTGGACAGCCCCGGCAGCACGTCCATCGCGCGGCAATAGGCCCACGGAATCAACAAGTTGAATTTTTTGAAATTTTTTTCGTTCGGGGGCTTTACAGCCATCAGGAGCGTCCGTATAGTGCGCACCACAACGACGGACAACCCCGAAGTTGTAGTAGAGATGAACGGCGCTGTAAAGCATCTTGTAATCTCGAATGTGTGCCCAGGTGGCGGAATTGGTAGACGCGCTGGTTTCAGGTATCAGTGACTTAACGGTCGTGGAAGTTCGAGTCTTCTCCTGGGCACCAAGATTTTCAAGTAATAGATGACCAAGGATCTGTTACTACTGTGTGAAAGCGAACGTTGATCGCCTTCAGCAGATGATTCAAAGCTTTGCCCAGGTGGCGGAATTGGTAGACGCGCTGGTTTCAGGTATCAGTGACTTAACGGTCGTGGAAGTTCGAGTCTTCTCCTGGGCACCATACAAAAACCCACTAGCTTGCTAGTGGGTTTTTTCTTGTCTGCGATTTTTGCAGCCACCCGACGCGCCCCCCCTTGTAGGAGCCGGCCTTGCCGGCGAACACCGGTACCGCCGGTGCCATCCTCCGCGGCGCCTGGTTCGCCAGCAAGGCTGGCTCCTACGGATTGTGCTGCGCGCGCACCCGCCCATGAATTTCCCGTCACGTGCCCATTTGAGAAACGATTTCGTTTACCATTGTTTCCAAATATGTAGCCGTAAGCGAGGAAGTACCCGCATGACGATCCGCCCGCAACCGCTGATGCGCACCCTGGCCGCTGCACTCCTGAGCCTGGTGATCGGCGCGCCGGCCGCCTTGGCAGACGAACCGGTCACGTTGACGATGTACAACGGCCAGCACAAGGAAATCGGCGACGCCATCGCCAAGGCCTACGAGGCCAAGACCGGTATCCACATCAATATCCGCAAGGGCAGCAGCAACCAGCTGGCCAGCCAGATCATCGAGGAAGGCGAGCGCTCGCCGGCCGATATCATCTACACCGAGGAGTCCCCGCCCCTGAACAACCTGGGCGAGCTGGGCCTGCTGGCGAAGATCGACGACGCCACCGCGAACATGATGCCCAAGGAGTACGTGGGCGCCAACGGCACCTGGATGGGCATCACCGCGCGCACCCGCATCGTGGTGTTCAACCCAAAGAAGATCGACGAGAAAGACCTGCCGACGACCGTGATGGACTTCGCCAATCCTGAATGGGAAGGGCGCGTCGGCTACGTCCCCACCAGCGGCGCCTTCCAGGAACAGGCCGTGGCCATCCTGAAGATGCATGGCCGCGAAGCCACCGAAGAGTGGCTGACGGGCCTCAAGGCATTCGGCAAGGCCTACACCAACAACATGGTCGCGCTGAAGGCCGTGGAAAAGGGTGAAGTCGCCGCCGTGCTGGTCAACAACTACTACTGGTATGCCCTGGAGCGCGAGCGCGGAAAACTCGACTCCAAGCTGTACTACCTGGCCGACGGCGATGCCGGCAACCTGGTGACCATCTCCGGCGCCGCCGTGGTCAAGGCCAGCAAGCACCCGAAAGAGGCCCAGGCCCTGCTCAACTGGATGGCCAGCGAAGAAGGCCAGCGCGTGATCACCCAGACCACCGCCGAGTACCCGCTGCACAAGGGCATGGTCTCGGATCGCGGCCTGAAGCCATTCGAGGCGTTGCGCCCGCCAAAGATCTCGCCGGCCGACCTGGGCAACGCCGAGGAAGCCATCGAGCTCGAACGTGAGGTTGGCCTGCTCTGATGACTGCCGCCCTGCCCTCGCCCACCTTGTCGCGCTTTGTCCCGAAACGCAGGCGCCCGTCCATCTGGGTGGTACTGCCCGTGCTGTTCCTGGTGGCGATGAGCCTGTTGCCGCTACTGTACGTCGGGCTCAAGGCCTGGGAAGCGGGCTGGCACGAAGCCCTGCGCCTACTCTGGCGCCCCTTCGTCTGGGGGCTGCTGCGCAACACCCTGCTGCTGATGGTCGGCGTCACCGTGCTGTGCCTGCTGGCCGGTGTCGCCCTGGCCTGGTTGCTGGAACGCAGCGACTTGCCTGGGCGGCGCTTGTGGGGCGTGGTGCTGTGCCTGCCGTTTGCCGTGCCATCGTTCATCAGCAGCTTCACCTGGGTGTCGCTGAGTTCGGACTTCGAAGGGCTGGGCGGGGCGATCCTGGTCATGGCGCTGTCGAAGTACCCGCTGGTGTTCCTGCCGGTGGCCGCCACCCTGCGCAACCTCGACACCTCGCTCGAAGAGTCGGCGCGCACCTTGGGCTGCAGCCGCTGGGGCGTGTTCCACAAGATCACCCTGCCGCTGCTGTGGCCATCGATGCTCAGCGGCGCGCTGTTGATCGCCCTGCACATGCTGGTGGAGTTCGGCGCCCTGTCGATTCTTGGGCTGCAGACGTTCACCACGGCGATCTACCAGCAGTTCGAGCTAGAGTTCAGCAACGCCAACGCAGCCATGCTCTCGGCAGTGCTGCTGGCGCTGTGCCTGCTGATGCTGTGGCTGGAATTGCGAGTACGCGGCAAGGCGCGGCACGTGCGTATTGGCCAGGGCGTGGCGCGCCGTGCGCAGCCGGTGCGCCTGCGCGCCTGGATGCCATTCGGGCAGCTCTTCTGCCTGGCGCTGGCCGTGCTGGGCAGCGGTATTCCACTGGCCATGCTGGGCTACTGGCTGAGCGTGGGTTCGTCGGCGGCGTTCCCAGTGGCAGCGATCAGCAAGGCGTTGCTGACCTCGCTGTCAGTGTCCCTGGGTGGTGCAGGCTTCTGCGTGCTGCTGGCCCTGCCGATCAGCTTCCTGGTGGTGCGTTACAAGGGCCGCCTGGCGATCTGGGCCGAACGCCTGCCCTACCTGCTGCATGCCCTGCCCGGCCTGGTGATCGCGCTGACGCTGGTGTTCTTCGCCCTGCACTACGTGCCGGCGCTGTACCAGACCACCGCGCTGCTGATCCTGGCCTATGCCCTGCTGTTCCTGCCGTTGGCGCAGTCACCGGTGCGTACCGCGCTGAACAAGGCCTCGCCGACCCTGGAGGAGGCTGCACGCACCTTGGGCGCCAGCAGCTTCGCGGCGTTCTGCCGGGTCACCCTGCCCATCATTTTCCCGGCGATGGCCGCAGCGTTTGCCCTGGTGTTCCTGGATGCGATGAAGGAGCTGACCGCGACCCTGCTGCTCAGCCCGACCGGCATGACCACCCTGGCCACCGAGGTGTGGGCGCATACCGCCAACGTCGAATTCGCGGCGGCGGCGCCTTATGCGGCGCTGCTGATCGTGGTGTCAGGGCTGCCTGTATACCTGCTGACAACGCGGATGTACCTGAACAAGGCTTGACACCCGCTGGGGCCGCTTTGCGGCCCTCTCGCGACACAAGGCCGCTCCCACAGGTTCGGCGCTGATCTTGAAGTCAGTGCAGTAGCTGTGGGAGCGGCCTTGTGTCGCGATGCGAGGGCGCAGCCCTCGCCCGAATCAAGCCCTGAACTGCCCCAGGCTGGCCCGCAACTGCGCCGCCAGGTCATCCAGCACCTTGCTGCTGGCCGTGGTCTGCATCACCACCTCGGCCGAACGCTCGGCCTGGGCATGGATGGTCTCCACCCGCCCACGCACCGCCTGCGCGCCATGGGCCTGTTGCTCGGCCGCGCGGGTGGCCAGGCCGATCGCCGCATGCACTTGCTCCACTGCCGCCTGCACCGACTGCTGGCGTCGCTCGTTGTCGCGCAGCACCAGCAAGCCTTCACTGGCCTGGCGCCCGGCCTGGCTGATGGTCGCCACCGCCTCCTTGGCGCCCTGCTGCAACGCGACGATATGCGACTGGATATCCCCGGTCGAACTCTGGGTCTTGCTCGCCAGCGCTCGCACCTCGTCGGCCACCACGGCGAATCCGCGCCCGGTTTCACCCGCGCGCGCCGCTTCGATCGCGGCGTTGAGCGCCAGCAGGTTGGTCTGCTCGGCAATACCGTGGATCACCGTCAGCACGACTTCGATCTGCTCGCTCTGCTTGGCCAGCCGCTCGATCACCTGCGAGCCGGTTTCCACCTCACCCGCCAGGTTCTCGATCAAGCGCGCCAGCTGCGTGGAGGCGCGACTGTTCTCGTCGGTGGCCTGACGGATGTCCACCACCTGCTGCAGCGCAGCCTGCATCGCATGGCTCTCGGCCTGCGCTTCGTCCGCCATGCTCGACAGATCGCGCAGGCTGGCGGCCACCTCATCACGCTGCAAGGCTGCAGCAGCGTCGGCGCCTGCATTGCGCTGAGCCATGCTGCCGATCTCCACGCCGGTGCGCTGCGCCACTTCACCGGCCTCACGCACAATAGGCTGCAGCTTGTCGACGAAGCGGTTCACCGCCGACGCCATGTCACCTATCTCGTCACGGCTGTCCAGCTTCACCCGCTTGGTCAGGTCGCCCTCCCCGGCGGCCAGGTCATTCAGGGCGGCGATCAACAGGCGCAACTTGCTCACCACCCGATGCCCCAGCACCACAGCCACCACCAGCAGTACACCCAGCCCGACCAGTACCAGGCCCAGGCCGATGCGCCAGCGCAGTTCGCCGGCTGCATCACGCACGGTCTGCGCGGTATTGGCCTGCATTGCCGTGGCGCTGTTCTGCGCGGTCTCCAGGCGTGCCCGCAGCGCCTTGCCGCTGTCGGCGGCAGCAGCCACCAGGCTGTCGCCGACCAGCTGTTCGCCACTGGCGATCAGTGCCGCGAAACGCTGGTCGAGGGCCTTCAGTTCCTGGTCGACACCGGCCGTGGAAACGCCCATCAGTACCTTGCCGATCTCGGCACCGTTGGGGCTGATCGAGGCTTCGACGAAGTACACCGAAGCGTCCTTGCGCGCCGCGTCCAGCACCTTGTCCAGCGCCCGCTCGCCCTGGCCCTTGTCCATCAGCGCCTGGTTGATCGGGTTCTGCCGGTTCAGGTAACGGGTCAGGTGCTGGCCCTGCGCGTCGTCGTAGATCACGAACAGTACATTGGGGTTGCGCTGGGCACGCCGGGCGAAGTCCGAGAGCGTCGGCACATCGTTGTCCCAGATAGCACGCGGCGCCACGGAGGCGAGCAGTTCGGCCATGTCGTTGGCCGAATCCTTCAGGTTCTTCTCCAACGTCGCGCGCAGTTGCTGCTGCTCGCTCTGCAGCCGCTCGGAAAGACCGGCGCTCAGGCGTTGACGGGTGCTGGCCGACAGGCTGTCGAGCCCGGCGCGCACATCTTGCCCGGCCTGCTCAAGCTCGGTGGCCAGTTTGCGACTGTCATTACCCAGCCGCTCGCCCAGATCGGCCTCCAGGGCCGTGACCGTGCTCCGCGTCAGTGCAACGGCAACCAGCACCTGCACCAGAAGAGCGATACCAAGCGCAACAAACACAGGCCGCAAGAGGCGGCTTCGTAACAGTGAAAGGATGGCAGACACGTTGTAACCCTCGTGTTTCTGGCGCCATTGCTTTGATGGCATCTTCAGAAACTTCTTACAGCAAGGGTTGTGCCTGAGGCAGCAGGTATAAACGCCAATCCAGGTAACAAGGTGAGGCATTTATGCATTTCGACCTTGTAGGAGCCAGCCTTGCTGGCGAACCAGGCGACGCGGTGGATGGCACCGGCGACGCCGGTGTTCGCCGGCAAAGCCGGCTCCTACAAGGGCAGGGCACATATGAAAACGCCGCGCCCCCTTGCGGGAGCGCGGCGTTCAATCAGCTACCGAAGCGGCCGATCAGGCGAACGGATGACGCAGCACGATGGTCTCGTTGCGGTCCGGGCCGGTCGAGATGATGTCGATCGGCGCGCCAACCAGCTCCTCGATGCGCTTGATGTAAGCGCGCGCGGCTGCTGGCAGCTCTTCCAGGGTTTTCACGCCCAGGGTCGACTCGCTCCAGCCTGGCATCTGCTCGTACACCGGCTCCAGGCCGATGTAGCTGTCGGCATCGGAAGGCGCGTCGATGACAGCGCCGTTCTCGTTCTTGTAGCCCACGCAGATGTTGATGGTTTCCAGGCCGTCCAGCACGTCCAGCTTGGTCAGGCAGATACCCGAAATGCTGTTGACGTCGATGGCGCGGCGCAGGATGACAGCATCGAACCAGCCGCAACGACGGGCACGGCCGGTGGTCGAGCCGAACTCGTGGCCACGCTTGGCCAGGGTGGCGCCAGTCTCGTCGAACAGTTCGGTCGGGAACGGACCGGAACCGACGCGGGTGGTATAGGCCTTGGTGATGCCCAGGATGTAGTCCAGGTACATCGGGCCAACGCCGGAACCGGTGGAGATGCCGCCAGCGGTGGTGTTGGAGCTGGTGACGTACGGGTAGGTGCCGTGGTCGATGTCCAGCAGCGAGCCCTGGGCGCCTTCGAACATGATGTCCTTGCCGGCGCGGCGCAGGTTGTGCAGTTCGGCGGTGACGTCGAGCATCATTGGCTTGAGCTGCTCGGCGTAGGCCATGCACTCGTCCAGGGTCTGCTGGAAGTCGATGGCCGGCTCTTTGTAGTAGTTCACCAGCTGGAAGTTGTGGTAGTCCAGCAGCTCACCGAGCTTGGCGGCGAAACGCTCGCGGTGGAACAGGTCGCCGACGCGCAGGCCGCGACGCGCAACCTTGTCTTCGTAGGCTGGGCCGATGCCGCGGCCGGTAGTGCCGATCTTGGCTTCGCCACGGGCTTTCTCACGGGCCTGGTCGAGGGCCACGTGGTACGACAGGATCAGCGGGGCAGCCGGGCTGATGCGCAGGCGCTCGCGCACCGGCACGCCCTTCTCTTCCAGCTTGGTGATTTCACGCATCAAGGCGTCCGGCGCAACGACCACGCCGTTGCCGATCAGGCACTGCACACCTTCACGCAGGATGCCCGAGGGAATCAGGTGCAGAACGGTCTTCTCACCGTTGATCACCAGGGTGTGGCCCGCGTTGTGGCCACCCTGGTAGCGCACTACGGCGGCAGCATGTTCGGTCAGCAGATCGACGATCTTGCCTTTGCCCTCATCACCCCACTGGGTGCCCAGGACGACGACATTCTTACCCATAACACTTGTCCTCATTCACGCAAACTTGGTTGCCGGCCCACTGCCGGCGAAGAATCTCAATGGGTCAGCGGCAGAACCTGCCAGCGCCCGTCTTGCTGAATCAATTGCCGATCACAATCCGCCTCGAGAGCAGCACTCAGCGGTTGGCCAGGCAGGGCCTGGACCACGCGCTGGCCCTCGTTGCGCAACTGGCAGACCTGCTGCCAGAGGGCCGCATCGCTGCTGTCGGGCATCCAGATGCCGCCAGCAGGCAATACGACCTCCGCTCGCCCCAGTGTGACCAGGGTCTTCAAATCCGTGGAGAAACCGGTGGCCGGGCGTGCCCGGCCAAAATCAGCGCCGATGTCGTCGTAGCGGCCGCCCTGGGCGATCGATTGACCTTCGCCCGGCACGAACACGGCGAACACCACGCCGGTGTGATAGTGATAGCCGCGCAGCTCGCCGAGGTCGAAGTACAGCGGCAGGTCCGGGTAGCGCGACGCCAGGCGATCGGCGATCGCCAGCAGGTCGTCCAGCGCCGCCAGCACGCTGGCCGGGGCACGGCCCAGGCGCACACGGGCCTCGGCCAGCACTTCACGGCCACCGCACAGCTCGCACAGCGCGCGCAGCATGTTGCCCAGGTCTTTCGGCAGGTCGGCGGTCAGCGCTTGCACTTCGTCGACTGCCTTGCGCTGCAGGGCGTCGAACAACTGTTGCTCGACCGCGCCGGACAGGCCTGCGGCACGGGCCAGGCCGCGGTAGATACCGACATGGCCAAGGTCCATGTGCACATCCGGCACATCGGTCAGTTGCAGCGTGGCGAGCATCAGGCTGATGACTTCGACATCGCTGGTGGGGCTGGCATCGCCGTACAGCTCGGCACCCAGCTGGATCGGGCTGCGCGAGGTGGACAGGGCACGCGGTTGCGCATGCAGCACGCTGCCGGCGTAGCACAGGCGGCTCGGGCCTTCACGGCGCAGGGTGTGGGCGTCGATGCGCGCCACCTGCGGGGTGAAGTCGGCACGGAAGCCCATCAGGCGCCCGGATTGTGGGTCGACGACCTTGAAGGTGCGCTGGTCCAGGTCCTGGCCGGCGCCGGTGAGCAGCGACTCCAGGTACTCGATATGGGGTGTGACAACCAGCTCGTATCCCCAGCTCTGGAACAGGTCCAACACCTGCCGACGCGCGATCTCGATGCGCGCAGCCTCAGGTGGCAGTACTTCCTCGATGCCATCTGGCAAAAGCCAGCGGTCTACCGTTGCCATTACGCCATTTCCCCTTTGGTCCGGGCGGCCTGCCTGGCGGCGAGCCTTGAGTGAAACGGATCCTGGCGGACAGCAGCGGGCAGGACCGAGCCCAGCGCAGCCACCGTTACCAACATCCTCGAATACCTTGCGCCGGGGCCGCTCTTGGGCCAATGAACCTTACAGACGCAAAAAAGCCGGGAATTTCCCGGCTGACTCATCATACACCCCTTTTCGCTTGGGATGCACCCCGCCTGGCATTTTAGCAGCCGGGCGGGGGCACTCATCGCGTCAGGGCTTGCTCTTGTCCAGGTAGCGGAAGAACTCGTTCTTCGCATCCAGGACCAGCACGTCGCTCTTGCTGGAGAAGCTTTCGCGGTACGCCTGCAGACTACGGTAGAACGCGTAGAAATCGGCGTCCTGCGTATAAGCTTTGGCGTAGATGGCAGCCGACTGGGCATCGCCATCACCGCGGGTCTCTTCCGCTTCACGATACGCCTCGGCCAGCAACACACGGCGCTGACGGTCGGCGTCGGCACGAATACCTTCGGCCAGCTCGTTACCCTTGGCGCGGTGCTCGCGGGCCTCACGCTCACGCTCGGTGCTCATGCGGTCGAACACGCTGCGGTTGACTTCCTTGGGCAGGTCGATGGCCTTGACGCGAACGTCGACCACTTCGATACCCAGCTCCTTGCTGGCCATGCGGTTCAGCGAAGCCGTGATGTCGCTCATCAGCGCATCACGTTCACCGGAAACCACTTCGTGCAGGGTGCGTTTACCGAACTGGTCACGCAGGCCGCTTTCCAGACGGCGCGACAGACGCTCGTCGGCGATCTGCTTCATGCCCGAGGTGGCGGTATAGAAGCGCTCGGCGTCCTTGACCCGCCACTTGGCGTAGGCGTCGACCATCACCGCCTTCTTCTCCAGCGTCAGGAAACGCTGGGTCGGGGCATCGAGGGTCATCAGGCGGGCGTCGAACTTGCGCACCTGGTTCACGTACGGAATCTTCACGTGCAGGCCAGGCTGAACATCGGCCTTGACCACGCGACCGAACTGCAGCAGTACCGCGCGTTCGGTTTGCGAGACGATGTAGAAGCAGTTCCAGGCGACAACCCCCAGCACCACGGCGCCAATCAGGGCGAACAGCGATTTATTGCTCATCAGCGGCTCTCCCTGGAACGCAGCGGCGGTTGTTGTTGCAGGTCTTGCGCGCTACGCGCGGCGGCGTCGTTGACCGACGGCGATACGCTGCTGACTGGCGCGGCACTGCTGCGGCTGCCTTCGACCATCTTGTCCAGTGGCAAGTAGAGCAGATTGTTCTGCCCGTCCTTGGCGGTCACCAGGACCTTGCTGGAGTTGCTGTAGACCTCCTGCATGGTTTCCAGGTAGAGGCGCTGGCGAGTGACCTCGGGTGCCTTGCGGTATTCGGCGACCAGCTTGGTGAAGCGGTCGGCCTCACCCTTGGCGCGGGCGATGACTTCGTCGCGGTAGCCGTTGGCGTCCTCGATGATGCGTTGCGCCTGACCACGGGCCTCGGGCACCACGCCATTGGCGTAGGATTCGGCCTGGTTGCGGGCACGCTGCTCGTCTTCACGGGCGCGAATCACGTCGTCGAAGGCCTCCTGCACTTCACGCGGGGCCGCCGCGCTCTGTACGTTGACCTGGGTGACGGTGATACCGGTGCGGTACGTGTCGAGGAAGCGCTGCAGGCGCTCGCGGATGTCCACGGCCATCTGCTCGCGACCTTCGGTCAGTACCTGGTCCATCGAAGTGGAGCCCACCACGTGGCGCAGGGCGCTGTCGGTGGCATGCTGCAGGCTGACTTCCGGCTGGTCGACGTTGAGCACGAAGTCCTGCAGGTTGCTGATGCGGTATTGCACGGTCAGCGGCACCTCGACGATGTTCTCGTCCTCGGTGAGCATCTGGCCCTGCTTGGTGTAGGCCCGCTCGCGGGTCACGTTTTCCATGTACTTGCGGTCGATCGGCGGGAAATAGATATTCAGGCCGGGGCCGACGGTCTCGTAGTACTTGCCGAAGCGCAGCACCACGGCCTGCTCCTGCTCGTCCACCACGTACACGGCGCTGTACAGCCAGATCGCCGCCAGCACCGCCAGGCCTACGCCCAGCAGGCCGAAGCCGCCACCCTTGCCGATATTGCGGTCACCGCCGCTGCGTTTCTTGCCACTGCCGAACATGCCGTTCAGGCTGTCCTGCAGCTTGCGGAAGGCCTCGTCGAGATCCGGTGGACCTTTCTTGTCGCCACCACCGCCGCCGCCATTACGGCGACCGCCCCAGGGATCCTGATTGTTCGAGTTGCCACCCGGCTCGTTCCAAGCCATAGCGCTCTCCATCTGATAAAGCAAAGACGCGCCCACGGCGCGCCGTCCAATGCTACAGAATGCCTGTCACCGCTGCCCGCCGACCTCGACGGGCATTTATTGCAAAGTGTGTTGCTCGACAAACACTTGCGGCTCCATGCCTTCGCGGCTGACCAGGCGATTCAACTCGACCCTGGGCAGTCGCACACTCAGCAGGCTGCGCCCTTCTTCATCATGCTCTTCACTCTGCACAGCGCCCAAGGCAAAGAATTGCGCGCGCAGGCGGGCAAACCGTTGCTCCAGGCACAGGGTTCCGACATACAGGTCGTCCCCCAGCAACTCGGCAATCGCCTGGCCAACCAGCTCCAGGCCACGTCCATCACGTGCCGATACCCAGACCCGCTGCGGCTTGCCATCGGCATCGCGCTGGATCTGCGGCTCGACATCTTCAAGCAGGTCGAGTTTGTTATAGACCTCGAGGATCGGCAAGCTCTCGGCCCCGATCTCCCCCAGCACCGCCAGTACCTGTTCGATCTGTTCCATACGATCAGGCTCGTGAGCATCAATCACATGCAGCAGCAGGTCGGAGTTGCTCGACTCTTCGAGCGTAGCCCGAAATGCCTCGACCAGCTTGTGCGGCAGGTGGCGGATGAAGCCCACGGTGTCGGCCAGCACGATCGGCCCCAGGTCGGCCAGCTCAAGCCGGCGCAGGGTGGGGTCGAGGGTGGCGAACAGCTGGTCCGCGGCATAGACCTCGGACTGGGTCAGGGCATTGAACAGGGTCGATTTGCCGGCGTTGGTGTAGCCCACCAGCGACACCGACGGGATGTCCGCGCGCTTGCGCCCGCGACGGGCCTGTTCGCGCTGGCTGCGTACCTTCTCAAGGCGTGCCTTGATCTGGCGCAGGCGCACCCGCAGCAGGCGGCGGTCGGTCTCGAGCTGGGTTTCACCCGGGCCGCGCAGGCCGATACCACCCTTCTGGCGCTCAAGGTGGGTCCAGCCGCGCACCAGCCGCGTGCTCATGTGCTCGAGCTGGGCCAGTTCGACCTGCAGCTTGCCTTCATGAGTGCGCGCCCGCTGGGCGAAGATGTCGAGGATCAGCCCGGTACGGTCCAGTACGCGACACTCGAAGACGCGTTCGAGGTTGCGTTCCTGGCTGGGCGTGAGGGTGTGATTGAAAATCACCAGGTCGGCTTCGGCGGATTTGACCAGGTCGCGCAACTCCTCGACCTTGCCGCTGCCGATCAGAAACTTGGCGGTGGGCTGATGCCGCGCCACTGTTACCAGCGAAACGATATCGGCGCCGGCCGACAGCGCCAGCTCCTGAAACTCCTGCGGGTCTTCGCGCGCCTCAGGGTTCTGACCTTCCAAGTGAACGAGCAGCGCTCGCTCACCACCACCGTGGCGCTCAAAGAACAATGCAGGCTCCTACTTTTTTCAAGCGTTGCCTGGCTCGCTGTCGCCGTGCTCGGCATCGGACGGGCTTGGCAGACGAACCGGACGGGCAGGTACGACGGTCGAAATGGCGTGCTTGTAGACCATCTGGCTGACGGTGTTCTTCAGCAGCACGACGAACTGGTCGAAGGATTCAATCTGACCCTGCAGCTTGATCCCGTTGACCAGATAGATCGAAACCGGGACTTTTTCTTTTCTCAAGGTGTTCAAGTAAGGGTCTTGTAGCGAATGCCCTTTTGACATATGCCGCACTCCTGTAAGGATCAATAGTAGAAAAACAAGAAATTCGATGATTCATGCCGCCTTTCGTAAGAATAGACGGCTATAAGCAGGGACTCAGCTCAATATGGAGACGGCCCCAAGGTATTTCAAGGTGCGGGACAGATTGTCGCAGGCCAGGCTATCCAGCCAGTGCACGCCATCCCAGCCGCGCAACCAGGTGAACTGCCGCTTGGCCAGCTGGCGGGTGGCAATGATACCGCGTTCTTGCATCTCATTCTCAGTCAACTGACCGTCGAGATAGTCCCAGACCTGTCGGTAACCCACTGCTCGTATAGACGGCAGCCCGGCGTGCAAGTCACTTCTGGCTCGCAGCGATCGGACCTCGTCGACGAAGCCCTGTTCCAGCATCTGCGAAAATCGTAGCGCAATTCGCTGATGCAAAATGTGACGATCTGTAGGAGCAATCGCCAAACTCGCGACAGTATAGGGCAAATGCCCGCTCGCGCCTGCGTCTGCGCCGCGACTTTCCGCGAATTGACGCTGGCGGTGGGCGGTCATGCTCTCGCCACTCACCCGGTATACCTCAAGCGCGCGAATCAGGCGCTGCGGGTCATTCGGATGGATGCGCGCGGCCGACTCAGGGTCGACCTCGGCCAATTGACGATGCAGTTCACCCAGTCCCAGCGCACTCGCCTGCGCTTCGAGCTCGGCACGCACGGCGGCGTCGGCCGGTGGCATATCGGCCAATCCGTCGACCAGCGCCTTGTAATAAAGCATGGTGCCGCCCACCAGCAGCGGGATCTTGCCACGCGCGGTGATCTCGGCCATGGCTTCGAGGGCGTCGGTGCAGAACTGCTTGGCCGAATAGCTCTCGACCGGATCGAGGATGTCGATCAGCCGATGCGGGTAGGCGGCCAGGATCTCTTTCGAGGGTTTGGCGGTGCCAATGTCCATTCCGCGATAGACCAGCGCCGAATCGACGCTGATCAGTTCGCACGGCAACACCTTGGTCAATTCGATGGCCAGGTCGGTCTTGCCGGCCGCGGTCGGCCCCATGAGAAATATCGCCGGGGGTTTGCCACTCATTTCATCGCCCCCGCAGGAACAGCTTGTCCAGGTCGTCCAGGCCCATCTGGGTCCAGGTCGGCCGGCCGTGGTTGCATTGGCCGCTGCGCTCGGTGTTTTCCATGTCGCGCAGCAGCGCGTTCATTTCCGGGATGGCCAGGCGCCGGTTGGCGCGCACGGCGCCGTGGCAGGCCATGGTCCCGAGCAGTTCATTCAGGTGCGCCTGGATGCGGTCGCTGGTGCCATACTCCATGAGGTCGGCCAGCACGTCCTGCACCAGGCGGTTGGCCTCGGCCTGCTTGAGCAGTGCCGGAATCTGGCGGATCGCCACGGTTTCCGGGCCCAGGCGCTGCAGCTCGAAGCCCAGGCGCTGGAACCACTGGGCGTGCTCCTCGGCGCAGTCCGCCTCGCGCTGGCTCAGCGCCAGCGACTCGGGCACCAGCAGCGGTTGACCACTCAGGCCCTCGCAGGCCATGGCGACCTTGAGGCGCTCATACATGATCCGCTCGTGGGCGGCATGCATGTCCACCAGCACCAGGCCGACGGCGTTCTCGGCGAGGATGTAGATGCCCTTGAGCTGGGCCAGGGCGTAGCCCAGCGGCGGAATGTCGCCTTGGCTCTCTGGCAGGGAAGCAGGCGTGGTGCCATCCAGCGGCGCGTAGAACTCGCGGTACACCGCCTGGGTCTCGGCGACCGGCAGCGGCTGCGATGGACGCGGCGTGTATTGATACTGGTAACCCGATCCGGCGCCACTGCCCGGCGTGAACGACTGACGCAGGTCGGCCTGCGGCTGCTCCAGCACAGGCGAGGCCAGGCGCATTTCACCCTGTGGGCCGAACTCGCCAACCTGCTGCCCGCTGGGGCGGACGATCTCGCTGGCAGCGGCAGGCGCAGCCAGCTGATCTTCCGGCCGCACGTCGGCCAACGCACGGTGCAGGGTGCCATAAAGGAAGTCGTGGACCATCCGCCCTTCGCGGAAACGCACTTCGTGCTTGGTCGGATGCACGTTGACGTCGACACCGGTCGGGTCGCACTCGAGGAACAGCACGAAAGTCGGGTGCCGACCATTGAACAGTACGTCGCGGTAGGCCTGGCGCACCGCGTGGGCCACCAGTTTGTCACGCACCGCACGGCCGTTGACGAAGAAGTACTGCAGGTCGGCCTGGCTGCGCGAAAAGGTCGGCAGGCCAACCCAGCCCCACAATCGCAAGCCATTGCGCTCGACATCGATCGGCAGCGCCTGCTCGAGGAACCCCGGGCCACAGATCGTGCCGACGCGCCGCGCCCGGGCCATCTCGTCGGAGGCTTCGTGCAGGCTGAAGATGGTCTTGCCGTTGTGGCGCAGGTGAAAGCCCACATCGAAGCGCGCCAGCGCCAGGCGCCGAATCACTTCCTGCAGGTGGTCGAATTCGGTCTTCTCGGCCTTGAGGAACTTGCGCCGGGCCGGCGTGTTGAAGAACAGGTCGCGTACTTCGACGGACGTGCCGACCGGGTGCGCGGCTGGCTGCACGCGCGGGGTCATGTCACGGCCCTCGGTTTCCACTTGCCAGGCTTCACCGGCGTCGGCGGTGCGCGAAGTCAGGGTGAGCCGCGCCACCGAACTGATCGAAGCCAGGGCCTCGCCGCGAAAACCCAGGCTGAGCACGCCTTCGAGGTCTTCCAGCTCGCGGATCTTGCTGGTGGCGTGGCGCGCCAGCGCCAGCGGCAGGTCATCCGGCGCGATGCCGCCGCCATTGTCGCGCACGCGCAGCAGCTTCACGCCGCCCTGCTCGACTTCGACTTCGATGCGCCGGGCGCCGGAGTCCAGGCTGTTTTCCAGCAGTTCCTTGGCCACCGAGGCCGGGCGCTCGACCACCTCGCCGGCGGCAATCTGGTTGGCCAGCCGCGGGCTGAGCAGCTGGATACGTGAACCGCCGCTCATTGCTGGGACGCCAGGGTGGTGGCCGGAATGTCGAGGTGCTGGCCCACTTTAAGCTCGTCCGTCTTCAGGTTGTTGCTGCTGCGCAGGGCCGTGACGCTGACCTGGTAGCGCACGGCGATCATCGCCAGCGTCTCGCCTGGGCGCACGGTGTGGTCGCGTGGCCCTTGGGCGATCTTGCCGCTGTCGCGCAGCCAGGCGATGTAGGTCCCAGGTGGCGGGTTTTGCTGGAAGAACTGGCGCACGCCGGTGTGAATCGAGCGCGCCAGCGCCTGCTGGTGGCTTTTGGTTGCCAGCTTCGAAGCCTCGTTGGCGTTGGAAATGAATCCGGTTTCAACCAGGATCGATGGAATGTCCGGCGACTTCAGCACCATGAACCCGGCCTGTTCAACGCGCTGCTTGTGCAGCGGCGTCACCCGGCCCATGTTGCCCAGCACCTTCTGCCCGACGTTGAGGCTGGAGCTGAGCGTGGCGGTCATCGACAGGTCGAGCAGCACACCCGCGAGCATGCGGTCCTTGTCGTCGAGGCTGACGTTGCCGGCACCACCGATCAGGTCGGAACGGTTCTCCGTGTCGGCCAGCCAGCGTGCGGTCTCAGAAGTCGCGCCACGGTCGGACAGGGCGAACACCGACGCACCAAATGCGGCCGTGGACGGCGCGGCGTCGGCGTGAATAGAGACAAACAGGTCGGCACCCTTCTTTCGGGCGATCTCGGTACGCTTGCGCAGCGGGATGAAGTAGTCGCCGGTGCGGGTCAGCTCGGCGCGATAACCCTTCTCGGTGTTGATCTGGCGCTGCAGCTCCCGGGCGATTTCCAGCACGATGTCTTTCTCGTGCTGGCCGCGCGAGCCCGAGGCACCCGGGTCTTCACCACCGTGGCCGGCGTCGATGGCAACGACGATGTCACGCTTGCCAGCGGGTGCCGGCGGCAGCTTGATGGCGGGCTGCGCCGGCGTCACCGGCACCGCGGGCGTGGTAGCCGGCGGCTGCGGCGTGGGCGGTGGCGTCGGGTTGCTGGCGGCGATGGCGTCGGCTTCCTGGTCGTACAGGTCGACCACCAGGCGGTTGCCGTACTGGGCATTCGGCGCCAGGACGAAACTTTTCGGCGAGACGGCCTTTTTCAGGTCGACCACCACGCGCAGGTCAGTGGGCGTGCGCTGGGCCGAACGCACGCTGCTGATCGGCGTGTTCGAAGTGGAAACGTTCAGCGGCGCACCCAATGTGGCGCCATTGATGTCGATCACCAGGCGATCTGGTGCGGTCAGGGTGAATACGCTGTGCTGCACAGGCCCGGACAGGTCGAAGACCAGCCGCGTGTTGTCCGGAGCGCGCCACAGGCGCATGCTCTTGACTTGAGTGACGGCCATAGCGTCGACGGTCACCGCGGTCAGCAGCAGCCCAACGACGGCGACCAGTGCGCGTATGCGCATACCTTTCCCCACTTACTGTTTGAATGCTTCGGCCAGAACGGCACACCAGGATTCGCCGCGAGCCCCCTGCGGCGACAGGTTCAGCGAACGTCCGCCCGCTTGCGGGCTTATGGTAATGGTCAGGTCGGGCTTTGGCAAAACGCCCGCGCCTTTATCGGGCCACTCGAACAGGCACAGCGGATCGCCCTCGAAATAGTCGCGGATGCCCATGAACTCGAGCTCTTCCGGGTCGACCAGGCGGTACAGGTCGAAGTGGAAGGCGCGAATGTCGCCGATTTCATAGGGTTCTACGACGGTAAAGGTCGGACTTTTTACCGGGCCGGTGTGGCCAAGGCCACGAATCAGCCCCCGGGAAAGCGTGGTCTTGCCCGCACCCAGGTCGCCCTCGAGAAAAATCACGCCACGACCGCCGGTCACTTCGGCCAGCTTCGCGCCAAAGGCGACGGTGGCCGGCTCGTCGGCCAGAAACAGGGTTAAACCTGACACGCTGAATGCTCCTCCAATAACGCTCTAATGACCGGGACCAGATCGCTGGCCGCCAGCCCTCTACCTTTTATTCCCAGGCGCTCGCCAGCACAGGCGTGCAGCCATACCCCCAGGCACGCGGCCTGCCACGCATCCAGCCCTTGGGCCAGCAGCGCCGCCAAGACGCCGGTCAGCACATCACCCAGGCCTGCTCCAGCCATGGCAGGATGCCCACGCCCGCACAGCGCCAGTTGTCCGGCAGGGTCGGCCACCAACGTGCCGGCGCCCTTGAGCACGCAGACGCTGGCATGACGACGCGCCAGCTTGCGCGCCGCCCCGGGCCGATCAGCCTGCACGGCCTCGGTGGAGATGCCCAGCAGGCGTGCCGCCTCACCCGGATGCGGCGTCAGGATGCTGCCGCTGGGCAAAGCCAGTGGCGCACCCGCCAGCAGGTTGAGGGCATCGGCGTCCCAGACCTGCGGCACGTGCACATGACTCACCGCCGACAACAGGCTGCGCCCCCAGGACGCTTGTCCCAGGCCTGGGCCGACCACCAGAACCGATGCCCTTGCGAGCGGGCCCATCAATTCATTGGCCGAGGTCACGCCCAGCCACATGGCCTCCGGCAGCCGAGCCAATCCGGCACCGACATGCTCGGGACGGGTGGCCACGCTGACCAGGCCGGCGCCACAACGCAGCGCCGCCTCACTGCTGAGCATGACCGCGCCACCGGTGCCCAGGTCACCGCCCACCACCAGCACATGGCCGAAATCGCTCTTGTGGGCGTCGGCGGCGCGTGGCGGCAACCTGGCCAAGGTCAGGCTGCTGAGCGGCATTGTGGGGTGTTTGGTCTGAGGCATGGGGTCAAAGGCTCCGATGTCTGGCAGAATTATACGCACCTGTGCCCGTAATGCCTTATCCATCCATGCCCGCCAATACTCCAGACATCGCCACACTGGCCCAATCGATCAAGGATTGGGGCCTCGAACTCGGTTTTGCCCATGTCGGCATCGCCGGGGTCGACCTTGGCGAACACGAACAGCACCTGCAGCGTTGGCTTGCCGCAGGCTACAACGGTGAAATGGAGTACATGGGCGACCATGGCCACAAGCGCTCGCGCCCGGCCGAGCTGATCCCCGGCACCTTGCGGGTGATTTCGCTGCGCATGGACTACCTGCCCGGCGACACGCAGATGGCCAAGCGCCTGGCTGAGCCGGAAAAAGCCTATATCTCGCGCTATGCCCTGGGCCGCGACTACCACAAGCTGGTGCGCAAGCGCGTGCAGCACTTTGCCGACCGTATCCAGGAGGCCATCGGCCCGTTCGGCTACCGCGCCTTCGTCGACAGCGCCCCGGTGCTGGAGAAGGCCCTGGCGCAAGAGGCCGGCCTGGGCTGGATCGGCAAGAACACCTTGTTGCTCAATCGCAAGGCCGGCAGCTACTTCTTCCTCGCCGAACTGTTCGTCGACCTGCCGTTGCCGATCGATGGCGTACAGGGCAGCGATCATTGCGGGCGCTGCCAGGCGTGCCTGGACATCTGCCCGACCCAGGCCTTCGTCGGGCCCTACCAGCTCGACGCGCGGCGCTGCATCTCCTACCTGACCATCGAGTTGCGCCATGCCATCCCGGTCGAACTGCGGCCGCTGATCGGCAACCGGGTGTTCGGCTGCGACGACTGCCAGATCGTCTGCCCGTGGAACCGCTTCGCCAAGACCACGACCGAGGACGACTTCATGCCGCGGCGCGGCCTGGACAACATCGAGCTGGCCGAACTGTTCCTGTGGGACGAGCCGCGCTTCCTCGCGCGCACCGAAGGTTCACCGTTGCGGCGGGCGGGGTATGAGCGGTTCCTGCGCAACCTGGCGGTGGGGCTGGGCAATGCGCCGTCGACCATTCCGGTGCTGGAGGCGCTGAATGCGCGGCGGGATGATCCATCGGACCTGGTGCGCGAGCATGTCGAATGGGCGCTCGCCCAACACGAAGCTCGCAACATCGCGTAGGAGCCAGCCTTGCTGGCGAACAGCGTCCGGCCCGATTCGCCAGCAAGGCTGGCTCCTACAGGTACGCGGCGTCGATTAGTGTTGGTCGTTGTAGTGGAACTTGGGCATTTCCCAGTGGAACCTGATCGCCAGTAGCCGCACCAGGAACCCACCGAACAAGGTCAGCAACATCGCCTGCTCCGCCGGGACTTTGAAATACACGCACCCCAGGTAGAACCACGCCGCGGCGAACGACACGCTGGCATACAGCTCACGCCGGAACACCAGCGGAATGTCGTTGCAGAAGATATCCCGCAGGATCCCGCCGAACACCCCAGTGATCACCCCACTGATCGAAGCGACCAGGAACCCCTGCCCCATCTCCAGCGCGGTCATGCAGCCGATCAACGTGAAGGCCACCAACCCCAGCGCATCGAGCACCAGGAACAGCGAGCGCAAGTGGCGCATCAACGGGGCGATGAAGATGGTCAGCAGCGCCGCGAAACTGGTCAGCACCAGGTACTCCGGGTGCTTCACCCAGGTCAGCGGATAGTGCCCGAGCAACACATCGCGTACCGAGCCACCACCCAGCGCGGTGACACAGGCAATCAGCACCACGCCGAACCAGTCCATGCCTCGACGGCCGGCTGACAGGGCGCCAGTCATGGCTTCGGCGGTAATGGCGATGAGGTAGAGCATCAGCAACATGGTGCAGGTCCGTGCGGGAAAGGCGCGCAGTCTAACCAGTCAGGCGGGGCACCAAAAGAGGGCGCGCCGACTATCGTCGGCGCACGGCACACTCAGAACTTGATGAAGTGCTCACGGTAGTGGCGCAACTCGGCAATCGACTCGCGGATATCGTCCAGCGCCAGGTGGGTGCTGCCCTTCTTGAAACTGTCACGCACATCCGGCGCCCAGCGTGCGGCAAGCTCCTTGAGGGTGGAGACGTCGAGGTTGCGGTAGTGGAAGTAGTTTTCCAGCCCACGCATGTGACGGTAAAGGAAGCGGCGATCCTGGCAGATGCTGTTGCCGCAGATCGGCGACTTGCCCTTCGGTACCCACTGTTCGAGGAAGGCGATGGTCTGCGCTTCGGCCTTGGCCATGCTCACCGTGCTCTCGCGCACACGTTGAGTGAGCCCCGAATTGCCATGGGTGCGGGTGTTCCATTCATCCATGCGCGCCAACACTTCATCGCTGTGGTGGATGGCGATCACCGGCCCCTCGGCCAGGGTGTTCAGCTCGCTGTCGGTAACGATGGTGGCCATCTCGATGATGACGTCGCTGTCCGGATCCAGGCCGGTCATTTCCAGATCGATCCAGATCAGGTTCTGTGGGTTCTGCATGAAAGGGCTCCTCTGATAGGCCGTCATATTAGCCTAGCGAGGTTGGTCGTGGGCGGGCCGTGCTAAACTGCCTGCCGTTTTCTTTCAGCCCCGCCGACACGGAACCTTCATGGCCAAACGCCAGCTCAACCGCCGCCAGAACTGGCGCATCGAAAAGATCCAGGGCGAGCGTGCCGCCCGCGCCGCCAAACGCGAGCAGCATGTGCTGCAGGAGCTGGAGGGTGGCGACCTGGGGCCGGAACAACTGGGCCTGGTGATCGCCCACTTCGGCGTGCAAGTCGAGGTCGAGGCCCAGGACGGCGAGGCTGCCGGGCAGGTCTTCCGTTGCCACCTGCGCGCCAACCTGCCGGCGCTGGTCACCGGCGACCGCGTGGTATGGCGCGCCGGCAATCAGGGCATCGGCGTGATCGTCGCGCAGATGCCCCGCACCACCGAACTGTGCCGGCCAAACAACCACGGCCAGCTCAAGCCCGTGGCGGCCAACGTCGACCTGATCGTCATCGTCTTCGCCCCGGCCCCCGAGCCGCACCCCAACTTGATCGACCGCTACCTGGTGGCAGCCGAGCACGCCGGCATTCGCCCGCTACTGCTGCTCAACAAGGCCGACCTGATCAACGAAGAAAATGCGCCGACCCTCAACGCCATGCTGGAGGTGTACCGCAATCTCGGCTATCCGTTGCTGGAAGTCTCCGCGCATCAGGGCGACGGCATGCAGCGCCTGCAACAAACGCTGGACGGCCATATCAGCGTGTTCGTCGGCCAGTCTGGCGTGGGCAAGTCGTCGCTGGTCAACAGCCTGCTGCCCGACGCCGGCACCCGTGTCGGCGACCTGTCGGAATGGTCGGGCCAAGGCACGCACACCACCACAACCGCGCGGCTGTACCACTTCCCCAACGGTGGCGACCTGATCGACTCGCCGGGTATCCGCGAGTTCGGCCTGGGCCATGTCAGCCGTGACGACGTGGAAGATGGCTTCATCGAGTTCCGTGACCTGATCGGCAACTGCCGATTCCGCGATTGCAAGCATGACCGTGAACCGGGTTGCGCGTTGCTCAAGGCATTGGAAGACGGCCAGGTTTCGCAGCAGCGCATGAGCAGCTACCGCTCGATCATCGCCAGCTTGCCGGAAGATAGCTATTAGGGCTTTTCCGTAGGATGTTTTACCGAGAGCCGTAGGACGGCTCTCGTTTTTTCGTCAGCTCTTGTTGATTACCTGACCTTTCACCGATTGTTCCGCCCAGGATCCGTCGCCAACCAGCGACTTCCCCTGCCCGGTTCAAGGAAGGTCACACAATGACAAGATCAGCACCCTGCCTGCACTGTGCCTACCTCCCACAAGGAGAACAGCACTGATGCCGGTCTTCATCAGCTACCCCCATGGCGACCGCCTGGCCGCCTTCATCCTCAACGAGCGCATGCTGCTCGAAGGCATTCCCACCCAACTGGTACTGTTCGATTGCGACGGGCAGACCTTCGACGACTTGCATGGCAGCTTTTGCCAGCAGATGAACGATGCCACCCACTGGATCGGCGTGGTGTCGGACAGCAATAGTGGCGATTGGTGGACTGCCTGGCTGCTTGGAGCTGCGGCCATTTCCAACCGACGGGTAAGCTTCTACCACACGGGCGAGGGAGGCCCGCCGGAGCGATTGGGCAAATGGCCGGTGATGCGCGAACGCAGCCATATCGACCTGTTTGTATTGGCGTATCACGATGAACAGACGTTCGGGCGGGGGATGTCGTCGTCCACGGGACGAAGAGGCTTCAGCGATCGGGACAACGCCGACTTCTTCCATGCCGATCTCAAGGCCAAGATCCGGCGAGGGTTCTGAGCGGTAGGGGGTAATCCTGTGGGAGCGCCTCATTGGGCTGCGCTGTCGCGTTGGGAACAGGGCCCTCTGTAGGAGCGGCTTTAGCCGCGATGCAGCCGACGCGGTGCCTGCACCCGCTTCGCGGGTGATCGCGGCTGAAGCCGCTCCTACACAGGGGCCGCATTGCGACCCTTATCGGTTACTGGCCCTTGGCTTCGTCCATCTTCAACACACCATCTTCGAAGATGTTCAGCTTCTGGCGCAGCTCGCGCGGCTGCATCGGTTCCTGCGCCGCTTCGCCCGCGGTGCCAGGCGCCACGGGCGCTGCGGCACCCGGTGCGCCACTGGCAGGCGGCGCGTCCGGGGTGCCTTGCTCGCCCTCGATGTTGCGCTGGGCCTTCTTGGTCAGCACGATGATGTCGATCCGCCGGTTGACCGGGTTGAACGGATTCTCCCGATCGAACAGCGACGACGACGCATAACCAACCACCCGGGCCACCTGGCCGTCCGGGTAGCCACCGGCCACCAGCGCGCGACGCGCGGCGTTGGCGCGGTTGGCCGACAGTTCCCAGTTGCCGAAGTCGCCGGTGCCGGCATACGGCTTGGCGTCGGTGTGGCCGCTGATGCTGATCTTGTTCGGCACCGCCTTGATGGTGTCGGCCATGGCCAGCAGGATGTCCTCGAAATACGGCTGCAGGCGCGCGCTGCCCAGGTCGAACATCGGCCGGTTCTCAGCGTCCATGATCTGGATGCGCAGGCCGTCCTGGGTGATCTCGAACAGGATCTGGTCCTTGAACTTCTGCAACTGCGGGTTTTCCTCGACCTTGTTCTGCAACTCCTGCAGCAGCAGTTCCAGGCGCTCGCGCTCGACCTGCTCGGCCATGGTCTCGACCTGGTCCTTGTCCAGCTGGATGCTGGTGTCAGGCGTAGGTTCAGACTTGGTTTCCGGGTTGATGGTCTTTTCCGGCGCCAATTGCGGCGAACCACCCAGGTCGATGATGTACGGCGTGCCGCTCTCGGAAAAACCGATCGGGTCCTTGAAGTAGCCGGCGATGGCGATCTTCTGCTCGGGCGTGGCAGTGGACAGCAGCCACAGCACGAGGAAGAACGCCATCATCGCCGTGGCGAAGTCGGCGAAGGCAATCTTCCAGGCACCGCCGTGGTGGCCGTCGCCAAAGCGCTTGACGCGCTTGACGATGATGGGCTGATTGTTTTCCATGGCTTAGCGACCGCGTACTGCTTGTTCCAGCTCGGCGAAGCTCGGGCGGTGGCCCGGGTACAGCACCTTGCGACCGAACTCGACCGCCAGCGACGGCGGCATGCCGGAAGCCGAGGCCACCAGCGCGGCCTTGATCGCCTCGTAGACGTTCAGCTCTTCCTTGGCGTCATGACGCAAGGCGTTGGCCAGAGGGCCGAAGAAGCCATAGGCGGCAAGAATACCGAAGAAGGTACCGACCAGCGCCGCACCCACGTGCAGGCCGATGGACTTCTGGTCACCGTCACCCAGCGAGGCCATGGTCACCACAATGCCCAGTACCGCCGCGACGATACCGAAGCCAGGCATGCCGTCGGCGATGCCGTTCACCGCGTGGGACGGGTGCTCCAGCTCTTCCTTCATGCTCAGCAGCTCCATGTCGAACAGGCCTTCGAGCTCATGGGGCGCCATGTTGCCGGTGGACATGATGCGCAGGTAGTCGCAGATGAACGCAGTCATGCGCTCATCGCCCATTACTGCAGGGTATTTGGCGAAGATCGGGCTGGCCGCCGGGTCCTCGATGTCGCCCTCGATGGCCATCATGCCTTCACGACGGCTCTTGTTGAGGATCTCGTACACCAGGCCCAGCACTTCGAGGTAGAAGGTGTGGGTGAAGCGGGTGCCGAACATCTTCAGCGACTTCTTGATCACATGCATGGTCATGTGACCAGGGTTGGCCTGGAGGAACGCACCGAAGGCCGCGCCGCCGATGATCAGCACCTCGAACGGTTGGATCAGTGCCGCGATCTTGCCGTGGGAAAGCACGTAGCCGCCGAGCACACTCGCGAATACGACGATGATGCCGATAATTTTAGCCATAAGTTGAAAGCACTTGCTGTCGTGGTCAGGGTAGGGAGCGGGAGCTTGAAAACTCTTCTTCTACTTATCGGCAGAACTGCGCCAGACTATAGCCACTCAATGCGAAAAGCCAGTTCGGACTGATGTCAATATGCCAATTGAAACCAAGGTGCCAAGTCAGGTCCCGTCGAGTCTAGAGGCCTGGGTAAAGCTGCTCGACGGGATTCGCGTGCCGATTCCGAAGGACAGCCACGACCGTGTGCTGCAGGCCATCAACGACAACCGCCGCTCCCTGCGCGACATCGCCGAACTGATGCAGGACAGCCCCGCGCTGGTGCTCTGCGTGATGCGCGAAGCCAACCACCCGGCCAATGCCAGCCAGGCGGAACCCGCCGAAAGCCTGGAAATCGCCCTCAACCGCCTGGGCCTGGCGCGCACCAGCCAGTTGCTGGCGCGCCTGCCCGCCGTACCCGACGACGACATCCCACCGGTACTGAGCCAGTTCCTGCTGATCAGCCAGCACGCCACGCAACAGGCCAACGGCCTGTTCGCCAGCCGCCTGGCACGCCTGTGGCAGGAGATCCACTGGGGCAGCCTGCTGTTCCTCTCGCCGCTGTGGCCATTGGCCCTGGCCTACCCCAAGCTGCTCGATACCTGGGAGCTGCGTGTTATCCACAAGGGGGAGAACGCCGGCGAGGTCGAGCAGGAACTGTTCGGCGTGCGCATCATGCAGTTGTGCCAGGCCATGGCCCAGCACTGGCGGTTGCCGGAGTGGGTGACCCAGGGGTACCGCCTGTTGATGGACGAGCGCGAACAACTGGCGCAGGTGCTGAGCATCGCCCGCGAGCAGGATCCGCTGGTCCAGCAGCAACGCCTGGACGAGGAACCGGCCTTGCGCCGCTGGTTCAACCAGCCACCCAACACCGTGCTGCTGGCCAACGGCCTGGCCCTGGCCGCCCAGGTGGGTTGGGACAACCCGCACCTGCTGCGCTGGCAGTTGCTCACTGCGCTCTACCTGCAAACCACGCTGGACGACGTCCAGCAGCAGGTCCACCAGCAGGCCGCGGCCAGTGCCCGCCATCACGCGCAGCACGCCCTGTTCCATCCGGCCGAGGCGCTGATATGGCCCTGGCACCAGCGTCGCCCGCACCCGGACATGCTCACCCCGCCGCCGCCCGCGCATCAGGATCTCGAACGCTGGCGCAAGCTGTGCGCCGAACTGCTGGCCCAACCGAGCCCGTTCAGCAACGCCGTGCACCTCGCCACCCAGGCCTGCGAAGCCCTGCTGGCCTGCGGCATGCAGCGGGTGATGCTGTTGATGCTGGACAAGCCCAATGAATGCCTGCGTGTACAGCAATTGGCCGGCCTGCCGAAGGAGGCTGCCGCTCAAGTGCTTCCACTGGCCGGGAGCAAACTGCTTCAGCGCCTGCTGAGCCAAGCCACGCAACTGCGCCTGACCCCCGAGAACCACGCGCAGTTCGCGGCACTGATGCCCGCGCCACTGCGCGCCTTCTTCAAGGGCGAGCACCTGCTGCTGCGCTCGCTGGCGGTCAACGGCCAGCCTTTGATGCTGATGGTCGCCGACCAGGGCGGCAAACCGCTGGCCGATGTTGGCGTACAGGCCTTCGGCAAGACCGCGCAGTGTGTGGAACGTGCCCTGGCCACCTTTGGTGCCCGCCATTCATAACGACCTTGCGCTACAATCGCCCTCTTTCCACCCTGGAGATCGTGGATGACTGATTTTTCCGGCTTGCCCCTGGTGATCGAGCCTGCGGACCTGCTGCCGCGCCTGGATTCGCCACAGTTGATCCTGGTCGACCTGACCAGCGCCAACCGCTATGGCAGTGGGCATATCCCCGGGGCCCGCTTCGTCGACCCGAAACGCACCCAGCTGGGCCAACCGCCAGCGCCGGGTTTGCTGCCGGCTCGTGCCGACCTGGAAAAGCTGTTCGGTGAGCTCGGCCACCGCGACGACGCGGTCTATGTGGTCTACGACGACGAGGGTGGTGGCTGGGCCGGGCGTTTCATCTGGCTGCTCGACGTGATCGGCCACAAGGGCTACCACTATCTCAATGGCGGCATCCACGCCTGGCCGGCAGACACACTGTCCACCGAGGTGCCTGAAAATGCCGACGGCCCGGTGAGCCTGCGACTGCATGACGAACCCACCGCCACCCGTGAATACCTGCAGAGCCGCCTGGGCGCCACCGATCTGGCTATCTGGGATGCTCGTGCACCTGGGGAGTACCGTGGCGAGAAAGTCCTGGCGGCCAAAGGCGGGCACATCCCTGGCGCGATCAACTTCGAGTGGACCGCCGGCATGGACCTCAACGACCACCTGCGTATCCGCAAGGACATCGCCGAAATTCTGCAAAACCTGGGTATCACCCCGGACAAGGAAGTGATCACCCACTGCCAGACTCACCACCGCTCCGGCTTCACCTACCTCGTGGCCAAGGCCCTCGGCTATCCACGGGTCAAGGGTTATGCCGGTTCCTGGGGCGAATGGGGCAACCACCCCGACACGCCCGTCGAAGTTTAAGGACGCTCAATGAAATCCCGCTTGTTCATCATCAGCCAGTACCTGCTGCCGCACCACCTGCTGTCGCGCCTGGCCGGCTGCGTCGCCGAGTGCCGCGCGCGCTGGTTCAAGAATGCCTTCACCGCCTGGTTCGCCAAGCGCTACCAGGTGAACATGTCCGAGGCGCTGGTCGAAGACCTCAGCGCCTACGAGCATTTCAACGCATTCTTCACCCGCGCCCTCAAGCCGGGCGCCCGCCCGCTGGACGAGACCCCCGGCGCGATCCTCTGCCCGGCCGATGGCGCCGTCAGCCAGCTCGGGCCCATCGAACACGGCCGTATTTTCCAAGCCAAGGGCCATGGCTACAGCGCCCTGGAGCTGCTGGGTGGCGATCCAGCCCTGGCCGCTCCGTTCATGGGCGGCGAGTTCGCCACCATCTACCTGTCGCCCAAGGACTACCACCGCGTGCACATGCCGCTGGCCGGCACCCTGCGCGAGATGGTCTACGTGCCTGGCCGGCTGTTCTCGGTCAACCAGACCACCGCGGAAAACGTTCCGGAGCTGTTCGCTCGCAACGAACGCGTGGTCTGCCTGTTCGACACCGAACGCGGCCCGATGGCCGTGGTGCTGGTGGGCGCGATGATCGTCGCCTCGATCGAAACCGTCTGGGCTGGCCTGGTCACCCCACCGAAGCGCGAACTGAAGACCTTCCGCTACGACGAAGCCAGCCGCGCGCCGATCCACCTGGAGAAAGGCGCCGAGCTGGGTCGCTTCAAGCTGGGCTCCACCGCTATCGTGCTGTTCGGGCCCGAGCAGGTGAAGTGGGCCGAAAGCCTGGGTGCGGGTTCCGCGGTACGCATGGGTGAGCTGCTGGCGCAGCCGAGCCAGGCCTGACCATCCGGTAATAAAAAGCCCTGCATGATTCAAATCATGCAGGGCTTTTTTTGCCTTGGGATTGCAGGGAGGGCTTCGCCCTCCTTTCGCGGCGCAAGGCCGCTCCTACAGGGGGACACGACCATCTGTAGGAGCGGCCTTGTGCCGCGAAAGGGCCGCAACGCGGCCCAGGGGCTCAAGATCAACCGCGCGCTTCGCGATCACGCACGCCGAGCAGATACAGCACGCCGTCCAGGCCCAGGGTGGAAATCGCCTGCTTGGCCGACTGGCGTACCAGCGGCTTGGCGCGGAAGGCCACGCCCAAGCCGGCCTGGGAGAGCATCGGCAGGTCATTGGCGCCATCCCCGACGGCGATGGTCTGCTCGAGCTGCAAGCCCTCCTCACTGGCCAGCTGCTGCAGCAGGTCGGCCTTGCGCTGGGCGTCGACGATCGGCTCGACCGCCACGCCGGTCACCTTGCCGTCGACCACTTCAAGCTCGTTGGCGAACACATAGTCGATGCCCAGGCGCGCCTGCACCTGCTTGGCGAAGTAGGTGAAACCGCCCGAGAGGATCGCGGTCTTGTAGCCCAGGCGCTTGAGCTCGGCGAACAGGTGCTCGGCACCTTCGGTCAGGCGCAGGGAAGCACCGATCTGGTCGAGCACGCCCACGTCCAGGCCCTTGAGCAGCGCCATGCGCTCCTTGAAGCTGGCACGGAAATCCAGCTCGCCACGCATGGCGCGCTCGGTGATCGCCGCCACCTGCTCACCGACGCCCGCGGCCTTGGCCAGCTCGTCGATCACTTCGGCCTCGATCAGCGTGGAGTCCATGTCGAACACCGCCAGGCGACGATTGCGGCGGAACAGGTCATCGCGCTGGAAGGCGATGTCGATGTTCAGTTCCTCGGACAGGGCGAAGAAATCGGCGCGCAGGGCCTGGGCATCACTGGCCTCGCCCCGCACGGAAATCTCCAGCGCGGACTTGCCCTTCTCGGTCGGGGCATCCAGCGCCACGCGGGCGGACAGGCGCTCGATGCGCTCGATGGTCAGGCCATACTGGCTGATGATCGCGCTGACCCGCTGCAACTGCTGCGGAGTGACCCGGCGGCTGAGCAGGGTGACGATATGGCGCGCCTCGCCCTGGCTGTCGGCCCAGTGCTGGTAGTCGGCCTCGGAGATCGGTGTGTAGCGGGCCTGCAGGTTCAGCTCATGAGCCTTGGACTGCACGCTCTGCAGCAGCGCGGTGGCCACTTCGTTGTCGGGGATGTCGACCAGGATGCCGAACGACAGGGTGCCGTGCATCACCGCCAGGCCGATGTCGAGGATGTTCACACCGCCCTGGAGCAGGACGCCGGTGATGGCCGCGGTAAGACCCGGACGGTCTTCACCAGTAATGTTGATCAGGACGATTTCGCGCAAGACCGGGCTCCGACTTCGATGAAAAATGCGCATTCTACCGATTTTCCATGACCATCGGGCACCAACGATACTTTGCCGACAAAACGCGTATCGCTATACTGCGCAGCAACTTTCTCGCCATAAAGAGCCGCGCTCTGTGAACCGGCCCACGCCCGTCAAACCCGACAATTTCTTCCTGATGATCTACCGAGCCCTGAGCCAGCGCCGAATTCCCCTGGCCCTGCGCATTGCCAGCCACAACATCTTCCTGGTGGCCCTGGCCCTGGTGATCTATGCCTGCGTCATGGGCCTGCAGTTCAAGCAGGCCATGCATGAGCAGGCCGACGCCGTGGGGCAGAGCCTGACCACCCAGACCGCCACATCGGCGACCGAGCTGCTGGTGTCCAACGACATCCTCAGCCTCAACGTGCTGCTGGGTAACCTGGTGAAGAACCCGCTGGTGGCGCACGCGGCCATCTACAGCGTCGACAACCGCATCCTCGCCGAGGCCGGCCAGCGCCCGAAAAACAGCTTGCTGGGCGAGGCCGAGGGCCTGTACCAGACCAAGATCACCTTCCAGGACGTGACCGCCGGCCAGCTGCGCATCAGCCTGGACATGAACCAGTTCCAGCAGCCCATGCTGATCAGCCTGCAAAGCATGGGCATCCTCGCCGCCATCCTGCTGGCGCTGGCGCTCACCCTGAGCCTGCGCCTGGGCCGATTCATTTCCACCCCGCTGTTGCAACTGCGCGTGTGGTTGCGTGACCCGCACCCCTACACGCCGGGTACCGACCGCCACGACGAGATCGGCGACCTGGCCCGCCAGCTGCACGCCCGCCTCGCCCCGCCGCCGCCTCCAGAGCCGGAGATGGAAGACGAGGAAGACGACTTCGACGACGTGCCCGCCCCCAAGCCTGCCCCACGCGCGAAAGCTGTGGCACACGTGCCCGACCATGACCATGACCATGACGATGACGCCTTCGCCGGCCTGATGGATGAAGAAAGCGCCCCGGCCAAGCCCGTCGCCATCGAGTCCGACGAACCGCAATACAGCGCCGTGCTGGCCGTGCAACTGGGCTCCCAGGAGCAACTGCGCCGCCTGCCCCGCACGCGCCTGACCGAGCTGCTGGAGCGTTACCGCGACTGCCTGGACCAGGCCGCCTCGCTGTACGAAGGGGAAGTCCACACCTTGAACGACGGCAGCACCTTGCTGCTGTTCCACAGCCGCGACAGCGGCGAGGACTACCTGACCAATGCCATCTGCTGCGGCGAACTGTTGCGTGCCCTGGGCCATGCCCTGCAGATCGAGGTGGCCGACAGTGGCATCACCTTGCAACTGCAGCTGGGCCTGGTGCTGGCCGACGACCTGCAAGGCATGGATCAGGTCGACCTGCTGATGACCGAGCAGGCCCAGGATGCCCTGGCCCTGTCGCAGCACAGCCGTAACCTGCTGCTGGTCGAGCGCCGGATCAGCGATGACACATTGATCCGCCAGCGCGCGCGTATCCGCCCGATCGCCAGCCCCGAGGGCGCCTGCTGCGTGGAGCGGCTGATGGAGCCATACCCATCGATGCTGGAGCGCCAGCTGGCGAGGATGCACGAACGCCGCGCCTGACGCCTTGTCGTGACCTGTAGGAGCGGCTTCAGCCGCGATCACCGGCACAGCCGGTGTATACACCGCATCGCCTGCTTCGCGGCTGAAGCCGCTCCTACAGGGCATGTGCAACGCTCACAAAAAAGCCCGCATCGCTGCGGGCTTTTTCATGTCTGCTGCATCAGAACCGGAATACTTCCATATCGGTACGAATCGGCGAAGCCATTGGAATTTTCGGCTTCTCCGGCTCCTTCTTCACCTGTACCGGCGCCGCCTGCTTACGCGGTGCCTCCTCGGCGATTGCCGGCTGGTTGGCCAATGGCTTGACCGCGCTGCTGAGCTGTTCGGCCAGCTTCTGCAACAGTTGCCCCTGGGCCTGCACCTGGGCCGACTCGCTGCCCGCATGGGGCTGCTCGAGGTGCACGATGCGGTTGTCACGCACCTGGCCACGACGGTCCAGCAAGCGCCACTGGGCGTCGAGAATGGCCGGCTGGTTCTTGCCTGAATCCAGACGGGTGATCGACAACAGCACCTGCACATCCGGCGTGAACCCGGTACTCGCCGGGGCCAGCACCACACGCTGGCTGTCCAGGCGCCAGGCCAGCTGGCGAACCAGCAGTTGATCGATGTCCGACGAAAGGCTGCCCGCCCAACGACCGTCGGTCGCCGCGGTCAGGCTGCCATCGGCCTGGCGTTGCAGGAAAGTCTCGCGTTGCAGGTAGTCGGCCACCGAAACAGGGCCAAGCACCACCGCCATGCCCGCCGCCTGGGAGG
>NZ_JARPQB010000031.1 GCF_029478665.1 Pseudomonas entomophila
CAATGCCGGGCGCACCCGCCCCTGCTGGCGCCCTTCCAGCTGCATGCAACGCTCCAGGAACAGGAACATGCAGTCGTAGCTCTTGCAGATCGACCTGCGCAGCTCGGTGCGCAGCCCCAGCGTGGGGTTCTCGCCGGCCAGCGTGCAGATGATCTCCAGCGCCTCCCACGGGTGGGCATCGTCGTACTGGGCGTGCATCTTCAGCCACTTCATCGCGCGCTTGCGGGTTTCCTCGGGGAAGCCCTGGGCGTAGGTGTCGGTCGAGCAGACCACCGCCGACCATTCGCCCGTGGCGCCTTCGATGGCGTAGTTGGTGGCCGCCATCGAGATGGCCAGCGACTCGGTGGCGCACACCCGCCAGCACCAGTCGTTCAGACCATTGAGCTCGGGTGGCACTTCCTGGGCCTGCAACTCGTGCAGGTGGATGCCATGGGCCTGGCACCAGTGCACCCAGTAGTCGGCATGGTTGAGTTCGACGCGAATGTTGCGCATCAGCCAGCGCCGCGCCATATCCTCTCCTGGATGACGGGCGTAACGGGTCTTGGTGAGGTTGTGGGCCATGTACAACGAAAACTGTTCGACCACCGGCCAGCCGCCTATCAGGTACTGGCGGATGGTGGCCGGCCGCAGCTGGCCATCGCGCAGGCGCTGATAGAACTCGTGCTCGACTACTCGGCGTTTGCTTTCGCGGCAATCCTCGATCAGTTGCTGGGCCCAATCCGGATAACTGGCCGGATCCATCAATGGTCCGATCCTTACGAACGAGTCAATCACTGTCAGCTCCTTGATTCCCTGTGATGACCGGGCAAAGTTCAGCGAAAGGTCCCCGGCGCCCGGTGCAGGAGGGGCCTCGCGGCAATCCGTTGGCGCTGCAGGCTGTCGCAGGTGAAGACCTGCGGTCGTTCGATGAGGTAGCCCTGGGCGTAGTCCACGCCGATCTCCTGCAACGCCTGCTCGATCAACGGCGTCTCGACGAACTCGGCGATGGTCCGCTTGCCCATGACGTGGCCGATGTGATTGATCACTTCGACCATCGCCCGGTTGATCGGGTCATCGAGCATGTCCTTGACGAAACTTCCGTCGATCTTCAGGAAGTCTACAGGCAAATGCTTCAAATAGGCGAATGACGACATTCCGGCACAGAAGTCATCCAGGGAGAACTTGCAGCCCAGTGCCTTCAATTCATTGATGAATCGAATCGCACTGCCCAGATTGGCGATCGCGCTGGTTTCGGTAATTTCAAAACAAATCAGCCAGGGCGGGATGGAAAACTCCTCGAACAGCCGCTGCAGGTACTCGAGGAACTTGTCATCGCCAATGCTCGACCCCGACAGGTTGATCGCGCACATCGCCAGCGGCCCCTCACGGCCTTCGTCCAGGCACTGGCGCACCACCTGGAACACACTGCGCACCACCCAGCGGTCGAGGGCGGTCATCAGGCCATAGCGCTCGGCGGCGGGGATGAAGCTGTCCGGCAGGATGGTGCGGCCGTTTTCGTCGTGCAGGCGCAGCAGGATCTCGAGATGCCCGGCGCCCTCCTGTGGCCGCAGGGGCGCGATCTCCTGGGCATAGAGGCAGAAGCGGTTCTCTTCCAGGGCCACATGCAGGCGCTGGATCCAGGCCATCTCGCCGAAACGCATGGACAGCTCGCTGTCGTCGGCGTGGTACACCTGGACGCGGTTGCGGCCTTTTTCCTTGGCCATGTAGCAGGCCATGTCGGCGGCGCGCAGCGAGGCTTCCAGGGTGCCGGGTGGCTGGGCAATGTGCACCAGGCCAATGCTGACCGTGGTGACGAATGGCCGCCCCTTCCAGACGAAATGCAGGCTTTGCACCGCCTGGCGCAGGAGCTCGGCGATGCGCTCAGCCTGATCCGACGGGCAGTTCTCCAGCAACACGCCGAACTCGTCGCCGCCCAGCCGGGCCAGTGTGTCACCCTCGCGCAGAGCGGATTGCAGCACCGCACAGATATGCCGCAGCAGTTCATCGCCGGCGGCATGCCCGCAAGTGTCGTTGACCAGCTTGAACTGATCGAGATCGAGGAACATCAGCGAGTGGCGCCCAGCCTGGCGCGCCAAGGCATTGAGCGCCTGTTCCAGGCGATACTCGAACTCGCGCCGGTTGGCCAGGCCAGTGAGCGCGTCATGGGTGGCCTGCCAGGACAGGTTGGCGATGTATTGGCGCTCCTGGGTCATGTCGTGCAGCACCACGACGATGCCGCTGACCTGCCCTTCGGTGAGGATGGGCGACCCCACCAGGTTGACCGACACGGTGCTGCCGTCCAGGCGCTGGATCAGCCGCGCGTGCTCGGCTCCACCCTTGAGGCTGCCACTGAGCACCTGCTCGACCAGGGTGCGGCTGTCGCTTTCGGCGTTCTCGTCGAGCAGGCTGAACAGGGCGGCCAGGGGCAGCCCCTGGGCCTGGGCGGCCTGCCAATGGGTCAACTGCTCGGCAGCCGGGTTCATATAGGCGATGCAGCCGTCGACATCGGCGGTGATCACCGCGTCACCGATAGACTCGAGGGTGATCTGCGCCCGCTCCTTCTCCTCTTGCAAGGCGATGGCGAAGGCTTGGCGCTGGGCCAGCAACTTGCTCGAGCGCCGCCAGGCCATGGCGATCAGGAACAGCGCCGTGGCCAGGTTGGTGAGCATGAGCACTTTGAGCAGTGCCCGCGAGCCTTCGCCCAGCGCATCGCTGAACGCCCTGGCGGCCGGTGTCACGCCATCGTTGATGGCAACGATATGCGCCTTCCAGTCCAGTACCTGCCGCGCCTCGATGCCACCGGCGTTGAAGCCGTCGCGCATCTGTACAGCCAGCACATCGAGCTGGCGCAGATAATCGTCACCGATATCCCAGTAGTCGATCGCGGTTTCCATGTAGCTGATATGACGGAAGTTGCGGTAGAACCAGATGATCCGGGCAACGTCGTCGGGGTGGTTGCCACCCTGCAGGATACCCGCGCGCGCGGCCTCAAGGTCTGGCTCGGGGCGATCCAGGGCCAGGCGCAGGTCATGGTCGCCTTTCGGCACGAGGATGGCTCGCTGGTAGCGTTCGAAGGTCCGCGGGTCACGGTCTTCGGCGTAGAGGCTCAGGTAGTAGATGGCATCTTTCTGTGCCTTGGACCACAGGCTCTCGCCCGCCACATAGGCGCGCACGGCGGACAATGCATAGAGGCTCAGGCTGCCCAGCAGCACCTGGAAGACCACAACGGCGACGAAAGGCCAGATGATACCCAGCAGCCTTGGTGCCTCGAGCGTCCGATTTCCCTTCATGTGGTCCCTGTCACTGAGGCAGATAAGGCACGAATCGACCTAGACAAGCACAGCGTAGGCCATTTGCCATGCCTGTGGGAGCAGGTTTGCCGGCGAAAATATCAACGCCAGCATTGTTACCGCCTGACACGGCACATTTGCACCCGCCCCCACAGATACCGCGCCGCCCCCGTAGGAGCCAGCCTTGCTGGCGATGCCCGGCACAGCCGGGCGAAAAATCTCAAGTTTGCTGCAAATGCCCGTACAACTTGGCATACAACCCACCTTCGGCGATCAATTGCTGATGCCCACCGTCCTCGGCCACATGCCCGCCATCGAACACCAGCACCCGGTCGGCCTGCTTCACCGCCGAAAGACGGTGGGCGATGATCAGGGTGGTACGACCACTGAGGAAACGCGCCAGGGCTTGGTGCAGGTTGTACTCGGTAGCCGCGTCCAGTGCCGAGGTGGCTTCGTCGAGAATGACCACCTTGGGCTCGGCCAGCACCATGCGGGCAATCGCCAATCGCTGACGCTGGCCTCCGGACAAACGCACCCCCGAGCGCCCGACCACGCTGTCCAGCCCCTGGGGCAAGGCGGCGATGGTGGCGTCCAGCTGGGCGATGCGCAGCGCCTGCCAGCAGGCTTCGTCACTGCAGTCACGGCCCATGGTGAGGTTGGCGCGCACGCTGTCGTTGAACAGCGACGGGTGCTGCAGCACCACCGCGACGTTCTCGCGCAAGGTCTCCAGGCCAATCTCCTGCAGGCTGGCGCCACCGAAGCGAATGGTTCCGGCCTGGGCGCTGTACAACCCCAGCAGCAACTGCACCAGGGTGCTCTTGCCACCGCCACTGGCCCCGACGATGGCCACCTTCTCACCCGGGGCAATGGACAGGTTGAGCTGGTCGAGTACCGGTTCTTCCGCGTAGGCAAAACGCAAGTCGCGCACCTCAAGCCCCACCGTCTCGCGCCCGGCGAACGGATCGCTGGCCGCCGGATACTGCGGCTCGTCGGCACGCGCCAGCAGCTCATTGAGCCGGCTGAGCGCACCACCTGCGGCGTAATAGGCGTACTGCAGGTTCAACAGCTGCTCCACCGGGCCGATCATGAACCACAGGTAGCTGAACACCGCCAGCATCTGGCCGATGGACAGGTCGGAGAACAACACGGTGAGCATGGCCGCGGCGCGGAAGATGTCGATACCGAACTGGAACAGCAGGCCACTGGCGCGGCCACTGGCATCGCTCTTCCACTGCGAGGCCACGGCATAGTCGCGCACCTCGCGGGCGCGCAGGCCCAGGCGCCCGAGGAAATAGCCCTGGCGATTGCCGGCGCGGATTTCCTGGATGGCGTCCAGCGTTTCGGTCAGCGCCTGGGTGAAACGCGCGGTACTGTCGTTCTCGAGCTTCTTCAGGTGCTTGACGCGCTTGCCCAACTGCACGGTGAAGTAGATCACCAGCGGGTTGAACAGCAGGATCAGCAATGCCAGCTGCCAGTGCATCCAGATCAGGATCGCGGCGGTGCCGGTGAGTGTCAGCACGGCTACCAGGAAACGGCTGAGGGTTTCGCCGACGAACTTGTCGAGGGTGTCCAGGTCGGTGACCAGGTGGGTGGTCACGGTGCCGCTGCCCAGGCTCTCGTATTCCTTGAGCGAAATGCGCTTGAGCCGCTCGATCAGGCGGATGCGCAGGCGGTAGACGATATCCTTGGCCAGCCCGGCGAACAGCTTGGCCTGGACCACGTTGAACGCCAGCGCGGCCAGGCGCAAGCCGAGGGTGGCGCACAGCATCAGGCCGATGTAGCCAGCCGCGACCTGCCAGCCGGCAGGCAGGAAGTTGTTCATCCACTTCAGCGCGGCGTCGCCATGCCCCAGCAGCACTTCGTCCACCAGCAGCGGCAGCAGCAACGGGATCGGCACGCTGCACAAGGCCGCGAGCACGGCCACCAGGTTGGCGGTCCACAGGGCTTTCTTGTGTTGCAGGGCCAGACGGCGGATTTCCGCCCAGCTCAGGCGATCAGGCACAGCGGGGGGCTTCCCTGGCACAGGGTCTGGCGACCCTGGCAGATCAAGCACAAGCGGCCTGCTGCAGCCAGCGGCCGAGCAAGGGTTGCAAGCTGTCCAGCGGCTGGTAGCCGTTGGTCAGCAGCGCCAGCTGGCCGTTGCGCTCGGCCAGCAGCGTGGGGAAGCCGGCGATGCCCAAGTCCTGCACCCAGGCGAAATCAGCGCTGGTGGCGGCACGGGTGTCGTGGCTGGCAAAACGCTGCGCGAACGGCTCACGGTCGTACCCGGCCTGCTCGGCCAGGTCCACCAGCTGCGGGGCGCGGGTGACGTCCACGCCCTGCTCGTAGAACGAACGCTGGATCAGCTTGAGCAAGCTCCAGGCCCGCTGGCCATCCAGCTCGCGCGCCGCGACCAGGGCGCGGCACGCAGGTTCTGTGTCATAGACGAAACCGTCGGGCATCGCGCCTTCGAAGCGGAACGGCTGCCCGGTGGCATCATGCACCGCCTGCCAATGCTCGAGGATGTACTTGCGGGTCGAGGCGTCCAGGGCGCTGCCGCCGCTGCGCAGGCCGCCCGGCACCAGCCGGGTGTCGACCCCGGCTTCACGGGCCTGGGCGATCAATGCCTCGGCCACCGGGGCGAAACCCCAGCACCAGGAGCACATCGGGTCCATCACATAGAGCAGGCGTGCGGACATGCATCAAGCCTCGGCTTTGTAGTTGTAGCCGATCGGGTGCGGCTGGTTGCGCGCCTTGGCCAGTTCGATCTGCTTCTGGCGGTCGATGGCGCTGCGCCGGGTCTTCTCGCTCAGGGTGTCCCAGCAATGCGGGCAGCTCACGCCTGGCGAATAGTGCTCCGACTCCCGGTCCTTCACATCGATCGGGTGGCGGCAAGCGTGGCACTGGTCGTACTCGCCTTCGCTCAGGTCGTGACGCACGGTGACCCGGTTGTCGAAGACGAAGCAGTCGCCGTCCCAGAGGCTTTCTTCCTGGGCCACTTCCTCGAAGTATTTCAGGATGCCGCCTTTGAGATGATAGACCGCTTCGAAGCCCTCACCGAGCATGTAGCTGGAGGCTTTTTCACAACGGATGCCGCCGGTGCAGAACATGGCCACTTTCTTGTGCTTGCTCGGGTCGAAGTTGGCCTTGATGTAGTCGGGGAACTCGCGGAAGGTTTCGGTCTTCGGGTCGACGGCGCCCTTGAAGGTACCGATGGCCACTTCATAGTCGTTGCGGGTGTCGATCAGCAGCACTTCCGGGTCGCTGATCAGGGCGTTCCAGTCTTTCGGGTCGACATAAGTACCCACCGCCTTGTTCGGGTCCACGCCGGGCACGCCCAGGGTGACGATCTCTTTCTTGAGCTTGACCTTGGTGCGATAGAACGGCTGCTCGTCGCAGTACGACTCTTTATGGTCGACATCCACCAGGCGCGGGTCGTTGCGCAGCCAGGCGAGCAGCGCGTCGATGCCTTCGCGGGTGGCCGACACGGTGCCGTTGATGCCTTCGTTGGCCAGCAGCAGGGTGCCTTTGACACCGTGGTCGGTCATGG
This sequence comes from Pseudomonas entomophila, assembly GCF_029478665.1. Taxonomy (GTDB): domain Bacteria; phylum Pseudomonadota; class Gammaproteobacteria; order Pseudomonadales; family Pseudomonadaceae; genus Aquipseudomonas; species Aquipseudomonas entomophila_F. The sequence continues at coordinate 6,799 of NZ_JARPQB010000031.1, forward strand.
CCTTGAGCAGGGGCTCGCGCAGTTCGACGTAGTCTTCCAGGGTGACGAACTTGTACAGCGCCGCCACGACGATCGGTTGGGACATGGATGTGTATCTCCAGGTGGTTGCCCTCGTAAGGGGCGGACCGGGTTTGACAAAAGCAAGGGGGCTGCTGCGCAGCCCATCGCCGGCAAGCCGGCCCCTACGGGATTTGTAGGAGCCGGCTTGCCGGCGATGGGCCGCACGGCGGCCCCCAAGGGAATGACGCGAATTGTACCAGAACGACGGAAAGGATTCAGTGCCCGCCGCCGGCGCACACCGGCGAGGCTGGCGCCACGCCGACCGCCGCCCACTCTTCGGGCGTGTAGGTATGAATGGCCAGGGCGTGGATCTCGCCCATCAGCTCACCCATGGTGGCGTAGACCTTCTGGTGGCGCTTGACGCTGTTCAGGCCGGCGAACTGCTCGCTGACCAGCACGGCCTTGTAGTGCGTTTCCTGGCCACGGCTGTGCATGTGGCTCTCGTTGTGCACTTCAAGGTGTTGCGTGGCCAGCGGCGCCAGTTGCTGTTCGATGCGTTGCTGCATGCTCATCGCGTCAGGCTCACTTCTTCGCTGGCGCCTTGCCGGCGTTCGGGTCGAGTTCCTTGGTCATGTCGTCGAGCAGCTTGTTCACCACCGGCACGGCCGGCTCCAGGCTTTGCTGGGTCAGTTGCGCCGATTGCTGGGTGACTTTAGGCATTTCGCGCAGGACTTTCTTGCCCAGCGGCGACTCGTAGAACTTGACCAGGTCGTTCAGCTCGCCTTCGGTGAAGGTGGCGGTGTACAGGTCGACCATCTTCGGCTTGAGTTTCTTCCAGCCGATGGCGTTGTCCAGGGCGGCGTTGGCCTTGGCCTGGTAGCTGTCGAGGACGGACTTCTTGGAGGCTGGCGCCTTGGTTTGCTCGAAACGCTGGGCGAACATCTGCTGGACCTGCATGTACACCGGGGTGCCCAGCTTGTCGGCATTGGCCAGGGTCAGGAATTTCTCGGCGGCAGCATTGTGGCTGGGGGTTGCGGCGAGTACCTGGCCGCTGGCGCAGACCAGGGCAACGGCGGCACAGAGGACACGAAGACGGGTCATTGCATTTCCTTCAAGAAAGAGAGGCGGGTACCTCAGAGTAGAGCATTCTGCGCCGTGGTGGCGAAGTGCTCAAGTGGCACGACGAGCGATGGAACCGCGCTGTCGAATCAGGGCCTAAACTGCGATTTCGGACTACAAAGGAGTGAGCGCAGCATGAGCCGTATCGAGACAGACAGCCTGGGCCCGGTCGAAGTTCCGGAGCAGGCCTACTGGGGTGCGCAGACCCAGCGTTCGCTGATCAACTTCGCCATCGGCAAGGAGCGCATGCCGCTCGCGGTGCTGCATGCCCTGGCGCTGATCAAGAAAGCGGCGGCGCGGGTCAACGATCGCAACGGCGACCTGCCCGCCGACATCGCCCGGCTGATCGAACAGGCTGCCGATGAAGTGCTGGATAGCGAACACGACGACCAGTTCCCGCTGGTGGTCTGGCAGACCGGCAGCGGCACCCAGAGCAACATGAACGTCAACGAAGTGATCGCCGGGCGCGCCAACGAACTGGCCGGCAAAGGCCGAGGCGGCAAGGTACCGGTCCACCCCAACGACCACGTCAACCGCTCGCAGAGCTCCAACGACTGCTTCCCCACCGCCATGCACATCGCCGCGGCCCAGGCGGTACACGCGAAGCTGTTGCCAGCGATCGGCGAGCTCGCCTCGGGGTTGGCGGAGTTGTCGGAGCGCCACGAAAAACTGGTGAAGACCGGCCGCACGCACATGATGGACGCCACCCCCATCACCTTCGGCCAGGAAGTCTCGGCGTTCGTCGCCCAGCTCGACTACGCCCAGCGCGCCATCCGCGCGACGTTGCCGGCGGTCTGCGAGCTGGCCCAGGGCGGCACCGCCGTGGGCACCGGGCTCAATGCCCCGCATGGTTTCGCCGAAGCCATCGCCGCCGAACTGGCCGCCCTGTCCGGCCTGCCGTTCGTGACCGCGCCGAACAAATTCGCCGCCCTCGCCGGCCACGAGCCATTGACCAGCCTGGCGGGCGCGCTGAAAACCCTGGCCGTGGCGTTGATGAAGATTGCCAACGATTTGCGCCTGCTCGGTTCGGGCCCGCGCGCGGGGCTTGCCGAAGTACGCCTGCCGGCCAACGAGCCCGGCAGTTCGATCATGCCCGGCAAGGTCAACCCGACCCAGTGCGAGGCATTGTCGATGCTGGCCTGCCAGGTGCTGGGCAACGACGCGGCGATCGGCTTCGCCGCCAGCCAGGGGCATTTGCAGTTGAACGTGTTCAAGCCGGTGATCATCCACAACCTGCTGCAGTCGATCGAGCTGCTGGCTGATGGCTGCCACAACTTCCAGCAGCATTGCGTGGCCGGCATCGAGCCGGATGCCGGGCAGATGGCGGCGCACCTGGAGCGCGGACTGATGCTGGTGACGGCGCTGAACCCGCACATCGGTTACGACAAGGCGGCAGAAATCGCCAAGAAGGCCTACAGCGAGGGCAAGACCCTGCGGGAGGCGGCGCTGGAGCTGAAGTACCTGACCAACGAGCAGTTCGACCAATGGGTGCGGCCGGAGAACATGCTGGCGCCGGGGGGCAAGGGCTGATCTGCTGGTTCGCCGGCAGCCGGCTCCTGCAGGGGATCGCACCCGCAGGAGCCGGCTGCCGGCGAACCGATCAACGCGACACTTCTGCCCTCCTCGCCTTCCACCCCGCCACCAGCGATGGCCCCAAGGCCACCAGCGCCGAGCCCAGCACCACCGTCACCGCGCCCACATACCCCAGGCCGTTGATATCCTCGGCATGCACATACTCCGGCCACACCCAGGCCGCCAATGCCACGGCAACAAAGGTCACCAGCGGCGTCAGCGCCAGCGTGGCGCTCACGCGTGAGGCCTCCCAATGCGCCAACGCCTCGGCGAACGCACCATAGGCCACCAGGGTATTGAGGCAGCAGGCCAGCAACAGCCAGCCCTGCACCGGGCTCAGTTGCAGCGCCTCCAGTGGATGCACCCAGGGCGTGAGCAGCAGCGCACAGCACAGGTAGATCACCATCATCACCTGCTGCGAGTTCCACACCGTCAACAATTGCTTCTGGCTCAAGGCGTAGAACACCCAGATGCTGGTGGCGAGGATGATGGTCAGCACACCGGTGGTGTAGGTGCCGAGCGATGTGAAAAGCTCCTCCAGGCGCTGGTTGAAGAACAACCCGAAGCCTGCCAGCAACACCAGCAACCCCAGGCCCTGCCCGAGGCTGAAGCGCTCCTTGAACACGAACACACTGGCCACCAGCAACAGCACCGGCCCGAGCTGCACCACCAGTTGCGCGGTGCCGGGGCTTAGCAGGTTGAGCCCGACCAGATACAGCACATAGTTGCCCACCAGGCCACCCACCGCGACCGCCACCAGCCCCTTGCCCTTGAGGCCCAGGCGCCCGAATGACGGCAGCCGTCGATTGGCCGCCAGCCAGGCGAACAGCAGGCCACCCGAGACGCTCAGGCGATACCAGGTGACCGTCACCGGGTCGATCACCTGCAGCACCTGCTTGAGCTTGATCGGCAGGATGCCCCAGAGAAACGCGGTCAACAGGGCCAGCGACAGGCCGTAGGCCCAGCGGCCGGAAGAAATGTGCATGGTGTCCTCGATCAGGCCGGTAGCGGGAGAAGTGCAGTCTAAGGGCTTGGCGGGGGGAACGTGGCGGGAAAAGATTTCATCAGGTCATTCCCTGAGTGCATGTCTGATTGCCCCTGCCGGGCTGACACCGTCTTGTAGGAGCGGCCTTGCGCCGCGAAAGGGCCGCTACGCGGCCCTCTGGACTGCTCGGTTTACACATGGACGGGGCCGCTACGCGGCCCTTTCGCGGCACAAGGCCGCTCCTACTTCTTGGCGAACGCCGCCTCCAGCGCTTCATTGATCGTGCGCAGCACCTTCACCCGTGCCCAGCGCTTGTCGTTGGCCTCCACCAGGGTCCACGGCGCGATCTCGGTGCTGGTACGGTCGACCATGTCGCCCACCGCCTCCGCGTACACATCCCACTTGTCACGGTTGCGCCAGTCTTCCTCGGTGATCTTGTAGCGCTTGAACGGGATCTGCTCGCGCTCCTCGAACCGCTCGAGCTGGGTCTGCTGGTCGATGGCCAACCAGAACTTGACCACCACCACGCCGGCATTACGCAACTGTTCCTCGAAATCGTTGATCTCGCCGTAGGCGCGCATCCAGTCGGTCGGGCTGCAGAAACCCTCGACCCGCTCCACCAGCACCCGGCCATACCAGGAGCGGTCGAAGACGGTGAATTTGCCGCGCGCCGGAATGTGCCGCCAGAACCGCCAGAGGTACGGCTGGGCACGCTCTTCCTCGGTGGGCGCGGCAATCGGCACGATGCGGTACTGGCGCGGGTCCAGCGCCGCCGCCACGCGGCGAATGGCACCGCCCTTGCCAGCCGCGTCGTTGCCTTCGAAAACCGCCACCAGCGCATGCCGGCGCATGTGCTTGTTACGCAGAAGCCCCGCCAGGCGCGCCTGCTCGGTGACCAACTGCTCCTCGTAGTCGCGCTTGTCCAGGCGCTTGCTCAGGTCGAGCGCACCCAGCAGGCTCTTCTGGTCGATGCTGCGCCCCAGCGGTGCGACGTTGCCCTGGTGCTTGGGCGGCTTGTTGCCCAGTGCGGCCTGCAAACTCTCCAGCAGGATGCGCCCCACCGCCAGGCTGCGGTAATGCGGGTCGACACCCTCGATCACGTGCCAGGGCGCATAGTCGCGGCTGGTGCGGCGCAGCACACGCTCGCCGAAGCGCACGAAACGGTCGTAGGTTTCCGATTGCTGCCAGTCCAGCGGGCTGATGCGCCAGTTGTGCAGCGGGTCTTCCTTGAGCGCCTTGAGCCGCGCCTTCATCTGCTTCTTCGACAGGTGGAACCAGAACTTGATGATCAGCGCGCCCTCGTCGCAGAGCATCTGTTCCAGGCGCTCAGCACCGGCGATGGCCTGGTCGAGCACGGCATCCTTGAACTGCCCATGCACGCGGCCTTCGAGCATCTGGCTGTACCAGTTGCCGAAGAACACCCCCATGCGCCCCTTCGGCGGCAGCGCCCGCCAATAGCGCCAGGCCGGGGGACGGGCCAGCTCTTCATCGGTCTGCTGGTCGAAGGTGCGCACTTCGATCAGCCGCGGGTCCATCCATTCGTTGAGCAGCTTGACCGTCTCGCCCTTGCCGGCACCCTCGATGCCGTTGATCAGCACGATCACCGGAAACCGCGCCTGCTGCTTGAGTTCGTACTGGGCTTCGAGCAGTGCCTCGCGCAATGCGGGGACTTCTGCTTCATACGTTTCCTTGTCGATGCTGTGACCGATTTCCGCGGATTCGAACATGGATGGCTCCCTCATTGGATAAGCAAGACTAGCGGAAATGTACTTCGCCTGTACCGGCCCTTTCGCCGGCAAGCCGGCTCCTACAAGGGGCACGCCGGCCATGGATGGGCAGGCACGAACTGCGCAAATTGCACGGATGACATAAAATCCGCCCATCCGCTGCAACCGAGCCAACCATGTCCACCCTTCTTCAGCATGCCCAGATCGACTGGGACGACCAGGGCCGCCCCCACTCGCGGCAATACGACGATGTCTATTTCGCCATCAACGAGGGCATCGACGAGACCCTGCACGTGTTCATCGAGCAGAACCATCTGCGCCAGCGCTTCGCTGAATTGACGCCGCACGACTGCCTGGTGATCGGCGAGACGGGCTTTGGCACCGGCATGAATTTTTTCTGTGCCTGGCAACTGTTCGCCGAACTGGCCCCGGCCGGGGCACGCCTGCACTTCGTCAGTGTCGAGAAGTACCCGCTGAGCCGCGACGACCTTGCCCGCGCCACGCAGCTTTGGCCAGGGCTGGCTGCGTTCACTCGGCCGTTGCTCGAACAGTACGTGGCCATCCACCCAGGCTTCCAGCAGTTCAACCTCGACGGTGGCCGGGTCACCCTGACCCTGATGATCGGCGATGCGCTGGAGCAGCTGCCGCAGCTCGACGCCCGCATCGACGCCTGGTTCCTCGACGGTTTCGCCCCGGCGAAGAACCCCGACATGTGGACCCCCGAACTGTTCAGCCAGCTGGCGCGCCTGTCACGGCCCGGGACCACGCTGGGCACCTTCACCACTACCGGCTGGGTGCGCCGTTCGCTGATCGAAGCCGGCTTCTCCATGAAGAAGGTGCCGGGCATCGGCAAGAAATGGGAAGTGATGCACGGCCTCTACAACGGCGCCGCGCCGGCGCCAGCCGCGCCCTGGTACGCGCGCCCGCCCAGCGTTCCGGGCCCACGCGAAGCGCTGGTGATCGGCGCCGGCCTGGCCGGCAGCGCCACGGCCAGGAGCCTGGCCGAGCGTGGCTGGCAGGTCAGCGTGCTGGAGCGCCATAGCGGTCCGGCCCAGGAGGCCTCGGGCAATCCGCAGGGGGTGCTGTACCTCAAGCTTTCCGCCCATGGCACTGCGCTGTCGCAGATGATCCTCTCGGGCTTTGGCTACACCCGCCGCTGGCTCGAACACCTGCAGCGCGGCCAGGACTGGGATGCCTGCGGTGTGCTGCAACTGGCCTTCGACGACCAGGAAGCCGCACGCCAGGCCAAACTGGCGGCTGCGTTCGACCAAAGCCTGCTGCAACGGCTGGAACGCGACCAGGCCGAGGCCGTGGCCGGCATCGCCCTGGCCAGTGGCGGCCTGTTCTATCCCGAAGGCGGCTGGGTGCATCCACCGGCCATGTGCCAGGCGCAACTGCGGCATCCAAATATTCGCCTGCTCAACCACCACGAGGTGATCGAACTGCGCAAGGCCGATGGCCTGTGGCAAGCCTGGGATGGCGAGCGCCTGCTGGCCTGCGCGCCGCTGGTGGTGCTGGCCGGCGCCGCCGATGTCCGCCGCTTCCCGGCCTGCGCCGAGCTGCCGCTCAAGCGTATTCGCGGGCAGATCACCCGCCTGCCGGCAACAGAAGCCAGCCGCGCGCTGCGCACGGTGGTCTGCGCCGATGGTTATGTCGCGCCGCCGCGTGGCGACGAGCACACCCTCGGGGCCAGCTTCGACTTCCACAACGAAGACCTCACACCGACCACCGCGGAGCACCAGGGCAACCTCGGGTTGCTGGAGGATATCTCGAGCGACCTGGCCACGCGCCTGGGTACCACCGAGCTAGATGCCGAACAGCTCGAAGGGCGCGCGGCGTTTCGCTGCACCAGCCCCGACTACCTGCCCATTGTCGGGCCAGTCGCGGATGTCCAGGCGTTCAACACGACCTATTCAATGCTGGCCAAGGATGCGCGACAGGTGCCGGATATCGCCTGCCCGTGGCTGGAGGGGTTGTATGTCAACAGCGGGCATGGATCGCGCGGGTTGATCACGGCGCCGTTGTCCGGCGAACTGATCGCGGCGTGGGTCTGCGGCGAACCGTTGCCGGTCCCCAGGGCCGTTGCCGAGGCGTGCCATCCCAACCGGTTTGCATTGCGCCGCCTGATTCGCGGTAAATAACGCGCGATCCGATAAGACCACCGTAGGAGCGGCTTCAGCCGCGATCACCCGCGCAGCGGGTGCCAGGCACCGTGATGCCCCCATCGCGGCTGAAGCCGCTCCTACAGAGGGCAGGCAAACTGCCGCCACCCTATATAACAGATCGATATAAAACTCTCGCAACTCACCCATGTCCTTCACTAGGTGCCCGGAATAAAGGGCACACCTCCCCAACGGCAAAACCGGTAAGGACCTATGTGCGGATTAGCAGGAGAGTTACGTTTCACCCCCCTCGACCAAGCCCCACGCCCGGCGGACCTTGCCGCCGTGGAGCGCATCACTCACCACCTGGCGCCCCGCGGCCCCGACGCCTGGGGCTTCCATAGCCAGGGCCCGATCGCCCTCGGCCACCGCAGGCTGAAGATCATGGACCTGTCCGACGGCTCGGCCCAGCCCATGGTCGATACCCCCCTGGGGCTGTCGCTGGCCTTCAACGGCGCCATCTACAACTTCCCCGAACTGCGCCAGGAGCTTCAGGACCTGGGCTACCGCTTCCACTCGGACGGCGACACCGAAGTGCTGCTCAAGGGCTACCACGCCTGGGGCGCGGCGCTGCTGCCCAAGCTCAACGGCATGTTTGCCCTGGCCATCTGGGAGCGCGACAACCAGCGCCTGTTCCTGGCCCGCGACCGCCTCGGCGTCAAGCCGCTGTACCTGTCGCGCAACGGCGAACGCCTGCGTTTCGCCTCGACATTGCCGGCGCTGCTCAAGGGCGGCGACATCGACCCGATGATCGACCCGGTGGCGCTCAACCACTATCTCAACTTCCACGCCGTGGTGCCCGCGCCACGCACCCTGCTGGCCAATGTGCAGAAGCTCGAACCCGGCACCTGGATGCGTATCGACCACCACGGTGAAGTCGAACGCCAGGCCTGGTGGTACTTGCACTACGGCCCGAACCCGGATGAGCACGAACTCGACCTCGAAGGCTGGACCACCCGGGTGCTCGATACCACGCGCGACGCCGTGGCGATCCGCCAGCGCGCGGCGGTGGATGTCGGCGTGCTGTTGTCCGGTGGCGTCGACTCCAGCCTGCTGGTCGGCCTGCTGCGCGAAACCGGGGTGGACGACCTGTCGACCTTCTCCATCGGCTTCGAGGATGCCGGCGGTGAACGTGGCGACGAGTTCCAGTATTCCGACCTGATCGCCAGGCACTACGGCACCCGCCACCACAAGCTGCGCATCGCCGAACACGAGATCATCGAGCAGTTGCCGGCGGCCTTCCGCGCCATGAGCGAACCGATGGTCAGCCATGACTGCATCGCCTTCTACCTGCTCTCGCGGGAAGTCGCGAAGCACTGCAAGGGCGTGCAGAGCGGCCAGGGCGCCGACGAACTGTTCGCCGGCTATCACTGGTACCCGCAGGTCGACGGCGCCGAAGACGCATTCGGTGCCTACCGCGCCGCCTTCTTCGACCGCAGCCACGATGAATACCGCGAGACCGTGCAAGCGCCCTGGCTGCTGGAGAGCGATGCCGCAGGTGACTTCGTGCGCGAGCATTTCGCCCGCCCGGGTGCGCCCGATGCGGTGGACAAGGCCCTGCGCCTGGACAGCACGGTGATGCTGGTGGACGACCCGGTCAAGCGGGTGGACAACATGACCATGGCCTGGGGCCTGGAGGCGCGCACGCCGTTCCTCGACTATCGCCTGGTGGAGCTGTCGGCGCGCATCCCGGCGCGCTTCAAGCTGCCCGACGGCGGCAAGCAGGTACTCAAGCAGGCGGCGCGACGGGTCATCCCCCATGAGGTGATCGACCGCAAGAAAGGCTACTTCCCGGTCCCCGGCCTCAAGCACCTGCAAGGCGCGACCCTGGAGTGGGTGCGCGAGCTGCTGACCGACCCCAGCCAGGATCGCGGCCTGTTCAACCCGGCGATGCTCGACCGCTTGCTGAGCAACCCGCACGGCCAGCTCACCCCGCTGCGCGGCTCCAAGCTGTGGCAGCTGGCCGCCTTGAACCTGTGGCTCAGCGAGCAAGGAATCTGATCGATGAAAGCGCATGAAATTGCCTACGGGCAACGCCTGCTGCGCGGCCAGGCGCCCTCCTACGAACGCCTGCAGGCGCGCCTTGCGGGTGACGGCAACCAGCCCCACGACCAGCCGCGCGCGTTGCACTGTGGCTGGGGACGGCTGCTGATCGGGCACACCTTCCCCGACCCGGCCAGCCTTGCCGAAGCCCTGTTGGAGGAGCAGGCCGGCGAGCGCGACATCGCCCTGTACGTGGCCGCCCCTCAGCAGGTACTGGCCCAGGCGCCGCAACAACTGTTCCTCGATCCGTCCGATACCCTGCGCCTGTGGTTCACCGACTACCGCCCGGCGCAACGGGTATTCCGCGGCTTTCGTATCCGCCGCGCGCAAAGCACCGCGGACTGGCAGGCGATCAACAGGCTGTACCAGGCCCGTGGCATGCTGCCAGTTGATGCGCAGTTGCTCACCCCACGCCACCTCGGTGGCCCGGTCTACTGGTTGGCCGAGGATGAAGACAGCAACGCGGTGATCGGCAGTGTCATGGGCCTGGATCATCACAAGGCCTTCGACGATCCCGAACATGGCTGCAGCCTCTGGTGCCTGGCCGTCGAGCCACATTGCACGCGCCCGGGCGTCGGTGAGGTGCTGGTACGCCATCTGGTCGAACACTACCTGAGCCGGGGCCTGGCCTACCTCGACCTCTCGGTGCTGCACGACAATCGCCAGGCCAAGCGCTTGTACCACAAGCTCGGTTTTCGCAACCTGCCGACCTTCGCGATCAAGCGCAAGAACGGCATCAACCAGCCATTGTTCCTGGGCCCGGGGCCGGAAGCCGGGCTCAACCCTTATGCCCGCATCATCGTTGACGAAGCCCTGCGTCGCGGCATCGAGGTGCACGTAGACGATGCCGCCAGCGGCTTGTTCACCCTGAGCCTTGGCGGGCGACGCATTCGTTGCCGTGAGTCGCTCAGCGACCTGACCAGCGCCCTGACCATGACCCTCTGCCAGGACAAGTGCCTGACCCGCAAAGTACTGCACGCTGCCGGCCTGCAAGTACCGGCGCAGCAACTGGCCGGCGCCGCCGACGACAACCAGGCGTTCCTCGACGAGCATGGCGCGGTGGTGGTCAAGCCGGTGGACGGCGAACAAGGCCAGGGGGTAGCGGTGAACCTGAGCCAAATCGACGAACTCGACCAGGCCATCGAGCAGGCCCGGCGCTTCGACAGCCGCGTGCTGCTGGAGAGTTTTCACCCGGGCAGCGACTTGCGCATCCTGGTGATCGGCTACGAAGTGGTGGCCGCTGCCATCCGCCATCCGGCGCAGGTGATCGGCGACGGCAGGCACAACCTCCACGCGCTGATCGACGCCCAGAGCCGCAGGCGCCAGGCCGCCACGGGCGGCGAAAGCCGCATCCCCCTCGACGATGAGACCGAGCGCACACTCAAGGCCGCCGGCCTGGGCTACCACCATGTGCTGCCAGCCGGTCAGCGCCTGGCCGTGCGACGCACCGCCAACCTGCACACCGGTGGCACCCTGGAGGACGTCACCGCGCGCCTGCACCCGGTGCTGGCCGATGCCGCCGTGCGCGCCGCCCGCGCGCTGGAGATCCCGGTCGTGGGGCTGGACTTGATGGTTCGCGATGCCGAACACCCGGACTACGTGATCATCGAAGCCAACGAGCGTGCGGGGTTGGCCAATCATGAGCCGCAACCCACCGCCGAGCGATTCGTCGACCTGCTGTTTCCCCATAGCCGGCCATTGGTGTGAGCCCGTGCCGGCCTGACGATCGGCGCCGTACCTGTAGGAGCCGGCTTCGCCGGCGAAAGGGCCCGCAAACATGACACAACGCCCAAGGAGTGCCCCATGCCTTCATGCCCCCCCGAACCCGACCTCGACTACCTGAAGAGCGTCCTGCTGGAAATGCTCGCCATCCCCAGCCCCACCGGCTTCACCGACACCATCGTGCGCTATGTGGCCGAACGCCTGGACGAACTGGGCATCCCCTACGAGCTGACCCGCCGCGGCACCATCCGCGCCACCCTCAAGGGCCGCCAGAGCTCTCCCGACCGTGCGGTGTCCGCGCACCTGGACACCATCGGCGCCAGCGTGCGTCAGTTGCAGGACAACGGGCGCCTGGCCCTGGCCCCGGTTGGCTGCTGGTCGAGCCGCTTCGCCGAAGGCAGCCGGGTCAGCGTGTTCACCGATACCGGCGTGTTTCGCGGCAGCGTGCTGCCATTGATGGCCAGTGGGCACGCGTTCAATACCGCCATCGACCAGATGCCGATCAGCTGGGACCACGTAGAGGTGCGCCTGGACGCCTACTGCGCCACCCGCGCCGATTGCGAGGCGCTGGGTATCGCCATCGGTGACTGTGTGGCGTTCGACCCGCTGCCGGAATTCACCGAAAGCGGCCATGTCAGTGCCCGCCACCTGGACGACAAGGCCGGCGTGGCAGCCCTGCTGGCCGCGCTCAAGGCCGTGCTGGAAAGTGGTCGCCAGCCGCTGATCGACTGCCACCCGCTGTTCACCATCACCGAGGAAACCGGCTCCGGTGCCGCGGCCGCCCTGCCTTGGGATGTCAGCGAGTTCGTCGGTATCGACATCGCCCCGGTGGCGCCGGGGCAAGCCTCCAGCGAACATGCGGTGAGCGTGGCCATGCAGGATTCATCCGGCCCTTACGACTACCACCTGTCACGCCACTTGCTGAAGCTTGCCGGCGATCAGGGCCTGCCTGTGCGCCGCGACCTGTTCCGCTACTACTTCAGCGACGCCCATTCGGCAGTGACCGCGGGACACGATATCCGCACCGCCTTGATAGCCTTCGGCTGCGACGCCACTCACGGATACGAACGCACCCATATCGACAGCCTGGCCGCGCTCAGCCGGCTGCTATCGGGTTATCTGCTCAGCCCGCCGGTGTTCGCCAGCGACTCGCAGCCGACCAATGCCTCGCTGGAGCGCTTCAGCCACCAGCTGGAGCATGATGCGCAGATGGAGAGCGAGACACGGGTGCCAGCGGTGGACAGCCTGGTGGGTAACAAGGGTTGACCAGCACTCTGTGTAGGAGCGGCTTCAGCCGCGATGCAGCCGGCGCGATATCCGGCACCCGCTTCGCGGGTGATCGCGGCTGAAGCCGCTCCTACAAAGGTTGCGCCGGTTCAATGAGTGGCTGCGCATGTCCGCGGATTTCACGTAGCATGCACCCACGCCCACCACTGCATCCCAGACCATGCTGATCCCCCACGACCAACTCGAAGCCGAAACCCTGACCCGCCTGATCGAGGACTTCGTCACCCGCGACGGCACCGACAACGGCGACGACACGCCCCTGGAAACCCGCGTACTGCGCGTGCGCCAGGCGCTGGCCAAGGGCCAGGCGTTCATCCTGTTCGACGTGGAAAGCCAGCAATGCCAGCTACTGGCCAGGCATGACGTGCCGCGCGAGCTGCTGGGCTGACGCCCATCAGGCTTGCTGCTTCTCCTGGGCCAACGCCTTGATCCGCTTGTACACCTCGACCCGGTGCACCTCGACATGACGAGGGGCCTGGATGCCGAAGCGCACCTGGCCGTTTTCCACCGCCATCACCTGGATCCTGATGTCATCGGCGATGACAATCACCTCGCCGATTTCGCGTCCGATTACCAGCATGCTCCGATCCTCCAGCTACAGGGAAAATCGGAGACTGCACCCAGGCCTTTTGCCTACACAATCGTTCACCAGACAAATAGACCGTTCCTACCAGCGACAGTAAAAGATCCTACAAGAGCACCGCTCAGTTGCCGCCTCTACGAGACTTCGCCCGCATCTTCACGGCCATATCCGCCATCTCGTCATAGAGACGCTGCGGTGCCTGGCACTTGAGCTGCCAGGCTTGGCGCCCAGCCTCATGGGGCAGGATCAGAAACTCGCCCGCGGCCACCCGCCCATGAATGTGCTCGGCAATGTCGGCGGCATTGATGGGCGAACCATCCAGCAATTTGCCGATCTGTGCCTTCATCGCCGGGTCCGGTCCACGAAACGAGTCGAGCAGGTTGGTCTGGAAGAACGACGGGCAGACCACATGCACCGCGACTTCCGACTGGCGCAGTTCCACCAGCAGGCTTTCCGACAGCGCCAGCACGCCGGCCTTGGCCACGTTGTAGTTGCTCATGCCCGGGCCTTGCATCAATGCAGCCATGGAAGCGATGTTGATGATCCGCCCCTTGCTGCGTTCCAGCAGCGGCAGGAAGGCCTTGCACCCCTTGACCACGCCCATCAGGTTGACCGCGATCTGCCAGTCCCAGTCCTCAAGCGACAACTCGGCGAAGAAACCGCCCGAGGCAACCCCGGCATTGTTGACGATCACGTCGATGCCCGCGAACTTCTCCTCACAGGCCTGGGCCAAGGCCGTGAGCTGGCTGTAGTCGCGCACGTCACAGCGTTGGCTGAAACCATCGCCACCCGCTTGGCGAACCAGTTCCAGTGTCTCGCGCAGCCCGGCTTCGTTGACATCAGCCAATGCCAGGCGCCAGCCGTCCTGGGCCCAGCGCAGGGCAATCTCGCGTCCAAGGCCAGAGCCGGCACCGGTGATCATCATTCGGTTGTGCATGGGGAAATCGAGTCCTGATCGGTGGGAATGGGCTGGAGTCTAGCCACAACCCAAGGTGCCTCGGTGCGGCATCAGGATGCTGAATAAGAGGGTATCGGAACCTTCGCAGGCCGGTGGCCACGATCCGATGGAATCTTTACCCACCTGCAACAGTCGCAAACAGTAAGCGCCCAGCATTCCCAGGCCCTTGACCCTCAACCACGCAAGGACTCCATCATGACCACGATCCTCATCATCATCCTGATCCTGCTGCTGATCGGTGGCTTGCCGGTCTTCCCGCATTCGCGCAGCTGGGGCTATGGCCCGTCCGGCATCGTCGGCGTGGTGCTGGTGGTACTGCTGGTGCTGTTGCTGCTCGGCAGGATATGACGACCCGCCCACCCTTCCTGCACTGCCAGCTTCCTTCTGCGCGGGCGCTTGACGCGCCCTGTTGCAACAAGCCTGCTCTGGAAACGACGACGCCCCGGCAAGCCGGGGCGTCGTTCAAGCCATAAGGCCTATCAGTGAGAAACCGCCCCACTGGCCCCCAGGCCGGTCTGCGAACGCACGAACTGCGGGAAGAACAGCGCCCGCTCGTCCTCGGCGGCCTTGGACTTGTCGGTGACCGAGAAGAACCAGATACCGGCGAAGGCGATGATCATCGAGAACAGCGCCGGGTACTCGTACGGGTAGATGGCTTTCTCATGACCGAGGATCTGCACCCAGATGGTCGGCCCGAGGATCATCAGGCCCACTGCGCTGACCAGGCCCATCCAGCCGCCGATCATGGCACCCCGGGTGGTCAGCTTCTTCCAGTACATCGAGAGCAGCAGCACCGGGAAGTTGCAGCTGGCGGCGATGGAGAAGGCCAGGCCGACCATGAAGGCGATGTTCTGCTTCTCGAACAGGATGCCCAGGCCGATCGCCAGCACGCCCAGGGCGACGGTGGTGATCTTCGACACGCGGATCTCATCCTTGTCATTGGCCTTGCCCTTGCGCCATACGCTGGCGTACAGGTCATGGGACACCGCCGAGGCACCGGCCAGGGTCAGGCCGGCGACCACCGCCAGGATGGTGGCGAAGGCCACCGCCGAGATGAAACCGAGGAACACGCTACCGCCCACGGCATCGGCCAGGTGCACCGCCGCCATGTTGTTGCCGCCAATCAGGGCGCCGGCAGCGTCCTTGAAGTCGGGGTTGGTGCTGACCAGCAGGATCGCGCCGAAGCCGATGATGAAGGTCAGGATGTAGAAGTAGCCAATGAAACCGGTGGCGTAGAGCACGCTCTTGCGCGCTTCCTTGGCGTCGCTGACGGTGAAGAAGCGCATCAGGATATGCGGCAGGCCAGCGGTACCGAACATCAGCGCCAGCCCAAGGGAGAACGCCGAGATCGGGTCCTTGACCAGGCCGCCCGGGCTCATGATCGCTTCGCCCTTGGCGTGCACCTTGATCGCCTCGGAGAACAGGGTGTTGAAATCAAAGCCGACGTGCTTCATCACCATCAGCGCCATGAAGCTGGCACCGGACAGCAGCAGCACCGCCTTGATGATCTGCACCCAGGTGGTGGCCAGCATGCCGCCGAACAGCACGTACAGGCACATCAGGATGCCGACAAGAATCACCGCCACGTGGTAGTCCAGGCCGAACAGCAGCTCGATGAGCTTGCCGGCCCCCACCATCTGGGCGATCAGGTAGAACGCCACCACCACCAGCGAACCGGAGGCCGACAGGGTGCGGATTTCCTTCTGCCCGAGGCGATACGAGGCCACGTCGGCGAAGGTGTACTTGCCCAGGTTGCGCAGGCGCTCGGCGATCAGGAACAGGATGATCGGCCAGCCGACCAGGAAGCCGATGGAGTAGATCAGGCCGTCGTAGCCAGAGGTGAACACCAGTGCGGAAATGCCCAGGAACGAGGCCGCCGACATGTAGTCACCGGCGATCGCCAGGCCGTTCTGGAAGCCGGTGATCTTGCCGCCGGCCGCATAATAGTCGGCGGCCGACTTGTTGCGCTTGGAGGCCCAGTAGGTGATCCCCAGGGTGAAGGCGACGAAGGCCACGAACATGGCGATCGCCGCGACGTTCAGCGGCTGTTTCTGCACCTCGCCGGTCAGGGCATCGGCGGCCCACACGGCGGGTGCGAAAGCGCCGCAGGCCAGGACGGCCACGGTTTTCATGTGACGGATCATTGCTTGGCCTCCTCGAGGATCGCCTTGTTCAACTGATCGAACTCGCCGTTGGCGCGACGCACGTAGATGGCGGTGAGCACGAATGCCGAGAGGATCAGGCCGACGCCCAGGGGAATGCCCCAGGTAATCGACGAGCCAGGGCTGAGCTTGCTGCCCAGCACGTGCGGGCCATAGGCGATGAGGAGGATGAAGGCGCAGTAGAGGCCGAGCATGATCGCCGAGAGAATCCAGGCGAAGCGCTCGCGCTTGGTGACCAGTTCCTTGAAGCGCGGACTGTTCTGTATCGATTGGTAGATGCTGTCGTTCATTGTTTTTGTCCTAGCAGCACAGAGTAGGGAGAACCCGACTCCAACTTTATGCTGCCGTTGGACGCCAACCAGACGACCTTAGTCTTAGATGCAACGGTGTTTTACAGATTTCGCAACAACCGTTGACCCTGTAGGAGCGGCTTCAGCCGCGATGGGAACTTCGCGGTGCCTGGCACCCGCTTCGCGGGTGATCGCGGCTGAAGCCGCTCCTACAGCGGTCGTATCAGATCAATGGGCCAAATCGCGCTACTTGCCGGTCCACTCCTTGACCCGCTCCGGATGCTTGGCCACCCAGTCCTTGGCTGCCGCCTCGGGCTTGGCGCCTTCCTGGATCGCCAACATCACTTCACCGATCTCGTCCTTGGACTGCCACTGGAACTTCTTCAGGAACTCGGCCACTTCCGGGGCCTTGCCGGCCAGTTCCTTGCTACCGATGCTGTTGACTGTCTCGGCCGCGCCATAAACGCCTTTCGGGTCCTCGAGGAACTTCAGCTTCCACTTGGCGAACATCCAGTGCGGTACCCAGCCGGTCACGGCGATGGATTGATTCTTGGCGTAGGAGCGACCCAGTTCGGCGGTCATCGCCGCGCCGGAACTGGCGGTCAGCTTGTAACCGGTCAGGTCGTAGTCCTTGATCGCCTGCTCGGTCTTGAGCATCACCCCGGAGCCTGCATCGATACCGACGATCTTCTGCTTGAAGCTCGGGTCGGTCTTGAGGTCCTCGATGCTGTTGGCCTTGACGTACTCGGGGACGATCAGGCCGATCTTGGCATCCTTGAAGTTGGGCCCGTAGTCGACGACGTTGTCCTTGTTCTTGGCCCAGTACTCGCCGTGGGTGACCGGCAGCCAGGCCGAGAGCATGGCGTCGAGCTTGCCGGTGGCCACGCCCTGCCACATGATCCCGGTGGCCACGGCCTGCAGTTTCACGTCGTAGCCGAGCTTCTGCCTGATGACTTCGGCAGCCACGTTGGTGGTCGCCACGCTGTCGGACCAACCATCCACGTAACCGATGCTCACTTCTTTGGCCATTGCCTGCGCAGTGCTCATGGCCAATACCAGGGCGGTGCCCACCCCCAGGAAACGTCGCATTCTTGTAATAGTCGCCATCAAAGCATCCCCTCGTCAGGTCTTGGAGACTGCATCATCGACCTGCCCCGGCGCACGACCTGCTCTGTCAGCGACCTCCAGCGAACGATCAGCGACAGCACTGTGCCATTAGCGTCATCGCGCGATGAGGGTCTGCGCGATCCTTGCATGCCAAAGGCTTGGCGCCGGGCTACTATCACAGCCTTTGGCCGCTCTGTACCGGCCCGTTCGCCGGCAAGGCCGGCTCCTACAGGGGAACGTGATCGCCCGATGCTCCGCACGACCTACCTGCTCGCCTGCCTGCTTGCCTTTACCTGCCTGGGTGCCCTCTGGTACGGCCTGGGCAAGCCGGTGCACCTGCCCGATGCGGCCAGCCCGACGCACAAGCTGCAGTGCGCCTCCTACACCCCGTTCGACAAGGACCAGTCGCCGTTCGACCAGCCGTTCCGCCTGCGCCCGGCGCGCATGGACGCCGACCTGGCGCTGCTGGCCGAGCGCTTCCAGTGCATCCGCACCTACTCGATGACCGGCCTGGAGGCGATCCCGGCGCTGGCGCGCAAGCATGGCCTGAAGGTGATGCTCGGCGCCTGGGTCAACGCCAACCCGGTGGACACCGACAAGGAGATCGACCTGCTGATCGCCGCGGCCAATGCCAACCCGGATGTGGTCAGCGCAGTGATCGTCGGCAACGAGGCGCTGCTGCGCAAGGAAGTGACCGGCGAGCGCCTGGCGGCACTGATCGGCAAGGTGAAAAGCCAGGTCAGCGTGCCGGTGACCTATGCCGATGTCTGGGAGTTCTGGCTGCAGCACCCGCAAATCGCACCAGTTGTGGACTTCCTGACGATCCACCTGTTGCCCTACTGGGAGGACGACCCACGCGGCATCGATGCGGCCCTGGCCCATGTGGCCGAGGTGCGCCAGGTGTTCGGCAACCGCTTCGCGCCCAAGGACATCCTGATCGGCGAGACCGGCTGGCCCAGCGAGGGTCGCCAGCGCGAGACGGCGGTGCCGAGCCGGGTCAACGAAGCGCGCTTCATCCGCGGCTTCGTGGCGCTGGCCGAGGCCAACGGCTGGCACTACAACCTGATCGAAGCCTTCGACCAACCGTGGAAGCGCGCCAGCGAAGGTGCCGTGGGCGGCTACTGGGGCCTGTACGACGCCGACCGCCAGGACAAAGGCGTGCTCGAAGGGCCGGTGAGCAACCTGGCGCTGTGGCCGCAATGGTTGCTGGCCAGCGTGCTGCTGATGCTGGCCACCCTGGCCCTGGCCGGGCGCCCGGCCAATGCCCGCGCCGCGCTGCTGCTGCCGCTGCTGGCGGCCCTGGGTGCCGGCAGCCTGGGGCTATGGGGCGAGTTGATGCGCACCAATGCCCGTTTTGCCGGGGAATGGCTGTGGGCCGTGGCCCTGGCCGGGCTGAACCTGCTGGTACTGGCCCAAGGCGCGCTGGCCCTGGCCCGTCGCGAAGGGTGGCGCCAGCGCTGGTTCGCCTGGCTCGAGCGCCATGGTGGCACGTGGTTGCTGCTGGCGGGGTTCGCCACGGCGGTGAGCATGCTGGCGATGGTGTTCGACCCGCGCTATCGCAGCTTCCCCAGTGCAGCGCTGCTGCTGCCGGCAGTGGTGTACCTGCTGCGGCCGTTGGCTGCGCGGCGGGCGGAAGTCGCGCTGCTGGCGTTCATCATCGGCGCGGGCATCGCGCCGCAGCTGTTCCAGGAGGGGTTGAGCAATCAGCAGGCCTGGGGGTGGGCAGTGGTCAGCGTGATGATGACCGGGGCATTGTGGCGCAGCCTGCGCCTGCGCTCGACGTGAGGTTCGCCGGCAAGGCCGGCTCCTACGGGTCCGCGCGCACCTGTAGGAGCCGGCTTTGCCGGCGAACGCGTCATCCATCGCCCCGCACTTGCCGAACCAAGCGCAACCCCGCCAGCACCACCGTGAACACCGCGATGCTGGCGGTATACAGCACCAGCGAAGGTACCCCGAACACCAACGCCAGCACCGCCAGCCACCAGCCGCCCCTCGCTGGCAGCAACTGGGCGATCAGCGCCAGCCCCAATCCAGCCCAGGCAATCACCTGGAAATGAATCGCCAACCCCAGCAGCGAACGCACCTGGCATTGCCACTGCTCGCCCGACACGCTGCACAGCCCCACCCAACGGGCATCCTCCATCAACGCGTAGCGCACGCCATAACTGGCGGCCAGCCACAGGGCCAGGCACAGCATCAAGGCAACCACCGGAAGCGACCGCGACATCCCGTTCTCCAATAGCGGTAATCGACACGCCGCATGATCGCCCAAGGCCCGATGTAAGGCAAAATCACCCGCCTGCAGCTATGTTGCACAAGACAAACATTGCCCGGCGCGGCAACATCTGGCACGACAAAGGTATGAACGGCGGCAACTTTGCTCCGCCAACCGTGGTCCTAGCCTGCGTCTTGATTGCACGACCTTGCGTTTTCCTGGGGGACTTCATGCTTCGACCTTTGCGCCTCGCCGCCCTGCTTGGCGGCCTGCTCATGGCTGCGGCCGCCCTGGCACGGGACATCGACGCCGCGAGCTACGGCTTTCCGCTGACCAACCCGTTCGAGGCGACCATCGCCACCACGCCGCCGGACCACCGCCCGACGCTGCCCAGCGACGATGACATCGACCAGGCCGACTACAGCCTCACGCTACGCCCTGAGCGCGAATTCACCTTGCCCGACAACTTCTGGTCGGTGAAGAAGCTGCGCTATCGCCTGGCCAGGCAGGACCACGAGGCGCCGCTGATCTTCCTGATCGCCGGCACCGGCGCGCCCTACTCCAGCAGCATCAACGAATACCTGAAGAAACTGTTCTATCAGGCCGGCTACCACGTGGTGCAACTGTCCTCGCCCACCAGCTGGGACTTCATGAGCGCCGCCTCGCGCTTCGCCACCCCGGGCGTGACCAGCGAGGATGCCAAGGACCTGTACCGGGTCATGCAGGCGGTGCGCGCGCAACACCCGCGCCTGCCGGTCAGCGAGTACTACCTCACCGGCTACAGCCTGGGGGCGCTGGACGCGGCGTTCGTCAGCAAGCTGGACGAAACCCGCCAGAGCTTCAAGTTCAAGCGCGTGCTGCTGCTCAACCCACCGGTCAACCTGTACACCTCGGTCACCAACCTGGACAAGCTGGTACAGACCCGGGTCAAGGGCATCGACAAGAGCACCACGTTCTACGAGCTGATGCTGGAAAAACTCACCCGCTACTTCCAGGAAAAGGGCTACATCGACCTCAACGACGCCCTGCTGTACGACTTCCAGAGGTCCCGCGAGCACCTGTCCAACGAACAGATGGCCATGCTCATCGGCACCTCGTTCCGCTTCTCGGCGGCCGACATCGCCTTCACCTCCGACCTGATCAACCGCCGTGGCCTGATCATTCCGCCGAAGCTGCCGATCACCGAGGGCAGCAGCCTGGAGCCGTTCTTCAAGCGCGCCCTGCAATGCGACTTCGACTGCTACATCACCGAGCAGGTGATCCCGATGTGGCGCGCACGCACCGACGGCAACAGCGTGTTGCAACTGATCGACCAGGTCAGCCTGTACGCCCTGGAAGACTACCTGCGCGACAGCCCCAAGATCGCCGTGATGCACAACGCCGACGACGTGATCCTCGGGCCCGGCGATATCGGCTTCCTGCGCCGGGTGTTCGGCGACCGTCTCACGCTCTACCCCCATGGCGGCCATTGCGGCAACCTCAACTACCGCGTCAACAGCGACGCCATGCTGGAGTTCTTCCGTGGTTAACCGACTGCTGCTCGTCACCGCCCTGCTCGCCAGCGGCTGCGCCCTGGCCGAGGAGACCGCGCCGCGTGCCAGCGTGGTCGAATCCGAAACCATCGGCACCCTCTCGGCGGAACCCGACGGTTTCCTCGATCCGCTGCGCGAACTGAAATTCAACCCGGGCCTGGACCAGCGCGAGTTCGAGCGCTCGACCCTGGCTGCGCTGAACGTGTACGACCCGCTGGAGTCGCTGAACCGGCGTATCTATCACTTCAACTACCGCTTCGACGAGTGGGTATTCCTGCCGGTGGTCAATGGTTACCGCTACGTCACGCCGGGCTTCGTGCGTACCGGCGTCAGCAACTTCTTCAGCAACCTGGGTGATGTGCCCAACCTGTTCAACAGCGTGCTGCAGCTCAAGCCCAGGCGTTCGGCGGAAATCACCGCGCGGCTGATGTTCAACACCCTCATTGGCGTCGGTGGGTTGTGGGACCCGGCAACGAAGATGGGCCTGCCGAAACAGAACGAGGACTTCGGCCAGACCCTGGGGGTCTATGGCGTGCCGGAAGGGCCGTACATCATGCTGCCGATCCTGGGGCCGTCGAACCTGCGCGACACCACCGGGCTGGTGGTGGACTACGTCGGCGAGCGGGAGCTCAACTACCTCAACATGGCCGAGGCGGCCGAGGACCATCCCGAAATCACCCTGCTGCGCGTCATCGACCGGCGCTACACCAACAACTTCCGCTACGGGCAGACCAATTCGCCGTTCGAGTACGAGAAGCTGCGCTACGTGTACACCCAGGCGCGCAAGTTGCAGATCGCCGAATAGCTGCAATTCGTTGTAGGAGCGGCTTCAGCCGCGATCCAGGCAATGCGGTGCCCGGCACCCGCTGCGCGGGTGATCGCGGCTGAAGCCGCTCCTGCACAGGCGAACCGGTCACCCCGCCAATCCCAGAAACTGCACCAGCTCGCGCTTCTTCGCCAGGGCATCCTGGCGCCCCAGCTCGATAAGCTCGCTGCAATAGCTCGCCTCGAACAACAAATAGCTCAACACCCCCGCTCCACTGGTTTTGGTCGCCCCTGGCCCGCGCAGGAACAGGCGCAGCGCCGCAGGCAGCTCGCGCCGGTGCCGCGCGGCGATCTCGTCCAGCGGTTGGCTGGGCGCCACCACCAGCACCTCGATCGGCGACAGGCCCAGGCGCCGGGTATCCAGGTGCGCGGGCAGCAGGTGGCTGAGGTGGTTCAGCCGCTGCAGCAGCTCGATGTCGTCCTCGAGGCTGTCGATGAAGGTGCTGTTGAGCATGTGCCCGCCGATCTGTGCCAGGCTCGGCTGCTGGCCGCTGAACACGCGCTGGGTCGGCAACGGCGGCGCCGGCCGCTGGGGGTTGCCGCTGACCCCCACCACCAGCACGCGGCTGGCGCCCAGGTGCAGTGCCGGGCTGATCGGCGCCGACTGGCGCACCGCGCCATCGCCGAAGTACTCCTCGCCCAGGCGCACCGGGGCGAACAGCAACGGGATCGCCGAGCTGGCCAGCAAGTGGTCGATGGTCAGCGGCGTGGGCATGCCGATGCGGCGGTGGCGCAGCCAGGGCTCGATGGTGTCGCGGCCTTGGTAGAAGGTCACGGCCTGGCCCGACTCGTAGCCGAAGGCGGTGATGGCGACGGCGCGCAGCTGGTTGGACGCCAGGGAGTGGCCGATGCCATCGAGGTCGAGGTGCTTGTGCAGCAGGGCGCGCAAAGGGCGGCTATCGAGCAGCGCCACCGGTACATGGCTACCCAGCCCCAGCAGGCTGTGCCCGACGAAGCGGCTGGCCTGGCGGATGACCCCCGGCCAGTCGCTGCGTACCACCTGATGGCTGCGAAAGTGCTGCCAGAAGGTGGTGAGGTGCTGCACCGACTCGGCGAAACGCGTGGCGCCACTGGCCAGTTTGACGGCATTGATGGCGCCAGCCGACGTGCCGACGATCACCGGGAACGGGTTAGGGGCGCCAGGGGGCAGCAGCTCGGCGATGCCGGCGAGCACGCCGACCTGGTAGGCGGCGCGGGCGCCGCCGCCGGAGAGGATCAGGCCGGTGGTGGGGGTCATGGTTCCTTCCTGGATCTTCGCCCGTTCGCCGGCAAGCCGGCTCCTACAGGGCCAGCGTAGGAGCCGGCTTGCCGGCGAACGGGCCGGACAATTCAGCGTGCTTTCTTGTCGTACAACCGCGGCTCGCCCTCGGGCCGCGACTTGAAACGCCGGTGCGCCCACAGGTATTGCTCGGGGCACTCACGCAACACACCCTCGACCCACTGGTTGATGCGCAGGCAATCGGCTTCTTCGGTCTCACCCGGGAAGCCCTCGAGCGGCGGGTGCACCACCAGACGATAGCCGCTGCCGTCCTCCAGGCGCCTCTGGGTGAACGGAATCACCCGGGCCTTGCCCAGCCGGGCGAACTTGGTGGTGGCGGTAACGGTAGCGGCCTGGATGCCGAACAGCGGCACGAAGATGCTCTGCTTGATGCCGTAGTCCTGGTCCGGGGCGTACCAGATCGCCCGCCCCTTGCGCAGCAGCTTGAGCATGCCGCGCACGTCGTCGCGCTCCACCGCCAGCGAGTCGAGGTTGTGGCGCTCGCGGCCACGGCGCTGGATGAAGTCGAACACCGCGTTGCCGTGCTCGCGGTACATGCCGTCGATGGTGTGGACCTGCCCCAGCAATGCGGCGCCGATCTCCAGGGTGGTGAAATGCACGGCCATGAGAATGGCGCCCTCGCCTTCACGCTGGGCAGCCTGCAGGTGCTCGATGCCCTCGATATGGGCCAGGCGCGCCAATCGGGCCTTTGGCCACCACCAGCTCATGGCCATCTCGAAGAAGGCGATGCCGGTGGAGGCGAAATTTTCCTTGAGCAGGCGCTGCCGTTCGTCGCCGGACAGTTCCGGGAAACACAGTTCGAGGTTGCGCGCGGCGATGCGCCGGCGCTCACCTGCCGCCCGGTACATCACCGCGCCCAGGGCGCGCCCCAGCGCCAGCAGGGCCCGGTACGGCAGCTGGGCGACCAGCCACAGCAGCCCCAGGCCCAGCCACAGGCCCCAGAATCGTGGGTGAAGGAAAGAGGATCGAAAACGCGGGCGTTCCATTGAAGCTTCCGGCAAGACATGAGCCCGGCATTCTACATCGGTTGCGGGCAATCGGTCTTATCGCTATAAGTCAGGGCACTTTTCTCGCAACAAGCCGTCTATGCAGACCATGAGCCCCAACCAGACACCCGACAACGCCCCCGTGTTCCAGCTCAAGGGCAGCATGCTTGCCATCACCGTGCTGGAACTGGCGCGCAACGACCTCGAATCCCTCGACCGCCAGTTGGCGGCGAAGGTGGCGCAGGCGCCGAATTTCTTCAGCAACACCCCGCTGGTGCTGGCCCTGGACAAGCTGCCGGCTGACGAAGGCGCCATCGACCTGCCCGGTTTGATGCGCATCTGCCGTCACCATGGCCTGCGCACCCTGGCAATCCGCGCCAGCCGCATCGAGGACATCGCCGCGGCGATCGCCATCGACCTGCCGGTGCTGCCCCCGTCGGGCGCCCGCGAGCGCCCGCTGGAGCCAGAGCCTGAGGTGAAGAAGCCCGAGCCAGAGCCCGCTCCACCACCTGCCCCCGCAGAGCCGGAAGTCCGCCCGACGCGCATCATCACCTCGACGGTACGCGGTGGCCAGCAGATCTACGCCCAGGGCGGCGACCTGGTGGTGACCGGCTCGGTCAGCCCCGGCGCGGAACTTCTTGCCGATGGCAATATCCATGTGTACGGCGCCATGCGTGGCCGGGCCCTGGCCGGTATCAAGGGTAATACCAAGGCGCGTATCTTCTGCCTGCAGATGACTGCGGAAATGGTCTCCATCGCCGGCCAGTACAAAGTATGCGAAGACCTGCGCCGGGACCCGCTGTGGGGCTCGGGCGTGCAAGTCAGCCTGTCCGGCGACGTGTTGAACATCACCCGTCTTTAACGGATACTTGCCGGCATTTTTAGCGCAACTTTTTTCACGTTGCCGTTTTTTGTATTTGCAGGGACCTGCGTCCCATTTTATTTAGGGGTGAAACACCTTGGCCAAGATTCTCGTGGTTACATCCGGCAAGGGGGGTGTGGGCAAGACCACCACCAGCGCCGCCATTGGTACCGGCCTCGCGCTGCGCGGGCACAAGACGGTCATCGTCGACTTCGACGTCGGTCTGCGTAACCTCGACCTGATCATGGGCTGCGAGCGCCGTGTGGTGTACGACTTCGTCAACGTGGTCAATGGCGAAGCCAACCTGCAGCAAGCCCTGATCAAGGACAAGCGCCTGGAGAACCTGTTCGTGCTGGCCGCCAGCCAGACCCGCGACAAGGACGCCCTGACCAAGGAAGGCGTCGAGAAGGTGCTGATGGAGCTCAAGGAGCAGTTCGACTTCGTGGTCTGCGACTCGCCTGCCGGTATCGAAAAAGGCGCACACTTGGCGATGTACTTCGCTGACGAGGCCATCGTCGTGACCAACCCGGAAGTCTCGTCGGTGCGTGACTCCGACCGCATGATCGGCCTGCTGTCCAGCAAATCGCGCCGCGCAGAGCAAGGCGAGGACCCGATCAAGGAACACCTGCTGATCACCCGCTACCACCCTGAGCGCGTCGAGAAAGGCGAAATGCTTGGCGTCGAAGACGTCAAGGAAATCCTCTCGGTCGAGCTCCTGGGTGTCATTCCCGAATCTCAAGCAGTGCTCAAGGCCTCCAACCAAGGCATCCCGGTCATCCTTGACGACCAGAGCGATGCCGGCCAGGCCTACAGCGACACCGTCGACCGCCTGCTGGGTAAAGACAAGCCACTGCGGTTCATCGAAGTGCCGAAGCAAGGATTCTTCGCGCGCCTGTTTGGAGGCAAATAAACCATGAACCTTCTTGACTTCTTTCGTGGCAGACAGAAACAAAGCAGCGCGTCGGTAGCGAAAGAGCGTCTACAGATCATCGTGGCGCACGAGCGCGGCCAGCGCAGCACCCCGGACTACCTGCCCGCTCTGCAGAAGGAGCTGGTCGAGGTGATCCGCAAGTACGTCAACATCGGCAATGACGACGTGCACATCGAGCTGGAAAACCAGGGCAGTTGCTCGATCCTCGAGCTGAACATCACCCTGCCTGAGCGCTGATCCAGCACCTTTTGGCCATCCTGGGGCTGCTTCGCAGCCCTTTCGCGGCACAAGGCCGCTCCTACAGGGATTTCGCGATCCCTGTAGGAGCGGCCTTGTGCCGCGAAAGGGCCGCAAAGCGGCCCCAAATGTCTATATAGAGAACCTGCAATGCCGCTGTCGAACATCCAGATCCTTCACAAAGACGCCGCCATCCTGGTGATCAACAAGCCGACCCTGCTGCTGTCGGTGCCAGGCCGCGCCGAGGACAACAAGGACTGCCTGATCACCCGCCTGCAGGAAAACGGCTACCCCGATGCGCTGATCGTCCATCGCCTGGACTGGGAAACCTCGGGCATCATCCTGCTGGCCCGCGACGCCGACAGCCACCGCGAGCTGTCGCGCCAGTTCCACGACCGCGAGACGGAAAAGGCCTATACCGCGCTGTGCTGGGGCCAGCCGGCGCTGGACAGCGGCAGCATCGACCTGCCGCTGCGCTACGACCCGCCCACCAAGCCACGGCATGTGGTCGACCACGAGCAGGGCAAGCACGCCCTGACCTTCTGGCGCATCGTCGAGCGTTGCGGTGATCATTGCCGGGTCGAGCTGACGCCGATCACCGGGCGTTCGCACCAGTTGCGTGTGCACATGCTGTCGATCGGGCACCCGTTGCTGGGGGATCGGCTATATGCCAACCCCGAGGCGCTGGCGGCCCATGAACGGCTGTGCCTGCATGCGTCGATGCTGAGCTTCACCCATCCGGTGACGGGCGAACGTCTGAAATTCGAGTGCCCGGCGCCGTTTTGAAGCTATTCGCCGGCAAGGCCGGCTCCTACAGGAAAGCGCCATACCTGTAGGAGCCGGCCTTGCCGGCGAAGGGGTCGACACAATTTGTCGAGCAATTACGCTAAACTCGCGCCACTGCTGTCTGGAGTGACTTATGCGCGACGCCCTGAATGCCGGCCTGATCGAATTCCTCAAGGCCTCCCCGACGCCCTTCCACGCCACCGCCAGCCTCGTGCAACGCCTCGAGGCCGCCGGCTACCAGCGCCTGGACGAGCGCGACAGCTGGGCCACGGTGCCTGGCGGTCGCTACTACGTGACCCGCAACGATTCCTCGATCATCGCCATCAAGCTGGGCAAGCTCTCGCCGCTGCTGGGCGGGATCCGCATGGTCGGCGCCCACACCGACAGCCCCTGCCTGCGGGTCAAGCCGCAGCCCGAGCTGCAGCGCCAGGGCTTCCTGCAACTGGGTGTCGAAGTGTACGGCGGCGCCCTGCTCGCCCCCTGGTTCGACCGCGACCTGTCGCTGGCCGGCCGGGTGACCTTCCGCCGTGACGGCAAGGTCGAAAGCCAGCTGATCGACTTCAAGCTGCCGATCGCGGTGATCCCGAACCTGGCGATCCACCTCAACCGCACCGCCAACGAAGGCTGGCAGATCAACCCGCAGACCGAGCTGCCGCCGATCCTGGCGCAAGTGGCCGGCGACGAACGTGTCGACTTCCGCGCCCTGCTCACCGAGCAACTGGCCCGCGAGCACGACCTCAACGCCGACGTGGTGCTCGATTACGAGCTGAGCTTCTACGACACGCAAGACGCCGCGCTGATCGGCCTGAACGGCGACTTCATCGCCGCCGCCCGCCTGGACAACCTGCTGTCGTGCTATGCCGGCCTGCAGGCGCTGCTCGCCGCCGATAGCGACGAAACCTGCGTGCTGGTGTGCAACGACCATGAAGAGGTCGGCTCCTGCTCGGCCTGTGGCGCCGATGGCCCGATGCTCGAGCAGACCTTGCAGCGCCTGCTGCCGGACGGCGACGATTATGTGCGCGCCATCCAGCGCTCGCTGATGGTCTCGGCCGACAATGCCCATGGCGTGCACCCCAACTACGCCGACAAGCACGACGGCAATCACGGGCCCAAGCTCAACGCCGGCCCCGTGATCAAGGTCAACAACAACCAGCGCTACGCCACCAACAGCGAAACCGCCGGTTTCTTCCGCCATCTGTGCATGGCCGAAGAGGTGCCGGTGCAGAGCTTCGTGGTGCGCAGCGACATGGGCTGTGGCTCGACCATCGGCCCGATCACCGCCAGCCACCTGGGTGTGCGCACCGTCGATATCGGTCTGCCGACCTTCGCCATGCACTCGATCCGCGAGCTGTGCGGCAGCCATGACCTGGCGCACCTGGTGAAGGTGCTCACCGCCTTCTATCGCAGCCGCGAACTGCCTTGAGGCCACAAACCATAACCCATTGATTCAGCATGACCTCTGTAGGAGCGGCTTGAGCCGCGATCACCCGCGAAGCGGGTGCCAGCCACCGCGTTGCCTGCATCGCGGCTAAAGCCGCTCCTACAGCGAACATGCCCCGGGTCAACGCCCCACCGCCGCAACCCGCTATGCTTAGGGCATGCCCCGAAGCAAAAGGATTGCCATACATGTCCCCCTTCCTCTCCCTGTTCGTGCCCGTCTTCCTGTTCCTTATGCTGCTGACCATCGGTTTCAGCCTGCGCGAGCGCAACATCGGCGTGCTGATGATGTGGATCGGCACCCTGGGCATCTTCGGCCTCACCTGCTGGAAGATCCTCGAGAAACTCCCCACATAAAGCTCTACACTCGGGCAATCGTTTGACCTGAGGTAGATTTCCCGGTGCCTGCATTCCTGCGCTGCCTGACCCTTCTGTTGTTCCTGTTCGTCACCCCGGCCCACGCCGCCGGCCTGCCGGGCCTGCTCGGTTCGAGCGCGCCCAGCCAGCCCGAGGCCAGCGAACCCCTGGGCAAATCCCTGGACGAGGTGATCAAGAACCTGGAAAACGACCAGCAGCGGGCCAAGCTGCTGAGCGACCTGAAGAAACTGCGCGACGCCAGCAAGCAATCGCAACCCACCGTCGAGCAAGGTGTGCTGGGATTGATCGGCGGCGCCCTGCATGACTTCGAGCAACAGTTCAGCGGCGAGGCCAGCCCGTTCAACCGCTGGTCGCTGGAGATCAGCCAGGCGCGTGACGAACTGACCGCGTTGGTGGTGCCGGTGCACCAATGGCCGGCGATGCTGTTCGGTTTCGCCGCGATCATCGCGGTGTGGAGCCTGTTGGCCTATGCCTTCAACTGGGTTGGCCACCAAGTGCGGGTACGCTTCGGCCTGAGCGAGGAGCTGCCCCAGCATCCGCGCACCTGGGACCTGGTGCGCTTCGCCCTGCGCAAGCTCGGCCCCTGGCTGGTGGCCCTTGTCTTCACCGTCTACCTGAGCTTTGCCCTGCCCTCCTCCCTGGGCAAGTCCATGGCCATGGTCCTGGCCTACGCCCTGGTGGTCGGCACGCTGTTCTCGGCCATCTGCGTGATCGCCTTCTCCCTGCTCGACGGCCCGCACCGCCGCCGCGCGTTGCACATCCTGCGCCACCAGGCGTTTCGCCCGCTGTGGATGATCGGCAGCTTCGCCGCGTTCGGCGAGGCGATGAGCGACCCCCGCCTGACCACCGCCCTGGGCAGCCACCTGGCCCACGCCCTGGCCACCCTCGCCAACGTCATCGCCGCAGTGTGCACCGGCCTGTTCATCCTGCGCTTCCGCCGCCCGATCGCCCACCTGATCCGCAACCAGCCGCTGGCCCGGCGCCTGACCCGCCGTACCCTGAGCGACACCATCGAGATCCTCGGCAGCTTCTGGTACATCCCGGCCCTGATCCTGGTGGCGATCTCGCTGTTCGCCACCTTCGTTTCCGCCGGCGACACCAGCACCGCCCTGCGCCAGTCACTGATGTGCACGGTGCTGGTGGTGGTGTGCATGGTGCTCAACGGCCTGGTGCGCCGCCACGCCGCCAACCCCAAGCGCGCCAACAAGCGCCAGGCGGTCTACACCGAACGCCTGCGCAACTTCGGCTATGTGCTGGTGCACCTGTTCATCTGGCTGGCGTTCATCGAGTTGGGCCTGCGCGTGTGGGGCCGTTCGATGATCAGCTTCGCCGAGGGCGACGGCCATGAAGTGAGCCTGCGCCTGCTGGGCCTGGCCGGCACGCTGATCGTCGCCTGGCTGGTGTGGATCCTCGCCGACACCGCCGTGCACCACGCCCTGGTGCGCTCGCGCCGGGGCCTGGCCAACGCCCGGGCGCAGACCATGATGCCGCTGATCCGCAACGTGATGTTCGTGGTGATCTTCATCATCGCGGTGATCGTCGCCCTGGCCAACATGGGCATGAACGTCACCCCGCTGCTGGCCGGTGCCGGTGTCATCGGCCTGGCCATCGGTTTCGGCGCGCAGTCGCTGGTGGCCGACCTGATCACCGGGCTGTTCATCATCATCGAGGACTCGCTGGCCATCGACGACTACGTCGACGTCGGCGGCCACCTGGGCACGGTGGAGGGCCTGACCATCCGCACCGTGCGCCTGCGCGACATCGACGGCATCGTCCACACCATCCCGTTCAGCGAGATCAAGAGCATCAAGAACTACTCGCGGGAGTTCGGCTACGCGATCTTCCGCGTGGCCATCCCCCACAGCATGAACATCGACCAGGCCATCACATTGATCCGCGAGGTAGGGCAGAAGCTGCGCAACGACCCGCTGATGCGCCGCAATATCTGGTCACCGCTGGAGTTGCAGGGGGTGGAGAGCTTCGAGTCGGGCTCGGCGATCCTGCGGGCACGGTTCAAGACCGCGCCGATCAAGCAGTGGGAAGTGTCGCGGGCGTTCAACCTGGCGTTGAAGCGCCAGCTGGATGAAGCCGGGCTGGACCTGGCGACGCCGCGGTTGTCGGTGCAGGTGGTGACCGCTGGCGGCGACACGAAGTAACGCCAGCTCCCTGTAGGAGCGGCTTCAGCCGCGATCACCCGCAAGGCGGGTGCCAGGTACCGCGTCGCCTGCATCGCGGCTGAAGCCGCTCCTACAAATAAAGAACGCCTTAACCCGCCTCGGCGCAGATGCGAATCGCATCATGCCGCCAATACTCCAGGTCACAGTCGATCAGATGCCCATGCTGGTCACTGTTGACCCGGGTGATATGCAACCCCGGACTGCCCGCCGACATCTTCAACGCGCTGGCCGCCGCCACCGGCAACGCCGTCGGCAGGATCTCGAAACACACCTGCCCGTACTGAATCCCATACTCGCGCGCATAGATCTCGGTCAGCGACCGCGCCAGGTCCAGTTCGAGTATCCCGGGGAAGTAACGCGGATTGAGATAGTGCTCGGCATACAGCACCGCCCGCCCATCGATGCGCCGCAGGCGGCAGATGCACACCACGCTGGACAGCGCCGGCAGGCGCAAGCGCGCGCAGATCGCCGCCGGCGCCGGCTGCAGCCGCGCCGACAGCAGCTCGGTGCGCGGCTCGCGCCCCTGGTCACGGACCATCGCGTGGAAGTGGCTACGCTGGATCAGGTCGTAGGTCAGCCGCTCGGGGGCGACGAACCAGCCACGCCGCTCTTCGCGATAGATCAGGCCCTGCGCTTCCAACTGCACCAGCGCCTCGCGCAGGGTGATGCGCGTGGTGTCGAACACCTCGCTGAGCTTGCGTTCGGCCGGCAGCTTGCCGCCCGGTGCCAGCAGACCATGTTCGATCTGCTCCTGCAGGGCCTGGCAGATGGCTGTTACCGCGCGCGGTGGCGTCGCTTGCATCAAAGGTTACCTATCTGGACTAGTCCAGCCCCATGACAGGGCATTCGGAGAATAGTGCAAGCCTAGGCACAGCTGATGAACATCCTGTGACAAAGCCTTGATTCACACTTGCCAGATTCGGGCCAGCCCCCGTAAATCCGGGCCTCGCGATGTGGTCTACGCTGTATTTCCAGGGCCGTCGCCGCCCTTGGGGACGCCCGCCTTACATCAAACTGTCACGCAACAGGCCTACCTTGGCTCAAGGTTTGCTGACCTAGACCAACGGTTCGCAAGCGCAGGTCCATTCATAACAACGAATGCAAGGCACCCACCAAAGGAGCTTCGGATGAAAAAGTTGTTCATGGCGTCACTGCTCGGTTCAGCCATCGCTTTTTGCACCTCGGCCATGGCCGATGACCTCAAGGCCCTTGAAGACGCCGCCCGCAAGGAGGGCACGGTCAACAGCGTGGGCATGCCCGATGCCTGGGCCAACTGGAAAGGCACCTGGGAGGACCTGGCGAAGAAATACGGCCTCAATCACAGCGACACCGACATGAGCTCGGCCCAGGAAGTCGCCAAGTTCGACGCGGAAAAGGACAACGCCAGCGCCGACATCGGCGACGTCGGCGCCGCCTTCGGCCCGATCGCCGCCACCAAGGGCGTGACGCAGCCATACAAACCAAGCACCTGGGACCAGGTCCCGGCATGGGCCAAGGACAAGGACGGCCACTGGGCCCTGGCCTATACCGGCACCATCGCCTTCATCATCAACAAGGACCTGGTCAAGGAAGGCGAGCGCCCCACCAGCTGGCACGACCTGGAGAAAGGCAAGTACAAGGTCGCCATCGGTGACGTCGGTACCGCCGCCCAGGCCGCCAATGGCGTGCTCGCCGCCGCCATCGCCTACAAGGGCGACGAGAGCAACATCGAGCCGGGCCTGCAACTGTTCACCAAGCTGGCCCAGCAGAAACGCCTGTCGCTGGCCAACCCGACCATCCAGACCCTCGAGAAGGGCGAGGTGGAAGTCGGCGTGGTGTGGGACTTCAACGGCCTGAGCTACCGCGACCAGATCGACCCGAAGCGCTTTGAAGTGCTGATCCCGTCGGATGGCTCGGTCACCTCCGGCTACACCACCATCATCAACAAGTACGCCAAGCACCCGAACGCCGCCAAGCTGGCCCGCGAGTACATCTTCAGCGACGCCGGGCAGACCAACCTGGCCATCGGCCACGCCCGGCCGATCCGCGCCGAGCACCTGAAGCTGCCGGCGGACGTGCAGGCCAAGCTGCTGCCCAACGAGCAGTACAAGGCGGCCCAACCGATCAAGAACGCCGAAGCCTGGGAAGCGACCTCCAAGGCCCTGCCGCAGAAGTGGCAGGAGCAAGTGATCATCGAGATGGAATAAAGCAGGACCATCCCGGGGCTGCTGCGCAGCCCATCGCGACGCAAGGCCGCTCCCACAGGGCACGCGTCGCCCCCGAGGTTTGCACGACCTCTGTGGGAGCGGCCTTGCGTCGCGAAAGGAGGGCAAGGCCCTCCCCGTTTTTTTGCGGAGTCATAAATGAACCACAACGTCATCCTGGTCCTGCTCGACGGCCTCAACCACCAGGTCGCGCACCACGCCATGGGCCACCTGCACGCCTATGTCGAGGCCGACCGCGCCGCGCTGTATCGCGTGGAATGCGAACTGCCGTCGCTGTCGCGGCCGCTGTACGAATGCATCCTCACCGGCGTGCCGCCCATCGACAGCGGCATCGTGCACAACAACGTCAACCGCCTGTCCAACCAGCGCAGCGTGTTCCACTACGCCCGCGAGGCGGGCCTGGGCACCGCGGCGGCGGCCTATCACTGGATGAGCGAGCTGTACAACCGCTCGCCGTTCGACCCGCTGCGCGACCGCCACACCCACGCGCCGAAGCTGCCCATCCAGCACGGCCTGTTCTATTACGCCGACCACTACCCCGATTCGCACCTGCTGGCCGACGCCGAGTACCTGCGACGCCGCCACGCCCCCAACTTCCTGCTGGTGCACCCGATGAACATCGACGACGCCGGCCACCGCCACGGCCTGGACAGCAGCCAGTACCGCAACGCCGCGCGCAGCGCCGACATCCTGCTGGCCGACTACCTGCCGCGCTGGCTGGAAGAGGGCTACCAGGTGCTGGTCACCGCCGACCACGGCATGAACAACGACCGCTCGCATAACGGCCTGCTGGCCGAGGAACGCGAAGTGCCGCTGTTCGTCTTCGGCGAGGCGTTCAGCCTCGACCCGGCGGCCAAGCCATTGCAGACCGAGCTGTGCGGGACGATCTGCGAGCTGCTGGGGGCGCCCCACGACAAGCCGGTCTGCCGGGAGCTGCTCAAGTGAATGCAAGCCATCGCGGCCGCTACCTGGCCCTGCTCTGCCTGCTGCCGTTCGCCGTGTTCTTCATCATTTTCCAGGTCGCGCCGCTGGCCTGGGTCGCCCTCAACAGCCTGCAGGGCGAAAGCGGCTGGGGCCTGGCCAACTTCAGCAAGATCTTCGCCTCGAAGTTCTACCTGCAGGCGCTGCAGCGCAGCCTGGAGATCAGCTTCTGGTCGAGCCTGTTCGGCATCGTCATCGCCACGCTGGGCGCCTACTCGCTACGCCGGGTCGACTCGAAGCTGCGCGACTTCGTCAGCGCCTTCGCCAACATGACCAGCAACTTCGCCGGCGTGCCGCTGGCGTTCGCCTTCATCATCCTGCTGGGTTTCAACGGCGCGCTGACGCTGCTGCTCAAGCAGATGGGCCTGCTCGGTGATTTCAGCATCTACTCCAAGACCGGCCTGATCCTGGTCTACACCTACTTCCAGATTCCCCTGGGCGTGCTGCTGCTCTACCCCGCCTTCGACGCCCTGCGTGAAGACTGGCGCGAATCCGCCGCGCTGCTGGGCGCCAGCCACTGGCAGTTCTGGCGGCACATCGGTTTGCCGGTGCTCACCCCGGCACTGCTGGGCACATTCGTCATCCTGCTGGCCAACGCCCTGGGCGCCTACGCCACCGTCTATGCCCTGACCACCGGCAACTTCAACGTGCTGCCGATCCGCATCGCCGGGCTGGTGGCCGGCGACATCAGCCTCGACCCGAACCTGGCCAGTGCCCTGGCGATGGTACTGGTGGGGCTGATGACCGTGGTCACGGTGGTCCATCAATGGCTGCTCAAGAGGAGCTACCATGCGCGCTGAACACAATGCAGGCGGGCTCTACCACCGGGTGGTGGTGTACCTGCTGTTCCTGATCCTGCTGCTGCCGCTGGCCGGCACCCTGCTCTACTCGCTGGCCACCAGCTGGTCGGCGACCCTGCTGCCCAGTGGCCTGACCTTGAAGTGGTACATCGCGCTGTGGAGCGAACCGCGCTTCCTCGCCGCCTTCGGCCAGTCGCTGCTGGTGTGCGTGGGTGCACTGGTGCTGTCGGTGGTACTGATCCTGCCGCTGTTGTTCGTGGTGCATTACCACTTCCCGAAACTCGACGCGCTGATGAACGTGCTGATCCTGCTGCCGTTCGCGGTGCCGCCGGTGGTGTCTTCGGTGGGCCTGCTGCAGCTGTACGGCAGCGGGCCGATGGCCATGGTCGGCACGCCGTGGATCCTGATCG
Organism: Pseudomonas entomophila; assembly: GCF_029478665.1. GTDB lineage: Bacteria > Pseudomonadota > Gammaproteobacteria > Pseudomonadales > Pseudomonadaceae > Aquipseudomonas > Aquipseudomonas entomophila_F. The sequence goes on from NZ_JARPQB010000031.1 coordinate 42,556, forward strand.
GCTGCTACTTCACCATCGCCCTGCCGTTCATGTACCGGGCCATCACCAACAACCTGCAGGCCATCAACCTGCGCGACCTGATGGACGCCGCCCAGCTGCTGGGCGCCAGCACCTGGCAGGCCGCCTTCCTGGTGGTGCTGCCCAACCTGCGCAAGGGCCTGATGGTGGCGTTGCTGCTGTCGTTCTCGTTCCTGTTCGGCGAGTTCGTATTCGCCAACCTGCTGGTGGGCACCCGCTACGAAACCCTGCAGGTGTACCTCAACAACATGCGCAACAGCAGCGGCCACTTCAACAGCGCCCTGGTGATTTCCTACTTCGCCTTCGTGCTGGTGCTGACCTGGGTCGCCAACCGCTTGAACAAGGACAAGACCTGACATGAGCTTCGTCAGCGTACAGAAACTGCAAAAAAGCTACGCCGGCAGCCCGGTGTTCGAGAACATCGACTGCCAGATCGAGCGCGGCGAGTTCGTCACCCTGCTCGGCCCCTCCGGCTGCGGCAAGTCCACCCTGCTGCGCTGCATCGCCGGGCTGACGCCGGTGGACCAAGGGCGGATCCTGCTCGACGGCCAGGACATCGTCCCGCTCAGCCCGCAGAGGCGCGGCATCGGCATGGTGTTCCAGAGCTACGCGCTGTTCCCCAACATGACCGTGGAGCAGAACGTCGCGTTCGGCCTGCGCATGCAGAAGGTCAAAACCGACGAGAGCCAGGCCCGGGTGCGCGAAGTGCTCGACCTGGTGGAACTGGGCAGCTTTGCCGGCCGCTACCCGCATCAACTGTCCGGTGGCCAATGCCAGCGCGTGGCCCTGGCCCGCTCACTGGTCACCCGTCCGCGCCTGCTGCTGCTCGACGAGCCGCTGTCGGCGCTGGATGCGCGCATCCGCAAGCACCTGCGCGAGCAGATCCGCGCGATCCAGCGCGAGCTGGGGCTGACCACCATCTTCGTCACCCACGACCAGGAAGAAGCACTGACCATGTCGGACCGCATCGTCCTGATGAACCAGGGCCGCATCGTCCAGAGCGGCGACGCCGAGACCCTCTACACCGCCCCCGTCGACCTGTTCGCCGCGGGCTTCATCGGCAACTACAACCTGCTCGACGCCGACAGCGCCAGCCGCCTGCTGCAACGCCAGGTGACCAGCCGCCTGGCGATCCGCCCGGAGTCCATCACCCTCGGATTGAACGGTGAGCTGGACGGCGAGGTGCGCAGCCACAGCCTGCTGGGCAACGTCATCCGCTATCGGGTCAAGGTACGCGACGTGGAGCTGGTGGTCGACGTGCTCAACCGTTCGGCGGCCGACCTGCACGCCGACGGCCAGCGGGTATCCTTGTCGATCGACCCCACGGCGCTACGGGAAGTAGCCTAAGGAGCATCAACGCATGGCACTGGCAATTTTCGATCTGGACGAAACCCTCATCCATGGTGACTGCGCGTCGCTGTGGAGCGAGCAGATGGCCCGGCTGGGCTGGGTCGACGGCAAGGCGTTCCTCAAGCGCGACCATGAGCTGATGGAGGCCTATGGCAAGGGCCACCTGGCCATGGAGGACTACATGGCCTTCAGCCTGGAGCCCATCGCCGGGCGCACCCTGGAAGAAGTCGAGCACCTGGTCGAACCGTGGGTGGAGGATGTGATCGAGCCGATCATCCATGGCGACGCCTGCCGCTGCATCGCCGAGCACCGCAAGCGTGGCGATCGGATCCTGATCATCTCGGCGAGCGGCACGCACCTGGTGGGGCCGATCGCGGCACGCCTGGGCGTGGATGAATACCTGGCGATCGAACTGGAGGCGGTGAACGGGGTGTTTACCGGCAAGACCCACGGCGTGTTGACCTACCGTGAAGGCAAGATCACCCGGTTGCTGGAGTGGCTGGACCAGGAGCAGGAAAATCTGGAGGGGGCGAGTTTCTATTCCGATTCAAGGAACGACTTGCCATTGTTGCTGAAGGTGGATCATCCGCATGTGGTGAATCCGGATTCGGTGTTGCGCGAGCATGCCCAGATCAATGGCTGGCCGATCCTGAGCTGGTCGTGAAACCGCTATTCGCCGGCGAGGCCGGCTCCTACAGGGAGCGTGCCTTGCCGGCGAACGGATCTAACTCAAGCTCGGATCGATCACCATGACCAGCTTGCCCGACACCTGGTTGCTCTCGAGCTCGGCATACGCCGCCTGGGCGAATTCGACTGGGTAAGTGTCAACCAACTGCGGCGACAACCGTCCTTCGCTGAACAACGGCCACACCTGCTGCTGCAGTTCGCGCAGCAACTCGGCCTTGAACCCGTCGTCGCGGTTGCGCAGGGTCGACCCGGTGATCTCCAGGCGCTTGCCCAGCACCAGCGCCAGGTCCAGCTCGAACTTGCGTCCGCCCATCAAACCAATGATCACCCAGCGTCCGTCGCGGGCCAGCACGTTGAGGTTCAACTGCCCGTAACCAGCCCCCACCGGATCGAGGATCACATCGAATGGCCCGAGCTGCTCCAGCTCGTCGAGGTTGGCGTTGCGCACCACGCCACCCGCCGCGCCCAGGCCTTGGCAGTAAGCCAGGCGCTCCGGCGAGCCTACGCTGACCCACACCGGGCTGCCAAAGGCCTTGCACAGCTGGATGGCCGCCGAGCCCACGCCACTGGCGCCGGCATGCACCAACACCTTCTCGCCAGCCTTCAGGCCACCGAGCTGGAAGATGTTCAACCAGGCCGTGGCGTACACCTCCGGCAGCGCCGCCGCCTCGTGCAGGCTCAGGCCCTCGGGTACCGGCAGCACATGGCGGGCATCGACCACCACTTCCTCGGCCATGGCCCCGCTGGCCAGCAGCGCGCACACCCGGTCGCCCACGCGCCAGGCGGCGCCGGCACCGACTTCCTCGACCACGCCGGCGCACTCCAGGCCCATGTACGGGCTGGCGCCTGGCGGTGGCGGATACAGCCCCTTCATCTGCAACAGGTCAGCGCGGTTCAGCCCTGCAGCGGCCACGCGAATACGCACCTGCCCCGCGTCACAGGCCGGACGATCAGCCTCGACCCAGGCCACATGTCCGTCAACGCCTTGCAATGCCTTCACAGTGCCTCCATAGTTGAATCATATGACTGAGCCTGGGCGAGCACGTCCCAGGCTTTTTGCAGTATGCGTCCGGTTTCATGGAACCGGCGAACGGAAAAGACGGCCTACTATGCGTGATCAATTGCCTCCACGTCGAATCAGCATGAAGCATTTCCTCCCCAGCACCGCCCTCGCCCTGGTGATCGGGCTCGGCAGCCTCGCGCTCGGTGGCAATGCGGCCGCCGCCAACAAGTGGGACAGCCTGCAGCCGGACCGCGACGAAGTCGTCGCCAGCCTCAACATCGTCGAGCTGCTCAAGCGCCACCACTACAGCAAGCCGCCGCTGGACGACGCCCGTTCGGTCATCATCTATGACAGCTACATCAAGCTGCTCGACCCTTCGCGCAGCTACTTCACCGCCGCGGACATCGCCGAGTTCGACAAGTGGAAAACCCAGTTCGACGACTTCCTCAAGAGCGGCAACCTCGAACCCGGCTTCACCATCTACAAGCGCTACCTGGACCGCGTGAAGCAGCGCCTGGACTTCGCCCTGGCTGAGCTCAACAAAGGCGTCGACAAGATCGACTTCACGGTGAAGGAAGACCTGCTGGTCGACCGCAAGGACGCCCCGTGGATGAAGAACCAGGCCGAACTCGACGACCTGTGGCGCAAACGCGTCAAGGACGAGGTGTTGCGCCAGAAGATCTCCGGCAAAGAGCTCAAGCAGGTCCAGGAAACCCTCACCAAGCGCTACAAGAACCAGCTGTCGCGCCTGGACCAGACCCGTGCCGAAGACATCTTCCAGGCCTACATCAACACCTTCGCCCAGTCCTACGACCCGCACACCAATTACCTGTCGCCGGACAACGCCGAGAACTTCGACATCAACATGAGCCTGTCGCTCGAAGGCATCGGCGCGGTGCTGCAGAGCGACAACGACCAGGTCAAGATCGTGCGCCTGGTGCCGGCCGGCCCGGCGGCGAAGACCAAGCAGGTCGCCCCCGCCGACAAGATCATCGGCGTCGCCCAGGGCAACAAGGAAATGGTCGACGTGGTCGGCTGGCGCCTGGACGAAGTGGTCAAGCTGATCCGCGGCCCGAAAGGCTCGGTGGTGCGCCTGGAGGTCATCCCGGCCAGCAACGCGCCGAACGACCAGACCAGCAAGATCGTCGCGATCACCCGCGAAGCCGTGAAGCTCGAGGAGCAGGCGGCGAAGAAGTCGGTGCTCAAGCTCAAGCAGGACGGCCGCGACTACAAGCTGGGGATCATCGAGATCCCGGCCTTCTACCTCGACTTCAAGGCCTACCGCGCGGGTGACCCCGACTACAAGAGCACCACCCGCGACGTGAAAAAACTGCTGACCGAACTGCAGAAGGAAAAGGTCGACGGCGTGGTCATCGACCTGCGCAACAACGGCGGCGGCTCGCTGCAGGAAGCCACCGAACTGACCAGCCTGTTCATCGAGAAAGGCCCGACCGTGCTGGTGCGCAACGCCGACGGCCGTGTCGACGTGCTCGAGGACGAGAACCCCGGCGCCTTCTACAAGGGCCCGCTGGCGCTGCTGGTCAACCGCCTTTCGGCGTCCGCCTCGGAGATCTTCGCCGGTGCCATGCAGGACTACCACCGCGCGCTGATCATCGGTGGCCAGACCTTCGGCAAGGGCACCGTGCAAACCATCCAGCCGCTCAACCACGGCGAACTCAAGCTCACCCTGGCCAAGTTCTACCGGGTTTCCGGGCAGAGCACCCAACACCAGGGCGTGCTGCCGGACATCGCCTATCCGTCGATCATCGATACCAAGGAAATCGGCGAAAGCGCGCTGCCTGAAGCCATGCCCTGGGACACCATCCGCCCGGTGGTCAAGCCGGCTTCCGACCCGTTCAAGCCGTTCCTGGCCCAACTCAAGGCGCAGCATGACGCACGTAGCGACAAGGACGCCGAGTTCGTCTACATCCGCGACCGCCTGGCATTGACGCAGAAGCTGATGAACGAGAAGACCGTCAGCCTCAACGAGCAGGAGCGTCGCGCCCGCCACGACGAGATCGAGGCCAAGCAACTGGCGCTTGAGAACATTCGTCGCAAAGCCAAGGGCGAGGAGCCGCTCAAAGAGCTGAAGAAGGAAGACGAGGATGCGCTGCCGGCCGAGCCGGAAGACACCAAGCCCGAGGACGACGCCTACCTGTCCGAGACTGGTCGCATCCTGCTCGACTACCTGGGCCTGAGCACTTCGGTGGCCAAGCACTGAAGTGATGGCAGAATAATGTGACCTGTCATCAAACAGTCATCGGGCTGTCGTGAAATAGAAGGGCCGGACGTGCAAGCGTCCGGCCTTTTTTCATTCAGGAAGCAGTCCATGACCGTCACCGAACAGCTCAGCGCATTGAGCGCCATCCTGGCTCAACGCAGCGTCCATAGCCTGTTCCAGCCCATCGTCTGCCTGTCCGAACGCCGCATCCTCGGTTACGAGGCCCTCAGCCGCGGCCCGTCCAACAGCCCGCTGCACTCGCCGTTGAACCTGTTCGCCATCGCCCGTCAGGCCGGGCGCCTGAGCGAGCTGGAAGTGTTGTGTCGGGAAAGCGCTTGCCGCCGCTTCAGCGAGCAGGGCCTGGAAGGCAAGCTGTTCCTCAACATTTCGCCGGAATCGCTGCTCGAACCCCACCACCCCTCCGGACGCACCCTGAAAATGCTCGAACAGGTTGGTCTGCCGCCCAGCCGCGTGGTCATCGAGCTGACCGAACAGACCCCCACCGAAGACTTCCAGTTGCTGTACAACGCCTTGCACCACTACCGCGACATGGGTTTCTCCATCGCCCTGGACGACCTCGGGGCCGGTTATTCGAGCCTGCGCCTGTGGTCGGAACTGCGCCCCGACTATGTGAAGATCGACCGCCACTTCATCGACGGTATTCACCTGGACCCGCTCAAGCGCGAATTCGTCGGCTCCATCCTGCAGATCGCCCGCGCTTCCCGTGCCCAGGTGATCGCCGAAGGTATCGAGCTGAAAGAAGAACTGGCGGTACTCGGCGAGATGGGCGTCGACCTGGTGCAGGGCTACCTGCTTGGCCGTCCCCAGGAGTTTCCACCACGCGACACCCTCACCCTGCTGCCCCAGGCACCGGGTACCGGCGTGGCCCTGGGCGAAGACAGCCGCGACCTCAGCGCCCTGCTCATCGAGCAACCGGCGGTGACCCTCGACACCGCCACGCAGCACGTGCTCGAAGCCTTTCGCCGCCAGGCCAACCTGAACTCCCTGGCCGTGCTGGACGAGCGCGGCAAACCCTGCGGCATCGTGCATCGCCATTCGCTGGCCGATGCCCTGCTCAAGCCCTTCGGTACCGACCTGTTCGCGCGCAAGCCGATCAGCCGGCTGATGAGCCAGGACTACCTGGCCGTCGAGCGCGGCCAATCGCTGCAACAGGTCAGCCGCCTGCTCACCAGCCGTGCCCGCCAGCGTATCGAGGAAGATTTCATCATCACCCAGAGCGGCCGTTACCTGGGGCTGGGGCGGGTGATCGACGTGCTCAAGCTGATCACCGAGCAGAAGCTCCAGCAGGCCCGGCATGCCAACCCGTTGACCCTGCTGCCGGGCAACGTGCCGATCCAGCAGTGCCTGGCCCGCCTGCTGGAACAGCAGCGCGAGGCGGCGGTGTGCTACGTCGATATCGACAGCTTCAAGCCGTTCAACGACATCTACGGTTACGCCCGGGGCGATGAAGTACTACTGTGCCTGGCCCAGTGCCTGAACGATTGCGTGGACCCGAGCCGTGACTTCGTCGGGCATATCGGTGGGGACGATTTCATGCTGGTGCTGGGGTCCAGGGACTGGCACGCGCGCCTGCAACTGCTGCTGGAAGCCTTTGCCCGGCAGTGCCGGCGCTTCTACCGCAGCGAGCACCTGGAGGCAGGGTGCTTCACCTCGCACAACCGCCAGGGCCAGCGCGAAACGTTTGCGTTGCTGTCGCTCTCGATCGGAGTGGTGTGGCTGGCGGCCGGGAGCAGCCTCGAGCTGGATGCCGGGCAACTGGCGGAACTGGCCTCCCAGGCCAAGCGCCAGGCCAAGGATACCCGCGGGCCGAGCCTGAGCCTGATTGATACCACGCTGTAGGAGCGGCTTCAGCCGCGATCACCCGCGAAGCGGGTGCCAGGTACCGCGTTGCCTGCATCGCGGCTGAAGCCGCTCCTACAAAGGTGTGTTGGGGCGAACATCAGGCCCGTTCGGCCTCCGGATAGCGGTATTCGAACACCCGCACCACCTCCGAGGCATGCCAGGACGCCGCCTCCATGCCATCCACCGGTCCCGAGAACCGTCCCAGCCGCTCGACACATTCGAAGAACCCGGTACGCGGCAGGCGGCTGGCGCCCTGGCTGATCACCAGCGAGCTGCGCAAGGGTTGCTCGGCGCGGGCATCGAGTACGGCGAGATACTCCAGGGCGGCGGTCAGGGTCTGCATGGCCGGGCTGGGCAGCTGCAGACGCTCGAGCAGCGCGCGGTAAGTGAGCAGGTGGCGTTGACGGCGGGCCAGGTCGAGCTCGGTCAACAGGTTCTCCCATTGCTGACGGCTGATCCTGACCTGGCTCATGACGGTTCGCTCCAGCCCGCCACACCCAGGTGCCAGGCCAGGCTGCGCAGGATCGCCGCATCCGGGCGTCGCTCGCCGGCCTCGATCATGGCGAGATAAGCCGGGCTGATGCCAACCGTACGCGCCAGTTGTTCAGGCGCCAGCCCCTTCGCCTGACGCAACGACGCCAGCTGATCCAGAGAGGACAAGCTGGCGCTCCGAGGTGTGCTTTCGACGTTGTCGGTGGTGCCTGATACGTTGGCAGGTGCCTGGCCTGCGGCCACGAGCAGCGCCTGGTATTGCTCCCAGGGCACGACGGCGTACTCGGGCTGACCGTCCCGGCTGATGACCTGAATACCCATAACAACCCCCTTGACGTTGGATCACGGCATGTAATCCGTAGGCATAACGCTTATGCCAATTATATTACCAACCTCGGGGATCCGGTGAACTCAGTTGCCAGGTCGTTCCAGGCGCAGGGCTTCAGGGGTGTCCGGCAGGCGTTCGACCACCCGCAGCTTCTCTGGAGCCTGGCTGTCGCGCCAGGCCTTGAAGCGGCCCAGCTCGTCGGCGACGGTCTTGAGTACCCAGCCCAGCACGGCGATGTCGTCGAGCAAACCAACACCGAGCAACCAGTCCGGGATCGCGTCCAACGGGCTGACGAAGTACAGCAGCCCGGCGACGATGGTGACCAACGCCTTGGGGCTCACGGCACGGTACTCGCCACGCCACCAGGCCAGGCACAGCGCCTGCATCAGCCGCACATCCTCACGCAGTTGCCCAAGCTTGGGGCCCTTGCGGGCCACGGCGAACAGCAGCGCCGGCAAGCGCCCGCGGCTGAGCAGGCGCTCGGCCAAGGGCAGGAAGCGGGCAAAATTCCAGGGTGCGCTCATGAAACCTCCAGAGGAGCCAGGAAGGTTATCCACAAAAATTGTGGATAACCTTGTGAACAGGGTCGCCTTCACGGCACCAGGTGCCCGCCAGGCAAGGGCCGGGCACGGATCGGGCGTTTTTTACACAGTCGTTTCAATGACGCAAACGTTTTGCGACAACCACACCCGTGTTCGCGGGCCAGCATAGTTTGCGACAGTGGCGCAGGCCATCGTTCGCGTCAAGCGACCCTGAAAACGACGACGCCCCGTCGAAACGGGGCGCCAGGGAGCAGCAAGCCAGGGTTTACTTGGCTGGAGCTTCTTCGACTTCAGCCTTGCTCAGGTCCTTGATGCCCAGCAGTTCCAGGTCGAATACCAGGACCGAGTTGGCCGGGATCAGCGGGCTCGGGCTCTGGGCGCCGTAGGCCAGTTCAGCCGGGATGTACAGCTTGTACTTCTCGCCGACGTGCATCAGTTGCAGGCCTTCGACCCAGCCTGGGATCACGCCGCTGACCGGCAGGTCGATCGGGCTGCCGCGCTCGACGGAGCTGTCGAATACCTTGCCGTCGATCAGCTTGCCTTCGTAGTGGACAGTGACCACGTCGGTTGGTTTGGGCTGCGGGCCATCGGCCTTCTTGACCACTTCGTACTGCAGGCCGGACGCGGTGGTGACCACGCCTGGTTTCTTGGCGTTTTCCTCGAGGAATTTCTTGCCGCTGGCGGCCGCTTCCTCGCTGGCCTTGGCCAGGCGCTCCTCGGCGCGCTTCTGCAGGGCGCTGAAGGCCTCGACCAGCTCTTCGTCCTTCAGGCGCTGTTCTTTCTTGCCGACAGCGTCTTCGATACCTTGGGCGACGGCTTTGGAATCCAGGTCGTCCATGCCTTCCTGAGCCAGGCTCTTGCCCATGTTCAGGCCGATACCGTAGGAGGCTTTCTGTGCCGGAGTCTTCAGCTCGACGCTGCTGGTCTGGGCGTCGCAACCGGCCAGGACCAGGCCTACCAGGGCAACCGCAGCCGCCAAACGATGCTGTTTCATGCTATTTCCTTGTTCATGCGCCATAGGGGCAATCAGGGTAAAGCCGCGAGCTTATCAGGCGGCCACGACCAATGGCTACCGGCATGAGAGCGACAAAAGTTCAAGAAGTTCCAGTGCTGAAACGGCTGGCGTCAGTGCAAATGATTATATGTTGCGAATTGTATCGACCGGCATATATCAGACCGCTATCATTGCCGGCGATTCAGTGGCTGGCCGAGGGATGGCCAGCCTGTCAGGGACGGGCTTCAGGGACGTGCGATGAGATGGGATGGCGAGGTAACCTTCGGTGACTACTGGCTGGGCTATACCGGCAAGGCCGACCAGACCAGCGCCCATGCCCATGTTGCCATCCAGCTCTGTATCGGCCTGCGCGGCGACATCACCGTGGAGCTCGCTGGCCGCACGCTGACCGGGGCCGGGGTGATCATCGGCCCCTTTGTCGACCACCGTTCCCTGCCCAGCCCCGACCGCATCGCGTTCCTCTATCTCTACCCCGACGCGCCGCTGGGCCGGGCGCTGAATGCCCTGGTCGACGCCAGCGGCACGGCAGTGGCCAGCGCCGAGATCGTCAACTGCATCCGCCAGGCCGACAGCTTCCAGGAGGTGGTCGAAACCCTGGAGCGCCTGCTAGTGACCGACGATGCCTTCGACCCTCGGCTCTCCAATGCCCTGCACCTGTTGCGCGACGATTGCGCGGGGATCGGCGCGATCTCCCGCGCGGCCAGCGCCGTCGGCCTTTCCAGCCCGCGCCTGCGCTTCTTCGCCACCCGCCACATGGGCGTGCCGCTCTCGCAATGGATCATCTGGCGCAAGCTCGAACGTGCCTGCCACGCCCTCGCCCACGATGCCAGCCTCAGCGACGCGGCCATGGCCGGCGGTTTCGCCGACCAGGCCCACCTCACCCGCATGATGCGGCGCATGGTCGGGATGTCGCCCAGCCGCGTCGCCCTGGTGCTGCGCAATACGAGCGATTCGTTCAAGAATCAGCAGTAGTGAAACGCCATCATCCCTTCCGACCTCCGCTGACCGGGATCTCCACTTCCTAGCGCAGGCATTGCCGCCGGCCCAGGCCGGCTTTTTTCTTCGTTTCGATCACGTGGTCGCTTGCACAGGCGTGCGGGCGGCCGCCCATGAAAAAACTGCCATTTCACCCACTTTCTGCGAGCAAGGAGTGCAAGCACATGTCCGGTCCCTCACGGATGACTGTTTTCCTTACCGGCGGTGCCGGCGTACTGGGCGATACCCTGATTGACCAACTGGCCGAGCGCTACGACCTGATCTGCCTGACCCGGCGCAGCGCGATTCGCCACCCCGGCGTCGAGACCCTGCGCGGCGACATCTGCCAACCACGCCTGGGCCTGAGCGCCGCCGACTACCTGGCCCTGCTGCCACGCATCGACTGGGTGATCCACAGCGCCGCCATCACCCGCCTGGACGGCCATGCCGAAGCCGTGTTCTCGGTCAATTACCAGGGTACCGAGCAGGTGCTGCAGCTGGTGCGCGACGCCCAGGTACCGCTCTACCACATCAGCACCGCGTTCACCCACCCGTGCGACTACCACCCCGGCGTGATGCCCTCGACGCCCTACGAGATCGTCAAGCGCCAGGCCGAGACCCTGGTGCGCGAGGCCGGTGTGCCGGTGTCGATCTTCCGCCCGTCGATCATCATCGGTGACAGCCAGACTGGCCACATGCCCATCCTGCAAGGCTTCCACCTGACCATGGGGCTGATGATGTCGGGCTACCTGCCGATCATCCCGTGCCCCGAGGACGGCCGGGTCGACGTGATCGCCCGCGACGTCGCCGCCGCGGCCATCGTCAGCGCGCTGGACCAGCGCCTGATCGGCGACGACTACTTCCTCAGCAATGGCCCGCAGGCGCTGGACATCCGCACGCTGCTGGACCTGATGTGCGCCGAGATGGCCCAGCAAGGCAAGCCGTTCCAGCGCCCGCGCTGCATGAACCCCGACATCTACGAGCGCCTGGTGCGCCCGGTGTTCCTGCCTGCGCTTGAAGAGAACATCCGCGCGGCCCTTGGCCGGGCCACCCAGCTGTGCCGCTACGCCAGCCTGCTGCAGCCACTGCCCAGCTCGCTGGCCCAACTGCTGCCGGCCAGGCGCCTGGCGCAACGCTCGCCGCGCGAAGAGCTGGCGCTCACCCTCGCCCGCCTGTCGCCCAAGCTCTCGGCCATGCAACGCATGCTGAAAGTGCCCACCCCGACGCAACGCCGCGCCGACGTCGCCCTGGAGGCCTGAGCACGATGAACAGTTTCAGCACAATGCCCGATGTCTTTGACTCGGCGCTGATCCAGCAGCAATACCGCGATCACGTCAACGCCGGCTACGCCCGCCTGGCCTCGATGATGAACCTGCCGATCGAGGCCTCGAGCGCCGGGGTGTACCTGTTCGACAGCCAGGGCAATCGTTACCTGGACGCCGGCGGCTATGGCGTGTTCCTGCTGGGTCACGGGCACCCCGACGTGCTCGAGCGGGTCAGCCACCAGCTGCACAGCCATCCGCTGGCCAGCAAGCTGCTGCTCAACCCGTACCAGGCCCAGGCCGCCGCCGCGCTGGCCGCGGTCTGCCCCGGCAACCTGCAATATGTGTACTTCTGCAGCTCCGGCACCGAAGCCACCGAGGCGGCGCTCAAGCTGGCCTGGCTCAACGACTGCAAGCACGTGATCTCGACCGTCGGCGGCTACCACGGCAAGACCTTGGGCGCGCTGGCGGTGACCGGCCGGGAGCTCTATCGCTCGCCGTTCGCCAACCGCCTGGGCGAGAGCCAGTTCGTGCCCTTCGGTGACATCGAGGCACTGCGTCACACCCTCGAAGGGCTGCCTGAACGCGCCTGCGTGATCCTCGAGCCAGTGCAGGCCGAAGCCGGCGTGATCCTGCCGCCAACCGGCTACCTGCGCCAGGTGCGCGAGCTGTGCGACCAGCACAACGCGGTGCTGATCGCCGACGAGATCCAGTCGGGGCTGGGCCGGACCGGGCGCTGGTGGGCCTGCGACCACGAAGGCGTGGTGCCCGACATCCTGCTGGTGGGCAAGAGCCTGTCCGGCGGCTGCGTGCCGGTCAGCGCCATGGTCTGCACCCCCGACATCCAGGCGCCGCTCAACCGCAACCCGTTGATGCACACCACCACCTTCGGCGCCAACCCGCTGGCCATGGCCGCGGTACTGGCCACGCTGCAGGTCATGCAACGCGACGGCCTGGTGGCGCGGGCCGAGGCCCTCGGGCAGCAGGTGCAAAGCGGCCTGCAAGCCGTGCTGCGCCAGCACCCTCGCGCCGACCAGGTGCGCCTGCGCTGCACCGGCCTGCTGCTGGGGCTGGAGTTCGCCGACGCGGGGCTGGCCGCCAACATGGTCATGCACCTGATCGACCAGCGCATCGTCGTCAATCACTCGCTCAACGATCACCGGGTGATCCGCCTCACGCCACCCGCGCTGTACAGCGACAGCGATGTGGCCTGGCTGCTCGACGGCCTCGCCACCGCCCTCGCCCGCACTTTCGCCCAATAAGGAGAGCGACATGAAAGAAGTCAGCCTCAACGCCTACGTTCCCAGCCAGAGCGCCGAGCAGGTGTATGCCGCCATCAGCAACTTCAGCCTGTACCCGCAACTGTGCGAGTCGGTGCGCAACATCGAGATCGAGTCGATCGACGACAACCAGGTGCTCAGCAACTGGGAGGTGAACTTCCACAGCGGCATTCTCAAGTGGCAGGAGCGCGATGTCTTCGACCCCGCCAACCTGCACATCCACTTCCGCCAGACCGCCGGCGACATCGACCACTTCTCGGGGTACTGGCAGGTCAGCGAAGCGCCCGAGGGCGCCAGCATCGCCTTCCACTCCTGCTTCGACCTGGGCATGCCGATGCTCGCCGACATGCTCGACCCCGTGGCCCGCCAGGCGATCCGCGACAACATCAGCGCCATCATCAATGGCCTGTTCCCGAACAGTCAGATCAAGGATTGATGTAATGCCCTTGTCATTGCTACAGCGCTCCAGGCAGACCCTGGAACACTTCGCCCCCGGCTTCGCCCGCTTGCTGGCGGAGCTGCCCTTCGACCAGCGCGAAGCCCATGGCAGCCCGGTCGTGGACTGGTTCAAGCGCACCGGCCCGGTGGGCCTGCTGGTGCCCAAGGCGGCTGGCGGCCTGGGTGCCACGGCGCTCGAGGCGGTACAGGTGCAGGTGGCCATCGGCGCCCTGTCGCCCTCGCTGGCGATCGCCAGCACCATGCACCAGTTCTCCGTCGCCAGCCTGGTCGCCGTGGCGGCCAAGGGCGCGGGCGCCGAAGGCCTGCTGCTGTCGGCCATCGCCCAGCAACGCCTGCTGGTGGCCTCTGGCTTCGCCGAAGGCGTGCCGGGTGGTGGCATCCTCGACGCCGGCATGGAAGCGGTGCGCCTGGCCGACGGCGTGCGCCTCAATGGCAGCAAGCAACCCTGCAGCCTGGCCAGTTCCATGGACCTGCTGACCGCCAGTTTCAGCCGTGACACCGACCAGGGCGAAGAGCTGATGATCGCCTTGATTCCGGCTGCGGCGCCCGGCATGAGCCGCCACCCGTTCTGGGCCAACAGCGCGCTGGCCGGGGCGCAGAGCCTGGAGCTGCGCCTGGAGGACGTCTACGTCAACGACAAGATGATCTTCTCGGCCGGGCTCAAGGCGCAGCTGGGCGAAGTGCAGACCATCGGCTTCGTCTGGTTCGAGCTGCTGATCTGCGCCACCTACCTGGGCGCCTGCCTGGGGATGGCCGAGACCGTGGTCGGCGAGCGGCGCTGGAACGACCTGCAGCGTGTCGACCTGGCCAGCCAGCTGCAACTGTGCCTGAGCGCCGTCGAGGGCCTGGCCCATGAGGTCGAGCACCTGGACGACGGCGCGGACGACCTGCTGGCGCGCCTGCTGCTGACCCGCTACGGCATCGAGCAACAGCTGGCCCGGGCCTCGGACCTGGCCCAGCAGATGCTGGGGGGCCTGGCGTTCATCCGCAGCAACGACACCAGCAACTGGCTGAACAGCACCCGTGGCCTGCAATTCCACCCGCCGGGGCGCTTCAGCATGGCGGCCAACCTCGACCACTACCTGCACACCGCCACCTTCAGCATCGCCAAGGGAGCCAACTCGTGAACCTGCACAACAAGATCGTCGTCATGACCGGCGCGGCGCGCGGCCTCGGCCTGCAAACGGCGCGCAAGCTCAAGCGCCAGGGCGCCACGGTGATCGGCATCGATCGTCTCGAACCCCAGGCCGCCGTCGACTTCGACGCCTACTACCAGCTCGACCTGTGCGACCAGGCCCGGGTGAACGAGACCGTCGACGCGATCCAGCAGCGCTTCGGCGACATCGACATCCTGGTGAACAACGCCGGCGTGCTCACCCTCGAACGTGGCGAGACCGGGGTCAACGACGAAGTGCGCCGTGCGCTTGAAGTCAACCTGCTGGCGCCCTGGCAGTTGACCGCGCGGTTCCTGCCGGCGCTGCTGCGCACCCACGGCAAGGTGGTCAACGTGTCCTCGCTGTTCGCCCTGGTCAACGCGCCCTATGTCGCCGCCTATGCCACCAGCAAGCGCGCCATGAGCGCCTACTCCGACGTGCTGCGCATGCAGTACCCGGGGCAACTGGACGTGGTCACGGTGTTCCCCGGCTTCATCGACACCGCCATCCACGACCCGGCCGAACGGGTGGGCTTGTCGGTCAAGCGCCTGGTCAGCTTCAAGCGCGGCGACCGTGTGCTGCTGTCGCTGGAGGAAAAACTCGACGACGCCAGCAACGGGCTGCTGCGGGCTTGCCTCAAGCGCGGCCTGCGCAACCGTGGCCTGACCTTCATGGGGAGCGTGGCGATGTACACCGCGCGCTGGCTGCCGAGCCTGGTCGACGCCTTCATCGGCCTGCGCCTGCGCAGCTTGAGCAAGGCCGGGCAACTGGCGCTCAAGCCCGAACTGATCGACTGAGGCCAGGCCGATGAAGCACCTGCCGCTGGACAAGCCCGCCTTGCGCCCGGACCGCCGCCTGCTGACGCCGTCGGCGCTGGAATCGGCGTTGGTGATCGGCTACACGCTGCTGCTGTTCGGCGTGCCCCTGGCCTTGTTCGTGGTGGCCGCCGAACAGGCGCCCTGGGCGTGGCTGCTGGCCTGGCCGCTGCTGCTGCCGGCCGGCTACGGCCTGTTCGTGCAAGGCATCCTCGGGCACGAGGGGTTGCACTTCAACCTCAGCCACAACCGCCTGCTCAGCTGCCTGCTGGCGGTGCTGCTGAGTTCATTGCTGTGCGGTTTCTGCGCCACCGGCTACTTCGTCGACCACTGGCAGCATCACCGCTACAACGGCGGCCCCAAGGACCCGGACTGGCGCCTGCTGCGGCGCTACCGGCTGGCCGTGACCCGGCTGCTGGTGTCGCGCCTGCACGCCACCGCGCGCTACCTGCTGCAGACCCTGCGCCTGGCCCTGCCCGGCGCCAAGGTCGAAGGCGCGTTGCCGCTGCCGGCCGGGCAGATCCGCCTGCTGGCCAGGTTCAACCTGGCCTGCCAGGTGCTGTGGCCGCTGTTCTGGCTATGGCTGGTGATGCGCTGGCCGGTGCTGTTGCCGGCCCTGCTGGCCTGCCTGCTGGTCGCCTTGCTGGTGTCGGCGCTCAACGCCTACCAGGAGCATGCCTTCGACGTCGGTGTCGAGCAGCCGGTCGCCCGTTCGCGCACCGATTTGCTGAGCACCCTGCTGCACCTGGGTTCGAACTTCCACCTGGAGCACCACCTGTACCCACGGGTGCCGTGCTGGCGCCTGCCGCGCCTGCACGGGCAACTGCTGGCCAGCGGCTGGTACGACGGCCGCCAGGCGCTGCTCGAACCGCGTTTTCTAGGCGCCTTGCGTTACTGCCAGGCGCGCTTCCCCTACTCCGGCACCTGGCAGACGGTTCCGCAGCAGGCCCCACAAGAACACTGAAATGCCCCAACACACAACAATCACACTCATGGAGCCGAGTATGTCCTTCGAAGTCGATAACCTGATCCAGCACGAGCGCCGCACCCTGCTGGAACACCCCTTGTTCGCCCGCATCAGCACGGTGGAGGATGTCCGCCTGCTGATGGAGAACCACGTGTTCGCCGTGTGGGACTTCATGACCCTGCTCAAGCGCATCCAGCGCGACCTGACCTGCGTCGACCTGCCCTGGCTGCCACCGCGCCACACCCTGGCCGCGCGCCTGATCAACGAGATCGTCACCGGCGAGGAAACCGACGAGCGCCCGGGCGGCGGCTTCATCAGCCACCTGGAGCTGTACCTGCAGGCCATGGACGAGATCGGCGCCGACACCGGGCCGTTCCGCCACTTCCAGGCCCTGTTGCAAGCCGGCACCTCCCTCGCCCATGCCCTGGACAGCGCCGACATTCCAGCGCCGGCCCGGGTGTTCGTCAGCAAGACCCTGGACGTGGCCCTGAATGGCTCGACCGTGCAGGTGCTGGCGTACTTCTTCTTCGGCCGCGAAGACATCATCCCCGACATGTTCGGCCGCCTGCTCGAGCAATGGGCGATCGACGAGTCGAAGGTGCCGATGCTGACCTACTACCTCAAGCGCCACATCGAGATGGACGGCGACGACCACGGCCCGGCGGCCAAGCGGATCATCGCCGAGATCGTCGACCAGCCAGAACAGCAGCAGGAACTGGTGCACAGCGCGCGCGACGCCCTGGTCGCCCGCACGCTGCTGTGGCAGGGCGTGCTCGAACAGCTCGACCAGCGCGCGACGCACAAGGCCCGCCAGGCGAGCGTCGCCGCCGCCGTGTGAACCCATGCCCTTGCCCACCGATGCGGCGGGCAAGGGCCCCTGTCCCTGGCAACACGAACGAGGGTGTATGACATGTTGAAAGGCAAGCATGCCAAGTTGGCGGTCTGCGCGGCGGTGCTCGCGGGCCTGGCGCTGCTGGGCTGGCAGCGCTGGCAGTATGCGCGGCAGTACGTCAGCACCGACAACGCCGAAGTGGAAGGGATCATCATCCCGATCCGCGCCAAGCTGAGCGGTGTGGTGGTCCAGGTACCGGTGCGCGAGAACACCCAGGTGGGCAAAGGCGACCTGCTGTTCCAGGTGCGCGAGGACGAATACCACCAGCGGGTCGAACGGGCCGAGGCCAACTACCTGGGCGCCCTGGTGGCGACCGGCCAGGGCGGCATGCCCGGGCTGGTGGACAGCCAGGTGCGCGGCGCCGTCGCCCGCAGCCAGGCCGCCAAGGCCATGATCGGCCAGCTGGTGGCCAACGTCGAGCAGGCCGCCAGCGACTACCGGCGCACCCAGCGCCTGGCCGAACAGGGGGTGGTCAGTACCCAGGACCTGGAAGCCGCGCGCGCCCGCTACAGCGCCCTGAACCACCAGTTGCAGGGCGCGCGCGACAACTCCAACGCCGCCCGCGAGGGCACCCTGGCCAACCAGGCGGCGCTCAAGGTGGAGGAGTACCGGATCAAGGCCGCCGAGTCCGAACTGGCCCTGGCGCGCATCAACCTGCAGGACACCCGGCAGACCTCGCCGCGGGCCGGCTTCATCGTGCACAAGGATGTGCAGCCCGGGCAGTTCGTGGTGGCCGGGCAGAAACTGCTGAGCCTGGTGAGCACCGAGCACGTCTGGGTGGTGGCCAACTTCAAGGAGACCCAGATCGGCCGCGTACGGGTCGGCCAACCGGCGCGGATCAGCGTCGACGCCTTCCCCGGCCAGACCTTCGAAGGCGTGGTGCACAGCCTGGTGCCGGCCACGGGCGCGCGCTTCTCGTTGCTGCCCCAGGAGAACGCCACGGGCAACTTCACCAAGGTGGTGCAGCGGGTGCAGACGCGCATCGAGTTCAAGGATTTGCCCGTCGGGCTGAAGGACGCCATCAGCCAGGGCATGAGCGTGTTCGTCGAGGTCGACACCCGTGACGACAAGGGCCAGACCCTATGAAATCGCCCTGGCTGGTGGCCTTGACGGTCACCCTGATCTCGATGATGGAACTGCTCGACGTGACCATCGTCAACGTCGCGATCCCCAGCCTGATGGGCAGCTACGGGGCGTCGGTGGACGAGATCTCCTGGGTGTCGACCGGCTACATCGTCGCCAACGTGGTGATCCTGCCGGCCAGTGGCTGGCTGTCGGCCTGGTTCGGCCGGCGCGCCTACTACCTGGTGTCGTCCGCCGTGTTCGTGGTCGCCTCGCTGGGCTGCGCGCTGTCGGTGGAGCTGTGGCAGATGGTGCTGTGCCGGGTGGTCCAGGGCCTGGCCGGCGGTGGCCTGCTGGGGATCTCCCAGGCGATCATCTACGACGTGTTCCCCAAGGAGAAGGTCAGCGCCGGCATGGCGGTGTACGGCGTCGGGGTAATGATGGGGCCAACGTTGGGCCCGTCGGTGGGTGGCTACCTGATCGATGCGTTCTCCTGGCACTGGATCTTCCTGATCAACCTGCCGATCGGCGCGCTGGCCCTGCTGCTGGCCTGGCTGTGCGTGGACGACTCACGCCATGAACGGCGCCCGCAGAGCATCGACTACCTCGGTTTCATCCTGCTCGCCCTCGGCGTGGGCAGCCTGCAGATCCTGCTGGAGCGCGGCGAGCACTGGGACTGGCTGGAGTCGGACCTCACCGTGCTGTGCCTGGTGCTGTCGGCGCTCGGCCTGGTGGGGTTCTGCTACTGGGAGCGGCGGGTCGCCAACCCGATCGTCAACCTGTCGCTGTTCGCCAACCGCGAATTCCTGCTCGGCTCGATCTGCGCATTCTGCGTGGGTTTCGGCCTGTACAGCACCCTGTTCATGGTGCCGCTGCTGTTGCAGACCCTGCTCGAGCAGAGCGCCTACCAGAGCGGCCTGGTGATCTTCCCCGGCGCGCTGGCCAGCGCCGTCAGCACCCTGGTGATCGGCAAGCTGTCCCAGGAGAACCGTATCGACGAGCGGGTGTTCATCTGCCTGGGCATCCTGATCTACGGCTACGCCATGTACCTGCACACCCAGTTCACCCTGCAAAGCAACCCGGACACGCTGTTCTGGCCGCTGGTCATCCGTGGCTTCGGCCTGGGCATGATCTTCGTGCCACTGACCAACCTGGCCATGCGCCAACTGCCGCAAGGGCTGATCTCGGTCGGCTCCGGCGTGCTCAACCTGATGCGCCAGCTCGGCGGCAGCGTCGGCATCGCCATCGCCGCCACCCTGCTCACGCGCTTCTCCTGGTCGCGCTACCGGCAGTTGTCCGAGCACGTCGACGAAACCCGCCTGCTCGCCGGTGGCTGGGAGGTCGCCAACCTCGACCCCAGGCGCCTGTCCACCGACCTGCTCGACCCCGGCCAGGCCAACACCCTGCTGGCCTTCCTCGAAGCCCGCGACCAGGCGCAGATGCTCGGCTTCAGCATGCTCTTCGGCCTGCTCGGCGCGGTCATGCTGGTCGGCGTGCCCATGGTGCTGATGATGCGCAACCCCAGGACCCCCAAGCCTCAACCCGCAAAGGAATCTGCGACATGCCCGGACACCGCCCTCGAATCCGCGTAGCCACGCTGGCGCTGCTGGCGCTCTGCAGCAACCCTGGCCAGGCCAGCGACCTGTACCAGACCTACCTCAAGGCCGTGGACCACGACATGGCCTACGCCGCCGCCCAGCAACGCCAGCAGGCGGCGGCAGAAAAGGCCCCCCAGGGGCTGGCCACGCTGCTGCCGCACCTGTCGCTGGAGGGCGGCGCGGCCTGGGTCGACCGCGAGCACAGCGGTGGCGCACAGCGCGACAAGGACAACTCCAACGCCTACGCGCTGGTGCTGGTCCAGCCGTTGCTGCGTTGGCAGAACGTCATCGACCATGCCCAGGGCAAGGCCCAGGCCACTGCCGGCGAGATCGATTTGCTGGCGGCACGCCAGGACCTGATGCTGCGTGTGGCCGACACCTACTTCGAACTGCTGCTGGCCGAAGACCAGTTGCACACCAGCCGCCAGCAGGTGCGCAGCCTCGGCCAGCAACTGGACAAGGCGCAACGCTTCCGCCGCGAAGGCTCGGGCACCGAGAACGAAGTGCAGCGCATCCAGGCCAGCTACGACCTGGCCCAGGCCGAACAGATCGCCGCGGGCAATGCCCTGCGCCTGCAGCAGCAGGCCATGGCGCGACTGATCGGCAACGACCCCGGCGAACTGGCGCGGCTCGATGAGCAGGTCGCCTTCGCCGGCCCGCAACCGCCGCGCATGGAAGCCTGGACCGAACAGGCCCGGGCGCAGAACCTCAAGGTGCAGGCCGCCGAAGTGCGCCGGCTGATCGCCGAGCAGGAAGTGGAGAAACAACAGGCCGGCCACTTGCCGACCCTCGACCTGGTCGCCGCCCACGGGCGTTTCGCCTCGGTCGGCGGCAGCCTCTACGACGTCACCGTGCCCGAGGAGAAGTACACCCAGACCGTGGTCGGCGTGCAACTGAGCGTGCCGCTGTACGCCGGTGGCGGCACCCAGAGCCGCACCCGCGAGGCCCGCGCCCTGCATGGCGCCGCCG
The DNA here is from genome assembly GCF_029478665.1 of Pseudomonas entomophila. Lineage (GTDB taxonomy): Bacteria > Pseudomonadota > Gammaproteobacteria > Pseudomonadales > Pseudomonadaceae > Aquipseudomonas > Aquipseudomonas entomophila_F. Next base: position 63,508 of record NZ_JARPQB010000031.1, read on the forward strand.
AGGATGAACTGGAAGATGCCCGCCGCGAGGCCGACTTCATGGCCCGCCAGGCCTACCTCAACCTGACCGGCGGGCTCAGCCAGTACCAGGCCTTGCAGCAGGCGCTACGCTCCAGCCAGAGCAACCTGCAGATCACCACCCATGCCTTCGAAGCCGGCGCGCGGATCAGCAGCGATGTGGTGGATGCCGAACAGCAGGTGACCCGCACCACCCTGCAACTGGCCCGCCAGCGCTACGCCATCCTCCAGGCCCAGCTGCGCCTGATGGCGGCCAGCGGCAGCCTGGGCGACGACAATCTCAAACGCCTCAGCGCCCTGCTCACCCGCCCGGCTCAGGGGTAGTCGCCGTCCCGGTACTGCCCGGCCACTTCGCGCAGTACCTCGCACATCCACTGGGCCGGCAGGCTCTGCGGCAAGGCGGCGTTGCGGCAGATGCCCACCGAGCCGCCCGGCTCGCGCACGCCCAGGTCGAGCTCGGCCAGTTCGTTGTGCCGCAGGTCGAGCAGCACCGCGTCGCGTGGCGCCACCCACAACGCGTCGCTGCCCAGCAGGTAGCGACGGCTCAGGGCCAGCGACAAGGTTTCCAGGCGCTGCGCCGGCATCGGGATGCCGCACTGCACGAACAGGCTGTCGGCGTGCTGGCGAATGGTGGTGCCCTGGGGCGGCAGCACCAACGGGTAGCGTACCACCTGGGCCCGCTCCACCGGCGTGCTGGCCAGCAGCGGATGGCCCGGGCGCACCACCAGGGCCATCGATTCGCTGTACAGGTGCTCGAACGACAGGCCCTGGATCTGCGGGCTGTCGGTCATGCGCCCGACCACCAGCTCCAGCTCGCCCAGGTGCAACTGCCCGAGCAGTTGCGCGCTGACCCCGGTCACCACGCTGATCACCAGTGCCTCGTGGCGCTGGTGCAGGCGGCAGAGCACTTCCGGCATCAACAGTCCCTCGACGGTCGACAGCACACCGATGCGCACCTGCGACGGTGTGCGCGCCTCGCCGCGCACACTGCCCACGCCCTCGCGCAGGGCCTGCACGCTGGGGCCGGCGTAGCGCATGAAGCGGGTGCCGGCCGGGGTCAGCGCGGCGCCGTTGCGTGAGCGCTCGAACAGGCGCGCCTCAAGCAGGTCTTCCAGCTCCTTGAGGGTCTTGGAGATCGCCGGCTGGCTGATGGCGAGCACGTCGGCGGCCCTGGCCAGGCTGCCCTGCCGGGCAATCTCCAGGAAGCACAGCAGGTGGCGGTACTTGATGCGGGTGTCGAGGTTCATGCCCGGCAGTGTATCCGTAAAACGACAAGCCCTGTGGGAGCGGGCTTGCCCGCGAACACCGGCAACGGGGTGCCTGCTTCGCGGGCAAACCCCACCACCTTAAGCGTGATCCCTGTAGGAGCGGCCTTGTGCCGCGAAAGGGCTGCGTAGCGGCCCCAGGATTTCAGTGTCGAACAAAGATCGCCGGGGCCGCTTTGCGGCCCTTTCGCGGCACAAGGCCGCTCCTACAGGCTGCGTGCTGAATCATGCCAGAGCCATGGGTCGAACGATGCCACTGTTGGGTAAAGCAGAATCCACAGTGATATAGCACTCATCGATGATGAGTGCATTCCAAGCCCTGAAATCAGATTTAACCCCTTCCTTGTAGTCCATTTCCCAAACATACTCCCGCCGCCCTTTTTCCGTTGCGGTCGTTCTGGCACGGCTCTAGTCTCGGCGGATCGCTTGAATCAGCGACCGGCTTTGACAGGCCGACTTCCAAGAGCAACTTCAACGGTTTCGCTTTATATGGCGGCTGTACGTGGGGCACTTCGTGTGCGCCGGGGTTTTGCTCTTGCTGACCGGTCTGTCAACCCATGTACAGCTGCCACCCTCTTGTTTGACAGCAGACGGTGGTGGCCCCACTCATCAGCAAGAGATCGTCATGTTAAATATCGTCCCCGACCCACCCCATCCTCATTCCCTTTAAGACACCCTCATCCAGGCCAGCGAATACGCCCTGTGCGCATTGACCGTGGCCCATCAGGCCGTGCATGCCCAGCCCAGGTCCCCGGCCACGCTGCACTAGGCCCTGGCCGGGCCTGTTCGCCGGCAAGGCCGGCTCCTACCGAGGCTGCGTTTCACCTGTAGGAGCCAGCCTTGCTGGCGAAAGAGCCCGCCCAGGCCCCCACCACTTCAGGGAGAAAAACAATGACCACCGACGACACCACCGCCGGCAAAACCAAGTTCTACCAAGGCGAAGGCCAGACCGCCCCGCTGTTCTGCATCGAACCCGGCATCCCCTGCCAGCACGTCCGCGAACAGGCTTCGGAACTGATGGGCTACGTGCGCGACCTGACCATTGCCGGGATCATGGAAGAAAAGCCGCAACTGCTCTGGCCGTCGTATTACCTGAGCGCGCTGGCCAAGGCGCTGATGGATGATGCGGAACTGGGGATGAGGCACTGAGGCAGGAACGGCTCGGTCTGGGTGTCTCATAGCCAGTCGGCCTGGATCACTCATGCAGCACGATACTTTTGGGGGCGGCAGATGCCGCCCCCATTCATTGCACCTATGCTGAGTCCCGATCAAGATTCAGTCCTAGCGCTTTACATTGCTCAGCCAAGGTTTCTCTAAGGCCATGCATGAACTTTATATAATTTGACTTGCTTATATCTAGCAGGGTTAAAGCCTCTTCCCCCCAAAGTCTAACCACCATGCTCTCGCGGTCGTCAATTCTTACAAATCCTACAAAGTCACCGTCAAAACCTTCTACCCCAATAGGTAAGTAGGAATTTCTTATGTCTGCCTCGGCTTCTTGAATTTTGACTTTAAGGTTGCTGACTGTTAACTGTATTGGCTCGCAAACCTTAGCTCGTTCAAAAAAGTCCTTGATTGCGCCATCTAGAACGCCGGCAAGCATTAGCTGGCCATAGTCACCGACTGTCACGTCGCCGAGAATCAAACAGCACTGGGTGAAGCAAGCACTTCCGCTATCGGATTTGAACGTGTCAATCCTGGCCTTTAGTACAACCATTTTTTCATCCTGCATATGCAGTATTTTTCATCTCTGCAAATCTCCGCCCAACCTCTGGAGGTGGTTTGCCGTATAAGGTCACCCACGAATCTACTATTACCAGTCAGCTCCCTCGCCAGATAGACTATTAAGTAGGAATGCTCTACTCAGCCGATACCACCTAAGTTTCGTGACCTCTTAGGCCCTGCTTAGGCAGCAATTAGAGTAAAAAAATAAATTCGTCCCATTTCCGCTGTTTGTGTAGATGCCGCCCAAGACGTAGTAACGGTAGTCAGTCTTGAGCTTGCTAGAAATGAGAGTTCGCTCGGAAATTGTCAGTCTTTAGTTCAGTACTTCTCGTAAAGCAACCTAGAAATGCTTGGTTTGAATTTAGCATTTCCTTAGTTCATCTAATTTGTTGATGCTCAGGTTTTGGCGTGGCTTGGGAGCGTTTGCAAAGTGCAATTTTTAGTTTCCTATAGGGCTTCTGGGCGTCTTCTCTGTTTAAGGGGGAATTCATGTCACTTTCGGTTAGTGTGCTGACCACCATTCGGATTGCCAAATATTCATACTCCCCAGATTTATCAAGAGAACTTTCTAGTGTTTCGATAAGATAAGCGCCTCGTGAACAAGTTTCGTTAAACCTGACCACGTAATAGTCATCTATCGTCATTGCTCCTTCTTTTCGAGTTTCATCAAAGAAAAATTTTAGCGATCTTGATGCTGGTAGATTCTTTATGAGTGTTGTCAATCTGGCGCGAGGTCCTATTTCGAATCCGTTGCCAATGGGGAGTTTTTTATTGAAGTATTGTTTATGGAGTATCCAGAGTGAATTTCTTTTATGGAATATATCTATGTAATTTTCATAGGAGTGAAAATTACAGGTCTCGCCAGTCAAGTAATATCCGGCATTCTCCAGTGTTTCCTGGAAAAAGTCGGAAACACCAAGAAGTTCGGGTTTTTCTACGCAGCCATCGCGCAGAAAAATATCGAAAAGTTCAAATAGCTCCATGATTCGCCTCATCGTGCAGGGGGAAAAGGGGACGGATTTATTTTCGCTACTCTAGTTTCGGCCCGCCCTGTTTCATCTTCTCAATAAATTTTCGATGAGTGTATAGGATCACCTATTGAATAGGGCTGCTCTCTTCAGCCGGTATCACCTAGGTTTCGTGGCCCCTTAGGTCCCGCTGAGGCAGCAATTAGAGTAAAAAATAGATTCGTCCCCTTTCCGCTATTGCCGGAATCATGGAAGAAAAGCCGCAACTGCTCTGGGCGTCGTATTACCTGAGCGCGCTGGCCAAGGCGCTGATGGATGATGCGGAACTGGGAATGAGGCACTGAGGCAGGAACGGCTCGGGCTGGATGTCTTGCAGCCAGTCGATGTTTAGCCCGCTGTAGCTGTGTTCGGATACCATCTCAGAACTGCGTCGCCTATTGTTTGTGTAGGTGCCGCCCAAGACGTCGTAACTGTAGCCGGCCTTGAGCTTGCTAGGCAGTGTACGAAAAGTAATGTCGTAGGCACCGCCGCC